>NZ_DDOV01000085.1 GCF_002341865.1 Clostridium sp. UBA2485 | reverse complement strand
TATCTATATCTACTTCTTTTAAGTTATCCTTTGTATTCATTATTAGAAATGCAGAATACATATCTCTTTGAATATTCCCTTGTTCAAATTTATTCCAACGTTTTGATAATGGCTTTTTAACATAAGTTTCTGTAAAGTGTTCAAATTGACTTGCTTTAACTTTGTAAGCATCTATTTTCTTAATTGAAAGACCGTAGTATTGAAGTTTGTTATCTATAAGAGCTATAAGCATACTCGGTGCTTTGTTACTAAGAGATTTTCCAAATCTTTTCTTGCAATTAATCTTCCCAGTTTTCTCATTTACAGTAGTTTCTTTTGCTCTTTTTTGAAGCCCTTTAAAATTCATAGTTTCAANNCATCTTCATTGTATTTGTTGGGATTATTTGCTCTACGTTGTCTATCGAGTTTTCTTTGAAGAACTCTTTTAAGTTTTTCATCTATATTTATATCTTCTGCAAGTTCTAAGATTTTAACTTCTTTCTCACTTGCGATAGCAAGAGTAGAAGTACCAATATCTAAACCTACACGAGCATTTTCGTTAGTAGAAACCTTACGGTTTTTCTTTTGCGGTGGAACACCCTCAAAAGTCATTTGAACAAAATATCTATTTTTACCACGGATAACTTTTTTAACAAGTTTACAAAACTTTAATTTATCTAAAAAGCATTGATTTGCATACTCGTCATTTCTTTTTATGATTACTGGCATTGTTAGCCCAAGCCACTCCATTACATTTCTATCTTCGAAATATCTAAAGCCTGTGATATTTCCTTTTTCACGTACAGAATAGAACTCTCCGAAAGTTTTAAATCTAACTTTCTTTGCTTCTCCAAACATTAATTTTTCAAAAGTACTAAAAGAACGTTCTGCGATTTCTTGAACCATTTGAGAACCTAAGTTTTGTTTAAACTTTTGCCCCATAGGTTTTACAAACTTGTTTAGGTCAAACTTAATTACACCAAAGTCTTTTCTAAGTTTATTGAATATTGCATTACGTTTTTTACCTTTTTCCATTTTCATTGCAAGACCATATTCTTTTTGTCTTTGCATTAATCTATATCTTGAAAGAATTTCTCCAAGACATGCATTGTAGATTTAACGAGCAATATTTAATCTTTTTTCTAATATATCTTCTTGCCACTTTTCCGTTTTCAATGGAAGTGTCAAAACGTAGTTTGCCACTAGAGAAATTCCTCCTTTATTTTTTCTGTTGATTTTAAATATATTTTCTTATTTGTTCTTCTGTATTTTTTGATGCAGTTGCTACGAAGTAGCTTGGGTTCCACATATGTCCACTACACAGTCTATTTTTAAGTTCGGAGTGCAACTGAAACATTCTCCTTGCAGATACACCTTTTAATAATTTTAGAATATTAGGTATATAGTGCTATAGAGTACACTCTATTAGCAAATGTATATGGCCTTTGTCGGTTTCCATTTCTACAATAGTTATTACATTATCATTTGCAAGTTGATTTATTATATTCTTTAAGTCTTTTTCTACATTTCCAACGAGAAGTTTATGTCTATATTTTACACACCAAACTATGTGATATTGGATTGCATAGACATACCTTAGTCCGTATTTGATTCTGGCATTTAAAACACCACCTAACGGCAGAGAAACATATGTAGTTGCCCAAAATCAACCAATATCTAAGGATATTGACATTTGGACTAACTACATATCTTAGAAGCTTATGGCACATTTATATCGGCACCAAAGTACAGAGTATTCTGTGTTGTGTGATAAAATTTTGTAGATTTTTATTAAACATATTTTTTATATCTGCTATAACCTAACTCATCCATTTTATCCTTTGGTATAAATTTAAGTGCAGCTGAATTTATACAATATCTAAGTCCTCCACGTTCCTTAGGCCCATCATCAAACACATGGCCCAAATGAGAATCTGCTCCGTTACTTCTTACTTCAGTTCTAATAAGCCCATGACTTAAATCATCCTTTTCTTCAACAGCTTTTTCCTCTATAGGTTTAGAAAAACTTGGCCATCCACATTCAGAGTTAAATTTATCTTTTGATGAAAAAAGCGGCTCTCCACTTACTATATCTACATATAATCCTTCTTCGTTGTGATTCCAAAATTCATTAGTGAAAGGCTTCTCTGTACCATTTTCTTGAGTAACGTGAAATTGAATTTTACTAAGTTTTTTATTTAGCTCTTCTAATGATAGTTTTTTATATAATTTATTAGTCATAATACTCCCTCCTTATAAATTAATATTATCTAATTTCTTATAAATATGCTAATATAGATTATTGAATTTTAATTGTATAAAATAGTAAAAGCCACCTAATTAATAGGTAGCTTTATTATTTAATTTCTTCACAAATGTACAAATATATTTTTTCACTCCAATATTTATGGAGCTCTGGGTCTATGTCTGCTACAAAAAATAAAAATTCATCTAGCTTATTTCTTTTGTGAATTCCTTTCATTAAATGTCGTGGATAACGTACTACTTTAGTAAATTGATTTTTAGGATCTATAACTCTTACCGAGAAATCTTCCTGAACATATAAATCTTTACATCTTATATCCAGTCTTTTATAACCTAGTTTTTTGAAATCTTTTATTAATTTAACTAAATGTTCAGCTAATGTTCTATTCATATTATTTCTTCTTAAAAATTTATCTAAACGTATACCACCTACAAAGTCTCTTATAATATAATGCTTTCCATGTTCATATACCCGCGGAAAATACTTGCTTTTTTTTGAACGAATTAAAGTATTATATTCATCCTTACAGACTTTTGAACTATTAAATATTTTTATAATTTTATTATCTGGGAGCAAATAAACTACTCCATTATTCCCTTTACCTAAATATTCTGCTTCTCTTATTATTTTTTCTGTTTTTTCGTTTAAATAAACTGGATTTGTAAAAGGCCTGCCCATATATCCTCCAAATTTATCGCTATCCATATAATTATATGCTACCTCTTATACAATTAGCATTAATTTAAATGTTATAGAATGAATGAATAAATAAAAATAAGGTACTTAATACTAAAGTAAAACAATTATTTTGAGGTGAAATATGAAAGTAAGATTAGGATATGTGTCCATAGCTTTAAGTTTACCTAAGGTAACTACATCTAGTAAAGTAACTTTTTCATACTATAATAAACTGCAAAGTGATGATGAAAAAATTGAAAAACTTATATCCGTAACTAGATCTAATTTAGATGATTTATATACTATATTAAAATATAATGTATCAAATAGAATATTTTTTTATAGAATTACCTCCTCATTAGTGCCTTTAGCCACTCATCCAGATGTAATCCACTGGAGATATAGAGAAATATTTAAAAAGCATTTTAATTATTTAGGAGAATATATAATCAATAATAAATTAAGGGTTGATACTCATCCTAATGAATTTAATGTAATTAATAGTATAAGATCAAAAACAGTAGAAAATACAAAAAGAAATCTATTATTTCATGCAAATTTTTTTGAGGATTTAAAATATCCTTTAGGAAAAATGATTCTTCATATAGGTAGTGGTGAAGGTGGAAAAGAAGATGCCTCTTTAAGATTTATAAATAACTTTAAAAATTATCCTAGCAGCATTACTTCAAGAGTAATCTTGGAAAATGATGATAAGACTTTTACTGCTAAAGAGACACTAGAAATATGTAATAATCTTAATATACCAATGGCTTTAGATATTCATCATCATAAATGTAATAATAATGGAGAAATTATTAATGATATGTTGGATGAAGTTTTTAATACATGGAGAAATGAAGACTTACCACCTAAACTCCATTACTCAAGTCCACGAGATGGTAAGTTAGATAGAAAACATGCAGATTATATAGAAGCTCTAGAATTTATTGATTTTATAGAAAGCTGTAGAAATATAAATAGAGATATAGATATTATGCTAGAATCTAAGAGTAAAGACTTAGCGTTATTTAAGCTTGTAAAAGACATAAAAAGTATAAAACCAAATTGGAAATGGATTAATGAAAGCACATTTATAGTTTAATACGCTTTTAAACAAATTCAAAAATAGAGATATTCAATTTAATATATTATATAGGCNNATATATAGGATATCTCTATTTTTTTATTTTATATCCTATACTTTATTTTATCTATCTTTTCAATTCTTTTTCATCTTTTAATGGAAAATAATTATTTCATCCAGCTTAGTACTTCTTCTACTATCAGGTCAGGTTTATCCCAATGAAGTAAGTGTGTTGTTCCTTCTATTTTTTTAACTATAGCATTAGTTCCTTTTTTAAATTCTTCTACCTCTAAAGTTCTAACTTCATCCCAAGAACTAGGAAGAGTAGCTTGTAGTAATAATATAGGAAGTTTTAATTTATCATATAAAAGATTTGTAGGGGAATTATACATAGATTTAATAGCTCCTCTAGCAGTATCCCCACTTGCACAAAATCTAATTTTCCCATTTTCTTCTTTCATTAAATCTTTTACCGCTGTCTCTAACAATTCTGACCATCTTAAATAATTATTTCTCTCTACATATAAAAAGTCATCCCAATTAGAGAATACATATCCATCAAAATCAGCTTCATATGATTGTATTTCTTCATTTAAAGAACAATTAGGTTCGAAAGCTAATTGTTTTTTATCCATGTTTGTAAAATAATCATATTCAAATTGTTTTATATGATAACTACCATCTAATAACAGGACTTTCTTTACCTTTTCTGGGTAAAGTGCTGCATAATGA
The DNA here is from genome assembly GCF_002341865.1 of Clostridium sp. UBA2485. GTDB lineage: Bacteria > Bacillota > Clostridia > Clostridiales > Clostridiaceae > Clostridium_J. Next base: position 33,357 of record NZ_DDOV01000085.1, on the reverse strand, counting down.
AGAGCAATGCAACTACCCCAAGAATGTGCTATTAAATAAAAACTATCCTTCTCAATTATTTTAATTACTTTTGAAATCCAGTTTATTAAATTGGGAATTTCATAGTCTTCATCTTTATTAAATACAGGACTTTTCCCATGACCTAGTAAATCAATAGACAAAATATGATATTTATCCTTCAATAATTCTCCTAATTCTAAAAAACTCAAACTACTGCTGCCAACTCCATGAATACAAATAATTGTAGGGTTTTCTTTATTCCCCCATTCACTAACCTCTGTCTTTACATCTTCATTATTAATAAAAAACTGTTTCAATGTTACTCCTCTTCTCTTTAAACATTGATTTGCACTTGTTTCCATATTTCTCTAATGTTTTTCTTCTTAAAAAATATGGAATTTGAAATCATTTATACATTTACTAAGTGATTTTTCAGTTTCATCAAAATAAATATCATATTTCTCAAGTTTTTTGTTACATATCCTTAAATCTCTATTTTTATTTTTGAATGATTCAGTATCCTTAATTAATAATTCATGAATTCTATGCTCTAATCCCATTTCTTTAAGAATAATCTCTCCAAGCTCATAAGTGTTTAAATTATTTTCACTACCTGCATTATAAACTCCTCCAGGCAATTGAAGAATTTTATCAAAAGCATTTATTAAATCATATACATATGTTATCCCTCTATATTCATTAGTCCTAAATTCTACAGGCTTATTATTTAACGCTGCTTTCACCACATTCCAAATTATATTTGGTTTTAATGGCTTGTTTCTTTCTGGTAAACTATAAAGCCAAGTTATTCTTAAAATAACCCCATCCTCCAAAATTTCTTTTATTGCCTCTTCCGCCTCTAATTTATGTTTGCCATATATATTGTTCGTAATTGGTAAAGTAATTTCATCATAAGGACCTATATTCTCATTTCCACCATATACCTGATCTGAACTTAAATATATCATTTTTATTCCCATCATACGACAAGCCTTAGCAATATTTATTGATCCATTAACATTGACATCATAGGATAACTCAGGATTTTTTTCACAAAAAGTCGTGTCTGATATTGCTGCTGTATGAATTAAATAAGTTGGTTTTATACTCTTTATTACTTCAATTGCTTTTTCATAGCTTTTTATATCTAACTCATTACGACTTAAAGGAGTAATATCATATTTATCTTTATAAAAATCTATAAATCTTAACGCAAAAAATCCATTGGAACCTGTGATTGCTATTTTTTCCATAATACCACCTTCATTTTCTAAAATAATACATATTAATTCACATTATACTCTTTTAAAATGTAGCATATTGTCGTATTCTCAGTAATTATTGTATTTATTTACGACATATAATTACTTCTTTAAGATTATATATAATTATTTTTTTATAGGTCTCATTTTCTTAAAATATATATAATTTAATTTTATTATTTTATAAAGTTTTAATATATATTTTACTCAGTAAATATCTAAAGTGAATTAACATAGTCTTAGGTAGAGTACTTATACAAAAAGTATAATAAATACAAACAAAAATTATAGCCTCAAAAATATAAGTATCTAATATTAAGTTGATTAGATATCTATATTTTTGAGGCATTAAACTCTTATATATTTAAAATTTTCACTAGTCCTCTATATTTTATTAACATGAAATAAAAACTTTAATTAGTTATTTTTAGGATTCTTTAGAGAAATTAGCCCTGGAAAAACCTCTGAGCCTAAAGAATTTATATCTTCCCCATTCTCTAGAAATTCTTTAATTTTATCAATATCCTCTAAATAGCTCCAGTTATTTTCATCATCAAGAGCATCTATATACTCGCTAGATACTTCTTCCAAAGAATCATCATAGTTATCTTCTGAATCCTCTTCTAAATCAAAATCACTAAAATCTTCAATATTTATTTTCTCATTATAATTTTTAAATGTAGTATTTTGTTTTTTATCTTCAAAAACCTCATCAATCTTAATAGCTTTTACATCATATCCTTCTAATTGCAAACATTTTCCACAATTATCACAGGTTTTATTATTATTAAGCTCGCACAAATCACATTCATTACAATTGTTACAATTCTTATTTCCGTCAAAGATACATATTTTATTCATATAACTACCTTCTTTTCACTATAATTAGTTTTAAAGCAAATTTTATTGTAACAAATTAATAATTTAAATTCAACTATTTATTAACTTTATAGACTGATAATTTAATTATAGTAAAAAAATTATAACAATTATGGTTATATCTAACTTTAATCTAGACAATAATAGGATTATAACTTACTATTATTAGTATGAAATATAATATTTTTAAAAGCTTTATTTTTGCTTTTAGTATATATACATAGGAGGATTTATTATGGCAAGTAATTATTCATTTGATATTGTTTCTGAAGTAAATATGCAAGAGGTAGATAATGCTATCAACCAAACATTGAAAGAGATTGGTCAGAGATATGATTTTAAAGGGACTAAAACTCAAATTGAACTTGGAAAAGATGAAATTAAAATAGTATCAGACGACGAATACAAATTAAATGCGGTTATTGATGTTCTAAAAGGAAAATTTATAAGAAGAGGAGTTTCTCCTAAAGCCTTAGAACTTGGTAAAATAGAAACTGCATCACTAGGCAGTGCAAGAGCAATGGCTAAAATAGTAAAAGGAATTTCTACTGAAAAAGCTAAAAAAATAGTAGCAGAAATAAAGGCAAGTAAAATTAAGGTACAAACTCAAATTATGGATAACCAATTAAGAATTACAGGAAAAGATAAGGATGATCTACAAGCAGCTATTCAATTAGTTAAATCAAAGGATTTTGGAATAGATCTTCAATTTACTAATTATAGATAAGAAAATTATATTTTTAAAAATAATTCTCCACTAATTAATAAGGTGGAGAATTATTTTTCTTATATTATAGATTTTTAAAATTATTTGTGTATCTAAATTATTACTTTTTAGCTCTAACTACTAGTGCAAAAGAGTTAATTGTAAATTCTTCTTTTAAAAAGCTACCGTATAATTCTATATCTGTGAAACCTACATCCGAAAGCATTGACAGTAACTCATCACTTTTAAGTATTAAAAGTGGTACAGAATTCTCATAAATTTCTTTGCCACCTTTTAAAACTAATTTAGTGTTAAAGTCTACTTTATTATTTTCTGGTCTATGTATATAATGTCTAATAAATTTTAAAGGAACTTCAGAATTTTGTATTGTAGGTAATTCTGTAATTCCAAATTTAACTATTCTATCATAATTAACAATTTGAATAATTAATTCTCCATGGTTTTCTAACATTGAGTAAATATCCTTTATTAATCTAAATATTTTGTCTTTATCCTCTAAATGTACTATAGAATTTCCTACACAAAATATAGAATTATATTTATTCTCTTTAAATATTTCATTTATTTTAGTCATATCCCCACTTACAAAATCAACTTTATTTTCTTCGTTGATATTTTTACAAATAGCTTTTTCAATCATATTTTTCTCTAAATCTATTCCATCTACGTTAAATCCCATTTTAGAAAGTGCAATGGAATAATCTCCTGAGCCACAAGCTAAATCTAATATTCTATTGCCTTCTTTCAGGTCTTCACTAATAAATTTTAAGGTATTTTTATTTAATGGAAATACATATTCATATACTTTACTTAGCTCTCCATAAAATGACATTTTAGCCACTCTCCTTTTTATTACAATAATAACAGTATTTTTATATTTTTTACTTGTACATTATGTATATTTTTATTTTAATTGGATAATTTAATAATATAATATTTACAAACATATTATCAAATATTTTTACAAAAATTTGCGTAAATAATAACACATATGTTTACCAATATTGATAATATGTACTATAAGTATTTTTAAAAAGTATTTTTAAATATTTATAAAATTTTTATATGCTAATAGGAGGAGAAAAATGAAGTCAACAGGTATAGTTAGAAGAGTAGATGAATTAGGTAGAATAGTAATACCTATAGAATTGAGAAGAACTTTAGATATTGAGATTAAAGATGCATTAGAAATATATGTAGATAAAGATCAAATTATCTTAAAAAAATATGAACCAGCTTGTATTTTCTGCGGAAATGCTAGAGACATTACAAATTACAAAGGAAAAAATATATGTAATGAATGTCTTGAAGAATTAAGTAAGGAAAAATAATATTATCTTTACAATTAGAAAAAGTATTTCAACCCATTAATTGGGTTTTAATATAAAATGAGGGTTGCCTATTTTTAGGTAATCCTTGTTTTAATTTTCAGGATAAATAAAAATTAGTAACGAATTATATGAATAATACATAATATATACTATCCTATACAATATATGTAACACAGGGGGGTATACAATGAGAGACTGTTCGTTAATAATAATAATACTATTACTACTATTTTGTTGCTGTCCATTCTTCGGCATATGGTGGTGGTGGATAATTATACTAATTTTATTGTTTGACTTTGATGATGACTTTGACTGTAGAAGACGTCGTGACCATTGCTGTTGTTAATATAAAAAGAAGGGTGAAACTCACTCTTCTTTTTCATTTATAACCCCATCTCCATGAAGAAAAATAATTAACTCCATTTCTTCATTTTTTTCATTTTGTTTTTTAGACATAATCAAAGTAAATGATAAATGCTCTTTTGAAGTTTTATTATAATTTGCTTTCCCATCATATTGTAGCTATTTTGCCAAAAGAAAATAATTCCTAAAGCCAATAAGATATCCAATAAACTGTAAATTAATATTTTTATTTTATTCATTTAACGCTTTCTCCACTCCATAAAATACCAACATGGTTCGCGAAAAAGTATCCATTTCCAGAAACTAATTTTTTTATTTTTAACTTGGAATCCTTCTTTTGTATAAAGATGAATGGCATTCTTATTTTTAGTAGAAACAAATAAAGTTAATTTGTCTCCTTGTTCAATAAAATCTTGTGCCCAATTTATAAGCACTTTTCCTATGCCCTTTCCACGATAATTTTTATCTACTGCAATATGATCAATATACCATTCCCCTTTTTTTACAGAATGATTTAAGACTAACAGTCCAGTAATAAGTTTAATCACATTTCTATGTCCATACTGTTTAGATAAAGATATATAATCAAACTTTAACCCTTTTTCTTTTTTATTTGATTTTTTCTTTATTAACATGGTAGCACAAATGTTATGGTTATCTTTAATTACTACTTGTTTTGCATTATGTGAATCGTACTGAATCTCCCAAAAATGATTTATCAGAGAGAGATAGTTAATTTCATCAAGATTAACAAGTGAAGTAAATTTTGATTGAAAAGCATTTATAACTAAAGATTTAATCTTCTCATCTTGATAAATATTACAGTATTTTACCTCCATATAATTCATGTTTACACATCCTTTAACTGAACTTTTATTTGTATTTCATAAACAAGAGCCTTTGCATGAAAGATAGATGAGTAGGATTTCTCAATTAGAATTACAGGATTATGATGAGTAAAAGCAGAATTCTTAATATAACACTCTAAGTGATCTAAAGCTTTTTTTATATCTCTTTTTTCATATACAAGAAAATTCCTACATAAATATTCTCCTTCTCCTAAATTTATAATTTCTTTATTTTCACTTTCAATGTATACAGCTAATTTTTTCTCGTCATATAAATAAATTAAATCACTGTTAAAGAATGAAGAAAATTCCTTAGATTTTCTTTTCAATTTATTCAAATCTATATCTTCTGATTCACCTAATATATCTCTTTTGCGAAGATAGCGTTTAGGAAAATATTGAATCTGAAAGTTATTCATATTATCCTTTAAATTCTGCTGATTAGCTAATATTTGCTGGGTTTTCTCTTTTACAAGAGTTAGCTGTTCTATTTGTTTCTGTATTTTTTGTAATGATTCTTCTAAAAGTAATTCAAATTGTTTTGGAGTATAATCATTATTTGCTTCATAAATTTTCTGAACGGGTATTTGTAAACTTCTTAAGAGTAGTATTTGTGAAAGCTGGTATATTTCATTGATTCCATACATTCTGTAACCGTTATTGTCAATATAAGCAGGTGAAAATACCCCTTTTTTTTCAAAATATCGAAGTTGGTGAACAGATACTTTCATTAGCTTAGCTAATTCGCTAATTTTTAGATAATTTTCCATGATTATGATCCTTTCTTGTGTAGTAAATTTATTATATACCTTAGGTCAATGCTAAGGTCAATAGAAATCATAGTAACACTTTTTCTAATCATGAAGAAATAATTAATATGTAGGAATATTTATACTTAAAGATAATGAATAAAAATCTTATATATATTTATTTTAAGCATAAAAAAGAACAACGTAGTATGTCATCATACTACGTTGTCATGACCATTTGTATAATATTATGATTGGAATCTAATTCTATATTCAATTTTTAGATATGTGACTATTTCTGAAAAAAGTTGTGAGAAATTTCCTTTATTTCATTTTGATTTTTTACACTTTTATATGGAAACCAGTACTTTGGAAAAAGATTTTTATATAGTGACGTATTAAATCTATCATCTATTAATAATATTATTCCCCTATCATCATCTGTTCTAATTACTCTTCCTACTGCTTGAATTACTTTATTCATTCCTGGGAAAGTATAGGCATAATGAAATCCATTCTTATTTTTATTATTAAAATGCTTATTTATTAAATCTCTTTCTAAACAAATTTGAGGTAATCCTACACCTATTATTGCCGTTCCAATAAGTTTATCTCCTTTTAGGTCTATACCTTCTGAAAAAACTCCACCTAAAACACAAAATCCAATAACATTATTCTCATCAAAATTTCTTAAAAAGCTCTCCCTATCCATTTCTGTCATGCCATAATTCTGAAGTTTAATATTGAAACAATTATATTTTTTAATAAATCTATTATATATTTCTTCCATATAACTATAGGACGGAAAAAATATTATATAATTACCAGATTTAGATGATATTAAGCTATAGATATATTTAACTATAGAATCATAGCTATACTTCCTATACTGATATTTGGTTGAGATTTTATCTGCAACTATTATTTCTCTGTTTTCTAGATTAAAAGGTGACGGTAAAGTTAAATTATAATCTCCTTCACTAGAACCTAACATTTCCTTATAATAATTCATAGGTGAGAATGTTGCAGAAAAGAAAATAGTAGATATAGATTTCCCAATGACATCTTTAATTAAATTACAAGGATTTATGCAAAATAGCTTTATGACTAAATTATTTCCTAACTTTTCACCATAACAAATATAATTCTCATCAAAGACTTCACTAATTCTGTAAAAAGCTAATAATTTAAAATATAAATCTAACAATTCATCTCTATAAGAATTCTTATTATTAGATAAGTAAAATTCACAACTATTTATTAAAACTCTAATATGATTAATAAAGTCATTGGGTTTTTCTTCTAATATATAATAATTGTCTTCTTCACTGTATTTCCTTATTTCTATCATAAATTTATTAATTTTATCTAGAGATTTATATATTGTACTATCTAAGTTCTTAAAAATTTTTTTAAACTCCAATATTTCATCTTTATCTATAGTAGCTGAGTACATTTCTCTTGCTCTATCAACTAAATTGTGTGCCTCATCTACTAAGAATATATTATTATTTTTGCTTTCATTAAAATAAGTTTTTAATGAAACTTGCATATCGAAAACGTAATTATAATCGCATATAATAAAATCACAATAGGATATTAAATCTAAAGAGGTTTCAAAAGGACAAACTTTATATTCTTTACTATATTTCGTTATAATTTCTTTATTTATATAAGTTTCATTATTTATTATTTCAAAGATACAATCATTAACTCTATCAAAGTGCCCTTTAGCATATTCACAAAAATCGCTATTACAGATGCAATTATCTTTAAAGCATACTTTTTCTTTCGCAGTAATTGTTAGTGTCTTTAATTTCAATCCCTTTTCCTTAAGTAAATTAATAGTTTTTTCACCTATAAGTTTTGTGCTGCCTTTTGCAGTTAAGTAAAATATTTTATTTCCTAAATCTTCACCTAATATTTTAATAGAAGGAAATATTGTTGATATGGTCTTTCCTATTCCAGTAGGTGCTTCTAAGTATAAGTTTTTTTTCTGTTTAATAGTTTTATAAACTGTTACTGCAAGCTCTCTTTGATTAGGTCTATATTCATTAAATGGAAATTGTAAACTATCAATAGAACTATTTCTTTCCGTAATCCAATTATGGTTTAATAATAACCATTGATAATATTTATTTACAGTCTCATAAAAAAATTCTTCAAGTTCATCAAAACTATAATTTGTAATAAATTCTTTAATATCATAACTTTCTGTATTAACATACATAACTGTTATATTGATAGTCTCAAGGTTATTAGTAAATACGTACATATATCCATAAAGTTTAGCTTGTGCACTATGAATTAAGTTTTCATTAGTAATATCAGATAACTGCCGTTTAGTACTTTTTATTTCCAGTACATTTGTAATTTTCTGGGAAATTATTAATCCATCTATCCTTCCTTCTAAAGTTAAATCAAAATCTTTAATTTTAAAAGTTTCTTTTATGGATACCTCTTTTTCAAATTTTGTATTGTCATTATCTTCATATTTTTTATTTAATTGTTGTTGGATTTTCTGATGGATTTTTGTACCTTCTAATGCCCTTCCATGGCTTATATACTCATTAGTTAAATCTCCATATCTGTATATGAATTCCACTAAATTTCTAACGGAAATTCTAGCTTGTTTATTCATTTCTATACCTCGTTATAATTAGTTAATAAATTTTACTATATGATTTTTATAAAAATAAAGAGAATAAATAATGATCTTTTCTCTAAAATAAAGTAATAAAATCAATTTATTATAGTTTTAAATATTATAACATATTTTACTATTAACCTTTCTTTTTATTAATCATGGCAAATTTAATTCTAAATATATATGGGGAAAAAGTTTTATTATATACAAAACCAATTACTTACATGGAAAATTATAGTATAATATTTTTAAGGATTTATACACTAGGAGGAATTAAATGTTAAGCAAAAATTTTACCTTCATTACTAAAGATTCATTAAAGATGAACATGTATAAATGGGAGCCAAAGGATAAGGATTCAGTTAAAGGAATTATTAATATTGCCCACGGAATGGCTGAATCTGGAATAAGATATGAAAGATTTGCAAAAACGTTAGTAGATAATGGATTTATAGTTTATGCTGGTGAGCATAGAGGTCATGGATTGACTTGTAGTAATATTGAAGATTTAGGATATATATGTGATAATGATGGTTTTCACACCATGGTTGAAGATTTAAAGGAAATAAATAATTTTATAAAAGAAGAAAATCTCAATTTACCAATAATAATTATGGGACATAGTATGGGGTCTTTTTTAGCTCAAAGATATATAGAAGAATATGGGGATACTGTTAACGGTGCAATTATTTCAGGAACTAATGGAAATCCTGGCTTAATATTAAATTTTGGTATTTTTATATCTAGTATTGAAATGCGTATTCGTGGAAGAAAAGCAAAAAGTAAACTTTTAGATGGAATGATATTTGGAACTTATAATAAGAGAATACATAAAAATAAAACAAGAGTAGATTGGCTCACAAGAGATGAAGAAGAAGTGGAGAAATTTATAAATGACCCTTATTGTGGAACTGTTTTTACAACTTCTTTTTTTAATGATTTAATGAAGGGGCTAAAGGTAATTCATAAAGAAGAAAATTTAAATAAAATTCCTAAGAACTTACCTATACTCATTTTTTCTGGTGATGCTGATCCTGTTGGAAGATATGGAAAAGGATTAGATAATTTAATTAATTTATATAAGAGTTTAGGTATTAAAAATCTTCATTATAAAATCTATAAAGATGGAAGGCATGAAATGTTAAATGAAATAAATAAAGATGAAGTATTCGAAGATATCATAAACTGGTTAAATTTAGTGATTCTATAGTATCTTAAAATATAATAAATATTAAGGAGTAAATTTAATTATGAAATGTCCCTATTGTAAAAATGAAATGTATCTAGGAAATATTGAAGCTGATGGAAGAAGGAATTTAATATGGGTAGATTCGACTCATAAAAGAAGTATCTTTTCTAAACTTAAGGGTACAGATTGTATTATTTTAGATGAGACAGACTTTTTTACTAGATGTAAAGTTAGTGCATACCACTGCAATAAATGTAGAAAAATAATTATAGATACAGCACACTCTTTAATAAGATAATTAACCTTTTCTTTATAATAAGATTTAAATTATCTATAAGATTACGTGAAATTAAAAAAGGTATATAATTTAAATTTATTTTTCTAAATTATATACCTTCTAATTTTATATTTTATTAGATTTTACAAAATTAACTTTTAAAATGGTCTTTTTAATCATCTTCTCTTAAAATATTTATATTTTTTCCTTGAAGAATTTTATTCATGTTTCTCATTGAGCACATTTTACCGCACATAGTGCAACTATCTTCATGTTCAGGCATGGATTCACGTCTATATCTTCTAGGTTTTTCTTCATCAATAGCTAGATTGAACATTTCTTCCCAATCCAACGCCTGTCTTGCTTTGCTCATTTTATAATCTATATCTTTTGCACCTTTTACATTTTTAGCTATATCAGCAGCATGAGCGGCTATTTTAGAAGCAATTATCCCCTCTTTCATATCTTCTAAGTTTGGAAGTCTTAAATGCTCTGATGGAGTTACATAACATAAAAAGTCAGCTCCATAAGTAGCTGCAATAGCCCCACCAATAGCACTTGTAATATGATCATAACCTGGTGCTATATCCGTAACTAATGGTCCTAATACATAGAAAGGTGCTCCATGGCAAAGTTTCTTCTCAAGTAACATATTAGCTTCTATTTCATTAATAGCCATATGACCTGGTCCTTCAATTATAACTTGTACATTTCTCTCCCATGCTCTTAAAGTAAGTTCTCCTAATATCATAAGTTCTTTTATTTGACAGGCATCAGTAGCATCATTTATAGAGCCTGGTCTGCAAGCGTCGCCTAAACTTAATGTTAAATCATATTTTTCGCAAATGTCTAGTAATCTATCAAAATGCTCATAAAATGGATTTTCCTTGTTATTTAATTCCATCCAGGCAAATAGTAATGATCCACCTCTTGAAACTATATTAGTAAGTCTTTTATTTCGTTTAAAAGTATTTATAGTCTCTCTATTTAATCCCGCATGGATAGTAACAAAATCTACTCCATCCATAGCATGTTTTTCAACTACATCGAAAAACTCATCTACAGTTATATCTTTGAGTTCTTTATCATAAAATCCCACTACATCATACATTGGAACAGTACCAATCATTGCAGGTGACATATCTATTAATTTTTTTCTAAAATCATAAGTTTTACCATAATTACTTAAATCCATTATAGCTTCTGCTTTCATTTCTAATGCTATTTTGACTTTTTCAAGTTCTGCTTCAATATTAGCACAATCCTTTGATATACCTAGATTTACATTAATTTTCGTTCTAAGACCTTGTCCAACACCTTCTGGTGACAAGCTCTTATGATTCTTATTTGCAGGTATTGCTATTTTACCCTCTGCAACTAAAATTCTTAACTGTTCTATATCTATGTTTTCCTTTTCTGCAACAATCTTCATTTCCTCTGTTATAATGTGCTTTTTAGCAGCATCCATTTGAGTTGTGTAATTCATAGTTATCCTCCTCATTTATCCCATTTATTATTTTTCTAATATTATTAACTTTAGCTTTTATATTTTCTGTACTAATAAGTTCAGAAATCATAGCAAAACATTTGCCTCCATGGCTTATTACATCCATTAAATTTTCTTCTTTTATGCCGCCTATTGTTACAGAGGGTAATTTTATATTTTTTGACACCCATTTTAAATATTCTAACCCTTCTGAATATTCTACATCTTTTTTAGTTGTAGTATTAAATATTGGTCCTACACCTATGTAATCAACCTTCTTTTCTAAAGCTAAAAGAGCTTGATTCTTATTATGGGTAGAAAGTCCAATTATCATATTAGGTGCTATTTTTCTTGCTTCTAGTGAATCTATATCTTCTTGCCCTAGATGTATACCATCAGCTTTTACTGCTAATGCAATATCAATATCATCATTTACAATAAAGGTTACATTATTTTTTTTAGTTAATTCTCTAATAATTTTACATTGATTTAATTTGTAAACTTTGTCTTTATTTTTCTCTCTATATTGAATTATTTTAATACCATTTTCGATCAGTTCTTTAGTTAATTGAATATTATCTCTTCCATTAGAAAAGTCCTCTCCTAAAATAGCATAAATACTGTCTTTAAAATAAAACTTTCTATTTGGATAAGTTTTTTCAAGATAATAGGATTTAAACCTTAAAGCCTCATATTTTTTACCATATTCATAGTACCCTAATACTTTTAATAATTCCTCAATAGTTCTTAGTCCTTCTTGTATCCTTTTAAAATTAGATTTTATTAATGCTTCAATGGTTTCTTTTTTATCTACAGTGGTTTTTAAAGATATAGCAGCACCAATATCATTTATTGAATCTCTATAGGTTATAAGTTCATCGCTATCAAAAGTTTTTCTTACATTATGCCTTAACTCTCTAAGCTCTTTAGTTTTTATTTCATCATTATAGTAGAATCTGCATAGGTCCTCTAATACCCTAATGCCTTCAGATACCCTATTTATATTTGCATCAATAATTCTATATATAGACAAAATACTGCCACCTCCTAAAACAAAATGTTGAAAGGTTATTATTTTTAATGTACTTTTATCTAAATTAAAAAAGCTTGCCAAAGGCAAGCTTAAAAATACATATAAAAGTGCATTTATTCTGCTTCCCTACGGTGGTATTAACCACATCAGGTTCAAGGGTTAGGCAAAATCTGCCCTCTCAGCCATAAGGCACCCCTAGCAATAAGGTTATTTAGTTCTTTATTTTCATTATAACAATATTTAATATTTTTGCAACATATATCTAAAAATAATCAAATCATGAATTTAATTATATATTAGGTTTATAAAATTTTTGCATAACTAATATTTATATAGCCTCCACTGTTACCATAATATATAGAATACCAACCATTAGATTTTTTATATAACTTAACTTTATCATCTTTTTTTAATTGTCCAATTACTGAATAGTTTATACCAGGCCCACTTCTTACATTTAAAATATCAGTAGTGATTTGTGCTATTTTATCTTTAATAGAATAGTCATCAGTAGTTGGAATAGTTTCTTTATTATCATCAATACCAGTTAAGGCCTTAAATATGCTTTTAGCTATGGTATATGGTCCAAGCTTTTGCCATAAATTCATATCATTTTTGTTATCTACGAATGCGACTTCTGGTAATATGCAAGCCATATTAGTTTCTCTAGGAACGTATAAACTTTTATTTTCTTTTACTCCTCTATTTCTAAATCCTAAATTGGATATGGAATCAACTACTGCTTTAGCACAACTTGAAGCTAGTCCAGAATTTGAAAATATATATACCTCTGTACCATAACCATTTCCATCAGAGGAGTTATGATGCATGCATATATGAAGTTTCGATTTATAATTATTAGCTCTATTTACTTCTAGTACTAATCGATCATTTACAGATAAATCTTCACCATATGGTGTCACATCATATATTGTTAAATTGTATTTATTGCATAATCTAACAAATTCCTTAGTTATTGATTTATTTAATTCAGCTTCAACTCTATATCCTACCGCTCCAGGATCTGTTTTAGTGCAATGTCCTGCAGATATCGTTAGTGTATCACCTTTATTTATCAGTGTCATAATATTATCACCTCAATTATATATATGCATATAAAAGGATTATCAATATATGAAGCATGATTTTATTTTTAAGAAATATGATGGCAACTGTATTTTGTATTAATCAAATTCATAAGTTGCTATAATAGATCTTCTATTATAGATTTTTCACTAATAAATCAATAGTTATGATAAATAAATCATGTAAATTACCGCATAAACCAATGTATTATTTTAGTAAGAAAAAAACGTTCTATTGTAACTACAAGTATGCAAGAAACTATAAAACAACTAAGCTTAAATTCTGACATTCTATCTTCAAAATATTCTCCTCGTAAAAGTGAAAAGAAATCTGGTGTAAAGGAATACCTAATACTTTCATTTAAATCATCAATACTATTAAATATTAGCTTAAATATAGCCTTATAAATTGGTATATTTATTAATATTAGTATAAAAATAAACATGTATATATTTTACTCCTTAAATTTTACTATATCCTGTTATTGTAGAAATATCTTATTAATTATATAGATTATATTATAACTAAAAAGCATTTAGCAATTATTAGCTAAATTGAAAACCCAGTGCGGTAAAAGAGCATTGGGTCTTTAATTTAAGTACAATATAATTTTATATTCTAAGCTTTAAGTAGGCTTTCAAAAACTTCTGCTGCATAGTAGGAACTTCTTACTAATGGTCCACTAGCCACAAATTTGAAGCCTAAATCTTTGCCGATAGTTTCATATTTTTTAAAAGTATTAGGGTGAATATATTCTACAACATCTATATGTTCTTTTGATGGCATTAAATACTGTCCTATAGTTAATATGTCGCAATCTACTTTCTTTAAATCCTTCATTAGCTCTATAACCTCTTCTTCACTTTCACCTAATCCCACCATAACTCCAGATTTGGTTAAAATATTTGGATTTAGCCTTTTTACGTTTTGTAAAAGCTCTAGAGATCTTTTATAAATTGCCATAGGACGAACTTTATTATACAGATTTTTTACGGTTTCAATATTATGATTTATGATTTCAGGATTAGAGTCCACTACTGTTTTTAATGCCTCAATATCACCTTTAAAGTCAGGTATTAACACTTCGGTTGTAACTTTTTTATCTAGCTTTTTAATTTCTTTTACAGTCTTTGCAAAATGATTAGCTCCGCCATCAAGTAAATCATCCCTTGTAACTGAGGTAATTACTACATGCTTTAGATTCATTTCTTTTACAGTTTGTGCTAAATTATATGGCTCCATTGGATCAACTTTTTCTGGAGCATCCTTTGTAACTTTACAGAACTTACAATTCCTAGTACAGTTTTTACCCAAAATCATAAATGCTGCTGTACATTTATTATAACATTCTCCATGATTAGGGCATCCTGCTTCTTCACAAACTGTGTTTAATTTATACTGATTTAGCAAAGAACTAACCTTATTAATATTTTTACCACTTTGTAATTTTACCTTTAACCATTCTGGTTTCCTTAAATATGCCATTAACCCACCTCTATTTCATATACTCCCTCTTAACTTTAAGCTATATATCATAAATTGCTTATATACAAATTATAACATTAATTTAAAAGAAAAATTGTAATATTATAGTAAAATAATATATTTTTCCTTGAATTGCATTCTATATATAGCATCTTTATGCATATTAAACATTTTAAAAGTTCATTCAATAATAATTTTTTTGATATTTAAAACACTTTTTAGATTAGCTATTTTTGAAAAGTATTCTTTAACAGTTTATAATTTCTTATATTTTAGTGCTTATAACTATTCATATGATTTATTTAGCTGTGAGTTTATATATAAATATTTTTTTATAGATTAAAAATATCTACTAAAATTTCATACTTTACTATTTATTCATAATATTGTAAAATATTAGCAACAGCTGTTAACAAATATGAAATACATAATTTATGTATTGTTTAAAGGGGGATGCGATGGAATTAATAGTAATAAATTTTATCTAGTGAATTTAATTTAATGATATTAAAGGAGGAAATTTATTATGGTCAAAAAGGATTTTTTAAAAAAAGTAATTTCATTAACTACACTAGTATTAACTGTTTTACTATGTTCTTTCATCAATGTTTCAGCAAAAAATTTAACAGATGTATCTCTTCAAGGATATCCAGCATATGAAGTTATACCTTTAAAAGTAGACATTCAATCACTTAATGGACCTGCTGGACCTATAGGTTTGCTAAATGGTACTTTCGATTTTAAAGCTAATTTTAAAGATTTTAATGGAAATGAACCTTACTTAACTTCGAATTCATTGTATACTACAAAATATTTATGGAATTTTGGTGATGGAAACACTAGTGAGAGTAATTCACCAAGACACACTTATGCAAGACCTGGAATATATACTGTAAAAGTTAGTATAAAATGTTCACCTCTACAAACTAGACCTGGAGAACATCTTAATACAATATTTTATAGTGGGGAAGGAACACAAATTATTCAAGTAAGATAATTTGCGTAATCCTTAGAGGCACTTCCATGCAAGTTGAGATAAAAATAAATGATATATATACCACTACTAGAATCATTATCTATACAATGAAGTCACAGAAAAAAGACTTAGTCTCATTAAAAAATTATCAATAGATAGTATTAAATTAATAACAGCCTTGATGAGCAGAAAAGTCATCAAGGCTGTTATTTTTATCTATAAAAAAGTCTATCTATCCTAATGCCACATCAAGGACCATCATAATAAGAAAACCAGCCATTACTCCTATAGTTCCTGAATGTGAATGCTCACCTAGATGAGCTTCAGGTATTAATTCTTCTACTACCACGTATATCATAGCACCTGCTGCAAAGGACAAAAACCAAGGCATAATTCCTTGAATTGAACCAACTAACAATACTCCAATAATTCCAGCTATAGGTTCCACTATGCCTGACAACGCTCCATATATAAAAGCTTTTGTATTTGATAATCCTTCTTTTTTAAGCGGCAATGATATAGCTGCTCCTTCTGGGAAGTTTTGTAGTGCCATTCCAATTGCAAGAGCTGATGCTGATGCAATGCTAACTGTAGAATGTCCACTTCCTGCAAGTCCAAAAGCAAGTCCAACAGCTAACCCTTCTGGAATATTGTGTAGAGTTACTGCAAATACAAGCATTGTTGTACGTTTTAAAGATGATGGAAGTCCCTCTGGATAATCGCTATCTAAGTGAAGATGTGGTAATAAATTATCAAGTAAAAGTAAAAATAATCCACCGATAACAAAACCTCCTGCAGCTGGTATCCAGCCAATCATTCCTTGTTCTTCTGCCATTTCTATAGAAGGAATAATAAGAGACCATACTGATGCCGCTATCATTACCCCTGCTGCAAAGCCTAAAAATATACGTTGCAAATTTGGTTTTATTTCTCCTCTAAAAAGAAATACCATTGCAGCACCTAATGCTGTTGCCAAGAAAGTAAATCCTGTTCCTATTGCCGCAAGTGCAACCGGGCTTAATGTATTCATAAATGTATTCATAAATGTATTCATAAATGTCACCTCCAAGTAAATTCAAAATGTAATATAATAATCATTTATAACAAGTTAATATTCTTAGTAATTATAAAACTCTTAGTAATTCTATTAAACTACTACCTTCTACTGTTAAGCATATAACCAAATAAATATATTTAAATGATATTGATTATCAATTAATATTATATACCCTTAAATAATTTATATCAATATATAATATTAAATTAATTTACATAAAACACCGAAATCTTCCTTTCACAAGCTGCTTAAATTCAACTTTTTAGTGTAGGTCTACAATTATCCTTGGAAACTACCTTATAATATCTTGTAGATAATCTTTTATCTCCTTATAGCTCTTTACCTCTAAGAAAGTTCTATTATCTTTATTCCTATCTACACTATTCTCTTGTTTATTAAACCAAATAGCTTGTATTCCAGCATTTCCTGCTCCTATTACATCATACTTAAAGCTATTTCCTATATACCATACCTGATTATTATCCAAACCTAATTTTTTTAATGCCAATTGAAAAATTCTTTTATCTGGCTTTCTAAAACCATATTCACTGGTTGATATAACAAATTCAAATCTACTAGTGTCTATTCCATAACCTCTTAATTCTTCATTAATAGCTTCTTCTGAAAAAGTAGAGTTACTCAAGATAGCTTTTCTAATATTATTTTGTTCTAAGTAGTTAAGAAATTCTGAAACTCATTCCATTACTTTCCATCTAAAAGCTTCTTTATTAAATATGTTCTCTATTTCTAGTGGAGTTAAATCAAAATAAATATTATGCATCTCATAAAGAAACCTTTGAAAACTTCTCATATTATATTCAATACCAGTAGTTTCTCTTCCGTCGTTTAAAATTCTCACCATATCCATAGCATACTCTTGTATCTCTTCTGCTGTCACTTTATCAGGATTGTCTGCTTTTTCTAATAACTTTCTTGTTCCCTCTAAGGGACTATTTTTTATATACTCAATAATTGTATCTCCTGCATCAAATAATATAGCTTTAGGTTTATTCATTTTTTTATTCCTCCTATCGACAAAAATTAAATAACTAAATATATGGGTAGTAGAAAATAATTAAAATTTTATTTATGGTAATATTTTACCATATAACCTTACTGTAACGAAGTTCAACTGTTTTAATTTTCTTTCTGCCATTACTATCATTAATAAAATATAGTGCTAAAATTACCGACTACTTAAAGGAAAACAAAATAAAAAATGAAATGTGCAGCAATTGGTTACACATTTCATTTTTATCTCACAGAAAATCCATTTACTTATTATGAATATATTTTTCATTCTTTTATAAACTAATTCTATCTTATAAACTAATTCTATCTTATAAAGTTAGTGAATATCTTACGCTCCTTGTCATTTTCTTCGACACTAACCTTTCCAGCTTCCATAACTTTCATCAGCCATGCCATATTTTTGCCTAAAACTCTCATAATCTGCATTCCTTCTTCATCCTGAGTTGCTTCACCTGGAACTGTACCATAAACTACATTCCAATAATTTGATGTAGGCATTACCATCTCTGAATAGTTAATATAATTATTTAATTGATTAAATGCTGGAACTCCTCCAGATCTTCTTACAGCAACTACACTAGCACCCACTTTATGTCTAAGCATTCCTCCATTTGCAGAGGCTACATAAAATGCACGGTCTAAAAATGCTTTCATAGTTCCTGCTATAGCGGAGTAGTATACAGGAGACGCCAAAATAATTCCATCTGCATCCTTCATCTTTTGAATCCACTCATTAACTTCATCATTTTTAATAATACATTTTTCATTTTTGTTTCTACCGCATCCATTACATGCTAGACATCCTTGTATTAGCTTGTTTCCAACATGAACAATCTCTAATTCTATGTTTTCTTTTTCTAATTCTGTTCCTACAGCTTTTATTGCCTCATAGGTGTTTCCATTCTTTTTAGGACTTCCATTAAAAGCAACTACTTTCATAATATATCACCCCATACAATTTATATCTTTAATGATGTTATTATATGCCTTCATAATCTAATTAACAAGTACGCACTTTTCTGTTAGTAACTTACCTTTAGGTAACATTTATCATTATGGATTTTAGTCTATTGAACAGGTAAGCCTGCAAAACATAAAACTAGCTACTATGCTGAAGCTTTAATTCTTAGAGTTTTTAATGCTATACTCTTTTGCATCTTTAATTTCAATTGAAAAACTTAGTGTAGTTAACACTGTAAATGACTGATTATTTAAATAAGTATATAATAATTCGAGAATCAAAATGTTATATACAGGAGTTGAAAAATCGCTACGCACTCTCATGACTTCAGTCATGAGTTAGTGGTGACTAAAAATATAGTATAAATATGTATATTACTTGTTCAATTAATATATTGCCATAATACATGAGGTAATTAATACATGTCAAAAGTTCATGAAGGTTATATTTATTCAATAGAATATTATATTGTATGGTGTGTAAAATATAGATGTAAAATAATTAATAAAAGATATAGAGAAGTGGTGAGTTTATCTATGGAAACAAAAACAGTAATAAAAGGATATAAGTATAGGATTTATCCAACTAAAGAACAGGAAGTGCAATTAGCTAAAACATTTGGTTGTTGTAGATTTGTTTATAACAAAATATTAGCCATGAAGATAGATTTATATAAAAATGAAGGTAAATCTTTATCTAAAACAACTTGTAATAATTACTGTAACAGAGAGCTAAAGAAAGAATATTCTTGGCTTAAAGAAGTAGATAAATTTGCATTGACTAACTCTATTTATAATTTGGATGAAGCTTATCAAAATTTTTTTAGAAGAGTTAAAGAAAATAATGATAAAGTTGGTTTTCCTAAGTTTAAATCAAAGCATAATCATTATTATTCGTATAAAACTAACTTTACTAATAATAATATTAAAGTTTTATTCAAAGATAATTTAGTTCAACTTCCTAAGTTAGGTAAGATAAAAGCTAAATTACATAGAGAATTTGAAGGTAGAATATTATATGCTACGATTAGCAAAGTTCCTAGCGGTAAATATTATGTTAGCTTTAATATAGAATGTGAGCATAATATATTACCTAAAAGTAATAATAAAATTGGAATAGATCTAGGAATTAAAGATTTATTAATTACAACAGATGGTGAACCAATTGATAATCAAAAACTGACTTATAAATATGAAAAGAAATTAGCAAAATTACAAAGACAATTATGTAAAATGCAATTACACAGCAATAATTACAAAAAGCAAACTGATAAGATAGCTAAATTGCATGAAAAAATAAGTAATAAAAGGATTGATAATCTACATAAAATATCTTTACGAATTATAAGAGAAAACCAATTTATATTTAGTGAAGATTTAAATATAAAAGGTATGGTTAAAAATCCTAATCTATCTAAATCAATACATGATTGTGGATGGCATGAATTAACAAGACAGTTAACATATAAAGGATTATGGAATGATAGAACATATCATAAAGTTGATAGATATTTTGCTAGTTCACAGCTATGTTCGAATTGTGGATATAAGAATGAAGAGGTAAGAGATTTAACACTTAGAGAATGGGATTGTCCAATCTGTAAAGCACATCATAATAGAGATATAAATGCTAGTAAAAATATATTAATGCAAGGGTTAAAAGATTTAAATGTAGGTTTATGATTATATAAATATAATAAAGTAGGGTAGGAAGTATCCGAATTAACGCCCATAGACATAGTAGGTTACGAGGTGGATGATGTGGGAAAATCTAAGAGTAATCTTAGAAGCCGTGACTTTAGTCATGTGAGCTTCACTATATGAGTATTTATGATGATACTTTAATAGAGAATATTGAGGTATTACTAAGAAGAGTTTGCTTTATTATTAAGAAAAGAGGAAGAAGAATTTTAAATGATTATAATATAACTTCAGCACAGTTTGATGCATTGCAATATCTTATATGCAACGGAGAATTAACTATAAGCGAATTAAGCTCTAAACTTTATCAAGTGCCCAGTACTACTACAGATTTAATTGATAGAATGGAAAAAAATTTATTAGTTAAAAGAGTAAAGGATCCTCGTGATAGGCGAATTGTAAGAATTAAAGTTTTAGATAAAGGTCATAAGGTTTTAGAAAATGTACTAATTGAAAGATGTAAGTTTTTAGATAATTCTTTGAAAGAAGTTTGTGACGAAGATAAATTAGAATTTACCAAATACCTAAAAATACTCTTTGATGCTAATAATAATCAACAATAAATATAAGTCTTTTAAAGATATATTGCACAGTTTACATAAAGGCTCACAGTATTATTGTAATATAAATATAATTTTAATTTATAAGCTTCTTCACAGTAACACTTTTTCTAATTATGAGAAAATAATTAATATATCGAAATGTTTATACTTAGAGGTAATAAATAAAAAATTTTAAGTCTTTATTTTAAGCATCTAAAAAACAACAACGTAGTATGCTACTTTATTTTTTCATCATACTCCGTTGTCATAACTATTTATGGTAATTGAATTTCAAAGCTTTGCTTTTTATACAGCTTCACAGCTGAAGCATTGGACTTAATGACTTCAAGCAAATAATGCTCTATTTGTTTTTGTTTAAGTATATTTTTGTCATTCAAAAGTATATTGCATATTATTAGTGATATCTTGTCTTCTATAGCCTGGTATTAACCTGTACCAAGATTATATGCTGTTGGTTTCTCATTTTAATTTTGAAATCCATTGAGCACAAAACCTACTAATGTATCATCCTCAAATGTATCCACTGGTATTTGTGAGAGAGAACCCTTTCAAATAGGCAGTTTCTCAAGCCTCCGGAAGGATAAATCCATTTTGACTTGATAATCTGAAAATGAATCTAAAAAAGTGTTATATATAATTTCAGTCCTAGTTTTGTCAAATGATCATTGCAATCATTCCTTTATAAAATTTATAGTAATTGACTTACCCTGTCCATTTCCAAAAAAATTTCAAGTGCATTTCATGTTCTTATGTCTTTGAATTGCACTCTGATTATACTACGTCATTTTCAGTTGCATGGAATGTACAGATACTTTGAAAGACTCATTTCCCGGCATTGAACCCGAAAGAATCTCTAAGGTTTCAAACCCCATTGCCTCATATAAGTATAGGGCAGGCTCATTTCCTACCAAAACCTCTAACATAAGTGGCCTACAGGTCGTATTTTCAATGGCGTGTTTAACTAAACTTTTTCCGATGCCCTGTCTCATAGCACTAGGATCGACATAAATCCACGCAATTTCATCTTCTGAATACGCCACAAATCCTACCACACTATCATTTAATTGACCAACTACCACTGTATAATCAAATAATCCCTCGTCAATGGCAGCTTGAGCAAGTGGTATAAATGCATCCTCCAGCCCAGCAAATTGAAGTTCTATTTTTCTAGCACAATCATGTATTTCCTCGATACGTGGCCAATCTTGAGTTTTATACTCTCTTATAATAATATTTGACATAACAAATACCTCCACTCGTCTCTAGATAATTTTTAGAAAAAATCGTTAATATTTATAATAGTGCACAGCATTTATAATTAATTTTACGATTTTCTATTGTCATTCATACTCCAATGCAATTCTTCTATAGAGTCAATCATTTCTTGTGTCAAAACTGAAACCCCTATGGTCTCAAATAGATTTTTTATAAATAATAAAATATTTTTATTGTGGTGGACCACACCTAGAACATGGAGTGTATCCTCTATTCATTGCATTTTCTAAAGTAATTTCTATTTTACTTCTTGATAAGTATCCACATCCATCTGAATGATATTTTTCTCCAGTTTTAGTTATGTATACAACAGTGCTTATATCATCATTTACTATTTCAGACTCTAATTCTACTTCAGATTCTATAACATTACTATTTTCACTAACATTATTATTTGCAATAGATTCTTCTAATTGTTTCTTTTCTTCTGCGTCTCTTCTTGCTTTCTCTTCAACTTCTTTTCTAGCTTGTTCTTCTTTTGTTTTTTGAGCCTTTAATTCTGATTCTTTTTTTTGTTGTTCTTCTCTTTTAGCTTTCTCTTCAGCTATTCTTTTTGCTTCCTCTTTCCCATCTTTAGAGTTTTCTTCTAATGATTTTTCATCTGTTAAAATAGAGTTCTTATTACTGGTTATTTGTTGTATTTTTTTAGTAGGTTCATTAGAAGTTTCAAATTCAGTAGCTATTCCTCCAATTCCAGTAAGAACTGTACATAATAAAAATGTACTAATTATTCCTTTAATTATTATATTTCGAGATTTAAATTTGTTACTTTTCTTAAATAAAAATATTAAATAAGCTAGTGGTACTATTGTTAATAATAGAGCAGCAATTTTAGGTGATATTGCCATAGTAATAAATAAAAATATAAAAAATGCTATAAATCTCTTAATAGTACTATTATTCTTCATAAACTCTCCTCCTCTTATGATAATATTCTACAATTATCTAGTTTTTCCTTTTATAAACAATGAAGCAATTTTTATTCTAAGATAAGAATTGCTTAAAATTATTGTAATAATAGATTGAAATAGCTTTCTTTAATTAAGTCTTAAAAAGGAATTTTATATTTTGATTGCAAGTTGTAATTTGGTAATAAATTAAATTACATTTTTTTATTCTCATTGACATATACAGTTTGACGATATACAATACAACTATATAGTTATACTGTATAGTTGTATTGTATAAAAAATGGAGGATAAAAATGAATTTAACAAAGTTTTTGCCACTAACAGAAACTACATTTTACATTATGCTTGCATTGAAAGAACCAGCACATGGATACATTGTAATGCAAAAGGTGGAGAAATTGAGTGATGGTAAGGTTAGAATTGCTGCGGGAACTATGTACGGCGCTCTTGATAACCTAACAAAACAAAAATTGATTGAATCAGTAAAATCAGAAGATGCTCGAAGAAAGGTTTATAAACTTACTGATGCCGGACATGAGGTCCTAAAGCTTGAGATAATGAGATTAAGGCATATTATTAAAATAGCAGAAGAATTTGGTTTTTAGGAGGAAATGAAGATGAAAAAACTTAAAGTCTTTACCGATTTTCAACAGGAAGAACAATATCTAAATCATATGGCACAAAAAGGATTTGAATTTATAAGGCACTCTGCTTTTGGAATATATCATTTTAAAAAAGCTACTCCAAAGATTAGTTCTTACAAGGTGGATTATCGTATCTTTTATAAAAAATCAAATTTCCTAGATTATATTTCTATATTTGAAGACAGTGGCTGGAAACATATTTATGGAACACAAGGGTCCGGTCAGCAATACTTTTTAAAATTATCAAAGAAAGCTACATCTGACATATTTTCAGACGAGAAATCAAGAACAGAGCGGTATGTCCGCTTACAACACAGATGCTTAGAATGGTTCATTTGCATAATAGTTGTAACATTGGTAAGCACTAATTTTAACTTATCTGAGCTTTTCTTTTTAACACCCGGTCTTTGGGAAAGACAAGGAGCAGAATTTTGGAAGGCTTTCTGGTTTGAATTTCCATTCATGCTTATGAGAGTTCTTCCCATTACTCTTTGTATAATTGGTACTGTTTTGAACGGATATTGGGCAAGAAAAGCAAAAAAGGCATATGAGAATTTTTTATCATATAAGGAAATTTAATTGAGAGGT
Organism: Clostridium sp. UBA2485; assembly: GCF_002341865.1. Classification (GTDB taxonomy): domain Bacteria; phylum Bacillota; class Clostridia; order Clostridiales; family Clostridiaceae; genus Clostridium_J. Next base: position 8,288 of record NZ_DDOV01000085.1, on the reverse strand, counting down.
GTATATTAAATTGAAAAAGAAAAACTTTCTATTACTATTTACATTTATATTTACGATAATGTCACTGTTTTCTGGCTGCAAAAAAGAAACAAAATCAGTAGAAAATATGGAACAATACATTACAAGAATTGATTCTATTACAATGCCAGATAACATCAAAATTGTAGGACTTGGAGAAGCTACCCATGGCAATGCAGAGTTTCAAATATTAAAAAAAGAAGTCTTTGAAGCATTAGTGAAGAATAATGATTGCAGGATTTTTGCTATTGAAGGAGATTTTGGTGGATGTCAAAAAGTCAATAATTATGTTCTAAATGGAGAAGGAACTGCAAAAGAAGCAGTTGCCCAAATTGGATTTGGTATCTATATAACAGAGGAAATGGTTGACTTAATTCAATGGATACATGATTATAACAAGAGTTTGAACGAATCGCAAAAAATCAAGTTCTATGGCTTTGATATGCAAAGATATGATAACAATAAAGAAGGATTGTTATCATATATTGAAAAAATAAACCCAGATATGGCAAGCAAGTATAAAGATTTACTAGTAGACTTAAATGATGATACTGTATATACGCAAGATCCATCAAAAGTGAAAGAAGCATTAAAGAATAGAGAAAATTTAATATCCGAAATGGAATTAAATAAGAATAGATATATAAAAGTAACAAATGAAAAAGAGTATTCTTTAGCACTTCAGTTTGCCCAATCCATAAAAGAAAATGCCACTTTACGTGATGGGAAGGTTAATTACTCACAGATGAGAGATGAATACATGAGCAATAAAGTAAAATGGATACTAGAACATGAAGGAAGTGACATTATATTTATTAACGGTCATAACGGACATATTGAAAAATCTTCAGCTTCACCTGTTTATACTTCTATGGGTAATCATTTGGCTGATGAATTTGGCGATGCTTATTATGCAATTGGAACAGATTTTTATAATAGTACTTTTACAGCAGTTACATCAAATGATGAAGTTAAAAACTTTACTCTTACAAATCAAAATGAACTTGTGGGGCAATTTATAGATTTACCTGAAAATGAATACTTTATGGATTTTGAAAAAGCGAAAGCTAATCCGGCTTTAAAAAGCATTATTGAGGAAAAGCAACCAATGGCAAATATCGGTGCTGAATTTAATGATTGGCAGGGAAAAATTAAAAAATTCTACACCTTAAACATGATTCCAAGCAAAGCCTATAATGGAATTATTGTAGTTAAAAATGCAACCCCAAGAACGGTTATAGAAGATTAACCTAATTGTAGATAATTATTTTATCTACAGGACTCTCACACCACCGTGTACCAATCTGATACACGATGGTTCTTTAAGTTGAATGAATTTTAATATACTGACTAGTTATGTTTTTAGACCTGACTTTGAAAAGAATTAATTTTTGAATGCTTTATTTCTTATTAATTTCAGCATACTTTTATCATTAACATCTTTATCAATAGCATTCTTTTATAGAAAAAATGAATCTACTGTTTTTGAAAGTCAATACTCATTCATTTCCTATTCTAAATAACCTATTTTTGCACTTTGCTTTTTGATAGTATCGAATTAATAACAATAATCTAATTTAGTATAAAAAATACAAACCTACTTAGTTAAAAATAGGTTTGTATTTTTGGTGCGGAGAACGGGACTTGAACCCGTACGAGTGTACACTCGCCACCCCCTCAAGATGGTGCGTCTGCCAATTCCGCCATCCCCGCATATATATAATATAAACTTGTATTATAATAATATCATATTTACATTATTATAACAATAATATTTATAGGTTTTTAGTTAATATTGCGTTTTTATATATAAACAAATATAACTTATAAATTTTAAAAAGGCACTAAAAAGTGCCTTTTATTTTAAATCATATAACTTCTTATAAATTTTATAATTTTTATTTACTTTTTTTACATAACCATCAGTTTCTTTAAATGGAATTAAATGAAGGTTTTTACCATCTTTAGAATATTCTTCATCGTTAAGCCATTTTTGGACATTACCTCTTCCACCATTATAAGCAGCTAAGATTAAGTTAATGTCACCATTAAATTCTTTACTTAAATTATCTAAATACCAACATCCCATTTTTATATTTATTTCAGGTGTATATAAAGCATCATAAGTAATTTCCTTCATGCCACTTTGAGCAGCTATCCAATCAGCAGTATCCGGCATAATTTGCATGAGCCCGTAAGCACCTCTATGAGATAATGCATCCTTATCAAAGTTGCTTTCTGCTTTAATTACTGCTGCCACCAAATTTGGATCTAAATTATATTCCTTAGAATAAGTGAGTATGTGCTCTTGGTAATTTAAAGGATATATAGTTTTGATGATACTTTTATAGTTAAAAACCATATAAATCATCAAGATAAATATACATAGTTTAATTAATGCTTTAAATTTTTTCATTGTTCCCCCTTACTAATAAATTAAAAATTATATTATCCAATTGTTCTTCTGTATGTGAAAGTGTATCACTATTATCAATAGTATAGGTAGCGTATTTAAGCTTTTCTTTTAATGGCATTTGACTATTAATCCTATTTAATGCATCTTTTTTACTTAGGGAATCTCTTGCCATTACTCTTTTGATTTGAATTTTTTCATTTACTACTATAACTATTACTTCATCCATATATTTATGGAGATTGTTTTCAATTAGTGTAGGAGCATCAACTATACAAAATTTTTCTCCAGCTTTCACGTACTTCTCTATTTTATCAAAAATTTCTTTTTTAATATAGGGTATTATTATATTTTCTAACTTTTTTTTAAAAATTTCATTAGAAAATATCATAGCTCCTAATTTTTTTCTATCTAAATTATCATTTTCATCAAAAAATTCTTCACCAAATTCTTTTTTTATTGACCATAGAACCTCCGGATAAATAATTAATACCTCTCTTGAAATTTTGTCCGCATCAATTACTGGAATATTTCTTTCTATAAGCATGTTTGAAACGGTACTTTTCCCACTGCCTATACCTCCAGTAAGACCTACTACTATGGTACTATTTTGCTTCATACCAAGTTTCTCCAATATTTATATCCACTTCAAGAGGAACACTTAAATCTAAAACTTCTTCCATTTCTTTTTTTACTAAAGTTGTAACTTCATCTAACTCATCTTTATAAACATTTAGTATTAACTCGTCATGAACTTGCAATATAAGCTTACTTTTTAAATTTCTCTTAGTTAATTCTTCATATACGTTAACCATTGCAAGTTTAATTATATCTGCTGCACTACCTTGAATAGGTGCATTCATAGCTAATCTCTTACCTAAAGCTTTTAAAATTTTATTAGAAGCAGTTATTTCAGGTATGAATCTTCTTCTATTTAAAATAGTTGTAACATATTGTTTACTTTCTGCTTCATTTATTACGTTATCCATATATTCTTTAACTTTAGGGTATCTTTCTAAATAATTATCAATATAGTTTTTAGCTTCCGCTTTTGTAATATTTAAATCTTGAGCTAAACTAAAGTCTCCTATACCATAAACAATTCCAAAATTTACTGCTTTAGCATTACTTCTCATTGTGGAAGTAACTTCATCTATAGGAACACCAAATACCTCTGAAGCAGTTATAGTATGGATATCACTATGTTTTTTAAAAGCATTGATTAAATTTTCATCCTGAGAAATATGAGCTAATACTCTAAGTTCGATTTGTGAGTAGTCTGCTGATAAGATAATAGAATTTTCGTTTTCAGGAATAAATACCTTTCTTATTGCTCTTCCCATCTCATATTTTATTGGTATATTTTGAAGGTTTGGCTCTGTACTTGATAATCTACCTGTAGTTGTAACAGTTTGATTAAAACTAGAATGAATTTTTCCATCGGTATCAATAACTGCCTTAAGTCCTTCAATATATGTGGAATAGAGTTTAGTTAATTGTCTATAATAAATTATTTTTTCTATAATAGGATGCTTATCTTTTAAAGCATCTAATACTTCCGCATTAGTAGAATAGCCTGTTTTAGTTTTCTTTATTACAGGTAAATCAAGTTTTTCAAATAATATCTTTCCTAATTGTTTTGGTGAATTTATATTAAAATTTTCATCTGATATTTCATATATTGATTTAGAAGTAATATCAATTTCTTCTTTAAAATTTTCACCAAGTTCATCTAATTTTTCTCTATGAATTTTAAAGCCTGCACATTCCATAATAGAAATAGCTTTAGTTAACGGTTGTTCAATCTCATATAGAAGATTATTCATATTAAGCTCTTCTATTATTTTCTTTTCTTCCTCATAAACTTTAGGAAGCATAGCTAAAGAATTAATTTCTAATTCTAAATTATCTCCACCAACTGTTTCATTTATAAAGTCTTCTATAAGAGTCTTTAAGCTATATTCCGATTTAGAAGAGTCTATTAAATAAGCAGCAATTTCACTGTCAAATTCTACTGATCTTAAATCAATATTTAATTTATTTAAAGCTGTGTATACATTTTTCAATCCATGAGAAACTTTTTTTATTTCTTCATTTTCAAATAAAACTTTTAAAATTTTTATTGTTTCACTTGAATCTTTACTCATAAGTTCACTTATATTAATAATATAATATTTACTGTTATGAATAATAAATATATATTCAATTTCTAATTTTGAATATACATTTACATCTTTAAGCTTAAAAGTTAAAAACACTTTTTCTTTTATATCACTTATTAATTCTTTTAATTCTGTTAAATCTTCAATTGTTGTATATTCCATATTAATTACAGCTTTTTCTTCAATGCTATCTTGTTCATTTATATTATCTATTTTAGATAATAGTGATTTAAATTGCAGCTTATGGAACAATTCTTTTAACCCTTTATTATCATATTCTTTCTTAGATTTTATAGATTCCAAGTTCATTTCCACAGGCACATCAGTAATTATAGTAGCAAGCTTTTTACTAAATATTGCTTGTTCACTGTTTTCAATTAAATTTTCTTTTAATTTTTTTCCACTAACATTTTCTAAATTTTGTAGAAGATTTTCTATACTGCCATATTCTTTTATAAGCTTAAAGGCAGTTTTTTCTCCTATGCCAGGTACCCCAGGAATATTGTCGGATTTATCTCCCATTAATCCCTTTACATCTATAAATTGTTTTGGAGTAACCCCAAATTCTTCAATCATTCTATTTTTATCGTAAACTTCTTTTTCTGTCATCCCTTTTTTATTAATAACTATTTTAACGTTGTCTGTGGCTAACTGAAGTGCATCTTTATCTCCTGTTACTATATATACTTCAATATTATTTTCTTCTGCAAATACAGATAAAGTCCCTATTAAATCATCAGCTTCGTAACCATCAATTTCAAATATATTAATAGCCATTTTTTTAAGGAGATCTTTTACTATTGGAAATTGCATTCCAAGTTCGTCAGGCATTTTTTTCCTTCCAGCTTTATATTCATCATACTCTACATGTCTAAAGGTAGGAGCAGCTCTATCAAAAGCTGTAACAATATAATCAGGCTTTATATCTTCAATCATTTTAAATAACATATTTGTGAATCCATACACTGCATTAGTATATATTCCTTCTGAATTGGTTAGTGCAGGCATAGCATAAAAGGCTCTGTATAATAAACTATTACCATCCAAAATTAATAATCTTTCTTTTGACATAATTTCACCTCTATTTATTTATTGGCCGATCTTAAAAGTAAATTTTATAGCTATAACTTTTATTTGTTAAGGTATCTCTTTAAACTATTAAAATCATCGCTAGGATAAGTGTTTAAGATTTCCTTTAAAAGTTCAAAAGCTATTACATTTTCAAGAACCACTGATGCAGGAATAACTCCACATACATCAGATCTTTCATATCTTGTTGTTATATTAGTTCTATCTCTTAAATTTATAGATTTTAAAGGTTTTTTAACTGTAGGTATTGGTTTCATAAAAGCAGTTATTTTAATATTCTCTCCATTTGATATTCCCGCTTCAATTCCTCCAGCATTGTTAGAAGTTCTTTTTATAGTATTCTTTTCAAAGTAAATTTCATCATTAAAGCTACTTCCAAAAATTTTATCTTTATTTAGTATATCACCAAACTCCACTGCTTTAATACCTTGAACAGACATAATACCGAAGGATAAAATAGCATCAAGCTTTCTATCATAATGAGCATAGCTTCCAATTCCCATAGGGACATTGCTTACTTCAAGTTTAATGCTACCTCCTAGTGTGTCACCTTCAATCTTACATAAATCTATTTGTTTTTTTATTTTTTCTTCTATAGTTTTGTTATAAACTCTTAACTCACTATTATTAATGACTTCATATATACTATTATCAAATAAATCTACATTATCATCACAATAAGTTCCGATAGTATGCACTTTACTTCTTATTTCTATATCTAAAGACTTTAATATGTTTTTACAAATAGCACCTACTGCTGTTCTTATTGCAGTTTCTCTAGCAGAAGTTCTTTCAATAGAATTTCTGATGTCTCCAGTATTATATTTATAAAAACCTACTAAATCGCCATGTCCAGGTCTAGGAATGATTATTTTATTTTCCTCCTCTGGTTCTTTGTTCATAATTTCTTTCCAGTTTTCATAATCTTTATTAAATATAACTAAGGTTAGAGGATTTCCTGTTGTTGTATTTCCTCTTAATCCACACCAAATTTCAACAGAGTCTTTTTCAATTTTCATTCTTTCACCTCTGCCATACCCCTGTTGTCTTCTACTTAACTCATTATTTATAAAATCTATATCTAACTGAAAATTTGATGGAATACCTTCCAATATAGCAACTAAAGCTTTACCATGAGATTCTCCACTATCTAAAAATCTTAACATCTCATTTCTCCATTCTTAGTCAATATTTATATGATAGTTTATTATAGCATTACTTACTATTATTAACAACAAAGCAACTATCTTATTAATTATTATGTCCAATATATTTTAAATAAAGGCTGCAGTAAAAATAGTAGTCTTTAAATTTAAAATTAATTGTAAAAAAACAAGAGATAAATACAATCTCTTGTTTCTATATAACCTGTTAAAAACTTTAAGAATATTTTCTCTTAATCAAAAGTATTAAAATATACTTAAATCTAATTCTCTTGATAAATTCTCTAATACCCTAATTCCACCTATACTATTTCCTTTTGGATCTAATGAAGGACCTACAACTCCAATTCCCATCCTTCTAGGTACTGCTGCCATTATTCCACCGCCTACACCACTTTTTGCAGGAATACCTATATGTACAGCAAAATTACCAGATTCATCATACATGCCACAAGTAACCATTATCGTCTTTATTATTCTACAAGCTTCTCTTGAAATTACTCTTTCTTGATTCATTAGCACTCCTTCATTAGCAAGCATTGCACCTATCCTTGCTATATCCTTGCAGGTAACCTCCATAGAGCATGCTTTAAAATAAACGTCCAATATTTCGTCTACATCACCTTCAATAATACCATTGCTCTTCATATAATAGGCTAATGCTCTATTTCTATCTCCAGTAGTTTTCTCACTTTCGTATACTTCATTATTTATATCTATAGAATTGTTTTCGCAGATTTTTCTAGTAAAGCTAAGTATGTTATTAAATTTTTCTTCTGAGTTTTTACCAGAAATTAAAGAACTTGTTGCTATAGCTCCTGCATTAATCATTGGATTTAAAGGCTTTCTCTGAGGGCTTGTCTCTAAATTTGTTATTGAATTAAAGGAAAGCTCTGTAGGCTCCATTCCTACCTTTGAGAAAACGTATTCAATTCCATTATTAAGAATTGCAAGCATTAATGTAATTACCTTTGATATACTCTGTATAGTAAATTTAGTTTCGTAATCACCAGAATAATATTCCTTTCCATCTAAAGTTGTTACACAAATACCTAAAACATTTGGATTTGCTTTTGCCAGTTCTGGTATATAGGAAGCTACAGTACCTTTACTAGTCCATTCTCTGTTATTTTCAATTATCGTATCTAATATTCTTTTCATAACCACACCTCTTTATGAATATAAGTATCTAAATTATTACACCCATATTATATATATGCAAACTATAATTTGCAATAAAAATAAGAATAAAATTATTAATATTAAAGCATTAATTAAAAGTTTTCATCTTATTAAAAATATTTATTTTTGCATAATTATAAGTTTCTCTTGAAAAAATTTTAATAATATGTTAATATAACAATGTACTAAATGGGGATTGGTAAAAAGCCCTATTTCTAAGTTAATTGGTAGTTCTTTCTAAAGTGAAAGAAAAGTAACAAT
>NZ_DDOV01000002.1 GCF_002341865.1 Clostridium sp. UBA2485 | reverse complement strand
TAGGAGTGTAATAAGTGTGTTATTATGCTACTTTTAAATGTACAATATACTAGGAAGGTATGTGATGTCTATTTGTAGAATTACTAAAGAAAGTAATTAGGACAAGTATCTTAATATGTTACTAAAATGGAGGATATTATATATGGAAAAAGAAGAATATGTAGAAGTAATAAAAGAATTGAGAGCTATGATTAAATCAGGAAAATACACAAAGTGTCCATGCCCTAAAGTTAAATGTGAGTGGCATGGAAATTGTTTTGAATGTGTAATGATACATAGAGTTAATCAAGATCATGTTCCAAATTGTATGCAGCCAATGCTTAGAAATAAAATTAAAGAACTTGCTAAAGTAGCTGAAATGATTACTGAACCAAAACCACTAACACCTGGAGAGTATTGGGATTATGTAAATGAAGTTTGTCCTAAAGAAGATGCGAAATAATAAAATGTAAAGGAAGGAAAATGTTATGATTATAGATCACCTAAATAGATATGTATCAGATGTAGATAAATTTATATTATTTTATGAAGATGCACTTGATTATAAGTTAATTGATAGTGGTATAAAATTAAATGGAAAAAAATATGCCATATTAAAAGGTGACAAACATGAGCTATTCATTTCAGAAAGAGAAGGCTTCCAAGTTGAAGATAAGCATAATTTTAGGCATATAGGTTACTTCGTTGAAAATGTAGATGAGCTATTAGATACTTTAAAAATAAAGGGTTATGTTAACAAAGAAGAAAAAATTATCGTTAAAGAGTTTTCAAGACAATTTTACATTAAAGATCCTGATGGATTTGAAATTGACTTAATTCAATGGACAGATAAAGAAGGATTTTATAATAAGCTTAAGCAAAAACAATAAGATAGTAGGTTAGTATATTTTTGTACCACTAATTGTTTTAATAAAGCTAGTTTTTTACTAGCAATACAAATGCTAATTTCCACCTCTGGGGAACTTAANNTAGCGGTGAACAGTGTTCGCCACATTTGCTATCTTAAAGGAGATAATATAAATGAAAAAACATTCCATGATGACTTTTGGACTTATAATTATTTCAATTATAGTAATTTTAAATGGTTGTAATCATAATGAAGTAACCACTAGAGAACAAAGCACAAATAAAAATATTGAAGAAGTAAGTGAAGAGTTTAAAAGTATTTACGACGATGAAGAAAGAATAGTTAATAATAGTGGTGGAGCCTATTATTCAGAATATGCGCTAGATAGGCAGAATAAGGATAACATTAGTGAAAGCATTGCTGGATATTATGGAGCAGTTAATTATTGGGTTTTAGATGCAAAATCAGCGGGGAAAATAACTTTAAATTATAATTTTGAATTTAGTAAAGAAGGAAAGTATAAACTGCTTTTATGTACTCCTGATAAAAAACTTGTAAAAATTTTTGAACATACCTTAGGTGACGATAGTGTAAAAAATGAAACAACAATAGATATAAAAAAAGGTGTAACAAGAATAGTAGCTGTTGGAAATAATGCTACTGCGAAAGTAGACATATCAATTAAAACACAAGGAGATATTGAGATAAAAAATAAATAGTTATAATGAGAATTAAGCCTTTATGGTTAAAATATTTTCTAAGAAATGTTAATATCAAATAAAAAATTATATAGTATGTACAGCATATAGATAAATTTTACTCACATCGATATTATATTTTTACAATAATTTTTAGAATGTTATAGAAGGTGGAATAATTATGGATTTCAAATTTATTTCTATGAATAGTGAATATGCTCATGAGATTGCATACAATTGGAAGTATGATGGCATATTTTCATTTTATGATATGACTGCTGATGAAGAAGATTTAGAAGAATTTCTCACTGAAGATAGATGGGGCAAAAATAAATTTGCAGTGTTAAATGAAGAAAATAAGTTAGTTGGATTCTATTCCTATTATTTTGAAGATGACATTATGTGGATAGGTTTTGGACTTAAACCTGAATTAACATCTAAAAGACTAGGGGCTAATTTTGTAAACTCAGGTATTGATTTTGCAGTAGAAAAATTTGATTATAAGAAGGACTATGTAATGTTAGCAGTTGCTTCATTTAATCATAGAGCAATAAGACTATATGAAAAAATAGGATTTAAATATGTAGAAAAATATATTCAACATACAAACGGCGACGATTTTGAATTTATTAGAATGAAAAAATATATAATTTAACTTATATAATGGGTTAAGCTGCAGCTAGTATTTAATAAATTTTTATGTTTATAGGGGGTAAAATATATGAAGATATTATTTGGGGGAATACTTCATATAGCTATAGGTTATTTAGCAGTATGGATCACATTATTTTTTCATGAATTTTCTCATGCATTTTTTGGATGGTTATTTGGTGTTTGTAAAAGTCCTATATCAATAGGGTATTTGCCAGTAGTAAAGTTGCCTATGACACCATTACTTGATGAAAACAAATTAAAAATGTTAGACAAATATAAACAAATATTAATTCATTCTGGTGGATTACTAATGAACTTATCAATGTTTATATTAGTAAGTATTTTAATATTGGTAAAGGCTATAACTCCAACTCCATATATGATGACATTTTTATTGTTGTTTATAATGTCTAACTTTGCTGAGTTAGAAAGTTATATTACATTTGGTGCAATTAACCCTATTAGTGATGTTAAGTTTATATTAAAAGTAGCAAATATTAAAAATTATATAATTTATATCCCAGGACTGATATTCTTGATAACTTGATAATGGGAATATACTTTTTACAAACTTATATAATTCCTAAAGGTCAGTTTGGATATTTAATATTTTTTGCTGTATTTTATATTACAGCTTGTTGCAGCCGTATAATTTTAACAAGACCTTTAAGTAAAATCTAATTTTAAAAAATTTACTAGCAATTTTATATTGCTAG
>NZ_DDOV01000063.1 GCF_002341865.1 Clostridium sp. UBA2485 | reverse complement strand
TTAAAGATACTGTTCCAACTATCTCTTCTCCACATTTTGCAAAAAAAATATATCCTCCATTATCTAGTATTACTTCTTTAGGATTATTTAGAATTCTTTCATCTTCTGGCTCTACTGAAACATATTTTTCAAGCCATTCATAAGATAGCCTTTTCAAATCATTACAATATTCATCTTTGAATAAAATAATCTCTACTTTGTCCACATTTCATCCCTCCTTGCAGCTTTCTCCATACTAATTCAATAACGCTATTATTTATTTAAATATTTTCTCGTTCCACCTTTTTTTATAACTTCCCAATCACTTTGAATATTTTCTCTCATTCTAACAAGAAGTTTTGACAAAATGCCTTTTTCTTCTTCAGAAAACCCTTGAAGTGATATAAAATCTGAGTAAGCTTCTTCTTCTTTTAAAAATTTATAAGTCGTCCTGCCTTTTTCAGTTGGATAAATCCTTAATATCCTTTTATTTACATTATCTTTTCTCATTTCAACAAATCCTGATTTTTCAAGTTTATTAATAGCACGTGCGGTAGTTGTCCTGTCTACCTTTAGCATTTCCGATACCTTATTTGAAATAATACCTGGATTCTCACATATTCTTACAAGATATAAGTATTGACCTTTAGCAAGTTCGAATTCCTTAAATTCAACATTGCTAATTGTTTCAAAGCATCTTGCAATCATACCGATTTCCCTAAGTATCTGCCCCATTAAATCACCTACCTTAATTTATTTCACCAATAAAAATTGTTGTATTTACAATATTGTAGCATTAGATTGTTGCAAATACAACATTGTCATTCCTTTATTAGTCAAACTAACTAGGTATTCAATGCTAGTAGATGTAGTAACAGCATCTTTGTTATTAAGGACAAATAAATGAAATAAAAACAATAAAAAAACACATAAGGCATTAATTTCAATTTTCAAATACCATATGTAATTAGTTAGCTCGAATCACGACATAAAAAATACCGTAAAATTCATTCGAATAATACGGTATTTTTATAAATTGTTCATTTTTTCATTTGTGACGCTAAATAAGAAAGTTGCGAAATTAATTATTGATTGCTCTTTTTCTTATAATTAGATTTACTATAGTTGCAATTATTAAAGCAACGATTATTTTAAATCCCGAGGCATGAATAAAGTTGTAATAAAAATAGTATATTATTCCATTAAACTCTGGCATTTCTACTGGTGGGGCAAGTTTTATCCTAAACCATGGTGTCATCCCAATCAAAACATATACTATAAACATTGTAATCAAGAAAACATACTTATTAATTTTCAATCTCCCCATACCCCTTTCTATGAAACATGCACAATATTTTACCATTAACTCTTAACTAATAATAAAAATGTAGTACGTTCTCGATTTTATTGCATTAATTCTCCATACTTATAGAAGAATTTTTATTTCTCAATACCGTATTATTCAGTTTTCAAAGAACATTGTTCATATTTCACTTTTCAATATTTGTATCGCTTAATAAGCAAATTACAGCATAAAAAATACCGCAAATTCATTTTTGAACAATACGGCATTTAGAAAAATTATTCAGTTTTATATTTTGGTTGTTAAGTAAGAAGATTATTCTTATAATTTTTATTACAAGTTGGAGGTTGATTTTAATTTAATTGGTATAAATGTTTCCATTTGTGCCCATCCTTGTGCTTTTATAATCTCTGATGGTGTAATAATATGCCCCATAGCATAATGATTTTGACGGACATCCAGTTCGAAAATCTCAGAATTCTTAATATATTCCAAGGCTTGATTATATAACTTACTATTTGTTTCTTCATCTCCATCTTTATAGACATAAGTTATATAGTACCCGCCTTCAAAATCAACGACTTCGTTGCCACCATTATCCATATCCTCGCTCAATGCCCACCACCATACCATACCTTGTTTTTCTTCATCAAAGAACAAAAAATCTCTAGGCATAAAACTATCTCTTTTGGATGGATTAATTGCAGAAAAATACTTATCAAACTTTCCTAAAATACCATTAAAGGAAAAGTCGAATTCTTTATCTACCCCAGATGAGGCTGCTTTAAACGGTGGCAATGATATTATCCTAAAATCCATAAAAATACCTCCTGTTATTTTTTTAGTCACTGATTTAAACACGCTGACTTTGCCCATATTATAACATATTTTCAAATACCATACTATTCAATTTCCAAAGATCATAATTTATTAATTAGTTCGTCAAATATTTGGATTGTAACGTAAAAATACCGTAAAATTCAAACTAGAATAATACGGTGTTTTATAAACTATTTATTTTTTCAGTTATGACTTTAAATAAGAAAAATGCAAACTGAGTTATAACTCTATAAATCCAATTTTTTTATAAAGATTAATCGCTTGTACATTTTTAGGGTGTACATATAAAACTAATTCTTCATATCCTAACCTCAGTAATGCGTTTATACTTTTTTTTAAAAGGCTACTTGCCATACCTAAATTCATATATTTCTTTTTTGTAAATAATTCTGAAATTAATGGTTTACCTTCATATAAACTGATAAGAATTACAGACGCAACCTCTGCATTTTGCCTAATTTGAAATGAAGCATCGGAAATAAATATGCCAAAAGTACTTTCAACAATCTCACGAATTTCTTCGCCTAAATCCTCTAATGTTTCACCCTCAAAGTCTTCTGTATCTCTAAATGCATCTAACATAGAAGTTGCTAAATCATCTATATCATTAGTACTTATCCTATTAAGGCTATAGTGTTCTTGTGATTTTTGGGGTTCAAGTTTGTAAATCATGCCTATTCTCTTACTCATAAATATTATGCTCCTAAATATATTCTTAATTATGTCATAATAAATTAAAGTTGGATTTAAAAATATTCCAATTACACATATTATAGCATATTTCAAATATAGTATTATCCAATTTTCAAAGACCATATATAATTAACTATTTCACAATTAAATCAAATTGCGAAATAAAAATACCGCTTATTCTTTTTGAATAATACGGTATTATGAATAAAATATTTGATTATATAACGTGCTACATAAAATAAGAATGCTATGTCTGAACATTTGATTAAAGTTTATTTCAACCTGAAAATTCAGTAAGTAAGACTTTTAATTCTTCCTTACCATAAAATGACCCATCACTAATAAATTTTTCAATTTCAACAGTGCCATCTTCCATAAACTCTATTTCCCATCTTTGTCCTGGAACTGTAACTTCAATCATAATGCCCTCTGGCCTTATCTTATTTAAACGATAGTATATATTGTTTTCATCTAAAATATTAAGAAATTTATTTATATCATTTAAACTATTCATATCCAAATCACCCCTTTATAAAATCATAATATTATACAGTTACCATTTAATTAATATTTAAATTATACCATTACTTCTGCATGTTTCCATATATATAACATAATAATTTTAAAACACCGCATTATTCAATTTCCAAATAACATTGTCTGTATCTTCATTTTCAAGAGATACATCGCATTTTAATCAAATTGCGTCAGTATATAACTCATTAGTCTTTAATAAATGATATTATATTGGCTTTGCGGATAATATGGGATATTATCTTTCCAAACTTGAAAAACAATTTGTTTTATGCCACATTCTTTTATATATTTCATTGTTTATCATATTGTAAGAGCAAACACTATTCGCTAGTTTACATTTACATAGCTAATGTCATTGGATTGTAAAACATGTTTATATGGATGTAATTTGTCATAATAATATATTTATCAATCTTGACATTAAAATAATATTCTTAAACATCACCTATCTGTCCAATATTTGATGATGAGACCTGACTTAAATTTTTAGACGAACACTGTTAGCCCCTACATAAAATAATATTATGCTTTATAAAGTACTTATTAAAGTTAATATAAAATTATGAAATATTTGAATTGTGCCATAAAAATATCGCACATTCATGTTTGAATAATGCGGTGTCTTTATAGATTGTTCATTTTTCGATTGTTACCTCAAATGAGAATATTCCAAAGCTTTTATTATATTCATCTGTTTGAGTATCAAGTTTTGAAGTGAATACTACTTATCATTTTTGTGGAAATAATTTATTTTTATAGTACGCTTCTGCTTGATAAATTACAGCTAATGGATTATGACCTAAAACTCTATCCTTTACTGCAAAAACAGTTATAGGTGCATTGGAATACTTTATAAATAAACTATCATGCCCTACGCATAAACCTAAAATTATATTAAGTTCTGTTTTAGATTCATTTAAAAATATTGCTTGTCCTATAGGATTACACATTGGCTCGTAAGTATCTGGGCTTACTTTTTCACTATCTTTAATATTTAAAAATTCTTTAGGTATGCTTCCATTTTTACATACAACTGAATTAACCTCAAACCCATTATTTTTTAATATTGAACATAATATTTTTGCTTCTTTATTTAAACCTACACAGAAAGCTACTCCTAACTTTTTAAAATTGCACTTATTTGCAAAATCCATTATCTCTTCAAGTCTTGTGTTTTTACAGTATCCTTCTGCTTCAACTAATGCTGAGTTATATGCTAATTTATAATTTTCCTCTTCATTATATAATTTCTTTATTTTTTCTTGTTCTTCTTTTTCACTGCATGGACAATTACGGGGTAATTTTTCAAGTTCTCCTTTTTTACAATAATTTTCGCTACACATAGCACAAGTATACATATTTAACCCTCACATTAATATTTAAAATATGTCATCACAAATTACATTTTCAGTTAACTAATGATAACTATATCATATTTACATAATTTCATATAGTTACTTTTACTTATTAACACCGCATTATTCAACTTTCAAAGAACATTTTTCATATTTTCATTTTCAAAAGTTATGTCGCTTTATAATCAAATTGTGATGTAAAAAATATCGCAAATTCATCTCTGAATAGTGCGATATTCTAATATATTATTTATGTTTTTAACTTAATGATATGCAAACTAATAAGCTCATCAACAAACTGAAATTTATTTTTTATCTTTTTTGTTGATAGCAACTAAAGCGCATAAAAGAGCAGCGCCTATTGTAATCCAAATGGCAATATTCATTTGAAATTTCCCCTCTCAGATTCTAATTTGAAATCAATCATACATAATAAAAATACCGTAAAATTCAATTTCAGAATAATAGGGTATTTTTATAAATAATCCATTTATAACTTTTCTATTTTTGTTGCATATATAAGGTATTAGGATAAAATCCAAGCTTCTTATAAAAACATATCGTTGATTCATTCTCCTGAGACACAGTTACCCCAATTACTTTACACTTCATTTCCTTCATCCATTCTATATGTTTGGATGCAAGTTGCCTCCCGATTCCATTACCTCGATTACTCTCATCAACATGCAGTGATTGAAGCTCTCCCGTTCCATCCACTATGGTTGATATACAATATCCTATATATTCATCATTGATTTTAGCCACAGTTATTTTCATTGTATCTTTATTAAACATAGAAAAAGCCTTTATTCTTTCATCAAAGTTAATGGAGCGATATGATTCTTTAAAGTATTCTGAACTATTCTGATGATATAACCTATTCTTTTCCCAAAGGTTCTTGATGATATCAATGTCATTATAAGAAATATCTAAAATCTCACTCATAATTATTTACTCCTTAATATATTTATTACGTATAATTATACAATTGTGATTAAAACATGTCCATTTTATCCACATTATGTCATACTTTCAAATACCGTATTATTCAATTTTCAAAGAACATTCTTCATTAATTGGTTCATCTATATTTGTTATCTATACTTCGATGCATAAATATAGCCTAAATGGGTAACTCCAACATTGTTGATATATAAACAATGATAAGCTTTTGATAGAAAATTTTTATTCCAAAGTATGGAGTCAAGTGATAATATTATATAGTAAGGTTAATTCAAAATTATATTTTATTGTGATCCAGCAACTTAGGGCATCCCAGTAAAAAACTGCGAACTACAGATTATTTATATTTTAGGAGGTGATTATTTTGAATATATTTGTATATAGTCGCATTATTATTATTGGCAATAATGGAAGCGGGAAAAGTTTTCTGGCTAAAGAATTGTCTGCTATAACGGGGTTGCCAATTATTCATCTAGATGTTGAATTTTGGGGTCCTAATTGGGAGCAACCAACGAAAGAGAAATGGATAATGAAGCAAAACGAACTTATATCAAAGGAAAAATGGATTATTGATGGTAATCATACAGGAACAATGGAATTGCGATTTAAATCGGCAGATTTAATCATATTTCTAAATATAAATCGGTTAGTATGTTTGCTTGGTGTATTTAGAAGGTATGGAAAAAAGAGGTCAGATATGCCTCAACATCTTGAAGAAAGATTTGATTTGGAATTTTTTAAGTTCTTAAAAGGACTATGGACATTTAATAAAACAAGAAAACGTACTATAATGAAGTTGCACGAAAAATATTCACACAAATCATTTTTCGTTATTGATAGCAGAAGAAAAATGAAAAAGTTCTTAAATCAATGGAGAGATGAAAAAGCTAAACATATCAATCCTGCATTATAAGCATAATTAGAACTTATTTTACTTCACAATGTTTATTTAAAGTGAATTTGTTGATTTCTATACTGGATGTACACTTATCCATTTTTAACTACATAGGTAAACTATATAGTATCATATAGTTTATTTCTTAAAATCATTAGTTGTTCCTTCAAAGACTTATTCTCTTTCTCTAGTTGTTCTATTTTCTTATTTTTAGCTGCTATAACTATATCCTTACTTGATTCTGTCATTTCTTTTTTTGAAGGTTTACTGGAATTTTTATCTTGCTTACGTAATCCTTCAATACGTTCTCTAATTCCTGTATTTTGAAAATCTAACGACTGGTACCTCTATTTCTCCCTTATTATCTACAAGTACATATCTTTTCTTTCCATCATCTTTAATAGCTATTTCTACTTTCATAATATCATCCCTAATCTATCTTATCTTTATTTACTATTGATACTACATATCACGCATATAGTTATCTAGTATCCAATGATATTATGATGTGTAAAATTATAGCTTTATATATTATAAATACTACTATTTTAAAAGATATAGTTAGTATTTGAAATGTGACGTAAAAAACACCCCAAAATTCAAAATTGAATAATGCGGTGTTTATATAAATTGTTCGTTTTTTATTTGTTGCATTAAATACAAATAATGCGATACAAGGTTTCTATTCTAATTGAGAATTAATTAAGATTTTTTAATTCCTAAGAAGATACTTTTTCTATAAGCTTTTCTGGATTTACTATTTTACCTAAATTGTATTTTTTCCCTTCTTTCTCTATTTCCACTACATCACCTGTATATAATACTGCTTCTAAAAACTCATCTGGAGTTACATTAGGATTTACTTGGCAGCATAAAGTATATAAAGCTGCTATATAGGGAACAGACCAACTAAGTCCACCTTCTCTATAAAATACATAATCCGATTTTCCTGTAGGTGATGCCGTGCACCTGCTGTCCATTGGCACCATAAAGTTCTTTTCTATATTAAATCTTTCATTATGAAATTCTTCATCATTTTTTAAAAATGCATCTTTCCAAAATACTCCTGGTTCATAACTTTTAAAATTCTCTGGATTTTTCATACTTTCTCTTCCAAGTCCCCAGAAGCTAACTCCATAATATTTATCAAAGCTTGTAGAAACCACTAATATTCCTTCATCTTTAGCCCTTTTTACTGCTGAATCTACCTCATTAAATCCTTTCTGCCCTTCAGTCCATCCTATAGACATAGAAATGACCCTTATCTTTTTTTCTTTAGGTAGAGTCTTATTTATTTCTATAATTCTATCTATAGATTTTGCTAAATACTTAAAATCAAAGGGAAAACCAGTTACCATATTACTTAAAGTAAATTTTCCATGAGTTTCTGCAATGTAGTATAAATCTGCCTCTGGTGCAACACCTACAGTTTTTCCTACTGCAATAGAGCTAACAGCTGCCCCATGCATAGCACCATCCTCTTCACAATTATGGATTTCTTCATAAAATTTTAATCTATCTTTATATTCTTCATGGTCTACTAAAAGAGTTTGATCGATAATAGCCATGCTCACTCCTTTTCCTGTAATACCCCTTTCATGAAGTTTTCTTAAATTCAATCCTGGGTTTTTTCCATATTCCATAATAGTTTGTCTATCAAATTCTTTGGGAATATCAGAAGACCATTTTGTTTTACTATCAAAATCAGCATGCATTAAATCCTTTAAGTTATTTTTAACATTAAGTTCTGATAAATCATAGCTTCTTAAATCAACCTGCCACTGTTTTTTTGAGTTTTCATCATATTTAGGAAGTTCTTTAAGCTTTCCTCTTTTATAATCCACAGCATTAGGCACTCTAGCTATTCCACTATTTCCATTCACCTTAGAATTTACATATTTGCCTAGTGGAAAATTGAAAGCAAATATTAAAGATCCCCCTAAGATAATAACAAGTGTAAAAAATATTTTCTTTTTTACACTAAACTTTTTGATTTTATTTAGCATAATTATTCCCCCTTATCACCTTCATTTTAGTACTAATAACCATATGAAGAAATCGAAAGAGGTTAAATTTATCTTACATTTACCTTACGTCTATACCTTATACTTACCATAGTGCCAACTCCAACTTTTGATTCAATAATTACGTCGCATTTTATTTGGATTGCGCAATAAAAAATCGCAAATTCAATCTCTTGAATAATGCGATTTTTTACGTTTATTATTATAGTAAAATAGTTCCCTTTGCCAAAATAGCTACCTCTCCAGACACTAATATTTCTTTTTCAGAAATGCTCATAGAAACCTTAATTTTACTAGGTCTGCCGACAAATCTTCCTTGATTTATTATAATCTCATGACCTACATTAAAAATATTATGCTTATATAAATATGCACCTAATGGTCCAGCTGCACTTCCTGTTGCAACATCCTCAACGTTTCCTTGATTATCCCAGGTCCGTCCTTCTATATAATTCACATCAAATATATAAGCAAATTTAGCACCTACTTCTTTTAACATTTCTTCAAATTTAGAACTAATTATTTTTGCATTCTCTATTCCTGAAGCTAATGGTACTAATAAGTATGGTAATCCTGTTGATACAACTTCCATAGGAAATTCTTCGCTTAAATTCTCTTCTGACAAGTTCAATGCGTGTACATATTTATTTCTCTTCTCTTTTGAAACTTCACAGAGGAATTCCGCTTTTCCTTGATTCATTTGTACTTCATAATACTCCTCTATCTTTTTCGAATTAACTATAATTGTTTTTTGATTTAATTGAAATGTAATTGCTATATCTTCTTCATTTTTAAAAATATGACTATGAATAGTAGCAGCTGCTCCCAAAATAGGATGCCCCGCAAAATCCAATTCTTCCTCTACTGTAAAAATTCTTGCATTAAATATACTATCATCTATTCTTCTCACAAAGATTGTTTCAAATTGCTTAAACTCTTGTGTTAATTTCAACATAAGATTATCTTCTAATTCCTCATTACAAAAAACAACAGTTAATCCATTGCCAGATAAAATTTCATTGCTAAAAACATCAACATGAAAATATTCCATTTTAATTCCTCCTTATATAAAAAATATAATTAACATTTATTTTACCTAAAATTATAACATATAGTGTAAATACCGCATTATTTAATTTTCAAAGAACATCTTTATCATTTACTACGCAATATAATCAAATTACGTAATATATTTGTAGTGCGAAACAAAGATACCGCATATTCACGTTGAATAATACGGTATTATGAATAAATTATTTGATTGTATATTGGTTTCATTATTTAAGAATAAGATGTACTGTAAATAGTATTTATTTTGTAATCCCTAAAGGGTATAAATTCATTTTACGGGCATAAGGTAAATTTTTTTCTAACTCGTGATATACAAATGGTGATCCGTGTCCAGGATAAACCTTTTGGGGTCTTGTACCGATGATTACTTCCCAAGATCGGGCAAATTCGATTTTATCTTCTGCCCAGATTGTTACTTTGTGAATACTCGGCAGACCATTCATAGCAGCATCACCACAAAATAAGACGCCATTATCAAGCAGGAGTGAAATGGAATCAGTAGTATGCCCTGGTGTGTTGATGATTTTTCCGCATAGCTCTCCTTCAACTTCTTTAAGGTTATCCTCAGATACACAAAAACATCTTTTTTCAAACTCCTGGTTTAGCGGTGGAAAACGGTGTTCTCCTTTTCCTAAAAACTCCATGATCTTACAGAAAAAAAGAGCTATACGGCTAGTACAGCCGCCAATAAAAGAGTTTTGTCCTTTATATAGAATTTCTAAGGCTTTTTTACTCATCACTACCTTTGTATCAGGCAGTTCCGTTAAAAGCTGATTCAAAAAACCTGCATGGTCGTCATGTGCATGTGTTAGAAATACGTATCGAATGCTTTCCAATTCTATATTTAATCTGGACAATCGTCTTTTGAAGTGCAGAAACCCGTTTTCGTATCCTGTATCAATCAAAACATAACCATCTTGAATAGGGTATAGCCAACTATTCACAATACGGCTTCCAGCATTAAGCATTTTGTCACCTACCATCTTCTATAAATTTCATTCACCTTTTCTGCCTATTATGAATTAATTATAACATATTTTGTAAATACTGTATTATTCAATTTTCAAAGAACTATTTTATTTTACAATATTTGTATTGCGACTTAACCTAAAGCTATCTCTGGCATTTCTTCAAGTGTAAATATACAGTATCCAATACTTTCTAATTTTTCTTTTTCACATTCTGCCCTATAAATATTTTCAAATAGTTTAGGATATGGACTGTATTTTATATTATTTTCTTCACATAATTGCTAGAATAAATTTTCAGCACCTTTTATAACCGTTACTTTCCAAATATTATTTTCAAATTATCACCCCTGCACAATATATTTGTATTACGACATAAAAGCACCGTAAAATTCAGATTTGAATAATACGGTGCTCAAGTAAATTATTCGTTTTTTATAGTTAGATTATTTAATAAGAAAAAAACAGATTAATAAATCATCTGCTAAATATATGGTTTAGTAGCAGATTGAGCCTCTTGCCCCATTGCTTTCAATAAAGACAAACCAATTTCTCTTGCAGCTATTACTGATTGTCTAACAGCATCTGAATCTCCAGTAAATGTTATAATTACTTCGTTTGTGTGTGCTGTTCCTGCATCTGGACTTGCATATGTTACCATCTCAATATTTGCAGTTTTCATTGCTGTATCTGCCATTACTAAACCAATACCAGCTGGAGCACCAGCAATTATCCCAAAAGCTTTTCCAAGTGGAGCACCAGATGCTTTTTTTGATGCCAAGCTTGCACTTGCAGTATATGAAAGCTCCAAGTGTCCTGAATCACATGCATAAACATCTCCAAAAGTTCTATCTAATTCTTTAAGAGCAACTTCTACTGCTCTTCTTACATCTGTTACGTCTTCTGCTGCCAGAATGATTAAGCAACCATGTCCTGCTCCACCCTTTGTATCCCTTGGCATTTCAATCTTTACTACTTCTGTATTAGTAGCTTTTACAGCCTCATCTGCTGCCATAATATGTGGTCCTGCACCTGTTCTTGCACTAATTATTCCTATAGACCGATATTTTTTATCTAATCCCATTTTTTCATGAAGAAAAGAGTCAACATTAGCTATGACTAAGCCAATGGTATCTCCAATTCCTGTTCCTACAAATTCTGTTATTGATGATGGTGTATTCATTGTTAGTACCTCTCTTTTCTGCCACATTATTATTTTCACTTACTTGAACAACTTCCTTACTAAGTGTTTTTTCTACTACTGCTTACATAATTTTGTTCAAAATATATAGTTTGGTAATCATTACCTCTTGGATATATTTTATTTAAATTACTATTTTGACTTTACTAAAGGTAATTATATCATAATTTTTATTAGTAAAGATAATTACCTTTCCAAATAAATGTGAAGTAATTCTACTTTTTCACACCATATTATTTAATTCTCAAAGAACATTGTTCGTACTCTCAAATTCGATAGTTATGATTCGCATAAAAATCAAAATGTAACGTAAAAACACCCAAAATTCATATTTGAATAGTGGGATGTTTACATAAATTATTCATTTTTTAGTTGTTACATTAAATAAAAAGAATAGGACATAAGGTTTCTATTCTAATTGAGAATTAATTAAGATTTTTTAATTCCTAAGAAGATACTTTTTCTATAAGCTTTTCTGGATTTACTATTTT
>NZ_DDOV01000034.1:468-34484 GCF_002341865.1 Clostridium sp. UBA2485 | reverse complement strand
AATATTTATAATATTATTTTTCTATTAATTAATATTTATATTTTAGTAAAATTAAATACATTATAAATATAAGGTTATTGGAGTTTTAAATAAAAGTTATTACCTTTTACAGTAAAACCATTCTTTTTATAAAAATTTATTCTATCACCATTAATATCCCCTTCAGAAATAGAATTAGTTCTACTATAAAGCATTTGAGTTTTAAATTCCTTGCTTAGGGATAAATTTCCTTCTTTGAGTTTTTTATCTAATATATGGTTAAGTTCAGGTATTAAAGTTTTAATTAAATATTGAAGTGCAGT
Organism: Clostridium sp. UBA2485; assembly: GCF_002341865.1. Classification (GTDB taxonomy): domain Bacteria; phylum Bacillota; class Clostridia; order Clostridiales; family Clostridiaceae; genus Clostridium_J. The sequence continues at coordinate 34,182 of NZ_DDOV01000034.1, read as the reverse complement.
TGCACCTCTATCTGAATCTTTTTCCTTTCCAATTTCTAAAGTTTTAAGTTCAAGTACGGAAGTAAAGTTATTGCTGTATCCTAAAGTCATTTGAAGATAGTTTCCTTTTTGCGATAAAGATCTATACTCACCATAAAAACCATAAATTTTAAAGTTATTTGTAGTATAAGAAAAGTCTGGTGAATTTATATGGCAAAAAAACGCTATAGGACTTCCCTTTTTATCCTTAGAGAAGTGAAAATATGGTCTTTCTACATTTGAATAATCAATCTCACAATCCTTTAAAAATTTATTTAAATCCTTAACTACATTTATATATTTATTATAGTTTTTACAACTATTTTCTATATTTTGAATTATTTTATTGCTTATAAACAGCTGCTCTATAATAGTATCTTCAGTAGGATAGTTAATATTTGCTAGATGAATACTATCTAAAATGTCTTTAGACACAATATCTTCTAAAGAAATATAAGAAAGATCACTACACAGTATTTCATGTATATATTTACAGTTTAAGCATAAATATTTAAATCTATTTAATTTAATAGAGGTTTCAATTTTTGCATTTTCTAATATTCTATTATATTCCTTTAAAGTGTCTAAGGTTTTCTCGGTGCTATTTTTACTTATGACTGATAAAAATATATGTTTAAAAGAATACTTCATAAAAACGCTCCTTTCAAAATGGAGATATCGTTAGATTATATGAAGTATAAAGGCTTAATTATTCTTATTTTCAAATAAATTTTATAGTCATAAATGTTAACTTCATAGAATATATTTATATATTAGAAATTCTATGGAGGAAATGAACTTGATTGTAAAATTAAATGAAAGCCATAATGATGGATTAGAAAAATTTCTAAGCAAAAATAAAGAAATTAATGTTTGTATTATAGGATGTTTAGAGAAATTTGGTTTTGATGATAGATTACAAGAGATATGGGCTGAATTTGATGAAAATTACAATTATATAGCTATACTACTAAGACATAATACTCAATTTTATTTTCACTCTGTAATAGAAGATTATAATGCAGAAGGCTTTTGCGAAATCATAAATGGTTATAAAAATAAAGAGCAAATTTGGGGAGAACTTATTTCTATAACTAAGTTATTATCCATATTAACCTATGATAAAGTAAAGTTTAATCAATTTGCATATTTAGATAATTTATTATTAATGAAAGAAAATGTTTCAGTGATAAAAGCAAATTTAGAGGATGCAGAGGAAATTTATAATCTTAGAAAGACCATAGAAGAGTTTGACGATTTTAAAACATCATCTGCTAGTATCAAAGTAGCAATTAATAGTGGCTTTGGAAGAGTATATTGCATTAAGGAAAATAATAAAATTTTAGCTTCTGCAGCAACTACAGCAGAAAGTAAAGAATTAGCGATGATAGTTTCTGTTATGACTCATAGTAATCATAGAAATAAGGGCTATGCAATGAGTTGTGTTTATAAGATATGTAGGGAGCTCATAGATGAAGGAAGGATTCCTTGTTTATTTTATAATAATCCTAAAGCAAAAAATATATATAAAAACCTGGGGTTTGAGGATATAGCAGTATGGGTTATAGTTAATTTTTAAAGATGTATTTATTGAACAAACCACATTTTTCATTTTTTTATGAAAAATGTGGTTTTTAATGTTGACAAATCCAAAATTAACAAATATAATATAAATAGATGGTAATGATAATCATTTTCAATTAAATGCGATTTTCGTAAAGGGAGTGTTATTATGAACAAAGTTTCAATAATTTATTGGAGTGGTACAGGAAACACAGAAGCTATGGCTAACTTCATTGCAGAAGGTGCTAAAAATGAAGGAGCAGAAGTTGAAGTAAAAGCTGTTTCAAATGCAGTTGTTAGTGATATAGATAGTGCAGATGTGATTGCTTTAGGATGTCCTTCCATGGGAGATGAAGTTTTAGAGGAATCAGAAATGGAACCTTTTATAGAATCAATAGAAACCGCTGTAAAAGGGAAAAAAATAGCCCTATTTGGTTCATACGGATGGGGAGATGGAAAATGGATGAGAGACTGGGAAGAAAGAATGACTGGTTATGGCGCAATTGTGATAAACGAAGGATTAATTGCTAACTATACACCAGAATCAGATAAAGAAAAAGAGTGTTTAGAGCTCGGTAAAGAATTAGCAAATTAGTTTTAACATCATCAAAATATTAAGGGAGTGATTACAGTGAAGTTAGCAGTTAAAGCTTTTAGAGAAAAAATAAATACTTTAAATGATGTGGAATATATGTTTAATGTGATAGCCTATAACATTGCCCCTACAATTAAAGGGCTTAAGGCTGCTACCACTGTAACCCTATGTAATCATGATAAAAACATGTGTAATAACTGGAAAAGTTATAAGCATGAATTATTAAATAGATTAAAGGTGAAAGCCTTTGAGTTAAAAGAAACAAATAATGCAGTAGTAGTACTGTTTTATAATGAAGAATTATTAAATAATAAATTCCAAGATAAAAGAGTTACAAATTTTTTAGCACAGTTTGGTTATGAACCAAATATGACTATAGTTGAAAAACTAGAAGTATTGAAAGAAAGATATGATGTTTCGATTTGTCCTCATGAAATGGGAATATTTTTAGGATTTCCACTACAGGATGTACAAACATTTATAGAAAGTCCACATAAGGAATGTTTACTTTGTGGATATTGGAAAGTGTATTATGATAAAGACTCTGCCTTACAAACTTTTAAATACTTTGATGAAGCAAAACTAGAAATAGTAAATAGCGTTTGTCAAGGTAAAAAACTATTCGAGGCTATAGAAGTATTATCTATAGCCTCATAGGAAAATCGGTAAAACAATCTTCTTTAAATATATAATATTTTTTAGTACATGATATACAAACAAACTTATAAAATCCACAGTTTTATCTAGAAATTAGTTAAAGCTGTGGATTTTATTTTAAATAAATTAAAAGGTATAAATAGGTTTCAATTAAAATCTTATTTAGTAGGTTAAGCAACTACATTATGGACTTATATAAATTATAGAGGGAATTTGAAAAGTTTGTAGAAATATAATGTAAGTTTTATTAATTATATTTTGAATATAATTTAAATAGAAATTAAATGAAATTATAGTTAATCCTATAAAAGTAATATATTAAAATACAGGCTAATTAGTATGGTTATAAAAGTGTAGGGCGGGGAAATAATATGGTATTGCCTAAAGTTACTAATTATGATTAAAAACAATAATCGCTACATATAAAGGGTTTTAATGTAAAGACTAGAATAACAATTTCAAATGATAGTGAGAGTCTAATAAGTGAAACCCTAGTAATACTTTATTATAAGACTAGTACAAAATATTTATGATGATAAAAAAGAAGAGTTAGTTTTTTCAATAGGTTGTTAAATTAATAAAAGTAAAAGAAGTCAAAGTATAGAAAATAAGAAAATTGATTATTATAAAAGCTCTACTCCTTCATGAAAATCGTATGTACTTTAGAATATAATTGGCGATGAAAACTTTAAAGATTCTATTAAAGAATTTATAAACGAACATAAAGAAAAAACATAGATTTCAATATGTTTAAGAACTTTATAGAAGAGAGAACAGAAATAAATTTATCTAAATTTTTTGACGAATGGATCTTGGAATAAACTCCTCTAAATATCTTACTGATAAATTAGAATTTGATGAAATTTTGAAAAAACATAATAAAAAGGTATAATTAAAGGCAAATTACATTTTAATTGATATATAGTATAAAAGTTTTCAATATACATTTAATTATTTTATATTGTAAGGTTTACTTGTGAGAACTAATTAAAGTATTGAATAAATCTAAATTTTACATTGCTTTAACAGATCTACTTAAAATGTGATTTTTACTAAATATATTAATAAAGATAGGTGATAATATGTCAAAGGAAAGAGTGCAAGCAGTTATAATTGAAGAAGATAGCGTGTTACTTGGTATTGGTAAAATTGATGGGCAAATTAGACACTTTTTTATTAGTGGAAAAATACAGGAGGGAGAAACCCCAGAAGAAGCTGTAATTAGAGAACTGAGGGAGGAAGCTAATGTAGATGGGAAAATTATTTTTAATATAGTTGATAATACTTATTTAATAGATATAGGAAATCAAATTCCGATTTTGGGTTATATTTCTCAAGAAGATGATGACTTAGAATTTTCGGAAAGGACATTAGAGGATATAAAATATATATCACTAGATGACTATGAAAATTTTAAGGATATAGATGTAAAATATTTTATTTTTCTAGAGAAGAAGTGTAAAGCCTTAAATTATTATCCAATATGGTATGAAAAATTAAGGAATTTAATTGAAAATTATAAAAAGTAGCTTAATTTTTAATGGTTAATATTTATTAAGAGATTAGGAATTATAAAGAGAATTAATTCTGAGGAATTAATTCTCTTTATTTTGTTACAATATTGTAAGATTAGACTTTTAAAATGTAAGTCTGATGAATGGACTAAAAAATACTATAAATATAAAATTATAGTAGATTGTAAATGAATAAATCTAATTTATATGTATATGAGGCAGAATTTTAGGAGGCAATGGAAATGAAAAGTACAAAAAAACTTGTATCTTTAGCAATAGCATCAATGATAATATCAGGAATGCTAGTTGGATGTGGAAATATTACAGGGAGTAAAGCTGATAATTTTAACAGCTTTATAAATTATAAAATAGATGCAAATTTAAATGAAAAAGATCAAACTATAACAGCAAAGCAAAATGTTAAATTTAAAAATGTATATAAAGATGAATTAAAAGAGATATCATTTAATGTCTTTGCTGATGCTTATAATAAAAAAGAAACACAAACTGAAATGTTTAGAAACAGTAATGAAAAGATAGCAAAGGAGAACCCGGATAGAAAGCCAGAAGACTTTTTAGGAGGAATAGATATAAAATCTATTAAAAGTAGCGATGGAAAAGAATTAAAGTTTACAAAAGAAAACCAAGTGTTAAAGGTAGAATTAGAGAAAGAATTGAAGAACTCAGAAGAAGTTTCTTTTGATATAGAGTTTGAAGTAAAAATTCCTTTTGGAATGAATAGATTATCATATTATAATGATGTTTTTTCAGCAGTCCACTGGTATCCAGTAGTTGCAGTATATGACGAAAAAGAAAAGAAGTGGAATGAAATTCCTTATAGTAAAGATTTTGAAACAGACTATTTTGAGTCCTCTAATTATGAAGTAAATTTAAATGTTCCTAAAGATTTTAATGTAGGTATTACAGGAACTGAAACAGAAAAAATAGAAGGAGATAGAAAAATAGTTTCAGCTAAGGCTGAAAATACAAGAGAGTTTGTTTTCTTTGCTAGTAAAGATTACAAAAAAGTTAGTAAGACTAAAGATGGTATTACTGTGAATATTCATTATTTAAGTGAAGATGAGAAAAAAGATAAATTAATGAATGAATATATAGATGAAGCTTTTAGCGCTATTGAGTTCTTTGGTAAGAAATTTGGTAAGTATCCATATAAGGAATTTGATGTATTTGAATCATATGTCGAAGGAGTTGCTATAGAATATACAGGAGCAATACAATTAGGAAGATTTAATGTGGATGGAAATGATCCTAAAAAGAATTCAGTGTTTATTCATGAAATAGCTCACCAATGGTTTCATGGTATTATTGGAAATAATTCAGAGACAGAGTCTTTCTTAGATGAAGGCTTTGCAGACTTTTCAACATACTATTATTTAGATAAGACTCAAGGTAGTGAAAATGGCTTTGAAAGTATGTTACTTTATGAGAGTGGTCCAGCAAATAAAAAAATTACCTCTACTAATAAAGAAGTTGATGGAATGTCTAACCAAGTTTATTATGATAGAGGAAGAACAGCAATATATGAACTTTACAAAAAAGTTGGTGAAGAAAAATTTGATAAGCTTATGCAAACTTATTTCAATAAATATGAGTTTAAAAACGCTACTATAAAAGGATTAATAGAAACAATAGAAGAAGTTTGTGGTAAAGATGTGTCAGATCATTTTAATGATATAATAAATGACCCTAATTTTGATTTAAGTGATGAATATAAATTATCACCAGAAAGGCAGGCAGAATTACAAGCTAAAAGTATAAAAGAATTATATGATAGTTTATTCCAAATGGAAAGTACTCCAGAACTTTCTTTAGCTAGAATTATGCATAGAAGATTAAATGAAGAAAAAGTCGCATTAGTAAAAGCAACAGGAGTTTCAGAAAAAGAAAATATAGCACAAAATAAATTAATTGAAAAACTTACTTTACAATATGAAATGAATAATGTGAATTTTGAAGTTGTAGAAGATAATAAAGTTGATGATAATGTGATAAAAAATAGTAACTTAATAATATTAGGAAATTCATGGAATAACTCTTTTTATAAGAAAATAGAGAGTAAAATAAATAAAAAAGTTACAAAAGAAGGCTTTACTTCAGATAAAAATGTGAAAAATGAAAATATATTTGGAGCATTTATAGATAAAAATCCTGAAAATGAAAAATATTTAGCAGAAGTAATTTTCTGGAATAGTGAAATATTAGATAATGAAAGCTTTGAGAAAACTTCTCAAGATATAGTTACTAAAAGTACATCATTTGGATCAAACTTCTATGAATATATTGTGTACTCCAATAATGAAGAAAGATTACTAGATAAAAAGGAGAAAAATCCATATTCAGACTTCCTACAAATGGATTAGTTTAGATGGCGTAAGCAATGCTTATGCCATTTTTATATTCTCTAAAATTATATTTATAAATTTAGAGAAGTATTTACTTTATAAATAATAAGCTTTAATTAAATATAAAAATAGTTAGAAAGTACCCCTTGCAAATTATGAGTTAGTTTACAATTTTACTATATAGGGTTACAATAGTTGAGGAAATATATTACAATTATATTATATTAAGTTTTATTAGATATTTATAAAAGAAAATAACTAACTAAAATGCCAAATATATTTTGTGTCAGATAAAGAAGATAGATTTTTTGAACTATTAGGTTCTGATAATGTATTATAACGAAAACATACTGACACTAGCTGATTTTTAAATATGACTTACATAGGAGGATTATATTTATGGATAGCAAGGAGATTAAAGAAGAAGAAGAAAAAACTATAAGCGAGATTGCTAATTATGAAATGCATACAATTTTTATATTAGTAATAGGATTATTTTTAGATGTAGCTTATAAGTTCTTTATATTGCAGAAGCCATTTTATGAGTTTGCCATATCATTTTTTACCCTTATAATAGGAATGTTATATCTTTCTATAAAGTTATGGGGAAATGGTATAATAATGAAAACCAAAAAAATAAATGAAGTTAAAAGGATAAAATTAAGCTTATTTAAAGAAAGTATAATCATAGGAATATTTATATCCATAATTACTTATGCAATTGCTAAAGATGGGTTTAGAATACTATATCCACAAGATCTTAGAATAAGTTTTGTGTTAACTTTTATTTTAGAATCACTTTTTGTGACAGTAATAAGCTATTTTATAAAAATAATGATTGGTAAAATCTTTAAGAAGACTGTAGAATAATAGATTATAGAATAGATTTAAAAGGAATTTTAATAATTATGAGTTTAATTATAGTTATAAGATGGAATTAAAAAATCGTGACCTAAAGTCACGATTTTTTAATATATATTAAGAAACAATATATATCAAAATTATATATTTTACGTTAGAATTACTTTATCTATATTAATCATGGTATTATCCTCTAATTTTACAGTAGAATTTAAGTACCAACAAAATGATTTTTTAAGTCCTTCTTCTAAATCAATTTTAGGAATATATATATTATCTTTTATAAGCTCAGTAATATCAAGCATATAATTTATATTCCTAAAAGGAAAATATGAACGAGGGCTAAAAGGAAAATCTTCTGTATTTACTTCTCGTATTATAGGTGTTTTTCTCATTACTTTTCCACAAGTTTTTACTAGTTCTTTAAAGGTTATTATTCTAGGATGAGTAATATTATAAGATTTTCCTACTACATTACTCTTCATAGCACTTTCAAACGCTCTAACCAAATCATCAATATGGATAAATTGAGTTTTAGCATTGCCATATGGTATAGGAATAGGTTCTTGATCTAAGATTTTATCAAAAAAATAAGCTTCTCTATATAAATTATTTTCTTCACCATAAATATAGGTAGGTCTAAAAATTATAATAGGATAGTTATCTTTTTTAGATTTTTCTAGCAAATAATCTTCTGCAAGTTTTTTATTTAATCCATAATCACCAAAGTTTTTATTTTCTCCTCTTTTAAAATCTTCGGAAATTAAGTCTTGATTTTCTTTATAAACGGCGCCTGAGGAACAAAAAATATATTTTTTTAGTTTACTACTATCTATAGTTTCTATTACATTTTCTACATCTTCTTTTGTATATCCACTTATATCTAATATATAATCATAGGTTTTCCCTAAAAGTACTTTTCTTAATTCATCAATATTTTTTCTGTCGCAAATTAAATGATTTTTATATCCATGATAGTTTATTTTTCTAAGGCCTCTTGTAAGTATGTCTACATTATAACCTTTGCATATTAAATGTTTACATAAGTTGCTACTTACAAAGGTTGTACCTCCTAAAATTAAAACATTATACATTAATCTATCGCTCCTTAAATGTTTTCATTATGGACTAATAGTAATTTTATTATAAATATATTCTATGAATGTTACATAATTATGACAATCTAGTATTTTTACCATACTATAATTAGGGATATTCATAAGATAATTAGCTAACACACTATCTTTGAATAGCTATTTTAGCTAAGAATAATTAAACTATTGAATTAGAAAGTTTATTGTGATAAAATAAATACAGAATATTTTGAAAGGAGTGGTGTTTTATGAAAAAGAGAATTTTATTTGCAAAGTTAAATTTTAATAAAAACTACTCCAAGGTATGTATGGTTTTTTAATATATTAAAGATTTAAATCACTGAGAGATTTAAGAAGTTTTTAATATTTTTATGTTATGATGTGCACAATGTTTATTTAGCTATACATTATAAATTTGAACAGTTCCCTGGAGTAGTCTATAACACTATTTCAGGGTATTTTTATACCCAAAGTTAAAGTTTGGGAGGAAATAAATGAATTATAAAAAATTATATGACTTAGGATTAAATGAAGAACTATTAAAAGAAGTAGAAGAGAAGTATAGTGATTTTTATATAGGAAGAGTTGCTTTTGAAAGTAAGGGACTATATAAGGTTATAACGGAAGAAAATACAGTTATAGCTAAGGTTTTAGGAAAATTAATTTATAATTCTAATGGAAGGGCTGATTACCCAGCAGTAGGGGATTGGGTTGTATTAGATAGAGATACTGATAAAAATGGAGAAGCCATTATTTATGGTATACTAATTCGAAAAAGTAAATTTTCAAGGAAGGTTCCAGATAGAAAAATAGAAGAGCAAATAGTAGCAGTAAATATAGATTATGTGTTTATTTGTATGTCACTTAATAATGACTTTAATATAAGAAAGTTAGAAAGATATATTTCTGTAGCCTATGATAGTGGTGCAGGAGTAGTGGTTATACTTACAAAAGCAGATTTATGTGATAATGTAGAGGAAAAGCTTTTACAAGTATCATCGGTGGCTTTAGGAACAGATATTATAGTTATAAGTTCAATTTTAAATTTAGGAATAGAAGAGGTTAAAAAGTACGTTAAAAAAGGTAAAACTGTTGCTTTTTTAGGTTCTTCAGGAGTAGGGAAATCTACTTTAATAAATAGCTTATTAGGTGATGAAAAGCTAAAGACTAGTGATATTAGAGAAGGCGATGACAAAGGAAGACATACTACAACTCATAGAGAATTGATATTGATTCCTAATGGGGGAGTAGTAATAGATACTCCTGGAATGAGAGAGCTTCAAATTTATGATTCTTCTCAAGGGGTTAGTACTAGCTTTAGTGATATAGAGGAGTTAGCAGCAAGGTGTAAATTTTCAGACTGTAATCATGATACTGAACCAGGATGCCGGATTAGAAGAGCTTTAGAGGACGGAAGCTTAACTATTGAGAGATTTAATAGTTATTTAAAATTAAAAAGAGAAGCTGAGTTTATGGAAAGAAAGGTAAAAAGATCTGAAGCATTAAATTATAAGAAAAATATAATTAAGGCAAGTAAAAAGTTTTATAATGAAAAAAGAAAACACTAGTAGTTATAATTATAAATTAACGGAGGAGAAAATGGAAATTTTATATACGGCGTATTATCAATCTCCTATAGGAGTTATATCAGTTCAAGGAAATGGGGAAGGTATAGTATATATAAACTTTTTAGATGAAAGTAGAGAAGATGATGAAAACTTACCAGAAGCAATGATAGAATGTTTAACTCAATTAGATGAATATTTTAGTGGGAAAAGAAAAGACTTTAAATTAAAACTAATAGCTAATGGCACAGAGTTTCAAAAAAAAGTATGGAATGCTTTAACTACTGTTAGTTATGGAACTACTGCTTCCTATAAAGATATAGCAGAAAAAATAGATAACCCTAAGGCAGTAAGAGCTGTAGGAGGAGCAAATAATAAAAATCCTCATAGTATAATTGTTCCATGCCATAGAATAATTGGAAGTAACGGTAATTTAGTTGGATATGGCGGAGAACTTTGGAGGAAACAGTGGCTTCTAGATTTTGAAAAGAAAAATTTTTAGTGTTAAATAAGGCATCTGAAAGAAAATAGTAAAGCAAAGATGTTAGTATATTTTATATTCTACTTACAGTTGGGCTATCTTCAGAACATGACAGCGAAGTATGATGGAAAATTGGCTAAAATACTGGTATATTATTTCTTGAAGATGACCAAATTAATGATATAATAATAGTGTAAATATTTATGAAATTTCGGAGGTAATATGTAAAATGAGAATTTCTGTTTTTAACTAGCCAAATTTAATATTTTCTAAAGGAATAATTTATAAAATTACCTTAGGCATCTTTTTTATGTGCCTTAATATAGAGGTTTATTTATTATGCATTCTTTTAGATTAGGTTGTTAAGAACAGAGGTTTATAATGATTTTAAGAATATTATGCTCTAAATTTAAGATTTATTAAAGCATAATAAGTCATAAGTAGACGTAGGTTTATTTATGACTTTTTTTATTTCTAAATGAAGAAAAAATATATTTATATTTGAATAAGAAAGATTTTTATTAATAATCAACTTAATAAAAGTTTATTATTAGTATGAATTAATTATAGATTTAGAATTAAAAACAAGATGTTCTTAATAGCCAAAGATAAAGCATCTTATAAAGATGTGTAGCTTTGAGGAGGAATATTTATGTTGTTATCTTTTAAAAATATAAAAAAAGATTTTGATAATGTAGAAGTATTAAAGGACATTAGTTTAGATATAAAGAAAAATAAAATATTAGGGATTGTAGGAAGAAACGGTGCAGGGAAGAGCACTTTAGTTGATATTATTTTTGGACTATCAGAAAAAGACGAAGGAAAGATACTTTTTCACCAACCAGAAATTAAGGCAGCTTATCTTAGGCAGAATGGTTCTTATGAACTTAATATATTATGTAAGGCAAATAGTAAAAAAGATAAAGATATAACTTTAAATTATAATATGCTTGAATTTACTAGTGAATTAGGACTTGAAAAATTTTATACTTGGGATAATGTTAGGCTTGACAATTTAAGTGGGGGAGAGAGAACTAAAGTATCTCTAGCTAATATTTGGAATTTTAAGCCACAGCTTTTAATTTTAGATGAACCTACAAATAATATGGATTTCAAAGGAGTTAACTGGCTTTTAAGTGAACTTGAAAAATTTAATGGATCAGTAATTATCATATCTCATGATAGATACTTTTTAGATAAAGCTGTGGATGAAATTATAGAAATAGAAGATGGAAAGTCTATAATTTTTGAGGGCAACTATAGTTTCTATAAGGAAGAAAAAGAACGTAGATTTAAGGCACAACTTAAACAGTATAAGGAAGAACAAAGTTATAGAGAAAAGATTGAGGAAGATATTGACAATTTAAAGAATTGGTCAGAAAAGGCTCATAGAGAATCTAGAAAAAAAGCACTTGCAACGGGAAATAAGATGGGAGGAAAAGAGTATTTTAGAGTTAAAGCTAAAAAGAAAGATGTGCAAGTTAAATCTAAAATTAAAAAATTAGAAAAATTAAAAGTAGACGGTGTGGAAAAACCTAAAGAAGATAAAAAAATATATTTTGAATTTAACTCTAATGCAAAAGGAGGAAAGAGACTTTTAGAATTTAAAAATGTAAGCAAGGCTTTTGGAAAAAATGTATTATTTAATAATTCTAGCTTTTACATTAATAGAGGAGAAAAGATAGGAATTTTTGGTGAAAATGGTACTGGTAAAAGTACTCTTATAAAAATAATAATTGGTGAAGAAAAACTAAATAACGGAGAAATGTGGATTAGTGATTCACTTGAAATTGCATATTTAAGCCAAAATGTAGTAGATTTAGATAGTGAAATCACTCCATTAGAACTAATAGGTGAACTTCCACGAGATAATATGGGGAAGGTAAGGACTATGTTATTTAATATGGGTTTAAGCAATAGAATTTTAGATACAAAAATAAAATATTTAAGCTTTGGGGAAAAAATGAAAGTAAAGCTAGCGGGATTCATATTGAAAAATTATCCATTAATTATCTTAGATGAACCAGAAAATCATATTGATTTACCAAGTAGAGAACAATTAGAAGAAGCATTGATAAATTATGAAGGTACAGTAATAATTGTCTCTCATGATAGATATATGATGGAAAAAGTTTGTAATAAGATGATAGTAATAGAAAATAAAATGATTAAAAGATATGAGAAAAATATTAAAGATATAAATTTAATGGAAAGTCATAATAGTTTAACTAATGATGAATTAAAATCAAAGCTTATGGTAATTGAAAATAAAATTGCTGAAGTGTTAGGAAAGTTAAGTATGATTGCAAATAAAGATGAAAAATATTTAGAACTAGAACAACAGTTTAATATTCTTCTAAAGGAAAAATCTATATTAATGGATAGAATTAAAAGCAAATAATTATAGTTAAAGAGCATGAAAATAGTGATAGATTTTAATTAAAATCTATCACTATTTTATGTATTAAGGCTAAAAGGGTTTTAGGTTATATTAAAAGAGTATTATAAATTAATAGAATAAGGTATCTTCAAAAAATAATAGACCAGTATGTTAGCCTATTTTCCATCATACTGCGTTGTCAGAACCCGCCATAGCACCACTATGGGCAGGTTCTGACGCCTTGTCTGATATAAAATATACTAACATCTTTGGTTTATTATTTTCTTTCAGATGCTAAATATGAATTAAATATTAAAAATATTAAAATTATTATAGTTAGCAAAAAAATATTTTTAAAGCTCTAGAACATATTAGTATATTGACTAGCTATTTTTGAAAAAAATTTATATAAAATTAAAAATCTATGGAGTTTAGTGGTAAATATAAAAATTACTATTAGATTCTTTTTTTGTTTATTAGAATAATTTATGAGATTTTACATTTTTACGTTAATTACTATTAGTTACATATATGTATATAATATGATTTTTATTTTTTGTTTGTATACAATTACATGAACTTTTCTCTAAAAAAATTATAAATTCGACGTGTTTTTTGTCAAAAAAGGTTGATTTTTAAAAACTATGAGTGTATTATAAAACAATACTGACTAGTCAGTACAATAAACTACGGAGAGGTGATTGCATGAAAGTTACACAGGTAACTAAAAGAGATCTTAACAAAATAAAAAAGAATGTCTTTAAGGTTTTAGTAGCCTTAGGAATTTGTGTTATTCCTGTTATTTATGGATTTACTTATTTAGCTGGATCATGGGATCCATATAATAATTTAGATAAAATGAAGGTTGCTGTAGTAAATGAAGACAATGGCTATATGAGAGAAGACAAAAGATATAATTTTGGGCAAGATTTAGTTGACAAGCTAAATGAAGATAAAAATTTAGATTGGCAGTTTGTATCTTTAGAAGAAGCAAATAAAGGTATGGAAGATAAAGAATACTATGCTATGATTCAAATACCTGAAAACTTCTCAAAAGAAATGTTTACTCCCATAGACGACAAAGAAGTGAAAGAACCAGTAATATATTTTACTTCTAATAAGAAAAAAGGATATGTTTCAAATAAAACGGTAGATGTGGCAATGGACACAGTACAAAAGAATTTAAATCAATCTGTATCCCTTAAGGCTACTGCTAGAGTTGTGGATAAAGTATATGACACTAAAAACAAATTGGTAAAAGCAGTTGACGGTAGTAAAGAATTAAATAAGGGAATGGAAGGCCTTAATGAAGGAGTTAAAAAAATAAAAGATGGTACAGATCTTTTAACAGGAAAAGTTCCTGAAGTAAAAGAAGGCGTAGAAAATTTATATAATGGTGTAGTTCTTATAGATGACAACATTGATATGCTAAACAAGAAATTTAAAAATGTAGAACATATGTTAAATGAGAATTTAGATTCAATAGATAAAGCAAGCTTAGATAAATTAATAAATGATGCTTATCAACTTGAAAATGGTTTGGCACAAATTGATATGGAAAAAATAAATGCTACATTGTCAAATCCAATGATTCAAAAAGTATTAAGTAACCCAGAAGCATTACAGGGTGAAATTAATGAATTAAATAATAAAATTGATAAGATTTTAGCTATAACTAACAGTTCAGAAGTTGCTAATGCATTACAAACTCTTTCTTCAGTAGGAGAAAAATTAAATCAAATACAATCTTCAGGAATATTAAATCAAACAGCAGCAATAGCAAATAATAAAGATGGATTGTTAAAACTGATAGGATCACTTCAAGCAAATGGAGCTATAACAGAAGAACAAGGAAAATTGCTTATGGGCTCTGTTATGGTAACTAGTACTGTTAATAATGAAGCAGGTAATTTAGAGTCAATTTCAAAGACAATTAATGGATTAAACATCAATCCTCAAGATATACAAAAAATAAATGATACATTGATAAATGCTAAGGGTTCACTTAATGCTATAGCACCAATGTTATCATCAGAAAATATGAGTAATTTAACAGCTGTAAAATCTTTAATACCACAAGTTAATGAAATAAAATCAGATATTCAAAAGAACCAAGGAAATATACAAGCTGCAAAACATGCAGTAGCACAAGGTAAAGAATATTTAACTCTATTACCAAGCTTGTCAGAAAAACTTGATATGTTTAGTGAAGGATCTAATAAATTAAGAACAGGTGTTGAATCAATGTATAATAAGATTCCTTCAGCATTAGAAAGTGTAAATAAATTATCAGGAGGAACATCTGAGCTATATGATGGATCAACAAAAATTAGAGAAGGGTCTAAAAAACTAGCTACTGAGTTAGAAGATGGTGTAAAAGAGTCTGATAAAGTTCTAATTCATAATAGCGAAGAACTTTCAAAATTTATGGAAGAACCAGCAAAGGTAGAGAAAACATTCTTAGGAAATGTTGAAACTTATGGTGA
Source organism: Clostridium sp. UBA2485 (assembly GCF_002341865.1). Lineage (GTDB taxonomy): Bacteria > Bacillota > Clostridia > Clostridiales > Clostridiaceae > Clostridium_J. Next base: position 18,605 of record NZ_DDOV01000034.1, on the reverse strand, counting down.
AGGATTAGCGCCATATTTAATTCCATTATCATTATGGGTAGGAGCGTTAGTTAGTTTCTTCTTAGTAAAAGAGAAAGTAGATGAAGACTTAAAAGATACTAACAAAGTATCAATAGTTTTAGGAAAGTTTATGTCCTATGCTTTAATAGGTATAGTACAGTCAGTAATACTTAGTACAATGCTTTTAGTATTAGGAATAAAACCAGATAATATAGCCTTATACTATTCTTTAAATGCCTTACTTTCATTAACATTTATGGCAGCACTTCAATTCTTAATATTTACATTTGGAGATATAGGAAAATTTTTAGGTATAGTAGCCTTAGTTGTGCAATTAGTAAGTTGTTCAGGAACATTTGCTGTTGAAACTTTACCAAAAGTATTTTCAGTAATACATCCATTTGTACCATTCACTTATGCTGTTGATTTATTAAGAGAAGTATTAGCAGGACCAAATATGAGTATAGTTATTAAAGATTCGCTTATCTTAGGAGGATTTTTAATTGGATTTATTCTATTAACAATAATCTTTAAAGATAAATTAAGTGAAAAAGTAAAAGATGGAATTGAAGAAGCTTTAATAGATTAGTACTTATGTAGTATAATTAATGTTAAATTATCCATTGGGATTTTGGGAGGAGAATATGAGTAAGACAAGGGAAACTATCTTAAACTCTGCAATAAAGGTTTTTTCGACAAAAGGTTATGATGGAGCCACAATGGATGACGTAGCCATTGTTGGAGGAGTAGCCAAAGGAACATTATATTACCATTTTAAAAGTAAAGAAGAGCTTTTTAAATATGTTATAGATGAAGGCATAAAAAGTATGGAAGAAAAAAGCTCAAGCGTGTTATCTCTTGAACAAGAACCTATTGACAAGATAAGAGCATTAATTAAAATACAATTAGAAATAGTACATGAGTATAAAGATTTTTTTAGAGTTGCGCTAAGTGAGCTATGGGGAAATGAAGAAAGACAAAAAGATCTTAGAATTACCATTAAAGAACACATAGAATATTTATCGAATCATATTAAAAAAGCTATAGAAGCTGGAGTAATAGAAAAAAATGATTCTGAGTTTTTAACATATACCTTCTTTGGAGGACTATGTACTCTAGCTATATATGATATAATCAATGAAGACAAATATGATGTAAATGAATTAACTGAAAAACTTATAGCGTATATATCAAAAGGAATAAGTTTAAGCAAATAATATAATACCCCTAGGATATTAACTAAATTAGATAATATCCTAGGGGTATTTTTTAGATTATAAGGATACAATGTGAAAACTTAATATATACTGTGGAAAATAAATTTTTTATAAAAATAGTTTAAATTCTTAGAAATTAAGGACTAATAATTAAAAATGAAAAATTTAGGATGAAATTCACTGCTAGTGAATTTCTAAAATGGAATTTATTTTGAAAAACTCCAAAGACTTTGACAATGGAGTTTTAACTATAATTCTTCATTCTTAATTTTTAATTCATGGTAAAAATTTTATTATGGAAATTAAAATCATGCATAAGTTAAATTTTAATTAAGGAATCCTATAAAATCTTAGTTTGATTTATCTCTTACTATTTTGTAAGTCTAAAATTCATTTAACTGTAAGATTGAATATTTATAATAGATTTATAAAATGAGGGGGAGAGTAGAATGAAAAAAACCAGTGAAATATTTTGGCTAATACTAGGAATGGTATTCATATTTAATCCATATAAAGATTATTCTGAAGTATTAGAAGTAGATAATAAATTAGTTTTAGTAAATAGAAAATATAAACTTTCTAATAAGTATATTCCAAAAGAATTGCAAAAACCAAATATTAGATTTTCAGATAATATGCTAAAGGAAGAAAAGCTTATGACTAAAGAAAGCGGCAAGGCTTTAGAAGAATTAATGTTAGAAGCTGAAAAGGAGGAGGGGATAATACTTTATGCAATATCAGGCTATCGCTGTTATAATACACAGAATAATCTTTATAAGCATAGAGTTAAAATATTAGGTATGGAAGAAGCTGATAAATATGTAGCTAAGGCTGGACATAGTGAACATCAAACAGGATTAGCAATGGACTTAACTAATAGGGAAGGATTAAATAAATTTTTAAATGATGATTTTGGAAAAACCACTGAAGGAATATGGATTAGGGAAAATGCTCATAGATTTGGGTTCATAATAAGATATCCTAGAAATAAAGAACATATAACTGGATATGGTTATGAACCGTGGCATATTAGATATGTAGGAAAAAAAGTAGCAGAAGAAATTTATAATAATAATTTGGTTTTAGAGGAGTATATAAAATTATGTAATTTTTAATTTACATTTATATAAGTTATACCAGTTGCTAATATAAAAGCTTTAACTTATATATAGAATTTGAAGGTTATACTAATGTTATAATATATTTAGTCATATTAAAAAATAACTAGTCATATATTTATATATTTTGTGGAATATGGGTCGTAAGAATCCAAAGATAACCTAGCGACTATTGAAACATACCCTTTTATATTATAGAAAGTATAATTGGAGCTTTGAATAGTTATTTTCTTTTATTTATTGCAACTTTATAATAAGTATATTATAAATATTATTCAATAGGTAAAAAATGAGGGATTTAATATATAAAAAATTATTTGTATAATAGAATTTAAGTATTAAAACATCGATAAAAAGGAGGAAATATGGTTAAAATTTTATTAGTTGAAGATGATGCTACATTGGCTATGGGAATGGAATATACTTTAAAAAATGAGGGTTTTGATGTTACAGTTGCATCAACTTTAAAAGAAGCAAGAGAAAGTATAGAAAATTATAATATAGATTTAGTATTACTAGACTTAATGTTACCAGATGGAAGTGGTTATGAACTTTGTAGAGAATTAAGAAAAAAAAGCAATACTCCTATAATTTTTTTAACTGCCTCTGATGAGGAAGCAAATGTAGTTATGGGGCTAGATATGGGCGGTGATGACTATATTTCTAAACCTGTTAGAATTGGTGAATTAATTTCAAGAATTAAAGCAGTTTTAAGAAGATATGAGAAGAATTCAAGTTATAGAAGTAATAAATTACATTCAGGAGATATTACTATTGAACTTTTAAGTAATAGGGTTATGAAAAACGATGTAGAAATTATATTGACATCATTAGAATATAAATTACTTATATCCTTAATACAAAACCCTAAAGTAGTACTTAGCAGAAGTCAAATACTAGAAAAAATATGGGATGTAGGTGGAGAATTCGTCGATGATAATACCCTTTCTGTATATGTAAGGAGACTTAGAGAAAAGATTGAAGATGATCCAGCAAAACCAGAATACATAATTACAATGAGAGCAGTAGGATATAAATGGAATAAGGAAACGAGGGAATAGCTATGGAAAAATTATATAGAAATCCGGAAATTAAAAGTATCACTATTAAAATTGTGATACTTTGTTTTGTATTTTTAATGCTTACGTTAGTAACTATGAATATAGGTATAAATAATATAAATAAAAAAGTCATAAGACAAAATGCAGCAGTATTAGGCATAGTATTAGAAGAAAATCCTGAATTAGAAAAAAATATAGTAGGATATTTTACTAAAGGAATATCAGAAGATCAAATTAAGAGTGGATTAGCTACTTTAGAGAAATACGGTTATAATGAAACATTAAAACCAGCAGATATTCCTTTGATTAGAGAATCTTCAAAGAACTTATTATTTAACATTTTAACTATTAATATTATATTTTTTATTATAATCTTTTTTATAATCTTGTTAGATTATAAAATAATTCTATCTAAAATAAATATCGTATCTAATAGTGTTGAAAGAGTTTTAGAAGGGGAATATGATATGACCCTTGAAGGAGGAGAAGAGGGAGAGTTTTCTATTTTATATAATCAATTAAACTTATTAGTAAATAGATTAATTGAAAACATGGAAAAATTAAAGAATGAGAAAGAGTTTTTAAAAAACATTATTTCAGATATTTCTCATCAACTAAAAACTCCACTATCATCTATAATTATGCTCAATGAATTAATGATTAGTAAAGATGATATGGATGAAGAAACAAAGGTGAAATTTCTTAATAAAACTAGTGAACAACTTACTCGTATGGAATGGCTCATAATTAGCTTGTTAAAAATAGCTAGAGTAGAAGCTGGAGCTATTAATTATAAAATGAGAAATCAACCTTTAATTATAACTATAAATAAAGCATTTTCTCCATTAAAAGAAAAAGCTAAGGACAAAAAACAAAATATTATTATAGAAGATAAAAGAGACGTTTATTTAAATCATGATAGTGATTGGATGACTGAAGCCATAGGAAATATAATAAAAAATGCTATTGAACATACAGAAGAATATGGAACTATATCTATAGAAATAAAAGAATCTCCACTGCTTGTAAGTATTATTATTAAAGATAATGGTAATGGAATAAAAAAAGAAGAATTACCACATATTTTTGAAAGATTTTATAAGGGAAAGCATGAAGTAAAGCCTATTAGTATAGGAATAGGTCTCACACTATCTAAATCCATAATTGAAAGTAATGGTGGCAGTATTTCGGTGAAAAGTATAGAAGGAGAAGGAACTGAGTTCACTATAACATTTTTGAGAAGTATAGTATAAAATGCAATGTTAATCTTGTGAAGATTTCAAATGCCTTATAATCTTTCTATTTTGTAAGAATAAAATTCACTATAGAGTAAGAATAGGAAAGTATACTTAAGATATAAATTAAGAAACTAGGAGGAAACACTATGGAGATATTAAAAACCGTTTCTCTTTGTAAAAGTTATGGTGAAGGAGAAATTAAAGTTGAAGCATTAAAGGATATTAATCTTTCTATAAATCAAGGTGAGTTTGTTGCAATAGTAGGGGCAAGTGGTTCAGGGAAAAGTACATTATTACATTTGTTAGGAGGGGTAGATAGACCTACTTCAGGAAATGTCATTGTAGATAATGTAGATGTATATAATTTAAATGAAAATCAGCTTGCAGTATTTAGAAGAAGGAAAGTAGGATTTATATTTCAGTTTTATAACTTAATACCTGTACTTACTGCAGAAGAAAATATAAAGCTTCCTCTTCTTTTAGATTATAAAAAAGAAGATAAAAATTATCTTGATGATTTAATTAATATTTTAGGTATAAAAGATAGATTACATCATCTTCCCTCTGAGCTTTCAGGAGGACAACAACAAAGAGTTTCTATAGGAAGAGCTTTAGCTTATAAACCATCTATAATATTAGCGGATGAGCCAACAGGAAATTTGGACTCTAAAAATTCAAAAGAAATATTAGAACTATTAAAACTTTCAGTTAAAAAATATAATCAAACACTTATAATGATTACTCATGACGTAAATATTGCCTCTCAAGCAGATAGAGTTATTACTTTAGAGGATGGTAAGGTGGTAAATGATGAGGTGGTAAGAAGATGAAAAGCTACAGTGAAATTACAGGAAGATATTTAAAGGTACAAAAAAAGAGGACTATTCTGACTATAATAGGGATAGTACTTTCAGTAGCACTTATAACTTCTATTGCCACAATGTTTAAAAGTTTTCAGGACAATAGAATAAGGCAAGTAAAGGGGTATTCAGGAGATTTCCATATACTTTTCAATAGTGTAAATGGTGGACATATACCCTATTTTAAAGCTCATAAGGATATAAAGAAAATGGGAGTAACTAGATATGATGGGGCAAGCATCATTGGTAAACGTAAAAAAAGCGGTAGAAATGTAGAACTTTATGTAGAGTCTTACAATAAAGAAATGTTTGAATTAAAAAATATTAAATTAAGTGAAGGACGCCTTCCGCAAAAGGAAGATGAAATTATTCTTGGGTCTTGGGCTATGGAAGCGCTAAATGCTAAAGTTGGAGATAAGATAACTTTAAAATTAGGGGAGATAATATACCCAGAAGATGAAGGCAATGGTAAAGAAATCAATTATGAAGATATAAGGTTTAAAGAGAAGAACTCTAAGGAATATATCATATGTGGATTAATAAAGGAATCGATACAGGGAAATGGAATAAGTTATTTATCAGAAGAAAGTTCTTTAAATAAAAATGGAGAGTATAATATTTATGCCAATATAAATTTAAAAAAACAAGCTGAAGTTATAGGTAAACAAATTGTAGAGGAACTAAATTTAGAAGAAGACAGTATTTGGTATAATGAAGAGCTTTTAAGAGTTATGCTAAAGAGTTTAGATGATAGTGAAAATAGAGTAGTAGGTTTGATTGCAGTATTTTTTATAATTTTAGTTATTGTAGCAACTATTTCAGTTATTTATAATTCTTTTCATATGTCTGTTATGGAAAGAGTATCTCAATTTGGAATATTGCGTTCTGTAGGAGCATCTAAAAATCAAATAAAGAGAATTGTAATGAAAGAAGCTATGATTTTAGCAATTATATCAATTCCAATTGGATTAGTTTTAGGATTAGTGGCTTTAAAAATTGTAATTATGATATTAGGTTCACTTGCTTTTTCTATGTTTGAAGGCTTTGAAATAACTATAAATCCAATAATATTATTAGGAAGTGCAGTTTTAGGTCTTATAACTATATATATATCATCAAAAGGACCAGCAAAATTAGCTGCCAAAGTATCTCCACTAGAAGCTATTAAAAATAGTGGAAGTGTAAAGAAGGAAGATCTTAAAAAGGCTAAAAGTGGAATTATAGCAGGAAAGATTTTTGGTATAGAAGGACAAGTTGCTTATAAAAATTTGAGAAGAAATAAAACAAGGTTTAGAATAACCATTTTTTCAATGGTTATAAGTATTGTATTGTTTATTGTATTTAACTCCTTTGCTTATGATATAAAAAAAGTAGAAAAAGTTGCAATGGCGACGGAACCTGAGTATAGAGTTATGCTAAGCAGTGATGAATTAGAAGAAAGCACTATATCAAAATTTTGCGAGGATATAGAGAAAATACAGGGAATAGATTTAGTGTATAAAGAAATACGGGAGTCCCCAGCTATAGCTATTGAAAAGGATAAGCTTAATAAAGAGTATGAAGATTTAACGGAAACAAATTTTTATAATTTTGATGATGGAGATTATGCTTTTACATATAGTCCATTTTATGCTTACAATAGTAAATCTTTTGAAAAGAGCAAGAAAAATATTATAGCAGGAGAAATAAATGAGAAAAAATTAAATGAAGAAAATGGAGTTATAATAATTCAAAATGCTCATATCAAAACTAAAGATAAAAAAAGGGCTAATATTAATGTTACTAATTATAAAGTTGGAGATGAAATATCAATTATACCTTCATCAATTACTGGAGATACAGATGAAAATTTATTAAACCATGTAGGAAAGATCAAGGTTAAAGTCTTAGGAATTCTTGAAGAAGATGCTGTATTTGAAAATAGCTGGGAATGGGGTAGCTTAAGATTTATAAGTACAGAAAAAGTATATAAAGATATATTTGGAGAACTAAGATCTAACAATTTAAATATAAGGACTGGAAATGATGTGGATCATAAGGCAATTAAAGAAAAGCTAGAAACTATTGCTAATGAAAATAATATGTATATACTTGATAATGTGGAAGCAGCAAAGAGAGATAAAAGTATGATGATACAAATAATGGTATTTATTTATGGATTTATAACAGTAGTTACCTTGATTAGCTCTATAAATATAATAAATACCATAAATACAAATTTATTACTTAGAAAAAGAGAATTGGCAACTTTTAAATCTATAGGCATGGCGGAAAAGCAAATTAAAAAGATGATAGTTTTAGAAAGTGTATATTATGCTATTATTGCATCATCTTATGGAATATTGATGGGAATGCCATTGTCTTATATTCTTTACAGATTAATGAGTGAATTGAGAGCTTATGAGTGGAATATACCTTGGAGTTCAATAGTAATGGCATTTATAGGTGCCATATTAATGGTAATTATAGCATCAATGATATCTTTAAGAAAGATGAATAAAATAAACATAATGGATAGCATTAGGGCAGAAGAATAATACCTTAGATAACTTACAATCTGTTTAATCTGTCTAGACTTTTAAATAAAAATATTAGTTTAGATAATATTAAAAAATCATGACTTTGTCATGATTTTTTTAGGCTTTTCTTTATATTTTGAAATAAAATTAGATTAATATTTACTAAGCTATTATATAAGTAAAACTTTATTTTGATGATAAAACTTTTTATTTCTCAGAGGTAAATTTTTATAATAAAATTGGCCGTTGAAAGATATCTTTATTGATAAATAGTTAACAGGTGAAAAGCCTAAAGTTTTCTTAGGTTTTTAACGAATATAAGTTATATAATTTTATGTAATTTATCATAATAAATTACAATTTTTAAAAAAATCACTATAGTTAGAAGGAGAATAAAATGGCAAAATTAAGATCTAAAAGCATAAAAAGTAAAATGTTAATTATGATATTACCAGTAACTATAATATCAATGCTTATGTTATCATCATTATCTTATGTTACTGCAAAGAAAACAATAGATAGTGAAATTAATGAAAAAATGAAGTATCAAACTGATGCGGTTATTGAAAATATATCTAAAAGTTTAGAGAATCATTCAAAAATTCCATTTACTTTAGCAAGAACAGTGGAAGCAAGTAGAGATACTTTAAGTGAAAAAAACTATGAAAATTTAGTAAAATCATATGTAAATTCTAATGATCAAACCTTCGGAGCTGGAATATGGTATGAACCTTTTAAATATAAAAATGATGTAAAATTTTTTGGTCCATATGCTTATAAAAAAGATGGCGTAGTAACTTATACAAATGAATACAGTAAGACAGATTACACTTCTAGTCATTGGTATAAGCTAGGCGAAAATACAGATAAAGGTTTAAGTTGGTCAGAGCCATATATAGATGACGTTACAAATACAACTATGATAACTACAACAGTGCCTATCTTAGATGATAAAAAGAACCGAATAGGTGTTACTACAGCAGATATAAATTTATCCAATATACAAGAAATGATAAAAAACATAAAAGTAGGTGAAGGTGGAAGAGCATTTTTATTAAATAAAGATGGAACATACCTTTCTGATATAGATGAAGAGAAAATAATGAAAGCCAATATTTCAAGCGATTCAAATGAAAGTTTATCTTCTATAAGTAAAAATATATTAGAAAATGAAAGTGGCATAGACTCTTTTACTGACTCTAATGGTAAAAATATCATATTTTTCTCAAAGGTACCAAATGTAAATTGGAAGTTGGTTTTATCTATTCCAGAAAAAGAACTTTTATCTCCACTGAGAAGCTTATTATATAAAGTGCTAATAACTATGACAGGAACTATATTACTTATAGTTTTAATTATAATGCTCATAGTTAACAATATAAAAAATAGGATATCTAAGGTTAACAAATTAGCAGAATCTATATCTTCTGGAGATTTAACAAATAGAATAGAAATTACTAATAATGATGAGCTGGGAGAAATGGCAGTTTATCTTAATAAGATGAATGATAATTTGAAGGATATAATAAAAAGTGTGTCTGATGGATTAGAGCAAGTAGTTGCTACTTCAGAAGAATTGACTGCTAGTGCAGGACAAACTAGAGAAGCAGCAGATCAAATAGCTGTTTCTATACAAGAAATAGCTAACGGTAGTGACTTACAGTCTTCATCATATGATATTGTGTCAGAGGAAAGTGAGCAAGTATTTAAAGGTGTAGATAAAATAGCAAGTGATATAAATACTGCAACAAACTCTTCAATTACTGCTTATAATAAAGCTTTTGATGGAAATGATGTCATAGTAGGAACAATAAATCAAATGAATGAGATAAATTCTAAAGTATATACTTCATCCAAAATGATAAATTCTTTAGGAGAAAAATCAAGTAAAATAGGAGAAATAATATCCTTAATAACAGATATATCTTCAAGAACTAATCTACTTGCATTAAATGCAGCCATAGAAGCTGCACGAGCTGGAGAACAGGGAAGAGGTTTTGCAGTTGTTGCTGATGAAATAAGAAAATTAGCAGAGCAATCTGCTAATGCATCAAATAATATTTCTTCAATAATAAATGAAATTCAAAATGAAATTTCATTTACTATAACCTCAATGAATGAAGGAAATAAAGCTGTAGATGAAGGAATGGTTCTTATTGAGAATGCAGGAGAATCATTTAAAGATATATTAAGTGAAATTGAAAATGCTTCTAATAATATGAAGAGTGTTTCAGAAGTAATAAATAATGTTTTATCAAGTACTAAAGTAATGGTTAAATCTATAGATGAAAATGCTCAAATTTCAAAGCAGACTGCTCTAAATTCGCAAAGTGTAGCGGCATCAAGTGAAGAACAATCTGCTCTTATGCAAGAAGTTTCACATGCATCAGAAGAACTTTCAAACATGGCATTTGAGCTACAATCAGATTTAACTAAATTTAAATTATAGCCTGTTATAATATTAATTTTGAAGCAAATAAGAGCTTCTTTATAGATATCTTAAAAAATATTTATAAAGAAGCTCTTATTTATTTTTATTATTGTTCAATAGTTGCCTTTACGTAATTTGGTTTTCCTGTTAATTTAAGTTTAACTTCTAGTTCTACATCTTGAGTATCAACAGGAACAGAGAATGCAGTTTCGCCAGCCATTTTTCTTCCAGCGGCAAGTGAGCCATTTAAACTACCATTTAAATCAGTTACAATAGCCATATCAAAGCTTCTTCCATCTTTATCAAGTAATTTAAAACCTAATGCTGAACTTATAGTTGCATCTTCATTTCCTGTGTTTTCAATTGTAACGTCTGCTGCAACCCATTTATTTCCTTCAGAAGGTTTAAGTAAATCATTTGTAGGTTTTACTTCTCTAACTTTATTTACAGTGACTTTAAAGCCATCTTGCTCAAAAGTATCTCCAACCTTAAGTTCTTTATTTTCTTCTTTTTTCTCTTCCTTCTCTTCTTTTTTCTCATCTTTCTTTTCTTCTGCAGCAGGTTTATTTGTATTTTCATCAGCTTTTTTACTATCTGATGAACAGCCTGCAAAAGTAAAAATAGAAACAGCAGCTAAAGAAGCACAAATTAATCTAAATTTTTTACTCATCATAATTTTAACCCTCCCATAAAATTATATAAATATAATTTAACCATGAAAATTATAGCATAAAATTATATTTATGTAAATTTAATGAATTATTTTGTTGTTTTAAGTAAAATATTAAATGTTTACCATAATAATATAAAATATAAATTTAATAACATTGTTATGACTTTTATAGAATTAATATGTTAAATACTTAGTTTAGAGTAATAAGCAATAAAAGAATGTCATTCTATTATCCAAATATATATGTATTCAAATAAAAAAAATTTATGATTAAAAATAAATAACAAGATTTTTTATAAAGAATTAAGTGAATAAATATATTGACATAAATAACAAGTAGAATATAAATTTTTCATTAGGAATGGTGATTTTATCACGATTTTTCTTTTTAGTGGTATAATAAATATTACTATATGAATTTAGATTGGAGATATGAGATGTCAAAAATATTGGTTTTAGCTGAAAAGCCTTCCGTTGCTAAGGAACTAGGTAAGGTTTTAGGGTGTAATAAATTTAATAATGGATATTTAGAAGGAAATAAATACATAGTTACTTGGGCACTTGGACATTTAGTTACACTAGCTGACCCAGAAGCTTACGATAATAAATATAAGGTTTGGAGTTTAGAAACTTTACCTATGCTTCCTAAAAAAATGGAACTAGTGGTAATTAAACAAGGTGGAAAACAGTTTAGTATTGTTAAAAATCTTATGAAACGAGAGGATGTTGGAAGTCTTATTATAGCTACTGATGCTGGAAGAGAAGGGGAGCTTGTAGCGAGATGGATTATGGAAAAAGCTAATTTTAGAAAGCCTTTTAAGAGACTTTGGATCTCTTCTCAAACGGAAAAAGCTATAAAAGATGGATTTAACAATTTGAAAGATGGAAGGGCTTACGATAATTTATATAAGGCAGCACAATGTAGAGCTGAGGCAGATTGGCTTGTAGGTTTAAATGTAACTAGAGCACTGACAAGTAAGTTTAATGCACAATTATCAGCAGGACGTGTGCAAACACCAACCCTTTATATGATAGTAAAAAGAGAAGAGGAAATTAAAAAATTTAAACCTGTGGATTATTACAGTATAGATGTGAAAACTAAGGGTTTTAATTTAAGTTATGTGGATAAAAATAATAATAATAGAATTTTCGATAAGAAAAAGGCCGATATTATAGCAAGCGATTTTAAAAAGGGCACTATAACAATTAGTGAGGTTAAAAGTGAGAATAAAAAGGAACTTCCACCATTGGCCTATGATTTAACAGAACTTCAAAGAGATGCTAATAGAAGATATGGTTATTCTGCAAAGCAAACTCTTCAGCTTATGCAAAGATTATATGAAAATCATAAGTTATTAACTTATCCTAGAACAGATTCAAGGCATTTAACTAGTGATATGGTTTCTACCTTAAATGATAGACTTAAGGCAGTGAATGTAGGACCTTATAGTGAAGCTGTAAGAAAAATATTAAGAGGAAAAATTAATACTACTAAAAGGTTAGTTGATAATTCTAAGGTATCAGATCATCATGCTATTATTCCTACTGAACAACATGTTAATTTATCCACTTTAAGTTTTGAGGAGAGAAATATATATGATTTAGTTGTTAAAAGATTTTTAGAGGTTTTATCTCCAGCTTTTGAATATGAACAAATTACAGTTAAGGGAGAATGCAATAATCATATTGTAAGAGCTAAAGGAAAAGTTGTTAAATCTTTAGGATGGAAAGAAATCAGTGGAAATGTAGTTAATGATAAAGAAGATGAGGATGAAAAAGAGCAGAATCTGCCAAGTATTAATGTTGGGGATAAATTAAAAGTGGAAGGGGTTTCCTTAAAAACTCTACAAACTAAACCACCAGCAAGGTATACAGAGGCTACATTGCTTTCAGCTATGGAAAATCCTCAGAAGTTTATGGAAGATAATAAAGCTTTAAAAGAAGCTATAAATGAAGCAGGGGGACTAGGAACTCCAGCTACAAGAGCGGATATCATTGAAAAATTATTTTCTACATTTTATGTAGAGAGAAAAGGAAAGGAAATACATCCTACTTCTAAAGGAATTCAGCTTATAGACTTAGCACCAGAAGATTTAAAATCTCCTAAACTTACAGCAAAATGGGAGCAAACTTTAAACTTAATAAGCAAAGGAAGTGCAAATCCTAAAGATTTTGCAGAGGAAATGAGAAGATATTCTGCAGAGCTTGTTAAGACAGTAGCAGGCAGCAGTACAAAATATGTTCATGATAACATGACTAGAGAAAAATGTCCTGATTGTGGTAAATATCTACTAGAGGTAAATGGCAAAAAAGGCAAGATGCTTATATGTCAGGATAGAGCCTGTGGATATAGAAAAGGAATAGCGAGAGTGACTAATTCAAGATGTCCAGAATGTCACAAAAAGTTAGAGTTAAGAGGACAGGGAGAAAAGCAAATATTTGTATGCCCAAACTGTAATTATAGAGAAAAAATGTCGGAGTTTAAAAATAGAAAACAGGAAAGTAACAAAAAAGTTACTAAACAAGAAGTAAATAAATATTTAAGACAGCAACAAAAAGAAAATAATGAGCCTATAAATTCTGCACTAGCAGACGCTTTATCAAAATTAAAGTTTTAATATAAAATAAACCCTAGATGAAATATATTTCATTGGGGTTTTTATTTTTTATATGAGATAATATTAGTTTTGGAACCTTTAGAAGCTCCATAGGGACAAATGATTTTACAAGAACTCGAGGATATGCATCTACTGTAAGAAAGCAAGGTATCAACACTCTAGGATGCATAAAGTCAACATTTACAGTAAATATTTTTGATCCTACTTTTCACTAAAAGTTATGCTTTTAAAAGTGCAATTACCTCTTATTTGTGTTGCATTAAATAGAAAAATCCTAACTGCAATTGTAAAATTAACAATTGGAATTTTTTATGAAATAAACCATACAAAAACAATTATGAAAAATAATGTTTTAATATGTAATATTAGGTGATATAATGAGTATATGTAGCTGAATAGTTATATCGCTTTATACTATGTAACTTTAAAAGGTAAATTACTATATTAAATGTGATAAAACTTTGAGTTTTAAAGTGTTTATCATATATTTTTCTTTATAACAAATTACTTTTTTACTACTCATGTTTTAAATTATTTAACAGAATTCACAAAAAATTCAAAAAAGTGTTTTCATATTAATTATTATATGATATAGTAGTTTTGTGGTTTATTTATCCTATTATAGATAATATTGTATATTAACGTCGATTTTTACTGTGTTATTTACCATATTTAAATATGATAAAATTTTAAATTTTAAAGTGTTTATTATATATTTTTTGTACGAAGTTTAAGAATTAGTCTTTACTTTATAGGGTTAGACTTAATTTTTTATAAATNNATTTATAAAAAATTAAGTCTAAAGTATCACTATTGTATATATTTGTGCTTTATCAATAAGGAAAAATCTGTAAAGTATGCACGAAAGTTGTAGGACAATAGGAATTGGATTTAATATAAATTAATAACAGTTTAATTGGAGGGTTTGTAAATGGAGTACATATGTCATGACTTATTTATGATTAGAACACCAGCCTTGCCTGTTAAGATTTCAAGGGAATTGGTTAATATTGATAATTATAATGAGATTTTGGATTACGTCCTAAAGAATAATTTAGAAGGATATTTTAAGGAGGCTTTACAGGTATCAAGTTATTCACTGTATGAAGCACTTCAGAGAAGGAACAATGACAGCAAAAAAGATAAAGGCATTTATATGAGTTTATATAAATACCTTCAAAGGGCATCTTCGAGGACAACCCCTTATGGATTACTCGCAAACGTTTGCATGGGGAATTTTGCTGATTCAGATGAATCTATTGTTAATTTAGATAAAACAAAAAAATCAATAAAAGTTGATAATTTTTGGGCATTCAATTTGATAAAAGATATTGAGAAAGATTTTGAAGTATTAAAAAACTTATCTCTGATATGGAATAGCAGTTGTTATATTTCGGACTGCAGAGTTAGAAACCCACATTTTTCTGACTATGGAACAGGTGAAGGTAATTCACTGAAAAAAAATTCCAGTATAAGATATACAAACTTAATTTCTATACTTAGAGATAACACCCAAGAATTTGTTAACTATATGGATATTGTACACATAGTACAACATCATTATCCTAATGTAGATAAAGAAAGAATATGCAACACAATAAATACATTAATTGAGCAGGAATATCTATTTACTGATTTGAGAGTTCCTGCATATTGTGAAGATGTGTTGGAGCATATACTTCAAATATTCGATAAATACAATGTATTATCAGAGCTAAAGTATAAGTTAGAAAAAATAGAAAATGATTTTAAAAAATATGAGTCACCTGATAAAGGTGATAAAGAACAATTGCTAAATCAAATATTAGAACAAATGAAAACGATTAAAACAGCTTCTAATTACATAGAAGTAAACTCAGGAAATCGACTAGATAAACCATTTTTAAGTAAAGAAGTTAAATTAAAACTTGAAAAGTTTATAAGTGTTATTGCTAATATTGGAGTGGAAACAGAAGTGTATACTCCTTTAGCCGAATTCAGAAAACAGTTTCAAGAAGAATATGGAGCCAATATAGAAGTTCCTTTGACAGAGATCATAGACCCTTGTGGATTTGATGGGTTAAGGTATTATGAAGACACATATCACAGTACTAGTGTTAGAGAGGACAAAATTAAAGATATTTTTGAGATAAAGGTACAAGAGGCATTAATTAATAGAGAAAAGAAGGCTATTTTAACAAAAGAAGACTTTATAGGTATATATGATGAAAACATCAGTGACTTAAGATTTCAAAACTCATTTGATATGAATTTTATAATTACTAAAGGTGATGAAGGTATACATTTGACAATAGGCCCTAACTTTGGTTCAACATCAGCCGGAAAAACATTTCAACGATTTTATGGTGTTTTTGATGAAGATGAGTTTGAAAAATATAATACTATTTATGATAAGTTGGATAAGGAAGAAGAATGCTTGTATGTTGAGTTACGCGAGATGCCCAATTATGGAAGACATTCCAATGTTATAAATTGGAATAAAAA
Source organism: Clostridium sp. UBA2485 (assembly GCF_002341865.1). Classification (GTDB taxonomy): domain Bacteria; phylum Bacillota; class Clostridia; order Clostridiales; family Clostridiaceae; genus Clostridium_J. Next base: position 2,386 of record NZ_DDOV01000034.1, on the reverse strand, counting down.
TTATAAGTATTTCTTGACATTAGGCTTGCCTGGAACAATTGAGCGAGAATCAGAGGTTTTTTTGTCTGATTTGACAGTAGGTATAGATAGTAAGGATAATCTATATTTGAAATCAATCTCAAAGAATAAAATTTGTAAAATGGTTACAAATAATATGCTTAATCCAATGATAAATAGTAAAGTATTTAATTTGTTACTAGATATATCATCGAGTTACGATGGAATAAAGATAATGGATAGAATGGATAACTTTCTTAAAAATGAATACATCTACTCTCCCGAAATAGTAATTGAAGATGTCACTGTTGCACCTGCAAAATGGAAATTTACAGAAGCAAATTTGAAAATAGAATCTCTTCAAAAATTTAAAAAAAGTTTTGATTTTTGCAGTAAAAGATATGACGTGGATGAATATTTTTACATGTGCAATGGGGATCAAAGACTATTATTGCATAGAACTGACGAAATTGCATTGGAAATCTTATATCAGGAATTTAAAGAAAAAAAATATTTAAAATTATGTAGTATAGAGAAAGATTTATTCAATAGCAATATGGTTATAAATACAAAGCAGGAAGCTTATGTATCGGAATTCGTATTCTCCTTTTATGTAAAGGAAAACAAAAATCTTCAAATTGAAAGTAGTAATATTTTACTTCAAAATGAAAACCGTATAATACATCCTTTTCAAGAAGGGTGGGTATATTTGAAAATTTATTGTAATAAAGAGATGGAAAATGATTTCTTAGTTCAGTTTTTTGATAATAAGGAGTCTTTGAAAATTAACAAATTTTTCTTTTTGAGGTATGCTGATGAAACGGGAGGGCATATTAGATTGCGAATAAAATATTCTGATCAGAAAGAGGCATTGAATTTGTATTCAGTATTGAACCAGTGGCTATGTGACATGAGAGATTGTGGCATGTTAAAGTTTTGGTCAATAAACGAATATAGACGCGAAAACAATCGTTATGGTGGTGCTGATATTATATCAGAAATAGAAAACTTGTTTTTTCAGGATAGTGAGTATGTGATTAACTTTATTAAAAGCAGGAATGTACAGAATGAAGAGGAGCTTGAAACTGTATATTTTGAGGCTTTGAGTAAGTTACTATGCAATCTTACTTTGGATAAGAAGAAGATGTTGGAAATATTGGACAAGGTAGTAGAACAGAAAGATTATAGAAAAGAGTATAGCAAAAAAAGAAAGGAATATATGAAATGGTTTGAAGAAATTTTAGTTTCTGAATTTATGGAAGATAGTAGAACGAATACAGTGAAAAATATATCAGACTTAATATTTAATCCAAAGAGAAAACTAACTAACAGTGCTGATGATATTATTCTCTCAATAATGCATATGTGCTGTAACAGGTTATCAGGTGATAGGATTGTAGAAAAAAAGATGCATAGTATGTTAAGGCATACCTTGTATGATGTAATAAAGAAGGAAAAATATTATTAATAAATTCTAATTATTTTTAACTATAACCATGAGACAGAAGAAAGGAGGTTTAAAAATGGCAAATTATAATGATTTTGATTTGGATTTAAAAATGGTAAGCGAAAATGAAGCAAAAAATGTGGCTGAAGCAGCAGGCACCACAGTAGTCATAGACTCAGCAGTAAACTGTTGGTGGAGAATATCTGAGTATATAAACTNNTGGCTGGAGCTGTCCAAGCAAGATGCTAAAAGAAAGAATAAGTAGTTATTATTAAAATATAGAAATAAGAATCTGCCTCATGTTTATTCTTAACTATAACCATGAGACAGAAGAAAAGGGGTTTAAAAATGGCAAATTATAATGATTTTGATTTGGATTTAAAAATGGTAAGCGAAAATAGAGCACAAAGTGCGGATTTAACAGGCTATACAGTAGATATAATAAAATCAGTAGTAAACTGTTGGGTTAAAATA
>NZ_DDOV01000034.1:0-427 GCF_002341865.1 Clostridium sp. UBA2485 | reverse complement strand
AGATAGACCACATGTATCTTGTAATAGGGCAATGGCTGGAGCTGTTCAAGCAAGGTGCTAAAAGAAATAATAAGTAGTTATTATTAAAATATAGAAATAAGAATCTGTCTCATGTTTATGCTCAACATTATTTATAAATTTTAATTATTTTTAAGCATAACATGAGACAGAAGAATAGAGGGGTAAGATATGGGAAATTATAATGATTTTGATTTGGATTTAAAAATGGTAAACGAAAATGAAGCAAAAAATGTGGCTGTAGCAGGAGGCACCACAGTAGTCATAGACTCAGCATTATTTTGTGGTATTAGAATATCTGAGTATATAAACTGTACTCCTGGCTGCGCAACGCCAACGAAAGATAGACCAGCTGCATCTTGTCATAAGAGAATGGCTGGAGCTGTCCAAGCAAGGTGCTAAAAGAAAG
>NZ_DDOV01000035.1 GCF_002341865.1 Clostridium sp. UBA2485 | reverse complement strand
TTAGCAACTAGAGCTGATTATACTTTAGTAGCAGAAAGTAATATGGCTTCTTTTGTTGATTCCTTGGTAGCACCATTAAGTGTTATTAATGCACTTATAATAGCAGTTGGGTTAAGAGAAAAAGAAAAAATCTCTAAAACTTTTAATGATCTTGAGAACGTTTGGCAAGAATATCAAGTTTATTCTTATAAAAAGGAAGAAAAATAAAAAAAATTATTGATTTCTGAAACAACATGTCTTATGATGATAATTGTAGGACATGTAATCGTTTTAGAAATTAATAATTTTTTATGATTTAATTTCTAAAATATAATTGCCTTCATAAATGTTAAAAAATTTTTAATAATTAAGAAGGAAAAATTGCATTTATAACGAATTATATAATATAAATGAAGGATTTAATATTAATTTTTTTAATATTAAAATATATTAAATTTAATTAAGATAATTATTTCATTATTAGGGGGTAATAGCATGGATACTAAAGCTTATATTGAGCAAGTATTAGAAAATGTTAAAAAAAGAAATAGTAGTGAGCCAGAATTTATTCAAGCAGTTGAAGAGGTTTTACACTCTTTAGGACCGGTTTTAGAAAATCATCCAGAATATATAAAGGCTAATATTTTAGAAAGATTCTGTGAACCAGAAAGACAAATCATGTTTAAAGTACCTTGGACAGATGATAATGGAGATGTACATGTTAATAGGGGATTCAGAGTACAGTTTAACGGAGTTATAGGACCATATAAAGGTGGTTTAAGATTCCATCCTTCAGTTTATTTAGGTATAATAAAATTCTTAGGATTTGAGCAAATATTAAAGAATTCATTAACTGGACTTCCAATAGGTGGAGGTAAAGGTGGTTCTGACTTTGACCCAAGAGGAAGATCAGATGCTGAAATCAGAAGATTCTGTGAAAGTTATATGACTGAACTTTATAGACATATAGGACCAGATGTTGACGTTCCAGCAGGTGATATTGGGGTTGGTGCAAGAGAAGTTGGATATATGTATGGACATTATAGAAGAATAAGAGGAGCTTTTGAAAATGGAGTTTTCACTGGAAAAGGATTATCCTATGGAGGAAGCTTATTTAGACCAGAAGCTACAGGTTTTGGTGTAGCATATTTCTGTGAAGAAATTCTTAAACATGAAGGAACAGATTTTAAAGGTAAAACAGTAGCTTTATCAGGATTTGGTCAAGTTTCATGGGGTGCATGTAAAAAAATTGCTCAATTAGGTGGAAAAGTAGTTACAATCTCAGGACCAGATGGATATATTTACGATCCAAATGGAATTATAACTGAAGAGAAAATTAGCTATCTATTAGAAATGAGAAATTCAGGTAGAGATAAAGTTAAAGATTATGCAGATAAATTTGGCGTAGAATTTTTCCCAGGACAAAAACCATGGGGTGTTAAAGTTGATATTATAATGCCATGTGCTACTCAAAATGATATACATTTAGAACATGCTAAACAAATAGTTGCTAATGGAATAAAATTTGTTTGTGAAGGCGCTAATATGCCATGTACAAACGAAGCAGTACAATATTTCTTAGATAATGGATTAATTGTAGGACCAGCTAAGGCTGCCAATGCAGGTGGAGTTGCTACTTCAGCTCTTGAAATGTCACAAAACAGCATGAGATTATCATGGACAGGAGAAGAAGTTGATGCTAAGCTTCGTCAAATTATGACTAATATCCATAATAATGCAATGAAAGCTGCTGAAACTTATGGATTTGGTTATAACTTAGTTGCAGGGGCTAACATTGCTGGATTTGTAAAAGTTGCTGAAGCAATGCATGCGCAAGGAGTTTATTAATTTTAAAATATATATGAAGAGAATTCTCTAGGGAATTCTCTTTCTTTACGATTAGGAATATTATTAAAATTTAATAATCAAGCAATTTATTGCTAATATTATATATGTAACAATTAAAATTAATTACTGATTTATTTTAATACAAGGGGTATGAAAGAAAATAATTAGTCAAAGTTAGAGTCTATGTTTTGTCTAAGATAGGTATTCATAATAGTTAGGGTATAATTGAGTTTTAAGGAACCATTATGATGAAGAATAAACTAGCATATTGGCTTATTATTTTTTTGAACATACCTAAAGAAAAACACTACAATTGTGCATTATATACTGTAAATTGTAAATTAATAAATCGTGACTAGCTGTCACGATTTTCTTCTAGTTGATTGATATATACTAGATATTGAAGTATAATTTATAAGTTAAGTAGGAATTTTTGTAGAAAATTTAGGTGGTGAAGTGATGTCAAAAGTTGTAGTAATTGGTGGAGGTCCCGCTGGTATGATGGCTGCAATATCCGCAGCTGAAAATCATAGCGTAATATTGTTAGAAAAAAATGAAAAACTAGGTAAAAAATTATTTATAACTGGTAAAGGACGATGTAATGTGACCAATGCTAAGGAAATAGGGGAGTTTCTAAATTATATCCCTACTAATCCTTATTTTTTATATAGTTCTCTATATACTTTTACTAATGAAGATACAATGAATTTTTTTCAGTGTAGAGGAACAAAGTTAAAAGTTGAGAGAGGAGACAGAGTGTTTCCTAATTCTGATAAATCTTCTGATATAATAAAAACTTTAGAAGGTGAATTAAAAGAGAAGAATGTAAATATTATGAAGAATAGTAATGTAAAAGAATTTATTCTTCAAGATAACAATATAAAAGAAATAGTATTGCAAGATGGTAAAAACATTACTGGTGATTATTTTATAATGTGTACAGGTGGCGTTTCTTATCCTCAAACTGGTTCTGATGGAGAGGGATTAAAACTTTGTAAAGGTATTGGTCATAATATTGTTGAATTAAAACCATCCTTAGTACCTGTAGAAATAGAAGAAGAATTTGTTAAAGAGCTTCAAGGGCTGGCGTTAAAAAATGTGGAACTCGTTCTTAGGGATAGTAAAAATAAAATTCTTTTTAAAGAATTAGGAGAAATGCTATTTACTCACTTTGGAATATCTGGTCCATTGGTTTTAAGTGCTAGTAGTAGTATAAAGAACAATGAAAAATATAAAATAATAATAAATTTAAAGCCAGCTTTAAGCGAAGATGAGTTAGATAAGAGGGTACAAAAGGATTTTAATCAATATTTAAATAAAGATTTTAAAAATGCTTTAGATGATTTATTTCCTAAGAAACTTATACCGGTAATAGTCAGACATAGTGGCATAGATGAAAATAAAAAGGTTAATGCTATAACTAAAGAGGAACGTAAGAAACTTGTTCATTTAATACAAAATTTAGTGCTAACAGTTAAGAATTTAAGACCAGTATCTGAGGCGATAGTAACTTCTGGAGGAATAGATACTAAAGAAATAGATCCTTCAACTATGAAATCAAAAATAATTTCAAATTTAAGTTTCGCTGGAGAAATTATTGATGTTGATGCCTATACTGGAGGATATAATGTGCAAATTGCATTATCTACTGGATATTTAGCAGGACAAAAGATAGGTGATTAATTATGTTATCGATAAGAGGTGCAACCACAATAGAAAAGAATGATACCTTAGAAATAAAAGAAAAGACTATTGAATTAATGAATAAAATTTTAAAGATAAATTCATTAAATACAAATAATATAAAGGTATTACTTTTTTCTTGCACTAAGGATATAACCAAAGCTTATCCAGGTGCATATGTAAGAGAATATTTTAATTTAAATAAGGTTAGTATTATGCATTTTAATGAAATGGAAGTGGAAAATTCATTAAAGCTTTGTATAAGAGTAACTATTTTATGTGACGAAGAAGAAAGAGATGTTAATTTTGTTTATCTTCATAAGGCAGCATCACTTCGAAGTGACATTAGCCTTAGATAATTAGCGTTTTTATATTAGAAAGGAAGATTGTGAATGAGAATGTCTGTTGCTATAGATGGACCTGCAGGAGCAGGAAAAAGTACCATAGCAAAAATAGTAGGTAAAAAGTTTAACTTAATGTACATAAATACTGGAGCAATGTATAGAGCTGTTACCTACGTAGCGATGAAAGAAAGAATCTCTTATGAAGATACAGATAAATTAATAAGTCTTTTAGATAACTTAGAAATGCATTTTGAGGGAGATAATTTGATATTAAATGGAATAGATATTACATCAGAGCTAACAATGCCTATAATTAGTAATAATGTATCAAATTATGCAGCCTTATCTTTAGTAAGGCAAAAGCTAGTAAAAATGCAACAAGCAATAGCTAAAAAATATGATGTTATTATGGATGGTAGAGATATTGGTACAGTAGTACTTAAAGATTCAAAATTCAAATTTTATTTAACTGCTAGTGCTGAAACAAGAGCTATGCGTAGATATAGTGAGTTAATAGAAAAAAATATAGAAGTAAATTATGATAGTATACTTGAAGATATAATAAAAAGAGACTATATTGATTCTAATAGAGAAGTTGATCCCTTAACTAAAGCTGAAGATGCAATTGAAGTAGATTCTTCAAATTTAACAATAGAAGAAGTGGTTGAAGTAATATGTAATCATATAAAAAATAAAATTTCTAATTGTGTTAGTTAAACTTTCTCTAATATGATAAAATAATACTAAAGTCAATAAATAGGTGGTGAAACAAATGAAGGAAATATTATTAGCGGATAAAGCTGGATTTTGTTTTGGTGTGAAAAGAGCAGTAGACACAGCTTTAAATAAGAAAAAAGAATATACTGATAACATATATACACTAGGGCCATTAATTCACAATAATGATGTAGTAGAGCTATTGAAAGAAAATAACATATACTCTATAGGTAATGATGATATAAATAAATTAGATGAAGATAATGTGGTAATAATAAGATCACATGGGGTTTCAGAAGATATCCTAAATACTTTAAAAAATAAAAAATTAAATATTGTAGATGCTACTTGTCCTTATGTTAATAATATTCAAATGAAGGTAAATAACTATTACAAACTAGGATATAGTATTTTAATTGTTGGAGATGAAAACCATCCTGAAGTAATAGGAATAAATGGATGGTGTAATAACAGTGCTATAATATCTAAAAATGGTGAAAATTTAGAAAATCTCCCACGAAAAATTTGTGTGGTTTCTCAAACTACTGAAAAACAAAGTAATTGGCATAAGGTTCTTAATAAAGTAATAGATCAGTGTAAAGAAATAGTAGCTTTTAATACTATTTGTAGTGCTACTGAGGTAAGACAAAAATCTGCAGAGGATATTTCAAAAAAAGTAGATGCTATGGTAGTTATAGGTGGATATAATAGTTCTAATACTACTAAACTTTATGAAATATGTAAGAAAAATTGTAATAGAACTATTCATGTGGAAAATGCTGATCAAATACCCATGGATTTTATTGAAGATACAGAAATAAAAAAAATAGGGGTGACAGCTGGAGCATCAACACCAGACTGGATAATTAAGGAGGCTATATTAAAAATGAAAGGTGAGAACACAATGATTAATAGTGAAATGCAAGAATATGAAAAGTATATGGATGATGGTATTGAATTAAGAGTGGGAAAAGTTATTAAAGGAGAAATATTTAAAATTTCCGAGAAAGAAGCATATTTAACTATAGGGGCAAAGAATGAAGCATATTTACCAATCAATGAAGTTACTAAAGATGAAAATGCCAAACTAACTGACATTTTTAAAGTTGGCGATATGGTTGAAGGTAAAATAATAAGTGTTAGAAATCAAGATGGATATATAGTTATTTCTAGGGTTGAAATTGAGAGAGAAGAATTATATAAAGAATTAAAAAGAATTTTTGAAAGTAAAGAAATTATTGAAGTTAAGGTTATAGAAGAAGTAAAAGGTGGCATTATTTCTACATATAAAGGAATAAAAATATTTATACCTGCATCACATATATCTTTAGATAAAATTAAAGATCTAAAAACCTTAATTGGAGAAACTTTAGAGGTTAAAATCATTGAATTTGAAAAACAAAAAATTGGAATGAAGATTGTCGCTTCAAGAAGAGAAATTCTTCAAGTAGAAAAAGATAAGAAGGAAAAAGAAACTTGGGAAAGACTTGAAAAAGATCAAATAGTAGAAGGTATTGTAAGAAGAATATCAAGTTTTGGTGCTTTTGTTGAAATTGATGGAGTAGATGGATTACTTCATATATCAGAGATGTGTTGGAATAAGTTAGTGAGTCCTAAAGAAATGGTAAAAATAGGACAAACAATTAAAGTATATATTATGGATATAGATAAAGAGAATAAAAAACTTTCTCTAAGTCTAAAAAGATTAACAGAGGATCCATGGATAAATGTTAAAAACAAATATCCTGTAGGAAATATTGTCCTTGGAAAAGTAGTCAGATTTGCTAAATTTGGTGCTTTTATAGAATTAGAACCTGGAGTTGACGGTTTAGTTCATATTTCACAAATTAGTACTAATAAAATAGATACTCCGAAAGAAGTATTAAAAATTGGAGAAGATATAAAAGCAGAAATAATGGAAGTAAATGAAGAAAATAAAAGAATATCATTAAGCATAAAAGCAGTAGAACAAATTTAAGGATTGCTGTTTATAATTAATGAATTGATTGATAGAAAGCCATCACTATGATGGCTTTTTTGATGTATAATAGATTTATAAATAGTTTATTGAGTTAGGCAAATTAGTTCTAATAATCAATTATTAGATAGTAGTTTTAAAATATAACTAAGAGCTGAAAATATCACTAAATAAGAGACTAAGAATTTAAATCTTTTTATCAATCAAAAGATTAGGATTGCTGCCTTATAAAATATGAGAAATTTAATATTAAATTTTAGACAATATTATTAATGAAAAATATTTGATTACATTGGAAAAATTACTACTCTAATTTCTATAGATGAATTTTCATATTTGATTAATAAATAATCAGCTTTTGCAGTAGTAAACCTTCAATATTTTATAAATATATTAAATAGAATTAACTAACCCAACAAGATATATAGATGTACCACTTTTAAATTTAATCTATGAATTCATAAAATTGTGCTATTAAATTATTTAAGTTTACATTAATATGAAATTGAAAATTGACGATTGACAATGGACAATTNNTTCCACCATAATTCTCAATTGTTCATTGATTAAATTTGTAAATTAAAATATTTAAAGGTAGCTACATTTAGTTATAAATTAATTTTTAAGGTAGTTTATCTATATTAGTATAATAAATATGTATTACTAACTTAGATTAGTTTACTTATTAAATTTTAATTGTTTAAAATTTGGAATAATAGAAAAGATTATAAAGTAAAATATAGTAATCTAATAGTTAGTGTTAAGAGAGGGCATATGTATAAATGTAAAAAGCTAAGTTGGTTTAATATTAATAAATTTAAAAAATTGAGTAGAGAAAACGTATGTTTTGAATTTACAAGAGAAGACTTCTTTAAAGGTTATAATAGTTTAAATCCTATTAGTAAACTTCTATATAATAAAAATGTTAAGTTATTAAAGTATAATAGGAAATATATAGGATATATTTGGTTTACGAGAATATGTAAAAATTTTTATAAAATTAATAGTATGACAATAAACTGTAGTAATAATGAAATAATGTTATATAGAAAGTTTTTTCAATCTTTTAAGAAAGGGAGCTTATTTGAAGCAGATGGAGACTTTAATAAATTATTAATTGATATAGGATTTAAAAAAGTAAATAAATTATTTGAAATGAAAACTATATTAGAAGAAAAATATAATTTTAAATTACCTCTGGAAATAAGCTTTAAAACCTTTGAAATAGGAGAAGATGAAAAGATTAGATGTAGTCTTCAAAATAAAATTTTTAAAACTAGCAGCAGAGTGGAAATAGACATAGAAGATATAGCATTTGAAGAAGAACAAAAATATTATTTGAATGAAGGGTCTATATTTATAAAACATGGTGAAAAATTTATAGGATATGGTCAATTAATTAAAGAGAATAATAAAGTTTCAATAGTGAATTTTGGAATATTAGATGAATTTAGAAATAGGGGTTATAGTAAGATTTTGCTAAAATATTTATTAAATATAGCTATAGATAATAATTTTAAAGAAATATATTTAAAATGTAATAGTGACAATATTAAAGCTTTAAAATTATATAAGGAGCATAATTTTAAAATTGAAAAAGAATTTTGTACTTGGGGCTATACAGTATAAAAAAGATAGATTGATAAATCAATCTATCTTTTTATTTTATCTTCCTAAAGCTCTATATTTTTCTAATCCTAAAGCAAAAATATCCATAGCATCTTTCAAAGCCTCTGTATTTAAGCAATAAGAAATTCTTATTTCATCTTTGCCTAAACCTTCTGTAGCATAGAAGCCTTCAGCAGGTGCAAACATAACAGTTTTATTATTATGATTAAACTCTGTTAGCATCCATTTAGCGAAATCTTCTGAATCTTTTATGGGAAGCTTGACCATAACATAGAACGCTCCTGTTGGCTTTTCACAAGTTACTCCTGGAATTTGTGAAAGTTTCTCAAATAATATGTTTCGTCTTGTTTCATATTCAGCTTTAACTTTAACAAAATAATCTTTTGGAGTATTAACTAAATTTGCAGTAGCTAACTGTTCTATAGTTGGAACACATAATCTTGCTTGACAAATTTTTAAAATTTGTGCGATCAGTTCTTTATTTTTAGATGCTACTAAACCTATTCTAGCACCACAAGCACTATAACGCTTAGAAATACTATCAACAAGTATAATTCTATCTTGTGCATCTTCCATATATAGTGCTGAAGTATATTTTAAATCATCATATACAAACTCTCTATATACTTCATCGGAAATTAAGAATATATCATGTTCTTTAACTATATCAGCAAGCATTCTTATTTCCTCTTCAGTATAAACTACTCCTGTTGGATTTCCAGGATTAGATATCATTATAGCTCTTGTCTTATGGTTTATATGTTTTATTATTTCCTCTTTTGGAGGAAGATGAAAGCCATTTTCAGCTTTTGTAAGGAAAGGAACTACATTAACTCCAACAACTTGAGCAAAACCAGAATAATTAGTATAGAACGGTTCAGGTGTTATTATTTCATCTCCATCATCAGCTATAGCTGTAAGTGCTAAAGAAATAGCTTCAGAACCTCCATTTGTTATTAATAGCTCATTGTAATCAAAGTCTATATTCCATTCTTTATAGTACTTTCTAAAACTATTAATTGTTTCATCAATACCTTGAGATTGAGCATATTTTAAAACATTGTCATGATAATTATTTATTCCTTCCATGAAAGTAGAAGGAGTTTCGATATCAGGCTGTCCAATATTTAAATGATAAACCTGAATACCTTTTTTCTTAGCAGTTTCAGCAAAAGGCGCTAATTTACGAATTGATGAATAATGCATTTTTTGAATACGATTTGAAAACTTCATTTTTAATCCTCCATTTGACTCTAAGATAGATTGTTTTTATTAGAATTATTTATTTCAGCTATATCAGTGAAAGAAGTATAAGAAGATTTAATATCAAAAATAGTGCAATTTTTAAACTTTCCGCTAAAATAACTTCTTTCCTCAAATCCATTGTAACTTATAGAAATTTTCTTTTGCTTATCAATATCTTTAGCATTATACATATTATGATCCTCCTTTTAGGTATAGTTTTTCCTAAAAGGAGAATTTTTATTATATTTACTTATATTTTGCTGCTACTGCTTTGAAGCTTACTGATCGCCATAATGTTTATGAAGAACTTTTCCTAACCTTTTAATACCTTCAATGATTTTTTCATTAGTCATATTAGAGTAATTTAGTCTAAAGAAGTTATTCTTTCCACCATTTGGAAAGAAAGAAGCTCCTGGAACATAAGCAACTTTTTCTTTAAGTGCATCTTCCATAATCTTAGAAGAGTCCAGGTCCTTTCTTAATTCTACCCAAGTAAATAATCCTCCCTCAGGAAGTGTAAACTTCACATCTTTTGGGAAATATTTTTTGATGCTGTCTATCATTAAGTCTCTGCGAACTTTATAAACTTCAATTATTTTCGCAATATGATCATCTAATTTATATTGTTCCATAAATTTTGCAGATGAAATTTGACATAATGTATTACATTGTAAGTCAGCACCTTGTTTAATTAGGACGTATTTTTTTAATATTTCTGAACTTGCTACAATCCATCCAAGTCTTAAACCAGGGCAGAATGTTTTTGAAAAGGTACCCAGTGTAATTACATATCCAGCTTCATCGAAAGCTTTAATAGATGGTAATCTTTCACCATCAAATCTTAATTCACCATATGGACTATCCTCTATAACTGGAATTTCATATTTTGCTGCTAATTCAGCTATACGCTTTCTTCTTTCTAAAGACATAGTTATTCCACTTGGATTTTGAAAATCTGGAATAGTATAAATCATTTTAACATTAGAATGTCCTTTTAAAGCTTTCTCTAGATCTTCTATAACCATACCGTCTTTATCCATAGGAATTTCTATAAATTTAGGATTGTATGCTTTAAAAGCATTAATAGCTCCAAGATAACTTGGACTTTCACATATAATTATATCTCCCTCATTTATAAAAAGTTTTGCAGAAAATTCTAATCCCTGTTGAGAACCATTAGTTATCATAATATTTGATATATCACATTTAACTCCTGCTGGTGCCATTCTTTCTTCAACAATTATTTTTCTTAGAGGAGCATATCCTTCTGTAGTTGTATATTGTAATGCTATTTCTCCTTGCTCAGTTAAAACTTTACTAGTAACTTCAGCTAATTTCTCCTTTGGAAATAGCTCGGGAGCAGGGAACCCGCCTGCAAATGAGATAATTTCAGGCTGCTCACTTAATTTTAATAACTCTCTAATTTCTGATGCTTTAATATTTGATATTCTATCTGCATATTGTAAACTCATATTGCACCTCCCCATAATAAAAATAAAAATTTAACGAAAATTTAATAAACTCCGTATATTTCAATTATAACTTAAGTATCATAGGGTTTTCAAGGCTATAGGAAAATTTTGCTTAATTATAAAAATTGTGATTTTTAAATAATTTTAAGACATATGTAAAGAAAATAGTTAGAGAATATTTTACATCATAGAAAGAGCAAATTCTACATAACAATGGTTTTATTTTTGACCTCTGATAATCTAATATAGCTAGCAATATTATTATAGTACTGTAGTCATTTTTAAAGATTCTTTGATTTGCAATTTCAGTTTTTTAATATTTTAAAGTATAATATAATAAAAAGTTTATTGCAATGAATAAATACTGTAGAAAAAACTTTTATTATTTAAAGAAATTATATATAATTAAATAATGGTTATAATCTTACAAAGGAGAATGAATAATGATAAAAGAATTGAAATATTTTATTGAAACTTGGGGATGTCAAATGAATGAGGAAGACTCCGAAAAGTTATCAGGCGGATTAAAGCCACTAGGTTATAAAAGAACAGCCTCTAAGGAAGATGCTGATATAATAATATTTAATACTTGCTGTGTTAGAGAAAATGCAGAACAAAAAGTTGAAGGAAATTTAGGTGCACTTAAGAAACTTAAAAAAGAAAAGCCAGAGCTTGTAATTGCAATAACTGGATGTATGATGCAACAGGAAGGAATGGCAGAAAATATAATAAAGAAGTTTCCTTATGTAGATATAATAATAGGTACTCATAATGCTTATAAGTTTAATGAATATTTAAGCAGAGCATTAGGTGGTGAAAGACCTATAGTAGAAGTGTGGAATAAGGAAGAGGATATAGTAGAAGGAACACCTATTGATAGAGCAAGTAGTATAAAAGGATTTGTTACCATTATGTATGGATGTAATAATTTCTGTACATACTGCATAGTTCCACATGTAAGAGGAAGAGAAAGAAGCAGAAAACCAGAAGAAATTGAAAAAGAAATTATAGAAATGGTTAAAGCAGGCTATAAAGAGATAACGCTATTAGGTCAAAATGTTAACTCTTATGGTAAGGGTTTAGAACCAGAAATTAATTTTGCAGCATTACTTAGAAGAATAAACCAAATTGAAGGACTAGAAAGAGTAAGATTTATGACTTCACATCCAAAGGATTTAAGTGAAGAAGTTATTGAGGCTATTGCAGAGTGTGATAAATTATGTGAATCTATACATCTTCCAGTACAATCTGGCTCTTCAAGAATACTTAAGAAAATGAATAGACATTATACTAAAGAACAATATTTAGACTTAATTAAAAAAATAAAGCATAGAATTCCAAATGTAGCGTTAACTACTGACATAATTGTAGGATTCCCAGGAGAAAGTGAAGAAGACTTTCTTGAAACTTTGGAGTTAGTTAAAGAAGTGGAATATGACTCAGCATTTACTTTTTTATATTCAAAACGTAAGGGTACTCCAGCGGATATGATGTTAGATCAGGTTGATGAAGGAGCTAAAAAAGACAGATTTAATAGGTTGGTTGAAGCAGTAAATGAAATTTCTGCTAAGAAAAATAAAGAATATGCTGATAAAGTTGTTGAAGTTCTTGTTGAAGGTTATAGCAAAAACGATGAAAGCAAATTAACAGGCAGAACTAGAACAGGAAAGCTAGTTAATTTTACCGGAAATGCTGATAGCATAGGAAAACTTGCTAATGTTAAAATAACAAAAGCACAATCCTTCTCTTTGATAGGAGAGCAAATTTAGTTAAGAGCATTGTTTAAAATTAAGGCATATTCAAAGCAACAACAAGACAGTATGTTAGCTTATTTTGTATCATACTTTATTGTCAGAAGTTTATCATAGTACCATTATGAGTAAATCTGACAGCTTGTGTGATATAAGTAAACTAACACCTTTGCTTGTTATTTTCTTTTAGATGCTTAATGATGAAAAAAAGAAATTCCTTTTATTTATATTAGGAAATAATTGATGAAGTTTTTATTAGTGAAATTAACATTTTTAAAATTATGCTAACTTTAAAAGCGACAATGTCGCTTTTTTTATAAGAAGAATAAAGGAGAGATAAAGAATATGTCATTCACTCCAATGATGAGACAATATCTAGAAATAAAGGATAAATGTAAAGATAGTATATTATTTTTTAGATTAGGCGACTTTTATGAGATGTTCTTTGAAGATGCTGAATTAGTATCTAAAGAGCTAGAATTAACTTTAACAGGTAGGGATTGCGGATTAGAAAATAGAGCACCTATGTGTGGTGTACCTTTTCATGCAGCAGAAACTTATATATCTAGATTAGTTTCAAAAGGATATAAAGTTGCAATTTGTGAACAGGTAGAAGATCCTGCTGTAGCAAAGGGGATAGTAAAAAGAGATATAATAAAAATAGTAACGCCTGGTACTTATACTGAATCTTCTTTTTTAGAAGAAAACAAAAATAATTTCTTAATGGGTCTTTATATTAGTGAAAATCTGTCTTCGGTGTGTTTTTGTGATATATCTACTGGAGAATTTTATTGTAGTGATTTTAATTATGATATAAATATTATTATAGATGAAATCTCTAAGTTTAACCCTAAAGAATTAGTAATATCAAATATGGTTAGTGAAGAAATACTAAAGGAAATTAGAGAAAGATTTGAAGTTTCTATATCAAGATTTGATGATGATTTTTTCTCTACAGAAGAAGAAAAGTTACAAAATCAATTTAAAAATTATGAAGAACTTCAATTTAGTGAAAGTTTAGTAAGAGGATGTAATGGTTTATTAAATTATATAGTTGAAACACAAAAAGTTACGCTATCCAATATTGACACTATTGAAATCTATAATATTTTTGATTACCTTGTAATTGACGGCAACTCAAGAAGAAATTTAGAAATAACAGAAAGTCTAAGGGATAAGACTAAGAGAGGGTCATTGCTTTCAGTATTAGATAAAACTAGTACTGCTATGGGAGCAAGAAGACTTAGAAAATGGATAGAGCAGCCATTGGTAGATAAGAAAGAAATCGAGTTAAGACAAAATGCTATTGAAGAACTAATAAAAAATATTTCACTACAAGAAGACCTTGATGATGCACTAAATGATATTTATGATATAGAGAGATTAGTTGGTAAAATTAGCTCTAAAAGTATAAATGCTAAAGAACTTTTAGCACTAAAAAACTCTATTGAAAAAATTCCAAGAATTAAAGATTTACTATCAAGTTTTAGTGAAGATTTACTTATAGATATTGAAAAAAACTTAGATGATTTAAAAGATATTTATGAATTTTTACATTGTTCTATTAGTGAAAGCCCAGCGATTTCTGTAAAAGAAGGTAATATAATAAAAGAGGGCTATAATGAAGAAATTGATGAACTTAGAAACTCAAAGAAATGTGGTAAACAATGGATTGCCAATCTTGAGAGTAATGAAAAGAAATCAACTGGAATTAAATCTTTAAAAATAGGTTATAATAAAGTATTCGGTTACTTTATTGAAGTAACTAAAAGTAATTTATCCTTAATTCCAGAGGGAAGATATATAAGAAAGCAAACCTTATCTAATGCTGAAAGATTTATAACTCCCGAACTTAAAGAAATGGAAGATAAAATTTTAGGTGCAGAGGATAAATTAATTTCTTTAGAGTACGAAGTTTTTGTAACTATTAGAGAAGAAGTAGAAAAACATGTTGACAGGATGAAGACTTCTGCAAAGCTTATATCAGAATTGGATTCACTATGTAGTTTGTCCAAGGTTGCAAGGGATAATAATTATATAAAACCATCTATTAATATAAAAGGTACATTAAAAATAGAAGATGGAAGACATCCTGTAGTAGAAAAAATGCTACCAATAAATAGCTTTGTAGGAAATGATACTTTATTAGATGGAAAAGATAATCAAATGTTATTAATAACTGGACCTAATATGGCAGGAAAATCCACTTATATGAGACAAGTTGCGCTTATAACTTTGATGGCACAGATAGGAAGCTTTATACCTGCGAAATCAGCAGATATTTCTGTATGCGATAAAATTTTTACTAGAATTGGAGCTTCTGACGACTTAGCTGGAGGGAAGAGTACCTTCATGGTTGAAATGTGGGAAGTATCTAATATATTAAAAAATGCTACTAATAAAAGTTTAATATTATTAGATGAGGTAGGACGAGGAACAAGCACCTATGATGGGTTAAGTATTGCTTGGGCAGTTATTGAATATATATGCGAAAGTTCCAATATTAAATGTAAAACTCTATTTGCAACTCATTATCACGAACTTACAAAGTTAGAAGACAAGATAAAAGGTGTTAAAAATTATTCAATTGCAGTTAAAAAAGTTGATAATAGTATAATCTTCTTAAGAAAAATAATTCCAGGAGGCGCTGATGAATCCTATGGAATTGAAGTTGCAAAATTAGCGGGTATACCAAATAAAGTTATTGATAGAGCAAGAGAAATACTCTCTCATCTTGAAGATAATAACAATAATAAAGATATAACTACTATTTATACTGAAAATAAGGCTATAATTGTAGAGGAGAAAGACTTACAAAAGGAAATTACTAATAATGAAGTAGCTGTAGATAAAGTAAATGTAGAAAAAGTAGTTAAAAAAGAAAATAAAGTTGAGGTATTAGAAGAAATACAGCTTGGATTCGAGGATATTCAAAGTATGAATTTAATGAAAGAAATTAAAAATATTGATATTTTGAATATGACTCCAATGGAAGGATTTAATAAGCTATATGAACTAATTAAGAAAGCAAAATCACTATAAAAATACCTTTTCTTATAGGAGGTGATTTTTTGAAAAGAATTAATATTTTAGATTTTGAAACTTCAAATAAAATTGCGGCAGGTGAGGTTGTAGAAAGAGCAAGTTCTGTTGTAAAGGAACTTGTTGAAAATAGTGTTGATGCTAATTCAAAAAATATTATTATTGAAATAGAAGATAGTGGAAACAAATTGATTAAAATCAGTGATGATGGAGATGGTATTCATCATGAAGATATAGAAAAAGCCTTTATGCCACATGCCACAAGTAAAATTAGAGGTATAGAAGATATATATAATATTAATAGTTTTGGCTTTAGGGGGGAGGCTCTTTCTAGTATAGCAGCTATATCAAAAGTTACATTAAAAAGTAAAACTAAAGAGGAATCTTTTGGAAAGGAAATATATGTTGAGGGAGGCAAAGTAGTTCATATTATGGATACAGCTTGTAATGATGGAACTACTATAGAGGTAAAAGATTTATTCTTCAATGTGCCTGCCCGTCAAAAGTTTTTAAAATCAGCTCAAAGAGAAGCTTCATTAATTTCTGATTTAGTGCTGAGATTAGCCTTAGGAAATCATGACATATCCTTTAAACTAATTAATAAAGGGAAAGTAACTATAAATACTTATGGCACAGAAGATATAGTAGAGACTATTAGAGTGTTATATGGCAAGGAAGTAAAGGAAAATATAATTCCTTTTGAAAAATATAATGATATAGTTTCTGTTCATGGTTTTATTGGAAATGCTGAGATAAGCAGAGGTAGTAGAAACAGGCAATCTATATTTGTAAATAAGAGACTTATAAAAAATAGTACAATAACTGCAGCAATAGAGAATGCCTTTAAATCTTTCTTAACAATAAATAAATTTCCTTTCTTCGTATTATTTTTAGATATTTTTCCTGAATTCATTGATCCTAATGTCCATCCTACTAAAGCGGAGATTAAGTTCTTTGATGATAGATCTATATTCAAGTTAGTATTTGATGGAGTTCATAGTGCATTAAGGGAATATATGCAGCATTCTTTTAGTATTGAAGAGGATGTTTTAGTTGTAAAAGAAAAGGAAATTATAGATAATAACTATATACAGCCTAAATATGAGCAAGAGGCCTTTAATGATAACATTTTTGAAAGAAAAATATCCAGTAAGGATATTGAATTTCAATCTATACCTATAGATCTAAAACCATTAAAAAATGTAGATTTAACAAATAGTTTTGAAAGAAAAGAAGAAGTAGTAAAAAAAGCTGAAGAAAAATTTGAAAATGAAGCTGTAAGTACTAAAACTTTAAAAGAAAATAATATAGAAAAAAGCTCTATAGAAGACTTAAACTTACAACCTAAGTTTGGACATATAGATATTATTGGACAGTTTAATAATACTTATATAATAGGTGAGAGTAATAATGAACTAATATTAATTGATCAACATGCTGCTCATGAAAAGTATCTTTTTGAAAAATACAGGAGATCAATAAAAAATTTAGAAGTAGTTTCTCAAATTTTATTAACTCCAACAGTTATTGAACTAACTTATGAAGATTTCCCTTATTATAGCGAAAATGTAGAGGCTTTTGAAAATGCTGGGTTCAAAATTGAAGATTTTGGCGATAATACTATAAGTATAAGAGAAGTACCTATGTTTTTAGGTAAGCCTGATGTAAAATCTCTATTTTACGAAATATTAGATAATTTAAAAAAACTAGGTAGTGGAGAAACTACAGAAGTTAAGTATAATAAAATAGCTTCTCTTGCCTGTAGAGCAGCAGTAAAAGCTAATGATAAGTTATCAATAATGGAGATGGAGAAGTTAATGGAAGATTTGCGTTATATTGAGGAACCATTTACTTGTCCTCATGGGAGACCTACTATGATCAAAATAACATTAAATGAACTAGAAAAAAGATTTAAAAGAATACAATAGAATAGAGTTTAGGTGAGATTTTATGAAGGATTTGTTTATTCTTGCAGGACCAACTGCAGTGGGAAAAACTGAAATATCCATTAAGCTGGCAAAAAAACTAAATGGTGAGATAATTTCTTGTGATTCAATGCAAATATATAAAGAAATGGATATTGGATCTGCTAAGATAACTAGAGAGGAAATGAAGGGAATAGAACATTATTTAGTGGATATTATTAATCCAAGTGAAGAATTTAGTGTGGCTCAATTTAAAGAATACGCTGAAGATGCTATCCACAAAATTTATGATAAAAATAAGCTACCTATGGTGGTAGGAGGTACAGGGCTTTATATTAACTCCCTTATCTACAATTATAGTTTTGGTGATACCAGTAAGGATGAAAAGCATAGAGAGTATTTAAGCAGTCTAGCAGAGCAAAATGGCAAGGATTATGTTCATAATATGCTTAAAGAAATAGATGAAGACAGTTTTCAGAAGCTTTATCCCAATGATTTAAAGCGAGTGATTAGAGCATTAGAAGTATATAAGACTACAGGTAAGACTATGAGTGAGTACTTAGCTGAACAAAATATTTATGATATACCTTATAATGTATATTACTATGTACTAACCATGAATAGAGAAAAGCTTTATGAACGAATTAATAAAAGAGTAGATATTATGATGGAAAAAGGACTCTTAGAAGAAGTAATTGCATTAAAAAACAAAGGGTATACTGAAGATATGCAATCTATGAAAGGAATAGGGTATAAAGAACTACTATATCACTTAAAAGGCGAGATATCTTTAGAAAAATCTATTGATATGATTAAACAATTTAGTAGAAATTATGCTAAGAGGCAGCTTACATGGTTTAGAAAAGATCCTAGAGTAGTTTGGGTAGACAAAGATAGGTTCAATAATGATGATGAAGTTGCTAAGTTTATCGAAGAAGATTTTAAAAGAAAAATATTAATGAATAATTAAAACTAAATAATTTCCCAAATAAAAGGATTTTATAATTATTCATAGAATAAGTTAATTATATTTACGGAGGTGTTTTTAATGAGTAAATCTACAAATAATTTACAAGATATATTTTTGAATGGTGCTAGAAAAAACAAAGTGCCAGTTAC
The DNA here is from genome assembly GCF_002341865.1 of Clostridium sp. UBA2485. Lineage (GTDB taxonomy): Bacteria > Bacillota > Clostridia > Clostridiales > Clostridiaceae > Clostridium_J. Next base: position 85,030 of record NZ_DDOV01000035.1, on the reverse strand, counting down.
AATACATTTAACAAATGGATTTCAAATAAAGGGTAATGTTACTGGTTTTGATAGCTTTACAGTTATTTTATATTCTGATGGAAAACAAATGTTAATTTATAAACATGCTATATCAACAATTACTCCTCTAAGACCAATTTTATTCAATAGTTCAAATGAAAATTCTAATGAAGATTAAATACATAAAATATACTTAGATTAAAAAATCTAGGTATATTTTATTTTAGGCATACTAAAGAAAATAACTAGTCAAAAGTTATGTATATTTTACGCTATACTGACTATTTTTTAATATGACTTAGCTCATAAAACTCTTATTCAAGTAAATTATTGAGATTTGATTATTATTATTTACTATGTTAGTATTATGAAGGTAGTTTTTGTATAAGGAGATATGAATTATGATAGATATAACTAAAGAGTTTCTAATGAAAAAATATAATATAAATTCTACGCTTTTAGAGCTTTATGAAAATGCATTAGAAGATGTAAAACCACAATTTGAAAAATTAGATGAAATAAGAGAATATAATCAGCTTAAGGTTTTAAATGCACTTCAAGAGGAAAGAATAAGTGATATGCATTTTACTAATTCTTCTGGGTATGGATATGGAGATATAGGAAGAGATGCATTAGATAAAGTTTATGCTAAAGTATTTAATACTGAAGTTGCTTTAGTTAGACCTCACTTTGTTAATGGCACTCATGCTATTGGTGCAGCTTTATTTGGAAATTTGAGGCCTGGTGATACAATGGTTAGTGTTTGTGGAGCACCTTATGATACTCTTCATAGCATAATTGGAATTAGTGAAGAGGAAAATATAGGTTCATTAAAAGAGTATGGTGTAAATTATAAACAGATAGATTTGGGAGAAAATAAAAAAGTTAATATAGAAGCTATGAAATCTATATTAAGAGAAGATAATACTGTAAAATTAGTACATATTCAAAGATCAACAGGTTATGGCTGGAGAAATTCCTTATTAGTAGAAGATATAAGACCGATAATTAAAGCAGTTAAGGAAATAAATAAAGATATAATATGTTTCGTAGATAATTGTTATGGTGAATTTATACAGATTATCGAGCCTACAGATGTAGGAGCAGACTTGGTAGCAGGTTCGCTTATTAAAAATATTGGTGGAGGTATAGCTCCAACTGGAGGATATATAGCTGGAAAAGAAGAGTACGTAAATCAAGCAGCATATAGGTTAACTATACCAGGAATAGGTGGAGAATGCGGTTCTACCTTTGGAGTAATGAGAACACTGTTCCAAGGATTATTCTTAGCACCTCATATTGCTATTGAAGCAGTTAAAGGAGCAATATTTTGTGCTAGAATTATGGAATTAGCAGGTTTTGAGGTTCTGCCAAAGTATAATGATGAAAGAAGCGATATAATTCAAGCAATTAAGTTTAATGATAAAGAGAAATTAATAAAATTCTGCAAAGGAATTCAAGCAGGATCACCAATAGATTCTTTTGTAGAATGTGAGCCGTGGGATATGCCAGGATATAGTGATCAAGTTATAATGGCGGCAGGTGCCTTTATTCAAGGTTCTTCAATAGAGTTATCTGCTGATGCTCCAATTAGAGATCCATTTATAGCATATCTTCAAGGTGGATTGACTTTTGACCACGCTAAAACAGGAATATTAATTGCATTAGGGAAAATATTTGCATAATAAAAGCGTGACATTTTGTCACGCTTTTATTAATACTTTCTATATAGCCCTGCAAGCTTTCCGAGAATAGTACAATTTTTTACTAAAATTGGATTCATCGAAGCATTTTCGGGTTGAAGTCTTATATAGCCATCTTCCTTATAAAAAGTTTTAATTGTAGCCTCATTTTCGATAAGAGCTACTACAATATCACCATTATTAGCTACAGAAGTTTTTTCTATAATCGCCAAATCACCATCAAATATTCCAGCCTCAATCATACTTTCTCCAGAAACTTTTAATATAAAAAGATCATTTCTATTTTTTATAAAATTTATTGGCATAGAAAATGTATCTTCAATACTTTCATGAGCAAGTATAGGCTCGCCAGCAGTTATTTTACCTACTATAGGAATATCTATTAACTCTTTTTTTATTGGAGAGTCTAACAAAAGCTCTATTGCTCTAGGTTTAGTAGGATCACGTCTTATAAGTCCTTTTTTTTCAAGACGAGATAGATGACCATGAACCGTAGAGGTTGATTTTAAATTTACTGCTTCACATATTTCTCTAACAGAAGGCGGATAACCTTTTGTGGATATTTGTTCTTTTAAAAATTCATATATTTCAATTTGTTTATTATTCTTAATATCAGCCATAGAACCACCTCATTTCTTAGAGAAATTATATCATAAGAAATTTTAAATATCAAACTTATGTTCTATAAGACATATGAAATTTCAATATGTTTATAATAAGTAAATTTAAATAATACTAATAATAAAGTTAAAATTATTTCAATTTAATATTTTTTCCTGTATACTTATGTAGTTTACAAAGTTAGGCATCTTCAAAAAAATAATAGACCAGTATATTAGCCTATTTTCCATCATACTACGTCGTCAGAACCAGCCCATAGCGCCACTATGAGCAGAGCCTAACGCCTTGTCTGATAAAAAATATACTAACATCTTTGATCTATTATTTTCTTTCAGATGCCTTATAGGAAAGCTTAAGGAGAGAGAAAGATGATAAATAGTTTCAGTGATTTAAATATAAGTGAAAATATAATTAAGGGTTTAGGTGTACAAGAAATAAGGATACCAACAAAAATACAACAGAAATCTATACCATATATATCTGACAATAAAGATGTAGTTGCACAATCAGAAACTGGTAGTGGAAAAACTTTAGCTTATCTGTTACCTCTTTTTCAAAAAATTGATGCTTCAAAAAGAGAAAATCAAGCTATAATATTAACTCCTACCCACGAGTTAGCAGTACAAGTACAAAAAGTAGTAGATACTTTGTCTAAAAATAGTAATTACAATATAACCTCTTCAGTTATAATTGGAAATGTAAATATTAAGCGTCAAGTAGAAAAGTTAAAAGAAAAACCCCATATAATTGTTGGTTCTACTGGAAGAATATTGGAATTAATAAAAATGAAGAAGATTTCTGGTCACACAATAAAAACTATAATTATAGATGAATGCGATAAGCTATTAGATATAAACAACATAGAAAATACAAAAGCTGTAATAAAGACTACTCTAAGAGAAAGGCAAGTCTTATGTTTTTCAGCAACTTTAACAGAAGAAGTTATTAATTTTTCAAAGGAAATGATGAAGGAACCTATTATTATAAAAAGTGAAGTAGAAAATGTAACAAATAAAAATATTGATCATATATATTTTGTTTGCGATAGAAGAGATAAAATTCTTATGGTAAGAAAATTAGTAGCAGCTTTAAATCCTAGAAAAGCAATAGTATTTATTAATAAAAGTGATGAGATTGAAATAATGGCAGAGAAGCTTAGATATCATAAACTAAAAGCTGAATCAATTCATGGTACATCTTTTAAAAGTGATAGAAAAAAAGCTATGGATGCTTTTATTAATGGTAAATCTAATATATTAGTTTCTTCTGATTTGGCCTCTCGAGGTCTTGATATTAAAGGTGTCACCCATGTTATAAATCTAGATCTACCAGAAAACTCAATGGATTATATACATAGGGTAGGAAGATGTGGAAGGGGTAATGAAAGAGGCGTAGCCATATCAATAGTAACAGAAAGAGAAGAAATTATTATTTCTCAATATAAAAATAAATTTAAAATTAATATTGATTTAAAAGACATATATTATGGTAAAATTATTAATCCTAAAGAAAAACAGTTTATAAAGAAAGATAAAGGTATAACGTCTAAACCAAAAACTAAATTTAAGAATAATAATAAAAATAGTAAAGAAAAAACATATAAAGAAGCAAAAAATAAGAAAACTTCTGAGAAAAAATTTAAATAATAATATATACTGAAATTTATTAGTTTAAAGTCCTATTATATGATATAATAGGACTTGCGTTTTATAAAGATTATCTATACATAAATAAGTGAAAGTAAAAAAATAATTATTTTAAATAAATTTATAGTTATCAATGTAATAAAAAGAATAATAAATTGGAGGTAATAACATATGATACAAGCAACTAATGTTAGCTTAAGATACGGTGCACGTAAGCTGTTTGAAGATGTTAATATAAAATTTACTGAAGGAAATTGTTATGGAGTTATAGGTGCTAATGGTGCAGGTAAATCTACATTTTTGAAAATATTATCTGGAGAGCTAGAAGCTAATACAGGAGAAGTTTCAATAACTCCAGGACAAAGACTAGCAGTATTAAAGCAGGACCACTTTGCTTACGATGAAGTAGAAGTTTTAAAAACTGTTATTATGGGTCATCAAAGATTAATTAAAATTATGGAAGAAAAAGATGCATTATATGCTAAAGAAGATTTTTCTGATGAAGATGGTATAAGAGCTTCAGAACTTGAATGCGAATTTGCAGAACTTAATGGTTGGGAAGCAGAAAGTGAAGCAGCTACACTATTAAATGGATTAGGAATAAATGAAGAATTACATTATAAATTAATGAAAGACTTAAATGGATCAGAGAAAGTTAAAGTGCTATTAGCACAAACTCTTTTTGGAAAGCCAGATATACTATTAATGGACGAACCTACTAACCATTTAGATGTAAAATCTATTAAATGGCTTGAAAATTTTCTTCTTGATTTTGAAGGAACAGTTATAGTCGTTTCTCACGATAGACACTTTTTAAATAAAGTTTGTACTCACATGGCTGATATAGATTTTGCAAAAATTCAGCTTTATGTAGGAAACTATGACTTTTGGTATGAATCAAGCCAATTAGCTCTTCAAATGTCCAAAGATCAAAATAAAAAGAAAGAAGAAAAAATTAAAGAGCTTCAAGCTTTCATTGCTAGATTTAGTTCTAACGCTTCAAAGGCTAAGCAAGCTACAAGTAGAAAGAAACAATTAGATAAACTTACTCTAGAAGATATTAGTCCATCTTCAAGAAGATATCCTTTTGTTGGATTTAAGCCAGAAAGAGAAGCAGGAAATGATTTATTAGAAGTTAAAAATTTAAGTAAAACTATAGATGGCGTTAAAATTTTAGATAATGTTAGTTTTATGGTTAATAAAGGTGATAAGATAACATTTCTAGGAGATGGTATAGCAAAAACTACACTATTTAAAATACTTATGGGGGAAATGGAAGCAGATAATGGAGAATTTAAGTGGGGTGTTACTACATCTCAAGCTTATTTTCCACAGGACAACTCTGAATATTTTAATGAGTGTAATTTGAATTTAGTAGATTGGCTAAGACAATTTTCGGAAGAAAAATCTGAAAGTTTTATAAGAGGTTTTTTAGGAAGAATGTTATTTTCAGGAGAAGAAGCACTAAAAGAAGCTTCTGTTCTATCTGGAGGGGAAAAAGTTCGTTGCATGTTATCTAAAATGATGTTAAGCTCTGCTAATGTATTAATTTTAGATGAACCTACTAACCATTTAGACCTTGAATCTATTACAGCAGTTAATAATGGTCTAATAAATTTTAGTGGAACTATATTATTTACATCTCATGACCATCAATTTATACAAACAGTTGCGAATAGAGTAATTGAAATAACTCCTAAAGGAATCATGGATAGAGCAATGACTTATGATGAGTATTTAGAAAATGAGGAAGTTCAAGGGAAAGTTGCAGAAATGTATAAATAAACTAGTTATTTTGTTGACAAAATTTAAAAATTGGATATAATATATAACATAATTTAATATTAAAATTCTGTGAAGAGGACAGTACTTTCTTATAAACTTTAAAGCGAGCAGAGGCATGGTGGAAGCTCTGTAAGAAGATAAGAAGCTAAAATGGTAACATAGAGGCATCTAATAATCAGATAGGAAGAGAACCTTGGAGAAGCTACCTGAAAGAATAAATAAGTTTTAATTATAAAATTTATTAATTATTTGCATAGGGTTTGTCGCTAAAAGCGTTAAAATATTGAGTGGACTTTTGTCAACTAGAGTGGTACCGCGGATATTACACCCGTCTCTTATTTTAGAGACGGGTTTTTTATGTAAAAAAAATAAATGAAATATTGATTTATTAAGTTATAATTTTATTTTTAATAGAAAATAATAACTTAATATGTTATAGGAGGTCTAATAATGGATTATAAAAATTATATAGCTAAATTATTGTGTAAGCATATAGAAATTGATGAGGAAAATATAGAAAAATTAATAGAAATACCACCAAAGCCAGAAATGGGGGATTTTGCCTTTCCTTGTTTTAGTTTAGCAAAGACTATGAGAAAAGCTCCTAATATGATATCAACTGAACTAAAAGAAAAAATAGTAGATGAAAACTTTGAAAAGGTAGAAGCTTTTGGACCATATTTAAACTTCTTCGTTAATAAAGAAAGCTTTGTTAAAAATATTATTGAAAAAATATTAAATGAAAAACAAGATTATGGTTCAAATGATAATGGAGAAGGTAAAAATGTAATAGTTGAATATTGCTCTGCTAATATTGCAAAGCCATTCCACGTTGGACATTTATTTACAACAATGCTGGGAAATTCTCTATACAAATTATTTAACTTTCATGGATATAATGCAATAGGAATTAATCACCTTGGAGACTGGGGAACACAGTTTGGAAAATTAATATATGCCTATAATAACTGGGGTGATGAAAAAGCTCTTGAAAGTGACCCAATAAAAGAAATGTTAAGAGTTTATGTTAAATTCCATGATGAGGCAGAAAAGAATCCAGCACTTGAAGATGAGGGCAGAAAACACTTCAGACTATTAGAAGAAGGAAATGAAGAAGAAGTTAAACTTTGGACTAGATTTAAAGAATTAAGCTTAAAAGAGTTTGATAAATTATTTAAAATCCTAAATGTTAATTTTGATTCTTTTGATGGAGAAAGTTTCTATACAGATAAAATGGATGCTGTTATAGAGGAAATAAATGAAAAAGGATTACTTACTGATAGTAATGGTGCCAAAGTAGTAATGCTTGATGAATATAATATGCCACCATGCATAGTTAAAAAGGCCGATGGAGCAACAATTTATGCAACTCGTGATTTAGCAGCAGCTTTTTATAGAAAGAAGACTTATGATTTTTATAAAAATATATATGTAGTTGCTAAGGATCAAGCACTTCACTTTAAACAAGTATTTACTACAATTAAGCTTATGGGCCATGATTGGGCAGATGATTGTATTCATGTTGAATTTGGATTAGTACGTTTTGCTGATAAAAAGCTTTCAACAAGAAAGGGAGATGTAGTATTCCTTGAAGATTTATTAAATGAAGCAGTGGCTAAAACCTTAGAGATAATAAATGAAAAAAATCCAGATCTTGAAAATAAAGATGAAGTAGCTAAAAAAGTTGGTATTGGTGCAATAGTATTTACTTATCTAAAAAATTCAAGGGAAAGAGATATAGTATTCAACTGGGATGAAATGCTAAGCTTTGAAGGTGAAACAGGACCGTATGTTCAATATACTTATGCAAGAGGTAAGAGTATATTAAGAAAAGTAGGAGAAGAAGTAACTGGGGAAGTGGATTATGGTAAGCTAAATTCTAAAGAAGAATTTGAATTAGCTAAAGAGCTTGGAAACTTTGAAAATGCAATAAATAATGCCCTAGAAAAACTGCAGCCTTCTGTAGTTACAAGATATTGTATAGAAGTAGCTAAGGCGTTTAATAAATTTTACAATGCTCATAATATCGCAAATTCAGAAGATGAAGGTACAAAGAATGCTAGAATCAATTTAGTTAAATCTACACTTCAAGTTCTAGAAAATGGATTAGGTTTAATAGGATTAGAAGTAGTAGATAAAATGTAATCAATGGAGAGTTGAAAATGGACAATTGACAATNNCAATTATGGTGGAAATTAGTTTAATTAAAACCAATTTCTTTAATGAATTTTTTACTAGCAATACAATTGTTAGTGTTATATAAAAAAAGTTATATAAAAAAATATATTTTTTATTGAAAACTATTTTCAATTGGTATTTATTATTGTATAATATATTTGGCATTTAAATTATACCGCGGCAAACCAAAAAATTGGAGGTAAATTTATATGGCAAAAATGATGGGACCACGCTTTAAATTATGTAGGAGATTAGGACTAAATGTTGCAGGTCATCCTAAAGCAATGGAAAGGGCAGTGAGAGGAACTTCTAGAGCTGATAAAAAATTATCAGATTATGGTGTTCAACTTTTAGAGAAGCAAAGATTAAGAGCTTACTATGGAGTACTTGAAAAGCAATTTAGTAGATATGCTAAAAAAGCTATTAAAGATGCTAAGAGAAATAAAGAAATTCCAGGGGAAGCACTTATAAAAATGCTAGAATGTAGACTAGATAATATAGTTTATAGATTAGGATTTGCAAACTCTATTCGCCAAGCTAGACAAATGGTTAATCATGGTCACTTTTTGGTAAATGGAGAAAAGGTAGATATACCTTCTTATAGAATTGAAGTAGGAGATATAGTTACTTTAAAAGAAGCATCAAGAAAAAATGAAATGTTTAAGGAAAATTTTGAATCTACCTTAATAGGACATTTACCATACTTAGAGAAAGACATGGAAGGTTTTTCTGGAAAACTTTTAAAAATACCTGATAGAAGTGAAGTTCCAATACAAATAACTGAACAATTAGTTATAGAATATTATTCTAAGTAATCTATTGAAAAAAATATAGATTTAGATTAATAAATCTATAAAGGCTTTAAGGTTGTTATACTAAAAGTATAACAACCTTAATTTTTGTATAAATCACTTTAATATATAAAATTTTAATAAAAGTTGAAAAGTTAAGAACTGCAAAAAACATAAAAGGAAGCAGAGCTTTATGCTTCCTTTTATGTGTATATTTAGAAGATTTGGATGTAATTAATGGACAATGCAAATTTTAAAAAATCTTATAATATAAACTTTGAACACCCATTTTATATATGATTTTATATTATTTGCTCTTCTTTTTAATAATAACATATGAAAAAACTAAATGCAAGTGAAAATCATTATCAAATAAAATATTATTGTATTTTATTGTGTTAATAATATAAATTTTTTATAATAGTTATATTAGTTATGTAAAATAAAGTATTATTAGGTAAATTTAAGATGTCTTAAATAAAATATATAAAAGGGGCTTGAATTTTAATATGGATATTTATTTGCTTATAAGTGAGTTTATATTAATAGTATATTATATTTTAGAAATTATAAATAATTTTAACTTTGGCATATTATCTGTAGGTTTTATATTAGTCTATATTATTATTACAATGGGACAAAGTATATTTCATAAGAAAAGCATTTATCTTATATTAACTTTAATTAAGTTTATGTTAATTTATTTTGGGTATTTTTATGTAGATAATAAGACAGTTATTTTTTTACCATTAAATTTATATACAAATATTAAAATAAATAGTTATCCACATATAAAAGTATTTATTGCTTTAATTATTTTACTAGTATTACCTAATGATTTAATCCAGATATATACCTTTATAACTTTGATTATGTATCTTATATATTACGTATTAAATCATTTTACTAATTCTATAGAACAGTTAGTAAAAGACATAATTACTTTAAAGAATAAAAATGAAACTTTGAAAAATAAAATATATAGACAAGAGGAGTTTGAATCCCAGTTAAAATATACTTTTACATTAGAAGAGAGAAATAATATATCCCAGAAAATTCATGACGAATTAGGACATACTCTCTCTGGTACTGTATTTCAATTAGAAGCAGCAAATTTACTTTTAGATAAGGATATAAAAAAGGCTAAAGCTCTTATTGGTAATACCATTGATAAGTTAAGAGATGGAATGGATAATATAAGAAATACATTGAAAGAAATTAAACCAGAAAAAGAGCAAATAGGTATTAGCAAAATAATGTTATTGATAGAAGAAATAAGAAGAAGTAGCGATGTTGAAGTTATTTTGTTTCATGATAACTATATAGATAAGGCTTCTTTTATTCATTGGAAAATTATATATGATAATATTACAGAATCCATAACCAACAGTTTAAAACATTCCAGAGCTAATAAAATAACAATAAACATATCTGTAATTAATAATAAACTTATAAAATTAGAAATAAAGGATAATGGAATAGGAGTAAAGAAAATAAATAAGGGTATGGGAATAAGGGGAATGGAGGAAAGATGTGAAAGTATAGGTGGAAAGCTTATAGTTGATGGAAGTGATGGTTTTTCTGTAATATCACTACTTCCTATTGATATTTAGGGGGATATTATGAGTGTTAAAATTTTAATAGCAGATGATGATGAACTCATTAGAGAAAGTTTAAAGATTATTTTAAATATGGATGAGAAATTTACAGTTGTAGCCACTGCTAGTAACGGTTTAGAGGCTGTTAAAGCTTGTTTAAAGGGTGATATAGACGTTGCGCTGTTAGATGTTAGAATGCCTGTTATGAATGGTGTAGAGGCTTTAAAAGAGATTGTATCAAAATGTAGCACAAAGACTTTGATATTAACTACTTTTGATGAAGATGAATATATAAAAGATGCACTAAAATATGGGGCTATGGGATATTTGCTTAAAAACAATTCTCCAGAGAAAATTAAAAATGCTATATATACAGTTATTAATGGAAATATAGTACTTCAAGATACTATTATAAATAAAATAATAAGCCATGATAAAGAAAATCAAGCTAATTTTACTGAAAATAATAAATTTACTGGAAGAGAACGAGAAATTATAAAATTGATCTCCGAAGGCTTATCCAATAAAGAAATAGCATTAAATTTGTATATATCTGAGGGAACGGTTAAAAATTATATTTCCTCCATATTAGATAAAACTTGCCTCAATCATAGAACTCAAATTGCTATATATTATTTAAAAGGATTACTTTAAGCAATGCACAATTTATACAATGGAGAATTGACTATGGAGAATTGAAAATTAAGGTAGAAATTATTTTTAGGTAAAATAATTTCTTTAAACGAATTTTTTGACTAGCAATATACAATTGCCAGTTATGTAGCGAACACTGTCTGCTGCTACAATTAATAAACTTTAAATTTCTCAGTGGTAGCTGAGAAATATCCATAATTGTCCATTGTCAATAGTCAATAGTCAANNTTGATATGAAGGTTTTAGAAGTAAATAATTTAATTAAAAAATTTAAGGATTTGACTGCTGTTGACAATATAAATTTTTCAATAGAAGATGGGGAAATTTACGGACTATTAGGACCAAATGGTGCAGGAAAAAGTACCACAATAAATATGATTTGTGGACTTATAAGTAGTGATATGGGCGAAATAAAGATATTAGAAAAAGATATAAAGAAAAATGTAAATTTTATCAAGGAAAATATAGGACTTGTACCTCAAAGTATAGCGGTATATTGGGAACTTACAGCATTAGAAAATGTAAAGTTTTTTGGTAGTTTATATGGATTAAAAGGTAAAGAACTAGAAAAAAAATCATTAGAAGCATTAGAATTTGTAGGACTTATAGATAGAATTAAAGAACCCTGTAGAAACTTTTCAGGGGGAATGAGTAGACGACTAAATATAGCTTGCTCTATAGTGCATAAACCTAGAATTATAATAATGGATGAACCGACAGTAGGAATTGATCCTCAGTCAAGAAAGCACATATTAAACTCTGTAAAAAAACTTAATAAAATGGGCAGTACCATAATATATACTTCGCATTATATGGAAGAGGTAGAGGAAATATGTAGTAAGGTTGGCATAATGGATCATGGAAAATTAATAGCTCAAGGAACTAAGGAAGAGTTAAAGGCACTGATTACTGATTACAATTATATAAAAGTTCAGGTTGCTAATGTAGATAGTATAGATATTAACAAGCTTAAAAATATTAATGGTATTAATGATATTGATATTAAAGAGAACATTGTTGTTTTTGAGATTAATAAAGATATGATAAACATGGATAAGATAGTGAGAGTTTTTGTAGATAATAATATTTCTATAAGGGGAATAAATACAGTATTACCCAATTTAGAAGATGTGTTTTTAAACTTAACTGGTAGGAAGCTTAGAGATTAAGAGGAGTGGTATTAGTGAGAACTATTAGTATTATAGTTAAGGAAATGAAACAGCATTTAAGAGATAAAACAAATATGATATCAATGATTTTATTTCCCATATTTTTAACGGCAATTTTAGGGAGTGCTACTGGTGGTGATTTAGAAAATGAAATAGTTTTTAACTCGAAACCTGTAATATATTATATAGAAGGACAAGGAAAAACATCTAAAGCCTTTGAAACTATGATAAAAGAATTAAATAATATAGATAAAAAGGAAATTTATAGTTTTGAAGAAGGCATAGAACAAATTAAAAATAATAAATTCTCTGCTTATATTCACCTTAAAGTTAATGAAGATAAAATAATTATATATAAGAATGAAAATTATAATATTGAAGGATCATTAATGGAATTGGTTCTAAATTCTTTTGTAGAAAGATTTAATATTCTTATAGAGATAAATAAAGTTACTAATGAAAATTTGGTAAAAGTAAGTGAGGTAAGTAAGGCTGAAAGCCATAACTATGTAGAAGTAAAATCTTTAGATAAATTAAAAGGTCCTTCTGCGAAAGATTACTATGGAATAATGATGCTATTGATGATGGTAATGTATTGTGCCATGGGTGGAATGTCTATAATTAATACTGAACGATATCGTAAAACTTTAGATAGACTTATAATTGCTCCAATAAATAGACTTAATTTGTTTATTGCAATGACAATAGGAGCATTTATAGTGAATTGTATTCAGTTTACTATAGTAATATCTGTGCTTAAATATTTATTTAATATAAATTTTGGAGAAGATTTTATAAGCGTAATATTAATTATAGCATCACTAGGGATATTAGCTATATCTATTGGATGTGCAATGTCTCTAATGATTCCAGGAGAAAAGTGTCAAGGAATTTTAAATATATTATTGGTATTATTATGTTTTTTAGGTGGAAGCTATATGTCTATAGAAAGCCTTAATAGTGAATTCTTAATGAAACTAGCTAATGTTTCACCAGTTAGATGGACAAATAATAGTATCTTTAGCGTAATTTATGCAAATGATTACTCAAAATTTTATAGTACTCTAGCATTAAATTTTGGTATTGCAGCAATATTATTTTTAATATCAATGATGCTATTTAAAAGAATGGAGGATTAACATGAGAAATTCTTTCCTTATAGTAAAAAATAATTTTAAAATCATATTTAAAAAGAAGTCTTCTATATTCACATATGTACTACTTCCTATATTTAGTTTATTGTTTTTATTATTTATTCAGCTTTCAAGTAAAATACCAATATATAATATAGGAGTTATAAATAAAGATAATGAGACTTTATCTAAAGATATGATAAGTTATTTAGAAAATACTAAAAGATTCAGTCTATTAAGTATAGAGGAGAGTGAAGTAAAAGATAAAGTTACTAAAGGTGAAATTTCTTATGCTATAATAATTCCAAAAGACTTTGAAAATAGTATTATAGAAAATGAACCTAAAAACATAGAAATTTTAACTATAAAAGGTCAAGATATAACAGTATGGATTAAAAATTATATAAATATGTATATAGAAAATTTAAAGATAATAAGTGAGATAAGTAAAAATAACAAAGAATTTTATGATATATATAAAGGGTATAAATTTAATGGAAAATTGTCATTAGAGGGAAAAACTACAGAAGATATTACTGCTAAAAAAGTTTTTACGACAAATTCTATGGGAATATTTATAATGTTTTTAATGTATACATCTATAAATATTTCTAAGCTTATAATAAAGGAGAAGAGAGAAAAAACCTATTACAGAATATGTGTAGCGCCTTTTTCTTCAAGACAGTATATACTTGGGAATATGTTTACCAATCTATTAATTATAGGCTTTCAGCTATTTATAGTAATATTAATTTTAATAAAAATAATAAAACTTAACACAAATTATTTAAATTTCTTTATATTAATGATGGCTTTTGGTACTGTTGTAGTATCTCTTGGAGTTCTAATTATATCTTTTGCAAATTCTTCAATGTCAATAGGAGGAATTACAAACTTTATAGTAGTCCCTAGTTGTATGTTAGGAGGATGTTTTTGGCCTATAAGCAGTAGGGGAGAAATATTTAAAAAAATCTCTTTTTTAATGCCTCAAAGCTATGTTATAGATGGAATAGAAAAAATACAGAGTAATTTACATTTTAAAGCCTTAATTCCCAATATAGCTATATTAATATTATTCACTCTAGCATTTTTAAGTATAGCAACTTATAAAATGAAGATAAATAAATCTATGGGGGAATTTGTATAATATATCAATAAAAAAGGAGTTCATCGAACTCCTTTTTCTAATTCACAATTCACATTCAACAATTGAGAATTGACGATTGACAATGGAAAATTGTAGATATTTTTCAGCAATCGCTGAAAAATTTAAAATTTATTAATTGTAGCGGCGAACAGTGTTCGCCACATAACTAGCACTTGTATTACTAGTTAGAAATATATTAAAGAAATTATTTTGATAAAAATAATTTCTTTCTGAATTATGAATTGTGCATTGATAAAGTTTGCCATTTTTTACATCACCATATATTTTCGTAAAGGAATAAAAAATCCATGCATCAACGGCTTTTAACTGCTAATGAGACGGACCCAGATATATGAAAGAAAGTTATTATTTTGATAAAGATTTTCAATACTTATTGAAAATCTTTATCAATAATGATATAATAGGATTGTATTAAAGTTAACAAAGTAGCAGAGTTAACTTATCTATTTTGCACAATGGTTAGATTAAACTAACATAGGAAAAATCTGATAGTATAATACTCTAGCTAATAACTTAATAGGTCAAACTTTAAAAACAGGATATTTTATAAAATATTTAGAACAAAAATATTGATTTTGAATAACTGCCCTAAGAGGAGGTGAGTGTTATGACATTAGCTATGGCAAGAGAGGGTGAAATAAATAAAATAAAGAAAATAACAGGTAGAGACAATGTGCGGCAATTTCTTGCAAAGTTAGGTTTTGTAGAAGGAGAAAGCGTTACTGTCATATCAGAGATATCAGGAAATATGATAATAAACGTAAAAGATTCAAGAATAGCTATTGGTAAAAGTATGGCTAATAGAATTATTATTTAGAGAGGGGAATTATCTATGATGACGTTAAAAGATGTTGAGTGTGGACAAAAAGTAACTGTAGTAAAACTTCATGGAAAAGGAGTTATAAAAAGAAGAATTATGGATATGGGAATAACTAAAGGGGTTGAAATTTTTGTTCGTAAATTGGCACCTTTAGGAGATCCAATAGAAGTAAATGTTAGAAATTATGAGTTAACACTTCGTAAAGCAGATGCAGAAATGATAGAAGTAGAGTAAAAAAATAAATTATAATCCTTTTAGGGGGGAATAAAATGGAAAATATAAGAATTGCTCTTGTAGGGAATCCTAACTGTGGTAAAACTACAATGTTCAATTATTTAACTGGAAGTTCACAGTATGTAGGTAACTGGCCTGGAGTAACTGTAGAAAAAAAAGAAGGTAAATTAAAACAACATAAAGATGTAAAAGTAATAGATTTGCCTGGAATATATTCACTTTCACCATATACTTTAGAAGAAGTTATAACAAGAAACTATCTTATTACAGAAAAACCAGAAATTATTATAAACATAGTAGATAGTACAAACCTTGAAAGAAATTTATATCTATCAACTCAGGTAATGGAACTTGGAATTCCTGTTATAATAGCTTTAAATATGATGGATATTGTCAGAAAAAATGGAGATACCATCAATAAGGACAAGTTGGGAAAATCTATGGGATGTACCGTAGTTGAAACATCCGCTTTAAAAGGTGACGGATGTAAAGAATTAATTAATAAAGCAATAGAATTAGCTAAATCACATAAAGTTAATGCAATTGAGCATACTTTTTCAGTGGATGTGGAAAAAGTGTTGTCTGACATTGAGAATGAAATTCAAAATCAAGTTTCGAAAAAACATTTACGTTGGTTTGCTATAAAATTATTTGAAAATGATGAAAAGGCAATTGAACAAGGAAATATTTCAAAATCTTCAAAAGATAAAGTTGGAGCAATTGTAACTAGTTTTGAAGATAAAGTAGATGATGATGGAGAAAGTATTATAACTAATGAACGTTATAATTACATAAGTGGAATAATTGGTAAATGTGCAGTTAAGAAAAACAAATCTAAGTTAACGACTTCTGATAAAATAGATAAAATAGTTACTAATAGAGTTTTAGGATTACCTATATTTGCAGCTGTTATGTTCCTTGTTTATTACTTATCTATTTCAACAATAGGTACTGGCGCTACAGATTGGGTAAATGATGTGTTGTTTGGTGATATTATACCTCCTGCAGTAGAAGGCTTCCTTACATCTATAGGAACTGCTGATTGGTTAAATTCACTAATACTTGATGGTATTATTGCTGGTGTAGGAGCTGTACTTGGATTCTTACCACAAATGATGGTATTATTTTTATGTCTTGCGATTTTAGAAGATTGTGGTTATATGTCACGTATAGCTTTTATAATGGATAGAATATTCCGTAAGTTTGGTCTTTCAGGTAAGTCGTTTATTCCTATGCTTATAGGAACAGGTTGTGGTGTTCCAGGAATTATGGCATCAAGAACTATTGAGAATGAATCAGATAGGAAAATGACTATTATTACTACTACATTTATGCCTTGTTCTGCGAAATTGCCAATAATAGCTTTAATTGCAGGGTCATTATTCCCAGGGTCAGCTTGGGTAGCACCTTCAGCATATTTTGTTGGAATTGCAGCTATTATATGTTCTGGAATAATTTTAAAGAAAACAAAAGCTTTTGCAGGTGAACCTGCTCCATTTGTTATGGAATTACCAAAATATCATGTGCCTAGTGCAAAAGGTGTGCTTATTCATATGTGGGATAGATCAAAATCCTTCGTTAAAAAAGCAGGTACTATAATATTCCTTGCTTGTGGATTAATATGGTTCTTAAGTACATTCAATTGGTCATTAGAAATGGTAGAAACTCCAGATTCAATATTAGCTTCAATTGGTAAAGTAATAGCCCCTATATTTAATCCATTAGGATGGGGAGACTGGAGATCAGCAGTGGCAACTATTTCAGGATTAATTGCAAAAGAAAATGTAGTTGGTACATTTGGTATTTTATACGGAGCTGGAGAAGTAGCAGAAGATGGTGTAGAAATTTGGAATACTCTACAAGGCTCATTTACACAACTATCTGCATATTCATTCTTACTATTTAACTTATTATGTGCTCCATGTTTTGCAGCAATTGGTGCAATTAAACGTGAAATGGGTAATGCTAAATGGACTTGGGCAGCTGTAGGATATCAAACAGGGTTAGCTTATGTAGTGGCACTTACAGTTTATCAATTAGGATCACTGTTTACAGGAAAAGGATTCGGAGTTGGAACTTTAGTTGCTTTAGTACTATTAGCAGGATTCTTGTATATGCTATTTAGACCTTATAAGGATTTTTCTAATTCAACTAATATAAAAGGCGATAAGGTAGAGGATATTAGTGCATAGCGCGTAAGGAGATAATAAATATGTCTACATTTATAATTGGTACATTAGTATTAGGATCATTTGTTCTTGTTGGATACAAAGTTTATAAAGATAAAAAAAATGGTAATTGCTGTGGCGGAGACTGTTGTGACTGCCATAGCTCATGTAAGCCTACTAAGTCAAAATAAAAAATAAAAAATCTATTTTTCAAGTATCTAATAAGGAATTACTTGAAAAATAGATTTTTTTATTTGATGAAACCATGGTAACTTCAGTCATGAGTTAGAACATGCTTAAGGTAGTTACATATGATATATACAAATAATTATATTATATTTATATGTACTTATAATTACAAGGAGTGGTTATTATATCATGGACGTGAAGATGTATATTCAATAAAATAATTGATGATAATAATTTTAGAATATTAGAAGATTATAATGAAAGCATTAAGGAGTCTATTAATGTAGCTTTTCTTAACACTGAATATCAACGATATATAGTGCATTAAGTTCGTAATACTTTGAAGTATGTTATTATAAAGGTAAAAAAGAATTTGCTGCAGATTTAAAACTATATATCATGCACCAGCTGAAGAGCAAGGACATGCTCATATAGTTAAAGTTACTGAAAAATAGCAAAGACACTATCCCGATGAAATGAAAAGCTGGTCAGTTAATTAGGATGTTATAAACTTATATTTAAGTTTTCAATTGATGTACGTAAGGTTATATACGCAACGAATGCTATTGAAATCCTTAACAATACTTATGGTAGATTGAATCGTCAGCAAAGCGTATTTCAAAGTGACACTTCTTTGCTTAAAGCATTGTACTTAGCAACTTTTGGAGCCATAAAAAAATGGAATTTACCACTTAGAAACTGGGGGAAAGTTTATAGAGAACTATTCATAATGTATGAAGGAAGACTTTCTTAAAGTTTGCAGCTAATATAAAAAACACACCCGTATTAAGAGTGTTCTTGACATGTAATTTATTTACTATCTTTAGTTCATTATTCAGTTTACATAAAAAAATCTAATCAATAAAAAGAGCATGACTCATGTCATGCTCTTTTTATTGATTAGATTTTTTTATTGAAATTGTTTCTTTGTAGTTAGGACATTTTGCTGCACAGCTTCCACAGTTACATTCACCTTTACCTTTTTTCTTAATTTGTTTAAATAATATAACTGCTGAAGTTATGAGAATACCACTTGTTACTAAGATTTCTATCATATTATCACCTCAATTAAAATATAAGGCCTCCTATATTATATATAAGGAATGCAGCTATCCAAGCTACTGCTATTTGGTAAACAGCAGAGAAGAAGGCGAATTTACCACCAAATTCTTTTTTCATAGCTCCTATTACTGCAATACAAGGAGTATATAGTAATGAGAAAGCTAAGAATGATAATGCGCTTAGAGTAGTAAAGTTAGCTGCAATAGCAGCCTCTAACTCTCCAGAATATAACACACCCATTGTACTTACAACAACTTCTTTAGCTGCAAGTCCAGTAAGTAATGATACAGAACTTTGCCATGTACCAAAACCTAAAGGTGCAAATATAGGAGAAATAAAGTTACCAATAGAAGCTAAGAAGCTTTCATCAATTTCTGCCATACCACTCATATTAAAGCTTTGTAAGAACCAAACAATAACTGATATTGCAAATATAATTGTTCCTGCTTTCTTTAAGAAACCTTTACCTTTTTCCCAAGTATGATGAAGTACTGTTTTAGCTTCAGGTACTTTATATTCAGGCAATTCAATTATAAAAGGTTCTTCACCTTTTTTATATAAAGTATTTTTTAGTATAATAGCTACTAAAAATGCTACTAAAATTCCAAGTAAATAAAGTCCAAATACTACTTCTGTTTGGTGACTAGCAAATAATGCTCCGGTAAATAGTGCATAGATTGGTAGTCTAGCATTACAGGACATAAAAGGTAGTATTAGAGCAGTTATCTTTCTATCTTTTTCACTTTCAAGGGTTCTAGCTGACATGATTCCAGGAACAGAACAACCAAATCCCATCATAAGTGGAATGAAAGCTTTTCCAGAAAGGCCAAATTTTCTCATAAGCTTATCCATAATAAAAGCAGCTCTTGCCATATATCCACTGTCTTCTAATATAGACATACCCAAAAATAAAGTTAATATAATTGGCACGAAAGTTATGATTCCTCCAACACCGCCAATGATACCATCAACTATTAAAGAACTAAACCAAGGACTACTATTTTCTAAAAGTCCTCCAACTAATCCTGCAAAATCTTCAGTAATTAATCCTTCTAACCAATCTTGAAGAGGTGCACCTACCCACTCAAAAGTAAATTTAAATATAATCCATAGTAGTGCTAGAAATATTGGGTAAGCTAAAAATTTATTTAATACAACCTTATCAATTTTTTCACTTATAGATTCTTTTTTAGTCTTTGGTAATTCTACACAAGAATTTAAAATATTCTCTATATAAGCATATGCTTCAGATTCGTTCATTCCACTAAAATTATGCTTAACATTTATTGTTGTATCCAATTTGTTAAAATCTTTACTGTTTAGGAGTTCTTTAACGGCTTCAATACCTTTTGATTTAGAAGCTGAAATAGGAAGTATGTTTACTCCTAATTTTTTAGAAAGTAAATCAAAATTTATATGGATATTTTTAGATTTAGCAACATCTATCATATTTACAACTAAAACCATTGGTTTCTTAAATTCTGTTAGTTGTGAAGTTAAATATAAATTTCTTTCTAAATTTGTAGCATCTACAATGTTTACAATTAGATCAACTTCATCACTTTGTAAAAATTGTTTAGAGATTTTTTCTTCATTTGAAAATGTATCCATAGCATAGATACCAGGCAAGTCTACAATTTTAACATTTTTTCCTACGTAACCTTCTTTTTTATCA
The DNA here is from genome assembly GCF_002341865.1 of Clostridium sp. UBA2485. Classification (GTDB taxonomy): domain Bacteria; phylum Bacillota; class Clostridia; order Clostridiales; family Clostridiaceae; genus Clostridium_J. Next base: position 64,436 of record NZ_DDOV01000035.1, on the reverse strand, counting down.
ACAGTAACCCCAGCCCAGTTTCCAACATACTGGTTAGAGCCTGTAAGAGAATTAAAAAGAGTTGTTTTTCCTACGTTAGGGTTACCAAGTAATGCAACAGTAACCATTAATTTTTCCCCTCCATCTTTATAAAAATATTCCTTGCGTCTTTTTTTCTTATAGCAAAATCCGTTCCACGCAAATTAATTATAATGGGATCTCCTAGGGGAGCAACCTTTTTCATAATAACTTTAGTACCTTCAATAAATCCTAAAGCTAAAAGTCTTTTAGACAATTTCTCATCACAATTTAATCCTTGTATATAAGCGATATCGCCTAGCTTTAAATCATTAATGCTCATGTCTTTTACTTCCACATAAGCAGCTTTACTTAAATTTAAATTATTAATGCTCATAATTTTCACCTCTTGTTGATAACAATTATCAGTATCATTATATGATTATTTATTGAAAAAGTCAATATTTTTTTAGAAAATTAGGTTATTTAAAAGAGTATTTGGAAATAATAATAAGTTATAGCAAGTTTTTTAAATACTGATAATTTAAGTTTTTGCATGTATATAATTTGTAGAAAATAAATAGGTGAATGTGATATAATAATCAATATGTTGTATTTACCATTATTTTAATAGGAATTATATATTAATTATTTTGGTAACTTTAATTTAGAAAAGAGTGATATGGTGATTATTAAAGAAAATGTGATTTATGTAGAGGATTTTAAGGAAGAGAATTGTTTAATATTTAATGATAAAAAGGATTTATTTAAGGATGCTATTTTTTTTGATTTAGAGCATTACGTATATAAAAAGCCTATATGCATAGGGGTTTTTGGTAGTGCATATTATGATGAGAATGAAAATTCTTTAAGAATAACTCAATATATGCTCGAAAATAAATATGAACTTAAAAAACTTCTAAGATTATCAAAAGATTATTTTAAAACTATGATTGAAGAGCACAATAAGAAATATATAATAACTTTTTCAGGTAATAATGATTTTACAGTAATTAATTATTTGTATGAGAAACATAAGATAAATTTTAAAATAGAAGAGCATTTTAAAGATATAGACTTACAAAAATGTTACGAAAAATCTATGAAAACTTCTATAGGACTTAAAAATTTAGAAAGTAAATTTAATATTACAAGAGAAAGTGAAATAATTAGCGGATCAAATTTAGCTAAAACTTTTAGTAAAATTATGAAAGATGAAGAATATTTTAATAGAATGCCTGTAGATAAAAAAGAAAAAATTTTACTATACAATATGCAGGATGTAGTTAGTTTGTTTTATATATATGTAAATTGGAATAAATATATATTTCCTTCTATTGAAGAAGAAAATATTGTTAAATGCGAAGAGAAAATTGATTATAAAGTTATTGAAAACAATAGCTGTAGCTAAATGGTGTTTTAATCCATTTAGTTACAGCTTTTATTATTTTTATGTTATATATTATAAGATACTGTAATAAATATAGTAATAATCTAAAAAATAATAAGTCTTCTACATATTATTTTATATGTTACTACATAAATATTTAGGGGGTATATAAAATGATTTCTAATACTAATATATCAACAAATAGAAAAAATAAATTAGATGCATTTAGAGAGGTAGAAGAGTTATTAAATAAACGGAAATATAAAGGATTTTTTAGAATAAATAGCGAAAATAAAACATTGTCCCCAGACATTGACAGTATTGTTTATCTAAGGCATAAAAATAATAGAATAGAAAAATTCAATGTAGCTTTTACTATAGAGCATGAAAAGGCTATACGAATTTATGAAGTCGAGCTGCTATTAGAAGGTAAACCTGTTGATTATTTATATAAGCAATCTGTAATAAATATTATTATGAATAAAATTAAAGAAAGCTTATATATTAAACAATTAAATCCACAGTATTCTGACTCTATTATTAAAGCTTATATAGGCGCAATTGAAAATGTAAATCATAACAATTAGTTATAAGAAAGGGGTAGCGATGGAAAAAATAAAGGGAAAAATTGAGATGAGTCTTGGAGAAGTAAAGTGTAATCTAGTTTTAAAGAATGCATTTTATATCAATGTGTTTAATGGACAAATTGAACAGGGAGATATAGGCATATGTGATGATACAATCATAGGTATTGGTAATTATGAGGGAGATATAGAAATCGATTGTTCAGAACAATATGTGGCTCCAGGTTTTATAGATTCCCATGTTCATATTGAATCCTCAATGATAACACCAGAAAAATACTCTTCAATAGCAATTAAAAATGGGGTAACCACTGTAATAGCAGATCCTCATGAAATAGCAAATGTAGAGGGGATAAAGGGAATTGAATTTATGCTTAAAAATTCTGAAAATGCTATGATTGATATATACTTTATGTTGCCATCTTGTGTTCCTGCTACAAGTTTTGAAGACAATGGATATACTTTAAATTGCGAAGAACTTCTAAAATTATCTGACCATCCTAAAGTCCTGGGATTAGGAGAGGTAATGGACATTAAGTCAGTTATAAATAAGAATGAGGAGATGTTATGTAAACTTAAATCATTTAATGGCAGACCTATAGATGGGCATAGTCCAATAATATCTCCTATAGAATTAAATGCTTATATTACTAGTGGAGTTAAGACAGATCATGAATGTTCAAATTACAAAGATGCTTTAAATAAAATTTCAAAGGGTATGTATATATTGATGAGAGAAGGATCGGCAGCTAAGAATCTAACAGCATTATTAAAAGCTATTAAAGATGAAAATTACCATAGATTTTTATTCTGTACCGATGATAGACATATAGAAGATTTAATGGAAGAAGGATCAATTGATAATTGTTTGAGAATAGCCATAAGAGAGGGGATAGATCCTGTTAAAGCCTTTACAATGGCAACTTTTAATGCAGCACAGTGTTATGGATTAAAAAACATTGGAGCTATAGCTCCAGGATATAAAGCGGATTTAGTTATTTTTGAAAGTCTTAAACAAATAAACATTAAAAGAGTATTAAAAAATGGAAAAGACCCATTATTAAATGCTAAGGCTAGTGCTATTTATAATATTAAGACTTCAATGAACCTAGATTTTGTATCAGTTAATGATTTCAAAGTTCCTGCTATAGGAAATGAAATTAATGTGATAAAAGTTAAACCACAATCTCTAGAGACTATAAAAGAAATAAGAAAAATTTCAGCAGAAAATGGATATGTTTCAAAAATAAATAGTAGAGATGTTTTAAAATTGGCAATATTTGAACGACATAGAAGAAGTAAAAAATATTCTGTAGGATATGTTGAAGGATTAGGGTTAAAAGATTGTGCTATAGCCCAAACTGTTGCACATGATTCTCATAACATTATTGTAATTGGCGATAATGATAAAGATATGGAGGTAGCTGTTAATTCTCTTATTACTATAGGCGGAGGAATAGTTATAGTTTCTGAAGGCAAATTGATATCACACTTATCACTTCCAATAGGAGGATTGATGACATTTCAAGAACCATATATCGTTTGTGAGAATGTAAAAAGGCTTAATAGAATAGCAAGAAGTTATGGAATAAAGCAGGATTTTGATCCATTTATAACTCTTTCGTTTTTATCACTTCCAGTGATTCCTGAAATTAAACTAACTACTAAAGGTCTGTATGAATTTAGTACAGAAAGTTTTATAGATTTATTTGTATAAATAGAATTATAAGAATGATAGAATGTTTTTTATTGTTACGAAAAAACATTCTATTTTTATTGCTCATATTAGAAAGGCTCAATATAAAATTTTTATATTGATAAGAATTTCAAAGTTATAATTATATAAAATGCAAAAAATATGTTATTTATTCTTATAATTGTCAATAATAACAATTAAATGAGTACTATAAATAAAATGGAGGTAAAACAGTGAGTTATTCTAAGAAAAAAAGAGGGGGATTTACTCTCATAGAAATAATAGTGGTTATATCAATTATTGCTATATTAGCTTTTATAGCTGTACCTAAATTCGGAAATATACAGGAGAATGCTAAGCAAAAGGCAGATGTAGCAACTGCTAAAAATATAGCAATGGCAATAAATACAGAATTATCAAAAGGAAAATCAGTACTTAAAATAGATGAAACCGTGGTTAAACAGTATTTTAATAATGAAGAAATAAAACAACAAGCTTTAGTTAATAATAATTTACCAAATAAATTTTCTATTCATATAAAAAGTGATGGAGAAATATTTATATTTACGGGAACTAGGCAGGTTTATCCTAGTCTAAAAAATGATACACAAGTATCAGAAGGCAAAGATATTAAAACTTTTGAAATAGCATGTAATTAAAAGTGGAGGTAGCATGGTATTAATATATAGCTTTATATTTATAACTGGAATTTTTTTAGGGAAATTCTTAAACTTTTGCATCAATGAAACAATTAAAAATGACGAAGAAAATAAAATAAAAAATTGTGAATATAATTTTCAAAATTTATTCGTAGAACTGATAACGGGTACTATGCTTTTACTTTTGTATATTAAATATGGATTATGCTTGCAATTGATAAAGCTTTATACCTTATCATGTTTCATAATTGTAATTGGAGTTATAGATTTTAATACAAGATATGTATACGATAATACTGCTTATGGGGCTATAATTTTAGGCAGTGCCTTTATGATAATAGAATATATTAATGGATATCCTATTAAAGATTATATTCTTGGTGCCCTATTAGGAGGGGGAATCTTTTTAGCATTGATTCTTGTTACTAAATCTATATATAAAAAAGAGGTAATAGGATATGGAGATTTAGAAGTTTCAATTATAATAGGAGTCTTTCTAGGAGCAACAAGCAGCATATTGATTTTTGCATTGGCTAACATATTAGCTACTATAATATGTATATACATGATAGCTAAGGGAGAAAGTAGAAAAAAAACTATTCCTTATACACCCTTTATAACCATAGCTACTTTTATTGTAATATTATATAAGGATATTATTATAAAGTTTATTTTTAGTAATTAAATATTAAATTACTTAGGTGAAATTTATAGTAATAGATAAATTAAAATAATTGCAAAGTATTGAATTTCTTACTTTCTCATAGGATAATTTTTATTAAAATCAGTGGTTATTAAAAGGTAAATGTGGAGGCTATGAAAAAGTAATAAATTTGTTGACTTATGACGAAAAAATGTTGATAATGTAAAATGGTAGATGGATATTTTTAAATAAAAAAAGCTATGTATAATAAAATTTTTCATATTTTAAGAAAAGTCTAATTAATAATAAAAAATAGTTTTTGAATTTATATATATTGGAAAGAATTTAAGATAGGTATAATTAGAATTATTAGATTCACTACATTTAAAAAATAATCAATACTGTATTTCATAAATTAATAAATATACAATAAAAATGAATATTTATTATATAAATTTCATATTATCAATTGAAGTTAGAAAATATTATGCTATAATATCTTTTGAGAAATAATGTGATTTAGTATGAGTTAGAAAAATAAACATAATAGACTGAAGCATTATAACATTTTTATTATCTTAAAGGAAAGATTTTTTAATCTTAATAATTAAATTTAAAGTAGTAGGTTTAAAAACAGATTATTAAAAGTATATTTACAAATTAATAGTTGTCAAAATAAATTTTTAAAATATAATGTTTCATAATATTTTAAACAGATGAAAAGTTAAGAGTTTCAAAAAAGCTTATAACAATAATAAGCAATCAAAGTATAATAAGAAAAAATGAAAACATTTACTTTATTAATTAAGTTAAGTGAAATAATGTAATATCAATATGGAATATAAAATTAAAGCATTTATTTTATAAATTTAAAACTAAGAGCTTACAATAGTGGACAAGCCGTATTAAAAAACTTTGTAACAATAATAAGCAATCATATTATAACTTAAATTTTATTAGATTTTAGACACATTTAGAAGTAAAGCTTTTTAATATTAGAGAGTAATAATAGATTCAATTTTAAATCAGAACTAATTGAAGATATTACCCAATATCCACATATAGATTTTAGTGAATTGTTCTATATTTAATGTAACTGACATTAATTTATTTAATTATTCCACATGAAATTACATATTTTAATACTAAGAAAATAGCTATATGTGCTGAAAAACTTATAGCATAGTTAAGTAGTACTATTTAGCTGCAATTAACTAATGAAAATTAACAAGGAGGACAAAAGATGAAAAACTCAAACACGTCGCAAAAGAAGAAAATGGGTCTTTTTGCAGCAACTGCACTAGTTGTAGGAAATATGATTGGTTCAGGAATATTCATGTTACCAACTACTTTAGCAAATGTAGCAGGACCAGGTTCAACATTAATAGCATGGCTTTTGACTGGAGTAGGATCAGTATTTATAGCATTAAGCTTTGCAAGATTGGGAAGTGTTATTCCAAAGACTGGAGGGCCTTATGAATACTCAAAAGAAGCCTTTGGTGAATTCGTTGGATTTACAAATGCATGGCTGTATTGGACTGGTTCAGTTATAGGAAATGCAGCAGTAATTATAGCAATAGGAAGTTATTCTAGTGCAGTTTTCCCAATTATAGCTAATAATCATTTAGTTGGATTTTTATTTTGTTCAGCTATACTTTGGGGATTAACTCTTATAAATATAAAAGGTGTAAAACTGACAGGTAATATAGCAAGTATAATAACTGTATTTAAGCTTTCTATATTATTAATATTTATAGTAGTAGCTGGAACTCATTTTGACGTAAACAATATAACACCAATGTTTCCAAGTGGTGAAGGGGTAAATACAATATCAACAGCAGCAACAGTAACATTATGGGCATTTATAGGACTTGAATCTTCAAGTATTGCAGCAGGGGATATTGAAAATCCAGGAAAAAATGTAGCAAAGAGTACAATTTTTGGAATATTATTAGCCTGTTTATTTTATTTAGCACTAAGCTTTTTTGCAATGGGTGCAATGCCACAAAGTGAAATAGCTAAAAGTACAGCTCCAATATCAGACATATTAACTCAATATTTTGGAAAAGGAATTATAAATTTTATTAATATATCAATAGTTATATCAATAACAGGAACAGCCATAGGATGGATATTCTCTTCAGCGAGAATTGCTTATGCTGCTGGTAGCGATGGAATATTCCCTAAAGTATTTTCAGCTAGTCATGAGAAGTATGGAACTCCATATAAAGCATTAATATTGAGTTCAGTAATTACAAATTTAGTTTTACTTCTTAACTTTTCTAATGGATTTGTAGGAGCGTTAAATATAATAACTTTAATTGCAACATTAACATATTTGCCTATATACGCAATCACAATAATGTCAGACATGGTTATTATGAGAAAACAGGGAACTTTAACGAAAAAACAAATAGTAAAAAAGAGTATAATACCAATAATAGGATTAATATATGCAGTATGGGCAATTTATGGATCAGGATTGAAAGTAGCATTTTATGTAGTTTTATTAGCGGTAGCAGGAATGCCAATTTATGTTTACTTAAAGCTAAAAAATCAAAAAGAAACAGCAAAACTTTAATTTATTAAAGAGGTTAAAATTAAATAAATTTTTAATTTATAATAATATAAATTAGTAATATGAAAGCTAAGAATAAACCGCTTTTGATTATTTTATGTTTAAATAATCAAAAGCGGTTATATGTTTTCAATTTAAATTTTTAAATAGCACATCTATTATATATTTAAACTTTTCAGTATTATCTTACAGTATAATATTTTGGAAGTCCATTTTCATATTCAATTTTTGACTCTCCTAGAATAAGTGGTAAGGTATAATTATAAGCTTCTACAGTAACGTTATTACCTTCTAGATTTATCCATTCCTTAGGGAAATATTTAATTTTATTTGCAACTTCTGATGTGTGAAGTGCAAAAGGTTCTGACTTATAAGGAGTGTTAGAAATTCTTTTTATAGCAACCATATTGCCACTTTCGCCTTCTTTAGAATACTCTAGTGCAAAGGAACCAATATCATAGGCCTCTTGAATGTCAGTTTCTGATGCAAAGTGCATAGCTGACCTTTGCATTGTAGAAAGTTCTATAGCTCTTACTTTTTTTACTCCATTTTCTTTTAATAAATTTTTAAGATAATTACATACTCCACCAAGTTGTGCATGACCAAATTTATCTAATCCAGTTGAAGACATTTCTCCTAAGAAAGATCCATCAGCAGTTCTAATACCTTCAGAGACAACTATTACAGCGGTATTTTTTTCTTCAAGTTTTCTATTAACATCTTTTACAAATTTTTCAATATTAAAAGGAATTTCAGGAAGGTATATAAAGTCCACTACAGATTTTCCATTTATAGTGGCAACACAAGAACTAGCAGCTAACCAACCAGTATCTCTTCCCATTGTTTCTATTATAAATACATTTTTAGAATTATAGACATTAGCGTCTATGCTGTTTTCTAAAGCTATAGTAGCAATAAACTTAGCAGCGCTACCAAATCCAGGGGTATGGTCCATAATAGGTAAATCATTATCAATAGTTTTTGGAACACCTATAAATTTAATATTGATATTATACTCTTTAGCATAATTACTAAGTTTATGTACTGTGTCCATTGAATCATTTCCACCTATATAGAAAAAAGTGCTAATTTTATATTCTTCTAATATCTCAAATAATTTTACATATTCATCCTTATGGTTTTCATAATTTTTAAGCTTGTACCTACAAGAACCAAGTCCAGAAGAAGGAGTGTACTTAAGCCCGCTTACCACTTCCTTTGGCATTTCTGATAAGTTGAGTAAATTTTTATTTAAAATACCTTCAATACCATTTAATCCGGCGTAAACATTATCATAATATTTACACTCTAAATTTTTTTCGAATATTCCGATAGCACTTGAATTGATAACAGAAGTAGGACCACCGGACTGGGCCACTAAACAATTTTTCATATTAATTATCTCCCCTCACTATTATATACACCATATTTTATTATAATATATAATAGTGGTAGCTACAATTGCATTATCATATTGTGTAGTAAAATAACGAATATTGTATTATGATAACAATAGTTTAATATGTATATAGATATACTATTTTATTTAATTGAGAGTTGAAAATGGACAATTGACAATTATGGTTGAAATTAATTTTTACAAATTAATTTCTTTAATAGACTTTTTACTAGTAATATAATTATAATTGTTAGTTTCCTACCTCTGGGAACAGTAGTGAAACCCTTTAGGGTTCCCCTGAGGTGCAGTATAGTTTTGAACAATACAAATAAGTCTAACTAATACTATGAAAATACTAGATATATAGTCCGTTACTAAGAAGCTACTGTGTAACTTCAAGAAGAAATCAATTTAAAACTTCTCTTATAAAAGAAAAGTATCCTTGATTCTCCATTGTCAATAGTCAATTCTCAATTATGTAGAGTAGAAATCTAAATAATTAATAAAATAAGTATATAAGTATATAGATAGTACATCTATATATAGTTATAGAAGGAGTGTAGGTTATGGAAAATGAATTATATCCTAAAGAAAATAATGATATGTATGGATATGTAGATGGAAATGGTAAAACAATTATAGATTTTAAGTTCGATTTTGCAGATGAGTTTGAAGATGACATAGCTCTAGTAGAATTGGATGGTAAATGCGGTTTTATAAATAAGGATGGAAAATTAGTTATTGAGCCTAAATATAATGATGTAAACTATTTTAATGAAGACATGGCAGTAGTTGAAATAAATCATAAATATGGATACATAAATAAAAATGGGGATTTGGTTATTAAAACAAAATTTGAAGAGGCAAAAGGCTTTACTGAAGGGATAGCAGCTGTTAAAATTCTAGGGAAATTTGGATATATAAATAACGAAGGAAAAATGATAATAAGTCCATCTTTTGACGATGCAAATGAATTTGAAAATGGATTAGCACTAGTTAAAAAAGGTGAAAAATTTGGATATATTGATAAAGATGGTAATGTAGCCATAGATTTTGACTTTGATTACGGTAGTGATTTCGATGAAGGTTTAGCAGCAGTAGCTATGGGTGATAAGTTTTTTTACATAGATAAAAATGGAGAAAAGATTTTTGATAAAGACTTTGAATTTGCCAATAGTTTTAATGAAGAGTTGTCAGCTGTTTGTTTCAAAGATCAATATGGATTTATAGATAAAAGTGGGAATTTTATCATAGAGCCTGAATATGATTGGAGTGATAATTTCACTGGAGAATACGCAGTAGTCTCAATTGGGGAAAAATATGGATTTATAAATAAAAGTGGAAATGTTATAATTCCCATAGAATATGACAATGTTTTTGACTATAGTGAAGGATTATTCTCTGTTCAAATTCATGAAAAATGGGGCTATATAGATATGAACAATCATATTGTTATAGAACCTATTTTTGATGAAGTCGAAAACTTCTACAATGGAATTGCTAAAATTATAGTTAATGAAGTACCTCAGTATATTAGAAAAGATGGAAGTATACTTTAAGAATAATAGTCTTTAAATTTGTAATCAATATAATTTGGATAATACTGTGAAAATAGTTTTTATGATACAATTAAATAAATGATTATAATGGGAGATGAATGATATGAAGATGATTGATCTACATTGCGATACTATAGGAAGGCTTATGTATACTGGGGATAAAGTTAATTTAAGAAAAAATAATTTTTCTGTAGATGTTGAAAAACTAGTTAAAAGTGATTCAATAGCTCAATTTTTTGCTTTGTTTGTAGAAGCACAAGAGGTAGATGACCCTTTAAAATATGCTTTAGATATGTTAGATAGATTTTATAATGAAATCCAAGCTAATAGTGATAAGTTAAGATTAGCAACTAATTATCAAGAACTTATAGAAAATACTAATAATAATAAGATATCAGCTTTTTTAACAATTGAAGAAGGCGGAGTAATACAAGGTAAACTTAGCAATTTAAGAAATTTCTATAGATTAGGTGTTAGGCTTATGACATTAACTTGGAACTATACTAATGAAATAGGATTTCCAAATTGCAAAAGTGAATTACAAAACAAAGGATTAACTGAATTTGGTATAGATTGTGTAAGAGAAATGAACAATTTAGGAATGATAATAGATGTTTCTCATCTATCTGATGGGGGATTTTACGATGTTGCTAAATACTCTAATAAACCATTTGTAGCATCTCACTCTAATTCTAGGCAGATATGTCATCATCCTAGAAATTTAAATGATGATATGATTAGAGTGCTTGCGGAAAAAGGCGGAGTTACAGGAATAAATTTCGAAAAAAGTTTTTTAAATACTAAAGGCAGGAGCTTTACTCAGGATATAGTAAAGCACATAAAGCATATAATTAATATAGGTGGAAGTGAAGTTGTAGCTCTAGGTACGGATTTTGATGGAATAGATGATAAAGGGCTAGAGATAGATAATATTGGTGATATGGATAAACTATTGGTTGCACTAAATAATGAAGGATTTAGTGACGTTATAATAGAAAAGATCTTTTATAAAAATGCTCTTAGGGTTATTAAAGAAGTAATGAAATAGCATATTTATATGAAAAATTAGTATAATATATAATAGATACGAATAGAGCAAGAAACTTTGCTCTATTTTTATTAAAATTCAAAGAAAATTCACAAAAGTCTTAATGCAATTCATTATTTATTTGGTAGAATTAAATATATATAATTATTTTTAATAGAGTTTCCAGTTTAAAAAAGGAGAGGTTTGAATGGAATATCCAAAATTTTCATATGACAGAGTTGAAAGCAATATAGTACTTAAAAAGGTAAACATTACTGGTAATGTATGTGGCGAGTTTGTAGAATTTACTATAGATCATATATATGAAAATAAAGGCAAGAGTGATGTAGAGGCAATATACACTTTTCCTATACCAGAAACATCAGTATTGTCAGGCTTTGAAGCAAATATTGGGGGAAGAAGTATAAAAGGTATTATAGAAGACAAAAAGGAAGTTGATAAAATCTATAATAATATAAAGGATGACAATTCTAATTTTTTATTAGAAGAATTTAATGCTAATGATTTTAGAATTTCTATGGGAAAAATATTAGCTGGAGAAAGTATTAATATAAAGATATCATATATTGAAGAATTAGCTTATGATAATGAGCAATTAAAGCTAACTATTCCTAGAATAATACCACCAACCAATATAGACTCAAATGAAAATTTAGTTAAAAAGAATAATTATAAATTATACTTAAATTTATTAGTTGAATCTTTTACTGATATGGAATTTATAAGTACCACTCATAAAATAAAAGTGGAAGAAGGTAATGATTATTTATATAAAATTACTTTAGCTTCAGCTAAGGAAAATCTAGATAAAGATATGATAATTTATTTAAAGGAAAAAACTTTTGAAGAAACTACTGGGATGATATATGAAAATTCTAAGGAAAATAATAGTATAATTTATCTAAGATTCATACCTGATATAGAACCTTCTAAGGAAAATAAAATTGATAATTATATATTTATGGTAGATATATCAAGTTCAATGGAAGGAAAAAAGCTTTTAGAAGCTAAAAATGCACTTCAGCTTTGCTTAAGAAATTTATCTAAAGAAGATACTTTTAATATAATTGCAATGGGAGATAGGCTTAATTATTTCTCAGAAGACAGAAGAGTAGAATATAACGAAGAAAATTTAATCAAAGCTTCTATGTGGATAGATGAACTACAGTGTGAAGATGATGCAGTTATTTTTGAAGGAATTAAATATGCTTTAAAAAATGAAGCTTTAGGAGAAGAAAATACTATTTTATTATTTACTGATGATATTGTAGATAATGAGAAAGAAATATTAGATTATGTAGATGAACATTGTATTGAAAGCAGAATTTTCCCATTTGGCATAGATGCCTCCGTTAATACTTATTTTATTAATAAATTAGCTCAAATTACTTATGGTAAAGCTGAATTTATTAATAATAATGAAAGAATTGAAGATAGTATTTTAAAGCAATTTAATAGAATTAGAGGATTACAAATTACGGATATTGAAATTGATTGGGGTTTGGTTGAAGTTGAAAGAACTTATCCAAGAACTATTGAATATATGTATGATGGGGAACTATTTTCTATTTTTGCTAAAGTGCAAGGACAGGTAGAAGGAATTGTAACTTTAAGAGGAAAAGTTGGAAATAGAAGAGTACAAAGACGAATAAGTTTAAGTAATTTAGAACTTGAAGAAAATATGAATTTAATTGAAAAAGTATGGTATAAAAAGAGGATACAGTCTTTACAAAATAGGATAAGATTTGAACGTGGAGAAACTTATAATGCTATGAAAAATAAGCTTATAGAGATATCAAAACGTATAGGAGTGCTGAGCAGTGAAACATCATTTATATTGATGGAGCAACTTTATGATCCTGTGTTAGGAATAGGATTTAAAAAATTTTTACCAGTAAAAATTAAGTATGATGAGGGAGAAGGTACACAATTAGCATCTAATTTTTATTATAGACATTATTTTGATGAACCGCAATTTGATGAAGCAGAATTATCAAAAGCATTAAGGGGAGAACTACTAAGAATTCTAGCATCACATCAATTTGCTAGTGGAGCCTTTGCAAACTCCTTACAAGAAGATCAAATTGATAAAGTAATGTCTACAATAAAAGGTATATTAGCTTTTACATTAGGTAAAGAGGATATTTCTATATATAAAAATCTATTAAATAAATCTCTAAATTTTATTGTAGGTGATTTTGAAGAATCAAAGAATAATTATGATGATAATACTATATGCTTTTTATATTTAGCATTAAAGTCCTCATTAAATAGGGGGATCATAAAATCTGAAAAGAAAGAGGATTTCGAAAGAAAAATTAAATCTTTAGAAGAAGTCATTAAGCTTAGAGATATTGATATAGAAGATATAGAAAGTCACTTTACAAGCTTTATAGAAAAAGCTGAAAATAAAGATCATTCTTTAAGTTCATTAATTGATAAAGCAATATTAAAAAGTTAGTAAATGAAACTGCTGAAAATTCAGCAGTTTTATTTTAGGTATCTGAAATAAAATAATTAGTCAAGGATGTAAGAATATTTTGTGTCTGACAACGCAGTATGTCACAAAATATTCTAGCATGCTGACTTTTTATTTTTTGAAGATGCCTTATTAGACTAATAAGTGTATACTGTGATATACTATCAATTATAACTTATTTAAGAGAGAATATATTTGGGTAATTAAAATGAAGAAAGAAGAAATTAATGATATAAGATATAAAATATATATTACATTTAAAGAAGTTACAGGTTTAAATAGTAGTAATATTGCAAGTATAAAGCCGTTACATTTAAGAGTTTTATTTGAGCTTTATAATAGTAATTTCTTATCAGGTTATTTTAGTGAGGATTTTATTAAAAATATTAGTTTTTCATTATCAAATAAAATGACAAAAGCAGCAGGAAAAACCATATATAAAAGAAATTCAATAAGTGAAAGCTTTGAGATAAAACTAAGTTTAAACTTTCTAAAAAACTATAATAAAACCAATAGAGAAAAAATAGTTTCAGGAATTGTAACGAAAGATGTAATTGAAGCAATGATGATAATCTTTGAGCATGAAATATGCCACTTAATCGAGTTTTATAAATATAAAAAATCAAGTTGCAAAACTACAAGATTTAAATCTTTAAGTGTAAATCTTTTTGGTCATAGCGATATTTATCATAGATTACCTACTGACAGTGAGATATTTATGGAAAATTCTAATATTACTTTAGGGAGTACTGTGACCTTTAAGTATAATGGAGTTTTATTAAAAGGAATACTTTATAAAATAAATAAGAATGCTGTAGTAATGGTTAGGGATGATAAAGGCATGTACAGTGATAAATATAATAATAGATATTCTAAGTATTATGTGCCATTGGATAAGATGAAAAATTGATTTAGAAGGAGGAGAAATTTTATGATTAAAGCTATATTGTTTGATTTAGATGGAACTTTAATTAATACAAATACATTAATATTAGAAAGTTTTAAATATGTTTTAAATAATAACTTAGGTTTAAAAGTAGGGGATGACGAGCTCATTAGATATTTTGGGGAGCCACTGTCTTACACTATGTCTAAATACTGTGAAGAAAGAACTGAAGAACTTGTAAATGCATACATAGAATACTGTGCAACTATACATGATGATTATACAGAGGGTTATGATGGTGTAGAAGAAGCGCTTATAGAATTAAAAAACAGAGGATATAAATTAGCGATAGTAACATCAAAAAGACGTAACACTGCCTTAAGAGGATTAAGACTATTTAACTTGGAAAAGTATTTTGATGCAATAGTAACACCAGAAGATACTAAGAAGCATAAGCCTGATCCAGAACCAGTGCTAAAGGCGCTAGAGCTTTTAAATATAGAACCAGAGGAAGCGATAATGATAGGAGATAGTCATAATGATATTTTATCTGGAAAAGCTGCTAATACAAAAACTTGTTTAGTTAAATATACATTTATTCCTTTAGAAGAGGTCTTAAAACATGAACCTGATTATGCTATTGATGATATGAGGGAATTATTAAATATACTTTAATTAGTAATAAAGCGATAGCAATTATATTTAAGTTAAGATTATTATAAAAATTTAAAAGACAGGCTATTAACAGGTGCCTGTCTTTACCCTAGGGATTTTTGAGAACCCAAAGTAGTCTACGCTACAACATATGTACATCATTACACATCCATATATAATCCTTCGACTACATATAAACATTACACAACCTACATACATCTTTACTCGACAAAATAGAATACCTGTAGAGCATTAATTAATCTTTCGACTAAGTAACACCCTTAGCTTTTAATTAGGCATCTAAAAGAAAATAATAAACCAAAGATATTAGTATATTTTAGGCACATGGAATAAAATATCTAGTTAAAGATAAGACATATATTTTGTATCAGACAGGTAGACAGGTTTTCACGGTAGTCTAGCTACAATGGAGTTCTGACAACAGGGCATGATACAAAATAAATGAGCATACTGACTAGTTATTTCTTAAAACATGCCTCATCAGACAAGGTGCCAGATTCTACTCATAGTGAATCTATGGGCATAGTATGACAGCGCAGTATGATGAAAAATAGACTAAAGTATTGGTCTAGCATTTCTAAGAGGATACCTTATGCCTGCGGCAACCTAAGTTATCTTAGCTCGACCATTATACATAGTTTAAAACCCTGTATATACAGTTATGCACATACACAGCACTTCACCACCTATAATAGTCTTCTCTCCAGCCCATATAAGAATTTTCACTCCCATATACACCTTTGACCGAATGTTATAAAGCCATTTCCAGCCTACAAACACTCTTGGCTCAACCACTTTACATCCTCTGTATACTAATATGGTTACCAAAATAATTTTTCGTATTCTTAATTTTTTGTTAACAATTAAGAAAACTACTTGTTTTTATTAATAATATCTTTTAATATGCTACAAGTATAATAAATATCTTCTTTAGTAATCCAATGATGGGTAACAAATCTCATTAAGCCATCTTCTTCGCCATTGCTTTTAATTCCTTTTTTGTATAATTCATCTACGATTGTTTGTCCATCAATTCCAGTATTCTCTAAGCTAAAGAATACCATATTTATGTGTATATCTTTTTTATTAACTTCAATACCAGGAATTTTTTCAAGTTCATTAGCTAATAACAATGCGTTTTCATGATCAATTTTTAAAGGATTTATCATTTCTTTCAAAGCTACTAAGCCAGCAGCAGCTAAAAATCCACTTTGCCTTAATCCTCCACCTAATAGCTTTCTTTTTTTTCTAGCTTTATCAATAAATTCTTTAGAACCTGCCAATATAGAACCTATGGGAGCACATAATGCTTTAGATAAACAAAACATTACCGAGTCTGTGTATTTTGTAATTTCTGAAGGATGAACATTTAAATAAGTAGCAGCATTAAATAATCTTGCTCCATCTAAATGTACTTTAAGATTATATTTCTTTGCTAGAGTATAAATATCTCTCATATTGTCTAAAGGTACAACTACACCACTAGAATGAGCATTTTCAATACAAATAAGACTAGTATCAGGAAAATGAATATCCTCTTCTTTTCTAATTCTTTTCTCAATTTCAGATGTACTTAATATACCTTTAGGATTATCTATAGTTCTTAGCTGAACTCCTGCAATTACAGAAGCGCCTCCTACTTCATGAGCTATAATATGACAATTATCTCCTAAAATTACTTCTTCACCTCTATTACAATGAGTAAAAAGTGCAAGTTGATTTCCAAAGGTTCCACTAGGAACAAATAATGCAGCATCTTTGTTTACTAGGTTAGCAGCATATTGTTCTAGTTCTTTAACAGTAGGATCATCTTCATAGACATCATCTCCTACTATAGCTTTAAACATAGCTTTTCTCATCTTGTCAGTAGGTTCTGTTACAGTATCACTTCTTAAATCTATAAATTTCATACGTTTTCCCCCTAAATATTATGGTTATAACATCTATTATAGTTTATTTCATTATATTAGAAAATATTAAATCCCAAATATGGTATAATAAAAAAATAATATAAATTTACGAGTGGTGATTTAAATGAAAAGTCTTATATTAGCAGAAAAGCCTTCTGTAGCTAGAAATATAGCAGAGGCATTAAAGTGTAAAATTAGAAAAGATGGATATATAGAGGGAGAAGAGTATATAATAACATGGGCTTTTGGTCATCTTTTACAATTGTTTGATGCAAAGGATTATGACGAGAATATGATAGGATGGAGAATGGAAAAGTTCCCATTTATACCTAGTGATTTTAGATATAAGATCAAGTGTGATAGTTACAATAGAAATATTGTAGATAAAGGTGCAGAAAAGCAAATTAATATAATAAAAAGTTTAATAGATAGAGAAGATGTTGATGGAATAATATCTGCAACAGATTTTGATAGGGAAGGACAGGTTATTTCGGATGAATTGTTCATACATTTCAATGTAAACAAACCTATATATAGAATACTCCTTAACGAGTGGACGGAAGAAGAAGTAAAAAAAGGAATAAAAAATTTAAAACTTAATTCAGAAATGAAACCATTACAGGATGCAGGTATTGGAAGACAGTTAGCAGATTGGGTAATTGGAATTAATTTAACTTCAGTCGCAACATTACGTTACGGAGGAACTGGAAAAGATAGAAAAGTAATTAATATTGGAAGAGTGCTTTTACCAACATTAAAAATTATTTATGATAGAGATAAAGAAATAGAAAATTTCCAAGCTAGTTCTTACTATAAGTTATCAACTACTTATAAATCGAAAGATAATACTGAGTTTGAGACTCTTTATTATGAAAATTCTAATGAAAAGTTTGAGAAAAAAGAATATTTAGATGAGATTAGTAGGATATTAGTTGATAAAAGTGGGGTAGTTATTGACAAAGAAATTGAAAAGAAAAGAGAATATCCACAACCATTATTTAATTTGTCTAACTTGCAAGGATACATAACAAGTAAATATAAGGGGTGGACTTCGGATAAAGTATTAAAGGTTGCTCAAAGTCTTTATGAAAAGAAATTTATTACATATCCGAGAACAGCTAGCGTTGTATTGGAAGAAAGTTTAGAAGATAAAGTGAAGAAAGTCTTAGAAAATCTAAAAAAGGGATTGCCTTATGAAGAGCAAGTTAAGTTTGTAAAATCAAAAAGAGTTTTTGATAATTCTAAGGTAGAAAGTCATAGTGCTATAACTCCTACCTATGTAATTCCAAAGGGGTTAAGCACAGATGAACAAGATGTATATAATGCTATAAAGAATAGATTTATTATGCAATTTATGCCTGTAGCTGAATTTGAAGAAACTAAAATAACTATTAAGGTAAATGATGAGAAAGTTCCTGGAGAGTTTATTGCAAAAGGTAAAGTTGAAATTATTAAAGGATGGAGAGTTGTTGAAAAAATAGATACTAAGGATACAATTTTGCCATTAGTGCAGAAAGATGAAAATCTTGATATTACTGATAATAAGGTTAATAAGGTTACTAAAAAACCACCTAAGTATCATACGGAAAAAACACTTTTAAGGGTTATGGAGACCTGTGGTAAAAATTTTAAAAATGATAAAGAGGATAAAGATGAAAGTTTAGATGATGAAACTAATACAGATGAAATGATGAATGCAATATTAAGTGGATTTAGTATAGGAACTCCTGCAACTAGGGCTGAAACTATTAATAAGCTTAAAGATATTGGATATATTAAAGCAAAAGGTAAGAGTTTAATTACAACTGAACTTGGCAGAACTATAGTTGAAATCTTTCCTGCAAAAGAACTTTTGGATTTGGAATATACAGGAAAGTTAGAAAAGACACTATCAGATATAGAAAAAGGTAAATATAAAAAAGAGGATTTCTTGGATTTTATATATGATTTCACGACACAATCAGTAGATAAAATAAAAAATGACAATTCACTTCTACATAAATTTAAAGTTCAATTACCAGAAGGAAAAGAGATTATTGGTAAATGTCCTATATGTGGGAATGCGATAATAGAAGCTGAAAAAAGCTTTGGATGTACTAACTGGAAAAATGGGTGTAGATATACAATCTGGAAAGATGATAAATATATAGCTTCGTTTGGAAAAGTAGTATCTAAAGAGATGGTAAAGATATTACTTCAAAATGGTAAAGTAGGGTTTAGAAATCTTAAGAGTAAAAAAGGAAATACTTTCAGTGCATACTTTAAGTATGAAAGAAATGAGGAAACGGGATATTTTAACTGGAGTATAGAATTTATTGATTAAGAAAAAGCTTTAGTAACAAAGAATGTTACTAAAGCTTTTTATATTAAACATAAATAATATCATTTAAATAAATCATTAATTGAAACTTTAAGAGCTTTTGCTAAAGCCTTAACTTCATAATCTAGTACTTCTCTTGAGTTATTTTCAATTTTAGAAATCATAGGTCTATCAATATCTATTTCTAAAATATTAAGTCTAGCAGCGAGGTCTTCTTGTGTAATACCTAATTTTTTTCTTAATAATCTAACGTTGCTTCTAATAACATTTCTATTACTCATAAAATCACCTTATTCTAGTATAAACTATGCATAAATTTTATATGAAAGCGGAGACTAAAATGTATGGTAATCACACAAATGTAATATTTTATGCAAAAGTAGGTGCTATTATTGAATAAAGATAAGGAACTTAAAAATTGTCCGAATTGTGGAAGGGACATGATTTTGAAAAAAGGAAGATATGGAGCATTTTGGGGATGTTCTAATTATTCTAAATGCAAAGGAAGTATTGATACTGGTAAAAAGAAAATTAGGCTAGAAGAATTAGAATTAATAAGTGTAGATTACAATTGTTTAATAGAGATTGGGAG
Organism: Clostridium sp. UBA2485; assembly: GCF_002341865.1. GTDB lineage: Bacteria > Bacillota > Clostridia > Clostridiales > Clostridiaceae > Clostridium_J. The sequence goes on along the minus strand of NZ_DDOV01000035.1, from coordinate 44,021 downwards.
AATAGATGAAATAGTAGAAGAAGTGATGGAGAATAATAAAAAAGTAAAAGAAATTATATAAGGTTTAAGTACAATAGAAGAAAAGTTATGCTACTGAAAAAGGCAAAAAACTTATAGAAATTTTCCCTATAAAAGAATTATTAGATACTGACTATACTGGCTGATATGGAAAAAGGAAATGCTAGTAGAGATAAGTTTTTGAATTACATATATAAATTTACTAAAGAAGGCGTAAATAAAATTAAAAATCATAAAGCAGATTTAATTTGCGATACTCGCCAATAATTAAAAAAGCACAGAATATATAAAAATTTATAAATTCTGTGCTTTTAGCTTAATTTACATAAAATTCTACTTAAAATTTACCCAATTTTATTATATAATAATACATAAGCAAATTTATTAAGATTTGATTACAAAAACATTACATTATAATTAATAAGAATAATTATAGAAATTTAATGCAAAATATATTTAAAAAATTCATAAGACCTGAAGAAGAATAGTAAGTATCTTGTGAACAAAAGGAGAATAATTGAGTATGAACAAAGTAAAAAAGATTATTTTATCGTCGAGTTTATTAATTAGCACTATAATTTTAACCAGTCTTGTAAGAATAGAAAATAATAAGGATTTTAATATATATGATAGATTTATGAATAGTGCAATTAATTCAACGATAGAAGAACAATCTACTTTGGAAAATTCCATTCCAGTAAAAGATAATAGTGTAGAAGAGCAAGTTCCTAAGGGAACAAAAAAAATTGAGCCTAGTGGTAATACATATAATGAGGAGGAAAGAATAGTATTTTCAAGAGGTGGTAGCATGGATGGTGATGAAAATCAAATAATACCCAAAGGTGCTACTATATCAACAGAAAAAATGATTCAGAAACCTTCTAAACCCAACATAGAAAATTTGGATTGGTGGAGTGAAGCACAATATTTATATCCTATTGGTTCAGTAGCTGAAGTTGAAGATATTTATACTGGTAAGGTCTTTAAGATGAAAAGAACCTTTGGTACAAATCATGCAGATGTTGAAGCACTGACTACTAATGATACAGAAGTAATTAAAAGCATCTGGGGAGGGTTTTCTTGGGAGAGAAGACCGGTAGTTATAAAAATTAATGGTAGAAGAATAGCAGCGTCTATGGCAGGAATGCCTCATGCTGGAAATGATGATTACCCTGCACTTTCACAGGCTCCTGATTTATCAGATGGATATGGTACAGGACAGAATTTAGACGTAGTTAAAGGTAATAATATGGACGGTGTTTGTGATATCCATTTTTTAAATAGTACTAGACATGAAGATGGTAGTGTGGAAGCAGTTTCTGATCCAGAGCATCAAAAAAATATTGAAATTGCTTCAAAGTCTAAATAAATTGAATAAAAAGTGAGTTTGTACATATGAGGCATCTTTTATTTTAAGATGTCTTTTTCTTTATAAAATCTTTATAATTTCATTTTAATATAAGTATATAATAATTAATAAATTAACTTAGTAGAATTAATATTGGATTAGTTTAGTCAATATTTTTATATTATAATTACTATAAATATTAAGAGTCTAATGGAGAGATAGATATGTATAAAATATTAGTTATAGATGATGAGAAGGAAATAGTTTCTTTTATTAAAGAAGCTTTAGAAATGGAAGGATATTATATCATAACCGCTTATGATGGGAATGAGGCGCTAACTAGAATAACAAGTAACCCAGATTTAATATTATTAGATATAATGATGCCGAATACAGATGGATATGAATTTTGTAGAAAAATTAGAGAAGAAATTCAATGCCCTATCTTGTTTTTAAGCGCAAAGCAAGATGAATTAGACAAAATAAAAGCTTTTTCAATTGGTGGAGATGATTATATAACTAAGCCTTTTAGTTTAAAAGAATTAAGAGCAAGAGTTGCAGCTCATTTAAGAAGAGAAGAAAGACATAGTAAAAATAGTATTAAAGAAAGTAAAATAAGTTTTGGAGAGTTATGTTTAGACATAGCTAATCATAAAATAACTATAAAAGATGCATTAATTAACCTTACCAAAAAAGAATTTGAAATTGTTGAATTATTAGTGATGAATAGTGGGCAGATTTTTTCTAAAGAAAGAATATATGAATCTTTATGGGGATATGATGCTGAAGGTGATAGTAGCACTATTGCAGAGCATGTTAAGAATATTAGAGCTAAATTTAAAGAGATAGATAATAAAACTGAATATATATCTACAGTTTGGGGTGTAGGATATAGATGGGAGAAAACAAGATAATGAAAAGAAGTTCTTTAAAAAAACAGTTTGTTTTTAATTTTTTCATCATATTATTTTTTAGCATAGCTGCTACTATTATAACAGTATTAATACTTTTTACAGCAATTAATTTAAAAGTTATAAAGCCAGAAAATCATTATGAACAATTGGTGCCTCAATTTGAAGAGTATATAAAAAATAATGGATATAATGTGTTGGAGTTAGAAAAAAAAGAGGATATATTAAAGCTTATAGATAAAGATGGAATGGATTATGAGATTTTAGATTTGAAAGGAAATTATATTCACGGCACGTCACACTTTTTAAAAATGGAGTCTAATGACATATTATATAAGATTAATACCATTGATCATAGAAAAGATTGGAATATAGAGCGAGGATATACAAATAATATACCTATTAATTATGCAAGTATAAAATATATACCTGTGGAATATAATGGAGAATTAAAAGCTGTTGCTGTTATAAAATATAATTATAGAATTTCATCATTATTTATAAATAATAATTTAATGAAAATTATAAATGTTTATTTGCTTATTTGTCCATTTTTCTATTTAATAATATTTACTATAATATTCATAGGTAAATTAAATAAAAGGATTAATAAGCCTATAAATGAGTTAATAAAAGCTTCTAATAATATTAAAAATAAAAATTTAGATTTTACTATTAATTATAAAGGTGATGATGAGTTAGGAGATTTAATTTCCTCTTTTAATAATATGAAAGATGAATTAAAGAACACTTTAATTAAAAACTGGAATATGGAGGAAGAGAGAAATAATATAACATCAGCTATTGCTCACGATATAAAAACTCCTCTTACTATAATTAGGGGTCATGTGGAAATTTTAGAAGAAATGGATTTAAAAAATCAAGAAAAAGCAAAAAAGCATTTAAAAGTTGTAAAACAAAATACTGATAGAGCAACTAAATTGATTAAAAATATGAATTATATTTCTAAAATAAGTAGAGCTGATTTTAACTTAANNCTTTGGAAGAAGTAGATGTGAAGGACTTTATTATTGAAAAAGAAATTGAGCTTAAATTGCTTTGCAAAGAAAAAAATATAAATTTTATTTGTGAAATTTACAATGAGAAAAATAATAATATAGCAATTTTTGACAAAGATAAGATTTCACAAGTGCTAGATAATTTGATTATAAATTCACTACGCTTTACTGAAAGTGGTGGAAATATTAATCTAATTCTATCTATGTATGATGACAAAATAAAATTTACTATTAAAGATGATGGAATAGGCTTTTCTACAAAAGATATGAATAATTTATTTAAAAGCTTTTATCAAGGTGATAGTTCTAGATCTTTAGAAAAAGGGCATTCAGGATTAGGTCTGTATATGTGTAAAATTATAATTGAAAAACATAATGGTAAGATTTTTGCACATAATGATGAAAATGGAGGGGCTGTTATAGAGTTTTACATAAATCAATAATTTATATAATACTCAATAAACCTTAGTAGTTGATGAGGAAATTTAAAAATAAAATATGTTAATAAATAGATATAACTTTAAGCTATTTACAAAATATTATAAGCCTATAGGTTAAAACCTATAGGCTTATGTACTAGTAATAACGTGTATATCTTCTTTTATTATGTTTTCTTTTATTAATTAAGTAAATTGTAAGAACTATCAACGAGATTATTACAATTAACATAATTGAGTATATTAAAATATTTTCTTTAATTATATCAAGTTTTGAAATTGTAGGATATAAATCATACTTAGATTCAGAATTTTTAATTTTTACAGATACTTGTCCAATTGATTTGTCTTTGTTTAATTTCCAAGCACTTAAGTTATTAACGTTATAGTTAATTTCTGGCTTTATTTCTGTATCATAATATGTAATATCCTCATGAATAGTTACAGGAACCCTAATTGCCCTTTCTGGACCTATTAATGGAATAGCGTTATATTTTAATGTAATAGTGTTAAGATCACTGTCTTTTTGAAGAAGAAGTTCCTTTTCTGCACTATAACTATAATCTGCTAATTTCTCCATATCCTCAAAGACTTTTGTATCTTTAGGAAAATCATATTCAGAATTTAAAACTACTGTAGCTATTTTACGATTTTCTCTTTCATAAACGGAAACTAAACAACGACCAGATTTGTCTGTGTATCCGGTTTTTCCACCTATATTTCCGTTAACTCCAAGCAATTTATTTCTATTTTCAATTTTAGCTATTGGACCTTTAGTAGATTGAACTGATGCTTCTTTCTTATTTATAACGGATTTAGTCCAATCATTTGACATTATTGCTTTAAGAAGTATACTTAAGTCGTAAGCAGTAGTTAAATGGTCTGGAGTATTGTCGTCTAATCCATTAGGTGTTACAAAATGAGTATTAGTCATTTTTAGCTCTTTTGCTTTTTCATTCATCATTTTAACAAAATTATTTACACTTCCACCTACATTTTCAGCAATCATATAAGCTATATCGTTACCAGAATATAATAAAAGAATATCCATTGCATTTGAAGCAGTAAAAGTATCACCAGTATTAACTGGATGAATATTTAAGCCATAGGAATAAGGAGCCTCATTTTTAGCAGCTTCAGGATAGGTTAACAAATCTCCAGGACTTTTATTTTCTGCTAAAAGTAATGCAGTCATAAGTTTCGTAATACTTGCAGGATACATTTTTTTATCAATATTCTTTGCATATATTATTTCATTAGTTTCCAAATCCACAGCTAATGCAGAGGTACCTATAAGCTCTGGCTCTGGTGCTTTTGCAAATGCAATGGTGGAAAATACTGAAGTAAATATTAGTGTAGATGCTATAAATTTAGTTATTTTTTTCACTTTACACTTCTCCTTTACATAATTTATGTTAAAACATAAAATTAGTATAGCATTTTAAGATTAAATGGACAAGGTAAATGGAGATTATTATTATTTTGTATAATTTTTATGATATAATAAACTTAGAGAGGTGTGAATTTTGATAGATAATATAAAAGATATTTTTAAAGATAGAGAAATAAAACCAATTGGTAAATATAAAAACAGTGCAGTTATGATTTTACTTTGTGAAGATGAGGAAAGTAATGATCTAAATATAATATTTGAAGTTAGATCTAATAAGTTGAAAACTCAGCCTGGCGATATATGTCTACCTGGTGGTATGATCGAAGAAGGGGAAAATCCTAAAGAAACAGCTATTCGAGAAACTATGGAAGAACTTAACTTAAATAAAGAGGATATAGAATATATAGGTGATATGGATTATTTCATAAGTCCATATGGAATGTTTATATATCCATTTATATCAAAGACTAATTTAGAAAAAATTATACCAAGTAAAGAAGAGGTAGATCATATTTTTACAGTGCCATTAAAATTTTTTATAGAAAGTACCCCATTATTATATGAACTAGAAATTGGAGCAATAAATAAAGAAGGATTTCCTTTTCATCTTATAAATGGTGGTGAAGAATATAAATTCAGACATGGTAAATTGAATGAATATTTTTATGAATATGATAATTATGTAATATGGGGATTTACAGCGCAAATCATAAAGACTTTTATAGATATTATTAAGAATAATGGTAATAATATGCTATAATAGGGAATATATAATAATTAATCAAAATTAACATAATATTTTATTTAAAATTTTATTTATATTATGGTATAAATAATGATGATTTTAGGGGTGTGATTATATGGAGCATGTATATAAATGGCATAATCAAGCTATAGGTGAAAGAGTAGTGAAAGCCTTAGAAAAAAACCAATTTCATGCTATTTATTTTGAAACAAAAGAGCAGGCAGAAAATTTTATAATGTATCATATAAAATCCGGGGATGTAGTTGCTTTTGGGGGCTCAGTGACAATAAAATCTATGGACCTTAAAAAGAAGATCACGAAAATTGGAGGAACTATTATAGACCATGGAGAGCCGGGGCTTACTCAAGATGAAAAAATGGATATAATGAGAAAAGAGCTAGTGAGTGATTTATTTCTTTGCAGTAGCAATGCAGTTACATTAAATGGGGAAATAGTAAATGTTGATGGTGTTGGAAATAGAGTTGCAGCTATAACTTTTGGTCCTAAGAAAGTTATAATGGTGGTAGGGATAAATAAAATAGTAAAAGATGAAAAAGCTGCTTTTGAGAGAATTAAAAATATAGCATCACCTCAAAATAATAAGAGATTAGCTTGTAGTAATCCCTGCACTATTACAGGGAGCTGTATGGATTGCGATAGTAAAAATAGAATTTGCAGAGCTTATTCCATATTAAAGAAAAAGCCTATGCTAAGTGATATAAGCGTTATAATTATTGGAGAAGAAATGGGATTTTAAATTAAAATTTTAAATATGAGTGTAAAAAATCGTGATAGTTTAGTCACGATTTTTTATATTAAATTAAGTTTAATATTCTAAAATAATATAATTTTCTAAAAATACTTTATCTTATTGCTATTATGCCTTATAATATAGACAGGACTTTAATAATTCAGGATGGGGTGATATAATGTCAAAATGTCCTTTATTGACTACTTTTGAAGAAGAAGTTCAATGTTTTAAAGAATGTGCACTATATAGATGGGCGGAAAATGAAAATAAATGTCCCTTTGCAGAATTGAAAAATTTTAAGCCTTTGGTAATTAAAAATATATATGAGTATGATTTGTTTAAAGATGATAAAACTTCTCCTATAAGCATACTTTATAATGAAAGTTACTTATAGGTACATGATTAACTTACTTCGCCTGAATATAAATTGTAAAATATAAAAGCATTATAAATTTATAAATTGAAAATATTATATTTTTAAAATAGGTTAAGCAAACCAGATATATTTAATTGGATTTTCTATATAAATTTATAAAGATATAAAGGGTATAAAAAAATAGCACTAGTTAGGTGCTATTTTTTTAATGTTAAGTTACATCCTTTACTGCAACCACTGCAATTTCCTTGGATTTTTTTATTACAATTATTTTTAACTCCATCTTTAAGAATAGTTTTAACCATAAAAGAGTTGTTTTTATAGGTTAAAATGATTTCTTTAATATAGTTTGTAACCTCATTATCATAAACTATATTAAGATCTTCTATACTATCTCTAATATCATTGTGATTTTCACTATCTAATAAAATTTCCACTTTTGCTGACCTACAACAGCCGTTGACATACTTAAATCTAACAAAGTCATATTCAGTATGATTTTGTAATAAGGAAATTAAACCTTCATAGGCTTTATTGGATATTTTTATTTTAGGTTTATCATACATATCAATCACCTAAATCTTTATATTATTCATGATATTTAGAAGAATATTCATATAATAATGACTCTTTAAGTTCCCAAAGTTTTTTAGATAAATCTACATAATAATTATGTGGATTTTGAAGTCTTAAAACTTCAGGCCAAAGTTTTTGAGTTTCAACTTTAGAATATTCTTTTATGTCCATTACAGAAGGACTATTATATATAGGTTTCCCTTTATCAAAAATTTTAACCATTAGTTCTTTTACATAATAGTTTTTTAGTCTCTTTCTTTTCCATGTAAAAGTTGGATTAAAAATTTCTAGGGGTTCATCAATATTTATTTCTTCATCATTAAGACAAATTAAATCAGCTATAGCCATATCTGTTTTTTTATCAAAGATTCTATATAATTTTTTAAAAGCAGGATTAGTAATTTTTTCGATATTTTCACTGATTTTAATTCTAGGAATAATTACATTATCTTTTTCTATTGCAACAAGCTTATAAACACCACCAAATACAGGTTCACTTCTAGCAGTTATCAATCTTTCTCCCACTCCAAAGCTATCAATAGCAGCACCGTTTTCTAGCACAGCTCTAATTATAAATTCATCTAGAGAGTTAGAAACTGTAATTCCTACATCTTCATAACCAGCATCATCTAGCATTTTTCTTACTTCTTTTGTAAGATAGGTTATATCTCCACTATCAATTCTTACAGCTTTAGGTCTTTTACCCATTGGCTTTAGTACCTCATCGAAAACTCTTATTGCATTAGGTACTCCAGACTTTAAAACATTATAGGTATCTATAAGTAAAACAGTGTTGTTTGGGTAAGTAAGAGCCCAAGCTTTAAAGGCTTCATATTCACTGTCAAATAATTGTATCCAAGAATGAGCCATTGTACCTACAGCAGGAATACCAAACATTTCCTCTGCTATAGTACAGGCTGTAGAACTACAACCTCCAATAACAGCTGCTCTAGCTCCGTATATAGCACCATCATATCCCTGTGCACGTCTAGAACCAAATTCCATGACAGCACGGCCCTTTGCTGCTTCGCAGATTCTTGCTGCTTTGGTAGCAATTAATGTTTGATGGTTTATAGTAAGAAGTATCATTGTTTCAATAAACTGTGCTTGCATTACTGGACCTCTTACTGTTAGTAAAGGTTCACCAGGAAATACAGGTGTACCTTCAGGGATAGCCCAAATATCACAAGCAAACTCAAAATCCTCTAAATATTTTAAAAAGCTTTCACTAAAAATATTTTTACTTCTAAGATATTCTATATCATCATTTGTAAATTCTAAACTTGAAAGAAATTCTATTACTTGTTGTACACCGGCCATGATGCAATATCCACCGCCATCAGGAATTCTTCTAAAGAACATATCAAAATAAGCAATGGTATCTTGAACATCATTATTTAAATATCCATTAATCATGGTAAATTCATAAAAATCTACTAACATGGTTAAATTTCTATGATTTTTTACATTAAAACTTTGTGAAGTACTCATTTTTTATCCCCTTACTGTTTTATAAATTGTGTGTTATATTATAACATAATCATAGTATATAATCTATAAAGTTATTGGATTATAAAGTATATTATATGCAATTTTGCTAAAAAATAAAATCTGTTTAAATATGAGGTAATAATATGTGTTGTAAGGAATATGAAAAACTTAGTGATGAACAATTAAAAGCAGTAATTTGTGAGGAAGAGAACATATTAGTTAGTGCTGGACCAGGCAGTGGTAAAACTGTTGTAATAGTTAATAAAGTTCATCATTTGATAAAATATAAGAATGTTAATCCTAGAAATATTATAGTTATAACATTTACTAAAGCTGCTGCAAATAATATGAGAAATAGATACAAGTATTTAAGTAAAGAAAAAGTCAGCCCTTTTTTTGGTACATTTCATGGATTGTTTTATAAAATATTAAATTCTTATTATGGGAAAATAGATATCATAGAATCACAAGAAACCTATAAAATAATTAGAAGCTTTTTATCAACCTATATGGATGAGGTAGGGGATGAAAAAGTAAAAGAATATATAAGTAATATATCCTTATTGAAAAGTAGCAACTTACAAATTAATGAATTTGAAACAACGTTGGATAAGGAACTATTTAAAAACTGTTATGAAATATATGAGAGCTATAAAAATGAAAAAAACATATATGATTTTGATGATTTACAAATAATGTGTAAGAATTTATTTATTAAGAATCCTAGGCTACTTCAGAATTATAAGGATTTGTTTAAATATATATTAATTGATGAATTTCAAGATTGTGATGAAATTCAAATAGATATCTTAAAATTACTTAAAGGAAATAATCAAATTTTTGCAGTAGGCGATGAAGATCAATGTATATATAGTTTTAGAGGGTCTAGACCAGATTATATGGTAGATTTTAATAAGTATTTTCCAAATGCAAAAGAAATATTTCTCTCCACCAATTATAGATGTACTAATAATATTGTAGAAACTTCTATGAAAGTTATAAAAAAGAATTTTTTAAGAAGTAAAAAAAATATAATAGCCTATAAAAAATATAATGGTGAAATAAAAATTGTAAGCAGTGACAATGAAAATTTAGAGGCAGATTACATTGCTTCACATATAGAAAAAAAAATAATAACTAATAAAGAGGAACTTAGTGACTTTGCTGTAATCTATAGAACTAATATTGAAAGTAGAAATATAATTGATACTTTCATTAGAAAAAGAATACCCTTTAGGCTTTTAGATAAAGAATATAATTTTTTTGAACATTTTATTTGTCAAGATATAATATCTTATTTGAGATTAAGTATTAATAATAAAGATAAAGAAAGCTTTTTAAGAATTATAAATAAACCTTATAGATATGTTAGCAAAGTTTTATTGGAGAAAATTAAATACAGTAGTTCAGATGAAGACTGTTTTGAAATATTGAAATCAAGTAGTGATATTAAAGCTTTTCAAATTAAAAATATAGATAAGTTAAAAAATGACATACATAGTTTAAATAAAATGTCATTAAATACTGCAATTGCCTTTATCATTCAGGATTTAGGCTATTATGATTATTTAAAAGATTATTCTTCAAGATTTAAAGGTAGTCTTAAGGATTTAGAAAATATTTTAGAAGAATTTAAGTCTTCAGCCTATGAACAGAGAACTATTATTTCTTTTTTGGCCTATATAGAAGAATATAAAAATCATATAATAAACAAAAATAAAAAAGAAGATGCAGTAATATTAAGTACTATACATGGGGTAAAGGGAATGGAATTTAAAAATGTTTTCATAATTAATATGGTACAGGGATATATTCCTCATGAAAACAATATAGAGAATAATATAGAGGAAGAAAGAAGATTATTTTATGTAGCTATGACTCGTAGTATTGAAAATCTTTTTCTATTTATACCTAAAAAAATACAAAGTCAAAGCTATAGGCCTTCTCAATTTATAAAAGAATGTGAATATAAAAATTCTCTTCCATTTAAATCTAATGATTTTGTAGTTCATAAAAGTCACGGTAGAGGTAAAATTACATATATAGATGAAAATACAATAGAAATCGAGTTTACTAATATAACTAAGAGATTTGATTTAAATGTATTGTGTGATTATAACTTAATAGAATTAGTGGATAAATAGTTTAATTCATTTCATACATGTAACTATTAAAAAGATAATAAGCTTATATATTATAAAAATATCCATAAGTAGGATATGACATAAAAGAACCTCTACTATGACATACCTCATAGTAGAGGTTCTTAATTTAAAGACATATGAAAAGTATTTAGATAGTTTTACAACCTATAGTGTATATAAATTCGAGAGGATTAGATTATTATGAATAATAAATTCTTATATGAGTTACAAGAAGATATTTTAGATAAAAAAGCAATTTATATATTATATGCATTTGTTTTTATATTATCTTTTATCATTAACATTGAAAACATCAAATTGTATGTTAATATATTTAGATTTATTTTATCTGGAATAGCTCTAGTGTTTTTAGTCTTAATTTATTTAAAATGTAAAAATTCTAGAAATCAAAAGGAGAATAGAATAATTGTTCAAAATATATTCTTTTTTATTGTGTTAACGTTTAGCTGCATGTATGTTTTTATAAAAGATTTATTATGAAAGGTTAAAATTATTCTCATATAAGTTAAGTATGAAGTTATAAAATATATTTAAAAGTAAAGACCAACAGGTTTATTCTGTTGGTCTTTACTTTTAAATCCTTATAGATGTAGTAGATAATTTAAATAAAGTCTAAAAATAACCTTATTTCATAGCATTGCTATAATATAAGATTAAATTAGTTAACATAATTATAATTATGATTTTATATATCTAAAGTAAACTTAATAATATATATTTAAATAAACATTTTATACAAATATATATTATGCAATTTAAACTTTATTTTAATATAATGTAATTAGAATTTAATGAAATTAATAAAGAACAATAATTAAGGATTTGTTGAAGTATTTTTAATAATAGTATATAATCTTAATAAGTTTAAAGTACGGTAAAAAAAGATTAAGCTTAAAAATAATAGGCAAAAAGGTCTATTATTTTTTTATGGAGGCATAGTTATGGATTTTCTTAATATGGCAAAGAATATAGAAGATGAATTAATTGAAATTAGAAGAGATTTACATAGAAATCCCGAGTTAGGTTTCGATTTGCCTCAAACTTCAGGAAAGATTAAAGCTTTTTTAAAGAGTGAAAATATTTCTTATACTGAAGTGGCTAAAACGGGAGTAGTGGCTACTATAAAGGGAAGTAAACACCCAGAAGAAAAGAATTTTAAGACTATAGCTATAAGAGCAGATATGGATGCTTTGCCACTAGAGGATAAGAAGACTACTGTATATACTTCTAACATAAAGGGAAAAATGCATGCATGTGGTCATGATGCGCATACAACTATAGCTCTAGGTGCTGCAAAAATATTGAATTCCATTAAAGATGAATTTAGTGGTAATATAAAATTTTTCTTTGAGCCTGCAGAAGAAACTGTAGGAGGAGCTCAATTAATGATTGAAGAAGGTGTACTTAAAAATCCTCCTGTGGATGGAGTTATAGGTCTTCATGTAGATGAAAATTTAGAATGCGGAAAAATTGGAATTAAAAGAGGAACAGCTTATGCAGCCTCAAATCCTTTTACTATAAAGATACATGGAAGAGGTACACATGGTGCGAGTCCTCATAAAGGAGTAGACCCAATAGTCATTGCAAGTCATGTAGTTTTAGCACTCCAAACCATTGTAAGTAGAGAAATTTCTCCTACATCTCCAGCGGTAGTAACAGTAGGGACAATTAAGGGTGGCACAGCACAAAATATTATACCTGAAGAAGTTGAAATATCAGGAATTCTTAGAACTATGGAAATAAGTCATAGAAAATATGTAAAAGAACGATTGTCAGAAATAGTAAATGGCATAGTTACATCTATGAGAGGACGTTGTGAAATAAAAATTGATGAAAGCTATCCATGTCTTTTAAATGATGACAATATGTATAATATATTTGAAAATAGTGCTATAAGCTTATTAGGACAGGATAAAATTAAAGTCTATAATGAACCCACTATGGGAGTTGAAAGTTTTGCTTATTTTTCCTTAGAAAAGCCTTCAATGTTTTATTGGCTTGGATGTGGCAATTTGGAAAAGGGAGTTGTACATCCTGCTCATAGTAGTTTATTTGATATAGATGAAAATTGTTTAGCTATAGGAGTAGCTATGCATTGTAAAATGGCTTTGGACTTTTTAAATAAATAATTACAAAAAAATAAGTTTTACATTAGGAGGAAAGTATGAGGATTGATATAGGATCAAATGAAGCAGGACAAAGATGTGATAAATTTGCAAGAAAATTATTAAAGGATGTCCCTTTAAGTGCAATATACAAAGCTTTTAGAAAGGGAGACATTAAAGTAAATGGTAAAAAGGTAAAAGAAAAATATTCCTTAGAAGAAGGGGATATAGTTGAAATTAGAGAAATTAAAACTGAAGCAAGTAATAATAAGAATAAACAATTTGACAGAATTGATAATAAACTGAAAATAACTTATGAAGATGAAAATATGATATTAGTAGAAAAATGGCCAGGAGTCCTAGTACATAGTGATAAGAAAAATGGGGAAGCTACATTGACAGATTATGTACTTTCATATCTATATGATAAAGGTGATTATCAACCAGAGAAGGAAGTAACCTTTACTCCTGCACCTTGTAATAGATTAGATAGAAATACATCTGGTATTGTGTTATTTGGTAAGAACTTTAATGCACTAAAGCAATTGAATGAAATGATTAGAGAGAGAAAAATCGAAAAATATTATATGGCATTAGTGAAAAATAGAATTAAGGATGGAATGTATGAAGCATATATTTCTAAAAATGAAGATACCAATATATCTAAGGTTTATGATAAACCAATGCCAAACACAAAAAAGATAGCTATGAAAGTTAAAACAATACAAAGTTGTGGAACTTTTTCATTAATAGAAATAGATCTATTAACAGGAAGAAGTCATCAACTTAGAGCACATTTATCCTTTTTAGGAAATCCAATAGTAGGAGATATCAAATACGGTGATAAAAAGTTAAATAGTTTTTTTGTTAACAGATATGGATTAAACTATCAATTCTTATATGCTTATAAGGTTATATTTAAGAATACTCCTGATACATTATCATATTTAGAAAATAAAACAATTGCAGAATCGTTACCTCCAATACTTAAGAAGATAAAAAATGATGTTTTTAAAATCTAGTGGAGGTGTATTATGGGAAATAGTTCGAAGTTAAACACACAATCTGCGGCTAAAGGTGTTGCTATATTAAGTATGGCAATGCTTTTTGTAAAGCTAATGTCTCTTTTGTATGTTCCAGTATTAAGAGCTATTTTAAAGTCAGAAGGTATAGGTGTATATTACTCTTGTTATCAAATATTTCAATACTTTTATATAATAGGTAATGCAGGATTACCAGTAGCTATTTCTAAGATAGTTTCTGAATTTATAGCCCTCGGTAACTATAAAGATGCACTTAAAACTTTTAAAATGGCAAGGGCTATGGCCTTTATATTAGGGCTTGTACTAACATTGTTACTATTTTTATTTGCGGAACCTTTAGCGAAAAGTATGAATAGTGAACAGTCAACATATGCACTTATGGCATTATCACCAACGATATTAATTACAACTATATTATGTGCTTATAAGGGATATTTTCAAGGTAGAGGAAATATGACTCCTACAGCAATTTCTCAGGTGATTGAACAGGTATTTAATACAGGTTTTAGTTTGATTTTTGCTTATTTATTAATTGGATATGGAAACGAATATGGGGCAGCAGGTGGTACTGTTGGTACAACCTTAGGGGCTCTAGTAGCAGCAATATATTTCTTTAGATTTTATAATAAAAATAGAGCTAATAATATACCCCTAGGTTATAGTCATAAAGGTATAGAACGAGCTTCTAATGAAGAAATTGCAAAGAAAATTTTATTTTATGCTATCCCTATAACTATTGGTATAGCTATACAACAAGCAGGAACTTTGGTAGATTTAAAATTGGTGAAAGGCAGATTAGATATAGCTGGTTTTGATAAGTCAAACATAGAGATATTATGGGGAATATTAAGTCAATATACTGTATTAATAAATGTGCCTTTAGCCTTAGTAAGTTCACTATCAATTTCAATAGTTCCTATAATTTCAGCTCATAGTGCAACTAAAGATAAGAAATCTTTAAGAAATAGTGTTAATACTAGTGTAAAAGCAACCTATTTAATTACAGTTCCTTCTGCTGTAGGACTTTCTGTATTTAGTTTACAGATACTTCAATTATTAAAACTTGATTTAAATATATCTAACCTATTATTTTATGGATCTTATGTAATAATATTAATGGCAATAGTATATTTACAAACATCTATATTACAGGGACTAGGAAAGGTTAAGGCAGTAACAATATTTTCAGTAATAGGACTTATAGGAAAAATTATTGCTAACTATGTATTTGTTGCTATCCCAGAAATCAATATATTAGGAGCAATAATAGGAAATGCTATTTCATTTTTAATAATGCTTATATTAAACCAGTTATTAATAAATCAAAGTCTTAAAATTAGAGTCAGTATTGTAAGGCCAATAATTAAACCTTTTATTGCATCAGCAGCTATGGCTACTGTAGGCTTAATATGGTACAACTTAGTATATAAAGTATTTTTAATGTTATCAAAAGGATATATAGCAAATGCATTATCTATAGCTACTACTATATTTGTTGCTATTGTAGTGTATTTTGTATCATTAATATATATAGGTGGAATTAGAAAAAGAGATCTTCAAGTGATACCTAGAAAATTAATAAGATTTATTCCTAAGAAATTATTACTAAAGATAAGGTAGGAACAATATTTAATTATTGTATTTATTTATAATAAAATATATGAAAAATAAGGTGAAATTTATTTAAACTATTTTTCATTGTAAACTGTAAAGTATAATATAAAAAATCGTGACTGATAGTCACGATTTTTTATGATGATCTTCTTATCATAAAGGTAGAGGTTATGAATAGTGAAAATCCAATTATTATTAAAATAATATTTTTAATAATAAATATATTATTTGGAATTATTATGTTCAATATCTTTAAAGTTAAAGCTGTTAAGATGGTTAAGCATATAATTATTAAAAACTCACCTAAATTCATAGATATAGATACCACTTTATTAATTTCAACCATATTAATTATTAAACCAATAATAGAAGATACAACTAATGCAATAGCATATCCTAATATATTAATTTTAGGAATTACTATTAGTATATATATTAGTAGTAATTGGATTAAAGATGTAATTAATGAACTTATCAATATAGTCTTTTGCTTTCCTAAACCATTTAAAATACCATAAGTACAAGATGAGGCATATAGAAAAGGTGCACAAATAGATACAACTTTAATATATAAGGAAAGATCATTTCTTTTGTAGAATAACATTCCAAGATTATTTGGGATTGTAAGGCATATTATCATAGTAGAAACACCCAATAAAAAACACATTTTAATCACTTCATTAATTCTTATTTCTAATCCAGTAAAATCTTTTCTAGTTAAATTTTTTGATATATCAGGTACTAATATTGTAGCCATAGATACTACAATTACAATTGGAAAATATATGATGGTTAAAGACATACCACTGAACTTTCCTATAATTTCTAGTGCAGCAGTATATTCTAATCCAGCTAATACTAATCTTCTAGGCACTAATAATGTAGAAAAACTTGAAATAGCTGTAGTTAATAAGCCATTGATAGCTAAAGGTGCTGCCACTACTAGCACATTAAATAATAATTGAGCACTGTTTTCTACCCGTTCTTCATTTAAATGTATGTCCATAAATTTAAGACTACTTCTTTTATAAAATAAATATAAAAGTACAAAGCTTACAAATTCACCTATGGCAAAGGAGGTGTAAGTAGCAGTGACTGTAGAGGTTATATCTTCTAACAAAAAATAATTTATTACAGATAATGTAATAAACATTCTTATTGCTTTTTCAGCGATATCAATAATTGCCGGTGTCTTAACTTCTAATACGCCATAAAAATAACCTTTATATACAGAGGAAATAGCAATAAAAATCAATGCAGGACATAATACCCACAATGAATATAATGTTCTACTATCTTTTATTATATGAGTACTAATAATTGGTGATAGTATAAATATTATTATTGTAACAAAAACAGACCAAATTAATGAGAACGTAAGTACTACATGGATGCTTTTATTTAAATTTTTATAATGACTTGTCCCATAATAAGAAGAAACTTCTTTAGATATGGCAGCAACTAGACCGCCACATACTAGGCAACAAAACAAATCATATATAGGCATTATAAGTCCATATAATCCAACTCCTTCTGGGCCTAGTTTGTCCGAAAGGATAATAGAAAAAACAAATCTTATTATAGCCATAGCTAAATTAGATATAGTTAAGACAAAGGTATCTCTATAAAACGTATCATTACCCATAAAAACCCCCACTAAAGTAATATATTAATACTTATATGTAGACGAGCAGACTTATATTCTCATTTTATTATTTAAAATTTTTGTGATTTAGTCATTGAAATTTCTATAACTTCTTCCTCAATTGTGAATTGTAAATTGTGCATTATTCTAAGTTGTGAATTGAAATATTTAATAGCGTGCTTATTATCTATATAGTAACTTTTTGGATAGCTTATCTATAACTTACTTTTTAATCTAAGCTTTAACAAATATACTTATAGTTAAGATAGTGAATATAATAACAATTTTATATATACTAATTAACACTTTACAGATTTTTATGTGTTATTTTTAACAACCATTTTTCAATTTAGTAAATAAAGAAAATGATTAGTAATTTAATGTAATTTGTAAAAATATATATTAATAAATATATAAATAATGGAGTGAGGTTATGAAGAAGATTTGTGGGTGGGCTTTATTGATAATATTTTCAATTTCAATCTTTATTTTTGTTAGTACAAGCAAAAATGACTATGGAATATCTTGTAAAGAAAGAAATGTTGGTTTAGAGATTAAATATAAAGGGCTATCTAATTCAAGAGATTTTGACAAAGATGAAGAAGGAAATTATTATATAGCTTTTAAAGATAGAATTATAATAATAGAAGATAACGGCAAAAGTTACAATTTATTCTCGAAAAATTCACTAAATATCACTAGCATTGAGTATGATAAAGAAAAAATTTATTATGCTTCAGATTCTTCGATTTTTTGCTATGATTTAAAAACTAAAGAACATAGTGAATGTATTAAAGGAATACCTAATATAGGAGATTATAATAAGATATTGTTAAAGTTAAGTGGAGAGTATCTATTTGTTGCTATAGGATCAGCTACTAATTCAGGTGTAGTAGGTGAAGATAATCTTTGGAAGAAAAATTATCCTACAGAACACGATTATAGCCCTAACTCTATAACTTTAAAAGGATATAATTTCGGAGAGATAAATACTGGTGCATTCGTAGAATATGGAAAATCCAATTTAGATGGACAAATAATAGAAAAAAACGAAATAGGCAATTCCACAGTAGTTATTTATAATATAAACACAAAGGCTTATGAAACATTTGCTTGGGGGATTAGGAATATAATGGGGATGGATTTTTCAAGTGAGGGAAAATTGGTTGCTACAGTAGGGGGAATGGAGCAGAGAGGATTAAGGCCAATAAGTAATGATAGTGATTATATATACGAAATTCAAAAGGGAGTATGGCATGGTTTCCCAGATTTTTCCGGAGGAGACCCTGTAACTTCTTTAAGATTTTTAGATAAAGAGAACAAACCCATAGAATTTATTTTAGAAAAACATCCAAGCCAAACCCCACCAGGTCCATTATATCAACATAACAAGGTATCAGCATTAGGAACCATCGCAATTGATTCACAAGGAAAATTGGGGGGCAGAGATAGTATATATTTTTATGATCAGCTAGATAAAAAAATATATAACTACAATAAATTTAAAACATCCAAAGAATATATAACTTTTGGAGATAAATCACAAGTTGAAAGTATAAAGATATTAGATAATAAACTTAATATTTTAGAAAATAATCAAGGAGTATTATATGAGTTAAAGACTTGCGAAAATAAAAATAATGTAATATCATTAAAGGAATTGTTTAGATATTTATTGTTTATTGCACTAACTCTCATTATTATGATCATTATATTATTTATATAGTAAGAAGTTAAAAAAATAAAACTTATTTGAATTTAAATTAGAAGTTCTTAAATTATCTTAAAGCCTTAAAATTTTTCAAAGAAAAAGACGGAATATTAAGCTTAAAATTTATTTTCTAGAAATAAATAAATTAAATTTAAAATCTAGCTATCTTTTTTGATAACTTTGTTTATAATAATACTGTATTAATTTTTACAGTAGAAGGTGATAATATAATTAAACGGAAGATTGAAAATACTTATGGTTACACATTAAAATTTCTATTATATGCTTTTAATCCCATAAAGAAAAAGGTTAAAAAGACAGAGTGCATTGTTCATCAATTTATAAATAAAGAGGCCTTAGAAATTTTAAGAAATGATGGATATGAAAAACAGTACAAATTTTTTAAAAAGTATATCGAAATTTTAAACAAAGGTGTAATATGGGCAGATGCAGACTTTAAAAGTGCTAATCATTTTTATCATCATGAAGATGGAAGAGGTTTATATGGTTGTTCTAATGCATTAATTGAATGTGAAATCTATTATAATAAAGCTTTAAAGAATATCCATTGCAATAATATTCCTAAAGCTATATTTTATTTAGGAGCAGCATGCCATTTAATTCAAGATACAACGGTGCCTGCACATGCCAATGTAAATTTGAGGAATCATAAGAGTTTTGAAACATGGGCTATTAGACTTATCCAAAATGGATATACTCATCCTATTAAACAAGGAGCTATAAATTATAATACAGTTGAGGAGTATATTAAAGAAAATACTAAATACTCTAATAGAATTGATAGTACGTATAGGAATATTAGAAATAAAAATCAAAGATATGCTAAAGTTCTAGATAAGGTATTATTAAAAGCAAACCAAAGTACAGCAGGGTTTTTATTAATGTTTTATAATGATGTAAATAATTAATTAAAAGCATATGGAAGGAAATGTAAAAACCTCGTTGAATAGTATCTATAATAATCTTATATAGATATTAAATGAGGTGAAGAATTTATGAATAGTTCTGTATTTATTAATTTAGAAAACAATATTTTATATGGAAATTTGTTGGATATAGGTCATGACAATTATGGAGTAATATATAATCTGTTCAAGCATTATGATGAAGAATGTGATATTCAATATTTTGAAAAAAGAGCACGAAGGAATATTGAAAAACAGAGTTATGATAGTTGTATACTTTTTTTTAGTTTGAATTCAATATTTAAAAATATTGAAAAAAGGAGACTTATTGATGAAGTTGGAGACTATCTGAAAAATGATGGAATTTTATATATATGGGATATAGATAAAAAATTTTTAAAAACTTATGAAAATAATATAAAAGTATATATGCCAGATAAAAGTTTAAAGGAATTTCAGATTAAAGATTATAATATTTTAAAAGATAATTCTAAAGAAAAAATATTAGATCTAGTTGATAAACGATTTGAGGTTATGAACTTTAAAAGCAATAATGGAGTATACAATATAATTTGTAGAAAGAGGAGAAATAATGGATGAATGTTTTATTAGTTGGGGTAAATGCTAAATATATTCACAGTAATTTAGCAGTAAGGTATTTAAAGGCTTATACTAAAGATATGGATTATAATTGTGATATTATGGAGTTTTCTGTAAATGATAGGGTTGAGAGAATTGTAGAGGAAATAATGGAGAGAAAACCTAGATTACTAGGTTTTTCCTGTTATATATGGAATATTGAATATATAACAAGAATAACAACCTTAATAAAGTCAATAGATGATAGTATACAAATATTTTATGGTGGACCTGAAGTAAGTTATGATTCAGAGAATTTTCTAAAAGCTAACTGTGGTGAATATGTTATAGAGGGCGAAGGGGAAGAAACTTATAGAGAGTTTATTTATACTAAAATAAAAGAATATAAAAATGAAGAAGTAGATTATAGTAATATTAGAGGGCTTTACTCTAAAAAGAGTGGACAGATTTACTATGGTGGAAATCGTTCCTTAATGGACATGAATAAAATAGTCTTTCCTTATGAAGAAAGTGAAGACCTAGCTCATAAAATAGTATATTATGAAGCCTCTAGGGGATGTCCATTCAACTGTAAATATTGCTTATCTTCAACTTTTCATGGAGTTAGATTTATAGATATTGAAAAGGTGAAGAAAGATTTAAAATATTTTGTTGATAATAAAGTTAGATTAGTAAAATTTGTTGATAGGACATTTAACTGTAACGAAAGTTTTGCAAATAAAATTTGGAATTATTTAATTGAATTAGATGGAGAGACTAGATTTCACTTTGAGATATCTGCTGACTTATTAAGCAGTAAATCTATAGAAACACTATCCAAAGCAAAAAAAGGATTGTTTCAATTTGAAGTAGGTGTACAAACTACTAATGATAAAATTCTTAAGAATATAAATAGAAATGTTAATTTTTCTACAATAAAAGAAAAAGTGGAAGAATTAAAATGTTTAAAAAATATCATGCAGCATTTAGATCTTATAGCAGGACTTCCAGGAGAGGATTTTAATTCTTTTAAAAAATCTTTTAATGATGTATATGCAATAGGACCAGATGAACTTCAATTAGGTTTTCTAAAACTTTTAAAAGGATCAAGTATGAGAGAAGAAGCAGAAAAGTGGGATATGCATTATAGTCCATACCCTCCCTATGAAATATTGAAAACCAAAAATATAAGTTATAATGAATTAATTAGACTAAAGCATATTGAACATATGGTCGATAAATATTTAAACAGCGGAAAATTTAATAATATATTAAAGTATTTTGTAGAAAGTGATCTTTTTGATACTCCATTTGATTTTTATGAACAGCTATCACTGTTTTACAAAGAAAAGGGATATTTTAAAAGAAATATTTCTTCAAGTGAATATTATAAGGTATTTTTTGACTTCAATAATGAAATATTAAGAAGGAATAGTGAATTATTATGTGACATAATTAAGTTTGACTATTTAACCTATAATAAAAAAAGAGGAATTCCAGATTTTATTTATAGAGAAAGTGGTAAAAACATAGAAAAACAAATTAAAGAGAATCTCATTGATAATAATTTAATAAGTTCTGTTAATGATGTACATATTGAAAAATTCAATTATGACTTAAATCAATATTTTGTAAATAAATTGATAACGAAGAAGGATTTCTATGTAGGTTTCTTTAATAATAGCAATAATGTTTTAATAGATCTAGGAATATACTTAAAAAAATAGAAAAAAAATCCTAAATAATGAACAAATAATGAACAAATGGTTAATAATTAGTTAACTTTACCACTTAGTACGTTTTCACATCTTGTACAATAAATTTTAGCTATATATAATAAGTGGTAAACATAAACCTTTTATAAGTATTTTGTGATGTTTTATAAAGTATATGATATTGTGTTGGGGAGGAGATTATTCCTCTCTTTCCATATAATTATATTTTAAAAGGTGGTGATATTTTGGCATTAGAAGCTATAAACAAAGTTAAAACAGCAGAAGATCAAGCAGCACAAGCATTAGAAAAAGCATTGAAAGAAAGTAAAGATATAATTAAAAATGCAGAAAGAGAGGCAGATAAGCAGTATGAAGCTAGACTTACTGAAGCTTATAAAGAAGCAGAGCAAATAAAATCTAAATTTATAAGTGAAAGTGAAGTTGAGTCTGAACCTATAATGAAAAAAGGTAAGGAAGAAGTAGATCATATACTGAATGTAGATGCTAATAAATTTAATAGTGCTGTTAAATTAGTAATTGAGAGGATAGTGAATTTCAATGGCAATAGTTAAAATGAAGAAGTTTACGCTTTTAGCCTTTGAGTCACAAAAGCAAAAGCTATTGAAAGATCTACAAAGGTTAGAAAGTGTTCAATTTTCTGAGGTTTTAATACAAGAAGAACTTGAAGAATATTTACAAAAAGACTCTGCTCATATTGAAATATCAGAAATTGAAGAAGAGCAAGCAAAGATCAAGTTTGCTATTGATTTTTTAAGCCAGTATGAAGAAAAAAAAGGGACGATTCAGAGCTTAAAAGAGGGAAAAAACACTGTTACCTATTATGAACTTGAAAAAGCAGTTGAAGATTTACAATGGGAAAAACAATATAATTATTTAAAAGAAAAAGAAAACACTATCAACAAGAAAAAACAGCATATCTCAAAACTATCTAGTGAGATTGAAGAAATAGGTAAATGGAGCAATTTAGATATATCCATGAATGAAGTAAATAATTTTAAAAATTGCATTGCCTATTTAGGGGTAGTTCCTAAGAATTTCATAGAAAATTTAAGGGAAGATATAAGTTTTCAATATAATAATTGTTATATTGAGGTTGTAAATGAAGATAATAGAGACGGTAATATTCTAATAATTTTCCATAAAGAGTTACAAAGTGAAATAGAAACTTTACTAAAGAGATATAGTTTTAGTAAGGTAAATTATGATTATGAAGTACCGCCAAAGGAAGTTATTAGAAATTTTAAAACCAAAATAAAAGAATTAAAAAATGAGTTAGAAAATATAAAAAAAGAGATTGAAGAACATGTGAAATATATAAGTGATTTTAAGCTTATATATGAGTATAACGAAAATCATTTACTGAGATTAGAGAGTTGTAATAATTTTTTAAGAAGCAAAAATATTCTAACAATAGAAGGATGGTTACCAGAAGAAGCTATAGATGAATTTGAAGAAACAATAAGTAAAAGTCTAAATAGTGAATATTATTTAGAATTAGAAGATGCAAAGGGTGAAGAGGTTCCTATACTATTAAAAAATGGAACAGTATCAGAGGCTTTTGAACCAATTACAGAAATGTATAGTATGCCTAGATACAATGAGATAGATCCAACACCATTATTTATGCCTTTCTATTTTATCTTCTTTGGTATGATGCTATCAGATGCTGGATATGGATTTCTTATGTTCATAGGTTCTTTGGTAGCGTTAAAATTCTTCAATCTAGATGAAGATAAAAGAAAATCCGTCAAAATGTTCTTCTATTTAAGTATATCCACAATTTTTTGGGGAGTAATGTATGGTAGTTACTTCGGAGATGCAATTAAAATTAGTCCAATATGGATGAAGCCAGATAGTAATGTAATTTTATTGATGATAGTTTCAGTGGCTTTGGGATTAATTCAAATATATGTTGGCTTAGGAATTAAAGCATATATGCTGGTTAGAGATGGAAAACCATTAGACGCACTATTAGATGTAGGGTTATGGTATTTAACTTTAACAGGAAGCATTCTGTGGTTATTATCAGCTTCAGGTGCATTAAGTAGTTTATCTTCAAGTGGGAATATTCCTACAATTGCAAAATATGCTACATTTGGTGGCATGATATTAATTTTATTAACTCACGGAAGAAGTGAAAAGGGAATAGGCGCAAAACTTGGTGCAGGTTTGTATTCATTATATGGAATAACAGGTTATGTAGGAGATTTAGTATCTTATACTAGGCTTGCAGCACTTGGACTTGCAACAGGATTTATTGGATCAGCATTTAACTTAATGATTGGAATGCTAGGAAATCCAATAGCGAAAATTTTAGCTGGATCACTAATATTTGTAGTAGGTCACTTATTTAATTTATTCATAAATGCCTTAGGAGCTTATGTTCATACTTGTAGATTACAATATCTTGAGTATTTTAATAAGTTTTATGAAGGCGGAGGTAAAACATTTAGACCATTAAAATTTAGTTCAAAATATGTAAAAGTTGTTAAGGATTAAGGAGGAATTTTCATGACAAACTTAATGGGATTTTTAGTAGACAATGGAGGAATAGTTTTTGCAGCAATGGGTGTTGCATTAGCTGCAATTATGCCAGGGATAGGTTCAGCTAGAGGTGTAGGAATGGTTGGTGAAGCCGCTTCAGGATTAATTACAGAGGAACCAGAAAAGTTCGGTAAGGCACTTATATTAGAATTATTACCAGGTACGCAAGGGCTTTATGGTTTCGTTATAGCTCTTATGGTATTATTCCAAATAAAACCAGATATTACTTTAGCAAATGGTTTATATTTATTCGCAGCTTGTTTACCAATAGCTTTTGCAGGATGGAAATCAGCAATAGCACAAGCAAGAACAGCAGCAGCAGCAATTCAAATATTAGCTAAAAGACCAGAACATAACACAAAAGGTATTATCTTAACAGTTATGGTTGAGACATATGCGTTATTAGGCTTTGTTATGTCACTATTATTAATAATCAACGCTAACTTTTAATTAAGGGAGTGATGACAATGTCAAATTTAGAAAATTTAACTTCAAAGATTATAAGTGATGCTAATGAAAAGGCTACTGGTATAATCAATGATGCTAAAGTAAAAGAAAAAGAGCTAATAGCTAAAAAGAAAGAAGAAGCTGAGAAACTTGCAAAGAATATAATAGAAAAAGCAAATATGGAAGGTAAGAATCTTTTTGATAGAGCTATATCAAAAAGTGAATTAAAAGTAAGAAATGAAAAATTAGTTGCAAAGCAACAAATAATTGATAGAGTTTTTGATGAAGCTATAAAAGAGCTTAATAATATGAGCTCTGAGGATTATTTAAATTATATAAGAAATAATCTTAAATCAATTAAACTTCAAGGACATGAAGAAATAATAGTTTCCGAAAATGATAAAGATAAAATAGGTGAAGAATTTATAAAGGAATTAAATAGAACAATTGCTAAAGATGTTGAAAAAGCGAACATCATATTAAGTAAAAAGACTAGACAAATGAATGGAGGATTTATTGTAGCTAAAAATGGTATAGAATTTAACTATTCCTATGATGCTTTAGTAAATTCTTTAAGATATGAAATAGAGAATGAAGTAGCAATGATGTTATTTGATTAATTTTTAAGGAGGATAGCCATATGGATAGAATGAACTTTACTCATGCTGTGGCTAGGCTAAGAGTTATAGAAAAAAGGCTCCTTGATAAAATGAAAATAGAAAGAATGATAGAAAGTAGTTCTTTGGAAGAAGCTATTAAAATTCTTCAAGAAACTCAATATGGAGATAATATATCCATATTGAAAAGAAATGAGGACTATGAGCTATTGTTAAATGAGGAGTTAAAAAGGCTTTACTCTCTTATGTATGAAATTTCTCCTGAAAAATTAATTGTTGATATTATGAGTATTAAATATGATTATCATAATATTAAAGTTTNNTAAAGTTTTAAAGAAGTCTGAAATTTTAGGAGGAGATTTATCTTCTTTATTAATTCCTATTGGTACTGTGGAAATTGATAAGTTAAAAAATTCTATGGTTACTAATGAGTTAAAAGAGTTGGAACCTATAATGAGAGAAGCTATTGTAGAAGTTCAAAAGAACTACGAAGAAAATAAGGATTCTCAAAGTGTAGATATAATTTTAGATAATTATATGTATAAAGCTACAATTGAAAAAGCTAAGGAATCCAACTTTGATTTCATTGTAGATTTTATAAGAAAATCAATAGATTTGACTAATATAAAAACAATGATAAGAGTTAAAATGCAAAACAAAGATATTAGATTTTTAGAAAGTGTATTGTTAGATAATGGCAATATACCTAAAGAGTTTTTTATACAAGGACTAAATGATAGTTTAGAAAGTTTTAGCAATAGGATATCTAAATATGGATATGAGACTGTTTTAAAAGCTCTGATGGAAGAATATTTAAGCAGTGGCAAATATAATTCTCTTGAAGTTTATTCAGATAATTATTTAATGAGTTTTATAAAAAATGCTAAGAGAATTAATTTTGGTCCAGAACCTATAATTGCATATATAATGGCTAAAGAAACTGAAATAAAAATAATCAGAATAATATTAGCTGGTAAGCTTAATAAAGTTGACAGTAATATTATTAGAGAAAGGTTGCGTGATATATATGCATAAAATTGGAGTTGTAGGGGATAAGGATTCTGTATTGGCATTTAAAGCTATAGGAATAGATGTTTTTCCAGTGGTAGAAGCAGAAGAAGCTAGAAGAGCAATAGATAAAATGGCCTATAACGATTATGCGGTAATATTTGTAACTGAGCAATTAGCACAGCACTTAGATGAAACTATAGAAAGATATAATAAAAAGTTGCTTCCTTCCATTATATTAATTCCAAGTAATCAAGGAACTCTAAACATTGGTAAGAAAAGAATTAGTGATAATGTTGAGAAGGCTGTAGGTGTGAATATCTTATAGAAAGGTAGGTATGTAACTTGAAGAACGGTAAAATTGTTAAGGTTTCAGGTCCGCTAGTTGTTGCTAAGGACATGGATGAAGCCAATATATATGACGTTGTAAAAGTTGGGGAAAAAGGTCTTATCGGTGAAATAATTGAGATGAGAGGCGATAAAGCTTCTATACAAGTTTATGAAGAAACTTCAGGTTTAGGACCAGGAGATCCTGTTACAACTACAGGAGAACCTTTAAGTGTTGAGCTTGGACCTGGACTTATAGAGTCAATGTTTGACGGAATACAAAGACCTTTAGATGCATTCATGGAGGCTGCAAAATCATCCTTTTTATCAAAGGGTGTATCTGTAAAATCTCTAAACAGAGATAGAAAATGGGAATTTAAACCTACTGTTAAAGTTGGAGATGCAATTGTAGCAGGAGATATAATAGGAACTGTTCAAGAAACACCAGTGGTACTTCATAAAATAATGGTACCGTATGGAGTAGAAGGGACAGTTAAGGATATAAAATCAGGAGAATTTACTATTGAAGAAACTGTTTGTATAGTTTCTTCAGAAAAAGGTGATAAAGAATTAAATTTAATTCAAAAATGGCCTGTAAGACGTGGTAGACCATACTCTAGAAAATTGAATCCTGTAGAGCCAATGATAACAGGACAAAGAGTTATTGATACTTTCTTCCCAGTAGCAAAAGGTGGAGCAGCAGCAGTTCCAGGACCATTCGGAGCCGGTAAAACTGTTGTTCAACATCAAATAGCAAAATGGGGAGATGCAGAAATAGTTGTTTATGTTGGATGTGGAGAGCGTGGAAATGAAATGACTGACGTTCTAAACGAATTCCCTGAACTTAAAGATCCAAAAACAGGGGAAAGTCTAATGAAAAGAACAGTACTTATAGCTAATACTTCCAATATGCCAGTTGCAGCGAGAGAAGCTTCAATTTATACTGGTATAACAATTGCAGAGTATTTTAGAGATATGGGATATTCTGTTTCAATAATGGCAGACTCTACTTCACGTTGGGCTGAAGCTCTAAGAGAAATGTCAGGAAGACTTGAAGAGATGCCAGGGGATGAAGGATATCCAGCATACTTAGGTTCAAGACTTGCTGATTATTATGAAAGAGCTGGTAAAGTTATAGCATTAGGTTCAGATGGTAGGGAAGGTGCAGTAACTGCAATAGGAGCTGTTTCACCACCAGGAGGAGACTTATCAGAACCAGTTACACAGGCTACCTTAAGAATAGTTAAGGTATTCTGGGGATTAGATGCAAATCTTGCTTATAGAAGACATTTCCCATCAATTAATTGGCTGGATTCATATTCCTTATATCTAGATAAGATGGGAAGTTGGATGAATGAAAATATATCTTCAGACTGGTCTGATTTAAGAATAGAAGCAATGGCACTTCTTCAAGAGGAAGCAAACTTAGAAGAAATAGTGAGACTTGTTGGTATAGACGCACTATCTGAAAGAGACAGGTTAAAACTAGAAGTTTCTAAATCTATAAGAGAAGACTATTTACAACAAAATGCTTTCCATGAAGTTGATACTTATGCTTCATTAGATAAACAATACAAGATGTTAAAGCTTGTTTTAAAATTTATGAAAGAAGCCAATAAAGCTCTTGATGCTGGAGTTTATTTAGAAAAAATACTTAACGTATCAGTAAGAGATAAGATTGCAAGAAGTAAGTATATACCAGAAACTGAAATAGATAAAATGAAAGAAATTGAAGAAGAATTAGAGAGTGAAATTCAAAAACTAATCATCGAAGGAGGTGTTCTAGATGCTTAAAGAATATAGAACAGTTGCAGAAGTAGTTGGGCCTTTGATGGTTGTTGAAGGTGTTGAAGGTGTAAAATTCGACGAGTTAGTTGATATAGAATTACAGACTGGAGAAAAGAGAAGAGGTAAGGTTCTTGAGATTAATGGAAGCAATGCCATGGTTCAGCTTTTCGAAGGTTCAACTGGAATAAATCTAAAAGGAACTAAAGTTAAGTTCCTAGGAAGACCTCTAGAACTTGGAGTATCAGAAGATATGCTAGGAAGAGTCTTTGATGGTATGGGTAGACCAAAAGATAATGGTCCTAAAATTATACCAGAGAAGAGACTAGATATAAATGGAGAAGCTATAAATCCTGTAGCAAGAAATTATCCATCAGAATTTATTCAGACAGGTATTTCTGCTATAGATGGACTTAATACTTTAGTTAGAGGACAAAAACTTCCCGTGTTTTCAGGATCAGGTCTTCCACATGCTCAACTTGCTGCACAGATAGCAAGGCAGGCAAAAGTTTTAAATTCTGATTCAAAATTTGCTGTTGTTTTTGCAGCTATAGGTATTACATTTGAAGAAGCAGAATTCTTTGTTGATGAATTTACAAAAACAGGAGCTATAGATAGATCAGTTCTATTTATGAACCTAGCTAATGATCCCGCTATAGAGAGAATAGCTACTCCAAGAATGGCATTAACAACAGCTGAATTTCTTGCCTATGAAAAAGGAATGCACGTGTTAGTTATAATGACAGATATAACTAACTATGCTGAAGCATTACGTGAAGTTTCTGCAGCTAGAAAAGAAGTTCCAGGTAGAAGAGGATATCCAGGTTATTTATATACTGACCTTTCAACACTATATGAAAGAGCTGGAAGATTAAGAGGAAAAGAGGGCTCTATTACTCAAATTCCTATTTTAACAATGCCAGAAGATGATAAAACGCATCCAATTCCAGACCTTACTGGGTATATAACAGAGGGACAAATAATCCTTTCAAGAGAGCTATATAAGAAAGGAATAATGCCTCCAATAGATGTTTTACCATCATTATCAAGACTTAAAGATAAAGGTATAGGAAAGGGTAAAACAAGAGAAGACCATGCAGATACTATGAACCAATTATTCTCAGCTTATGCACAAGGTAAACAAGCAAAAGAACTTGCAGCAATATTAGGAGAATCTGCTCTTTCTGAAGCAGATAAAAAGTATGCTAAATTTGCAGAGGCTTTTGAAAAAAAATATGTTTCTCAAGGTTTTGAAGCAAATAGAACTGTAGAAGAAACATTAAAATTAGGCTGGGATTTACTAACTATATTACCTAGAACGGAGCTTAAAAGAATTAGAGACGAATATTTAGAGAAGTATCTACCTCTAAGAGAGGATGATTAACTATGGCAAAACTAAATGTTAATCCTACCAGAATGGAGCTCACCAAGCTTAAAAAAAGATTAGCCACTGCTACTAGAGGGCATAAATTATTAAAAGATAAGCAAGATGAGCTTATGAGGAGATTCATTGATTTAATTAAATATAATAATAAATTAAGAAGTGAAGTTGAAGAAAAGCTCCAAGAAGTTTTTAAAAATTTCTTTATGGCCAGTGCTGCTATGCCGCCTCAATTCTTAGAGGCTGCATTATCCTGTCCTAAAGAAAGTATATCTGTAGAAGTTGAAACTAAAAATGTGATGAGTGTTAATGTTCCAGTAATGAATTTCATTAGGAAGCTTGAAAGTGATCCGGGAAGTATCTATCCTTATGGATTTGCATCTACTACTATAGAATTAGATGAAGCAATTGAAAAGTTATATTTAATATTACCTAAGCTTTTAGAATTAGCAGAAGTAGAAAAAGCTTGTCAATTGATGGCTGATGAGATTGAAAAGACTAGAAGAAGAGTTAATGCCCTTGAATATATGACAATACCTCAGCTTCAAGAAACTATAAAATATATAAAGATGAAGCTTGATGAGAATGAAAGAGGCGCTTTAACTAGATTAATGAAAGTTAAAAGTATGATGGAAGAAGCACAAAGAGCACAATAACAAAACTGAGACTTATTTGTCTCAGTTTTTTAATGTTTAAAGAATACAACATTTATCTTTATAAAATTTAGCTGATTTAGTTAAAAAGATGAGATTCTGTTAGAAAGAAATTAATAAATGATTTTTATTAAAAAATATTTGAGTAATATAGTTAACTATTATATAATTTAAAAGGAATAATACCTTGTGAAAGGAGGATTTAAGGCAAAGATATGTCTTAATATATATTTATGACGATAAGAAAGATACTTCAGTATGGTGATAAAAAACTGAATAAAGTATGTGAACCTATTACTAAAATTGATGAAGAAGTACTAGCGTTAGTACAGGATTTAAAGGATACTTTGTACAATTGTAGTGGAGTTGGTTTAGCAGCACCACAAATAGGTATATTAAAAAGAGCTATATTAATAGATCTGAGAGATGGATCTGATTCAATAGTGCTATTGAATCCTAAAATAATTGAAAGCTCAGGAAGCGAAGAAGATTATGAAGGATGCTTAAGCTACGAAGAGCATGAAGGCTTAGTAGTAAGACCTACTAGAGTAATTGTAGAAGGTATGAATGTAGATGGACAGAAAGTTCAATATGAAGCAGTAGATTTTTTAGCTAGAGCATTTTGTCATGAAATCGATCATTTAGATGGAATATTATATATGTCAAAGGCTACTGAGATGTATGAACTTGTTGACGAAGAGTAAAGACGTGATTATTTCACGTCTTTTTAATGCATACGAAATATTTTAAAGCTAAAATAATTAACTTTTATTTTTAGAAATCCCAACCCCATATACTCCAAAACTATTATTTCTAAAATAGCTTTTTTTATTTTTGTATATTTTTATATTAGAGGAAAGTTTTAGTGATTTTTCTACATAGATTTTAACATTTTTATATTCAAATGATGTATAATTAGTAATATCATCATAAAAATTTTTACACTCTACCCAAAGTGCTTTAGAGGGGGTATTTCCTCAACATAAATTTACATTGATGATTTTAATAACAAAAGAATAATTATTTTTTAATGCGTAATTGTATGCATTATCTTCAATATAAATCATATTATCAACTCCAATAATTAATGATAACATTATACCATATAAGATGCAGAAAAAATTTATAATATTTTTACTATTATAAGGTTTATAAGAAATTGAGGTGTTAATATGGCCATAGAAAAAAGTGAACTGAACTTAGAACTTAAAAAATTTGAAGAAGTTAGAGATTGGGTTATTATAGAAGAAAATAAGACCTCAAAGAAATATAAAGAGTATGAAGAAAAGATTTCTGCTTTGAAAAAGTCTAGTGGTGGAAGTTTTAGTAATGATTTAATATTAGCAGAGAGAATTTTTCAATTTACAGAAAAGAATTTAAATAAATATAAGGAAGCAAGTAAGCAACCTTATT
This sequence comes from Clostridium sp. UBA2485, assembly GCF_002341865.1. Lineage (GTDB taxonomy): Bacteria > Bacillota > Clostridia > Clostridiales > Clostridiaceae > Clostridium_J. The sequence continues at coordinate 11,257 of NZ_DDOV01000035.1, read as the reverse complement.
TTGCGAGAATCGATTTTAGAGAAAAACGATATGATACAGAAACTTTTTATATTGGAAAATTCGGATTAAATGACGAATTAAAAAATGAAGAAATTGTAATCGATTGGAGAGCACCTATTGCTAACTTATATTATAGTGGAACCTACGGCGAATCACATTATATATCTCCAGAGGGGATAATCGAAGGAGAATTAAAGCTTAAAAGAAAATTTTTAGTTAGAGATGAGAAGCTTATAGATGCTTTTGATGAAGGAATAAATGAAATCATATTAAAGAGTAGTGTAGAAGGTAATGAATTAATAGATGAATTTTTAAAGATAAATCTTGAACAAAGTATAAGTAGCAAGCTTAAAGATGTAGTTGCCACTATACAAAAGGAACAAAATGAGATAATAAGAGCATATAAAAATAAAGCTATGATAATACAAGGATCTGCTGGTTCTGGAAAAACTACTGTTGCACTACATAGATTAGCTTATTTAGTGTATACATACAATGAAGTTTTAGAACATGAAGAAATACTTGTGGTAGCGCCTAATGAAATATTTTTAGATTATATTTCTGAAGTATTACCTAATTTAGGTGTGTATACAGTTACTCAAAGTACTTTTGAAAGTTTATGTGCATCACTAATAAATTACAAAGGTAGAATTTATACTAAAGATAAAAAATTATCTTATTTAATGGAAGATAGTGATGAGGAAGATAAAAAATATTTAACCGCTGTAAGTAAAATAAAAGGTTCTTTAAGTTTTAAAGTTATATTAGATAGATATATAAAATATCTAGAAAGAAAAGATGTTGAAGTTGATGATATAAAGATAGATGGGTATGTTTTATATAGTGCAAAGGAAATTAAAAAACTATATATAAGAGATTTAAAGCATCTACCAATTGTAAAACGTAAAGATGAAATTAACCGATATTTTAAACAAAAATTAAAAGATAAACTTGAAAATGTGCAAAATCAGATTGAAGATAACTATAGTTTTAAGATAAAAGACATTAAATCTAAAGAAAATTTAAACGATGAAGAGAAAAGAAAAATCATTATAGAACTTTATGATGAACGAGATAAGTTTATTAAAGAATTAAAGCAAAAGGGAAATAAAGCTTTAAAAGACTTTTTTAATAGTTGGCAGAATGAAAAATTGATATCTACTTATTATAATTTATATTCAAATGAAGAGATTTTTAATGAGATTACTGATAATAAAATTCCTTTAAAGCTTGTAAAATACATAGTTAATAGTGCTGAAAAAAATATTAGAGACAAAATTATCGATAGTGAAGATTTACCACATATAGTTTATTTGAAAATGGCCTTAGAGGGCATACATAGTAAATATATACATGTAATTGTAGATGAAGCTCAAGACTATAGTTACTTTGAAATGCTTATATTGAAGCTATTATCAAAACAAAACTCTTTGACCATAGTAGGAGACTTAGGGCAAGGAATTTATAGTCATAAAGGTATCGATTCATGGGAAAAGCTTATAGCAACTGTATTTGAAAATGATGCAACTTATGTTTCTCTAACACAAAGTTATAGATCCACGGTGGAAATTATAGATTTTGCTAATATAGTACTAGATAAACAAGAATTAAATTTAATTCCTGCAAAACCAGTTTTAAGACATGGGCATAAGCCTAAGATTATAAAAATTGAAAATACTTTAGATGGAATAAATAAAATAGATAAAATTGTTGAAGAAGTTGAAGATATAAATAAAAAAACTGTTGCAATTATATGTAAGACTTATAAACAATGTACAGATGTTTTAAAGGAGTTAAAAAAGCAAAGTAACTATCAGTGGAGTATGGTTGATGAAAATGATAGTGGCATTAAAGGGAATAGAATAATAATTCCTAGTTATATGACAAAGGGGTTAGAGTTTGACGCTACGATAGTTTATAATTGTGATAAAGAGAATTATGGTGAGAATAATCTTGATAAAAAATTACTCTATGTCAATTTAACAAGGGCATTGCATAGAGAGTATATAATGTATAAAAAAAGTCTATCAAAATTGTTATAATTTTATATATTGATAACTGTTATTACTTGAAAATGGCCATTTTATATGTTACCATATAAAGGGTATTATTTAAGGGAAAATATCTTATAGTGGAGGTCTTGTATATGAAACCAGTTGAATTAAAAGATAAATTATATTGGATAGGTGTTAATGACCCAGAATTAAGAGTATTTGATATTATAATGGAAACCAAAAAAGGGACAACCTATAATTCTTATTTAATTGATGATGAAAAGGTTGTGATTGTAGATACTGTTAAAGATAAGTTTTTCGATCAATATTTAAAGAATATAAGAAGTGTTATAGGAAATAGAGATATCGATTACATAATTGTACAACATACTGAACTCGATCATAGTGGTTCCTTAATAAAGTTGTTAGAATATTATCCTAATGCTAAAATAGTTGGATCTAGAGCTGCTATAAAATATTTAGGTGGAATATTGAATTCAAATTTCTATAATCAAGTTGCTGAAGGCGAGTTAAATATAGGTAGTAGAGTTTTAGAATTTATTTCTGCACCAAACTTACATTGGCCAGATACAATATTCACATATGATAAAATTAATAAAGTTCTATTTACTTGTGACGTTATGGGATGCCATTATTGTCCTGCGAATTGTATAACAGATAGTTGTAGTGGAGATTATACTGAAGAAATGAAATATTATTTTGATGTGATAATGGGCCCATTTAAAAAATTTGTTAATGCAGGGTTAGATAAAATAGAAAATCTTGAAAAAAATATGATTGCACCAAGTCATGGTCCAGTTCACATTGATGACATAGAGAAATTTACAAAATTATATAGAGAATGGGCTAAAGAAACTACTGTAGATGAAAAGAATATTCAAATATTTTATGTTTCAGCTTATGGAAATACTGAGTCAATGGCGAAATTTTTAGCTAAGACTATTGAAGATAAGCAAATTAAAGCAGAAGCTCATGAAATAACTACTACTGATTTTAATAAAATGATTGAACTTGTAGATAAGTCAAGTGGCATTATTATAGGTTCTCCAACCATTAATCAAGATGCGGTAGAACCAACATGGAACTTATTAGCTCATGTAAGTGCTATAGTAAATAGGGGAAAAGTTGCTTCAGCATTTGGATCCTATGGATGGAGTGGAGAAGCAGTTCCAATGCTAAATAGTAGATTAAAGGAACTTAAATTTAAAACGTTACCAGAAGGATTAAAGTTTAATTTTGTTCCAAGTAAAGAAGATTTCACAGCAGCAGAATCTTTCGTGGAGAATTTCTTACAATTAGTTAAATAATAAGATAAAACACAATGAATTAAAAAGAAATTTAGATTTATCACAATTAAATTATTTTAATATTTTTTATCATAGTATTAGAGATTACTATTCTAATTTGGAAAATTAGTTTTAATTCCTTTATATTTAGTAAAAAAATATATATAATTGTTTTATTTACAATTAGGATGAAAAACTAAAGTATGAAAAGCGTATTAAAAAACCGTGATTTAATCACGGTTTTACTTTTACAAATATTTAGATATATAATCAATGATTTCAACACAAAATTCAATGGTATCATTGCCTTTATCAAGTTCTGTATTCAGCTCTACAAAATCCATAGATTTTATTAATCTAGTTTCTAGTAGATATTTTAATATAAATTTAGCCTCGTTAACAGTTAATCCATTCTCAACTGGAGTTCCAGTTCCAGGAAGAAACTTAGGGTCTATAGAGTCAATATCAAAGCTTAAATGCACTGCATCAACGTTATTTTGAATTAAAATCTCTTTAATATCATTTAAAATATCCTCTACCCCTCTTTTTTGAACTTCTTCAGTAGTATAAACATTTAATTTATGATTTTCTATTAATTGAAGTTCTCCAGTATCTAAATCTCTAGCACCTATTATAAATACATTCTTAGGATTTACTTTTCTATCTTCAAAATAAAGCTTTGTTAAAGTATCGTGACCTATCCCCATGGCAGCGGCTAAAGGCATTCCATGCACATTGCCAGACGGTGATGTTTCATGGGTATTAATATCACCATGAGCATCTACCCAAATAACTGCAAGATTATTGTAATATTTACTAGCACCTGAAATACTACCTAATCCTAAGGAGTGGTCTCCTCCTATAGTTAATGGAAAACTTTCAGACTTTAATGAACTGTAAACAGTATGAGCTAAATTTGTATTTACATCTATGATACAGTCAACATACTTCATGTTTTTATGAGCTGAGAACTTATCACACTCTTTTTTTTCTGGAACATATAAGTTTCCCAAATCATATACAGTGTGATTATTATTTCTAATAATTTGAGCTATGTTTTTCTCTCTTAGTTTATTTGGTGCTAAATCAACACCTTTTTTGTCGCAGCCAAAAAATATTGGTACTCCAATTAAGTTAATATTCATAATTAATTCCTCCTTTGCATTGTATCCTTTGCGATTTTAAATTATATAACAAATTTCAACAAAATATAAGTCTTTTTTCAAAAAGTGTATTATTAAAATTATTAATAAAATATAGAATTTTAAGTCAATACTATATTAAAGGATTTATTATTTGTATGTAGAATAATAAATAGTTATAATACTTTAAGGAGGTAATATATTGAACAAGAAAGAAATACTTAATTTTTTAGAAGAAAACGAATTATCGGATGTAAATGAAGTATCTTATGAAAGTAAAGAATTGATTATAGCTTTTAAATATTATTTTGATGATATTGAGATTGAAGCCGCTAATGAATATGCCAATGAAGAATATGAAGGAAAAATAAAGGATGAAAATTGGTACTATGAATATTTTTTACCTTATTTAAGTGATTTTGCATTAGATAATGTGGAGGATATACTAGATGAGTGTGCTGAAGAATACGATATGAATTATGAGTTCATAGCCTATGAACTTACAGAGAAGAAATATAATTCTAATAATTTTGTAGTTGTTTTTTCTAAAGATGAAATAAATAATATTGATGATATAATTTTATATTTAGATGAAAAATAAAACATACAAGACTTCAGGAACTTATTAAGTTTCTGAAGCTTGTACAATTTAATAAGAAGTTATGCTCCGAATTTTTTTAGTTTTTGATATTCAACTATATATTCGTCTAAATGTTGAGAACAACTTACAACAATTTTATCTGTAGGCTTTTTAAACATAAGAAGTAAATGTAATAAAGTCTTGAAAGAATTAATTTTTTGTTTTAAAATTTTTACTTTAACAAACATACTTTATCTCCCACATAATTAAATAATCTATAATTACTATCATTTAATTTATACTTTAATTTTAACAAATTAGACAAGAAATGTTAATCATTTTAATTTGCCATTTTTATGTATTTTATTACAAATTATACATAAAATCATAAATAATTTCCAATAAATGATATATACATTTTTTGGAAAAGAAAACAAAATGTTGATTTATAGATGTGTGGAAAAAAATGTAAAATACAAAAATGTCAAATTATAAAATATTTATTTAGAAAGAAGGAATAATAAAATGAATATTGACAAAATCATTGAAAGAATCAATTTTTTATATAAAAAAAGTCAAAATGAAGGTTTAACTGATGAAGAAAAAGTAGAACAACAGGAATTAAGACAAAGATATATAGATAATGTAAAGAGAAATTTTAGAGCCCAATTAGATGGAATAGAGAGAGTACCACCAAAAAATGCAAATTAAAATTGTCATAAAGTGAGGGTAAAATATTATGATAGTAAACGTTGAAAAGTTAATAAATAATTTTAATCTAGAGATAATGTTAAAGGGGGAGGATAATAAGAATATAATATTAGGAGGTATTAATAGACCGGGACTTCAACTAACTGGTTTTTATGATTATTTTGATGAAAAAAGGGTTCAGATAATAGGAAAAACTGAATATAGCTATTTAGAATCTTTATCTCCTGAAATTAGAAAGGAAAGAATGAATAAATTTTTTTCTTATGATGCTCCTTGTACCATTATAACCCGCTCATTAGAAATTCATAAAGAAGTCTTAGAAGCTGCTGAAAAACATAATTCATGGGTATTGAGAACAGATATGAAGGCTACGCGATTTGTTAGTAAGTTAACTAATTTTCTTGATATTGAGTTAGCACCTGAAACAAGAATTCATGGAGTATTAGTAGATGTATATGGTATAGGAATACTTATTATTGGAGAAAGTGGTATAGGTAAAAGTGAAACAGCATTAGAACTTATAAAGAGGGGACATAGGTTAATTGCTGATGATGCAGTAGATATTAAAGAAATTGATGGATTTTTATATGGTAGTTGTCCTTATATAACTCAAGGTATGCTTGAGGTTAGAGGAATGGGAATTATTGATGTACCTGCAATATATGGTATGAGTTCAGTAAAATCTAAGAAACAAATCAATTTAGTAATTTCAATAGAAAATTGGAGTAGTAATGAAAATTATGAGAGATTAGGGATAGATAAAGACTATATAGAAATTTTAAACACAGAAGTAGAAAAATTAACTTTACCTGTAAGACCTGGAAGGAACATAGCAGTAATAATTGAAGCCGCAGCTGCCAACTATAGATATAGTTATACTTCAAATATTACTGCAGTAGATACTATAGAAAAAAGAATGAATGAATTAAATAATTCGGATTTTTAATATGAAAGTATATAGGGTATATTTTATACTACAATACATAATAAAAACTAAAAGATAGCATAAATATCTTTAGAATCCGATTATTTATTTGAAGCAAAATATACAAAGAAAAATTTGCTGATTATTTTGCTTTAAACCGCTAAAAATATATTTGTAATTTATAGAATTATTTAGTAGAATGTAGAATATAAGTATATAAAGTGTTGAAAGGGGATCGTGCAATGACAGATTTAGTTAAAAAGTATGAACTAGCTTGGGACAAGTATTCTAAAGAAGATTTAGAAAAAGTTTTCGCATTATCTGATAGATATATAAACTTTATGTCAAAATGCAAAACAGAAAGAGAGTGTGTTACAGAATTTATAGCTCTTGCTGAAAAAAAAGGATATAAAGATATTAACACATACATTGCTGAAGGAAAAACATTAAAAGCTGGAGATAAAGTATATGCAAATTGTATGGGAAAAACTTTAGCACTGTTTTTAATTGGTTCAGAACCAGTTGAAAAAGGCTTCAAAATATTAGGAGCACATGTTGATTCACCAAGATTAGACTTAAAACAAAATCCACTATATGAAGATTCTGATTTAGCATTATTAAAAACTCATTATTATGGTGGAGTTAAGAAGTATCAATGGACAACTATTCCACTAGCTATTCATGGAGTTGTTTGCAAAAAAGATGGTTCAACCGTTAATGTTGTAATAGGTGAAAATGATAATGAACCAGTAGTAGGAATATCTGATTTATTAATTCATTTAGCTGGAGATCAAATGCAAAAAACTTTAGCTAAAGCTGTTGAAGGTGAACAATTAAATGTATTTATCGGAAGTATACCAGTTGAAGATAAAGAAGCTAAAAATAGAGTTAAATTAAATGTGTTAAGATTATTAAATGATAAGTATGGAATTACAGAAGAAGATTTTGTATCAGCTGAACTTGAAGTAGTTCCAGCAGGAAGAGCTAGAAGTTATGGATTAGATAGCTCAATGGTTATGGCTTATGGTCATGATGACAGAGTGTGTGCTTATACTTCATTTGAAGCTATGATGAATTTAAATGAAACTGATAAGACTTGTATAACTCTTTTAGTTGATAAAGAAGAAGTAGGAAGCATGGGTGCTACAGGTATGCAATCAAGATTCTTTGAGAATACTGTTGCAGAACTAGTGAATTTAATGGGGGATTATAGTGATCTTAAAGTTAGAAGATCGTTAGCTAATTCAAAAATGCTATCTTCAGATGTAAGTGCTGCATTTGATCCAAATTATCCATCTGTAAGTGAAAAACAAAACAATGCATTCTTTGGAAAAGGAGTTGTTTTTAACAAATACACTGGAGCTAGAGGTAAAGGTGGATGTAATGATGCTAATCCAGAATTTATTGCTGAATTAAGAAAAGTAATGGATAAACATAACGTTTCATGGCAAACTTCAGAACTTGGAAAAGTAGATCAAGGTGGCGGTGGTACAATCGCTTATATTTTAGCTGAGTACGGAATGGAAGTTATAGACTCAGGAGTTGCTCTGCACAATATGCACGCTCCATATGAAATTGCGAGCAAAGCAGATATATATGAAGCTTGTAGAGCATATGAAGCATTCTTATTAGAAGTTTAAAATTATATAAGGAAGGATGTATAAATTAATTGTCCACCCTTCAATTTAATAAAAACCCTCTGTTTTTTAGCAGAGGGTTTTTATGTTAATTCTTTTAAGTATAGCAATGATATCTCATATGTTATCTAGATAATGTGAAATTCATCAATGTAAAAAATTTAAAATTTCTATGCTGTAAGCTGTTCTGTTATCTAAGACTAATGTAGGTCTGTCTAAAAGTATTAAAGCTTTTTAGCGATGGAAATTTCTATTTTAGCATTCGGATAATCTTGAATACTTTTTGCCCCTTTAAAAACTTTAATTTACATTCTTTAAGGTTCTTTTCTTTTCATCATAGCTTAAATATAAATTTTTTATTTTATTATAATATTTAGACTTTATATAAAAGCTATCTGATTATTCATCTACATATTAATATAATATAAAATCTCCATAATTTTTTTAAAATTAGGTTTACATTTCGCAATGAAATTTCTTTTTTTATTATTGAAAACTAAATCTTAACCTAAGTAAAGCAGAGGAAAATAATAGGGATAGTTATTTTTTCTTTGTATCCCCTTTACAACAGGGTTAGATGAAATTTTCGAAAAATTTTATCTATTAAATGAGAGGGGAAATATTATGTTAAAAAAGAAAACACTATCAATTATTATATTAAGTTCAATGTTATTAAATACTGCTTCTTCAGCAGTCCTAGCTAAACCTGTTGAGGGGCCAAATGACAAGGTTACTACAATTGAAAATCCTACTGAAGATAAGTTTACATTTATAAATAAGGAATTTAAAGAAGTAGTAGCTAACGAGATAGAAGCTCAAGCTTTTCTTATGAACAATAAAGAGCTTTTAGGAAAAACTACAGGAACCTTTGAAGTTGTAGATACTGAAAAAGATGAAATTGGATATACACATTTTAGAAGCGTAATGACTGGAGATGGAATACCTGTATATGGTTCTGACGTAGTTGTTCACGTAGATAAAAATAATAAGGTATATGCAGTTAATGGTACTATAAATGAAAATGTTATGAATATAGAATGGTCAGATCTTGTAAAAATATCTCAAGAAGATGCTCTTAAAATAGCTAAAGATCTTTTAAACATTAAAGATCTACCAAAGGATGCAAATATTAATCCTGAACTTTATATTTATGAACATGAAGGAGAATTCCATGTTGTATATCTTGTTCAATTGCTTACTCTAGAAAATGAACCAACCAGTTGGCAAGTTTTCGTTAATGCAGAAAATGGACAAATTGTAAATAAGTTAAGCTTTGTTCAAAATGCAGCTCCAGCGCAAGGAACTGGTGTTGATTTAAAAGGTAAAAATGTATCAATAAACACTTACGAAGATAATGGAAAATACTACCTAAAAGATACTACAAGGCTTTCAAATGGTTCAATAATAACCTTTGACTTAAATAATATAAGTGAAAACTCTTATTTTAACTCTTCAAGATATGGTAATTTTAATGGAACTGTAGTTTCAAGTGCTAATAATGCATTTAATACTGAAAGAATGAAAGCTGCAGTAAGTGCTCATAATAATGTTGCGAAGGTTGTTGATTACTATAAAACTGAATTTAACCGTGATGGTATTGATGGTCGTGGTTCTGATGTAAAGATAGGTGTTCATCTAGACAATAAATATAACAATGCTTTTTGGGATCCAAGCGTAAAAGCTATGGTTTTTGGTGATGGAGATGGCAGAATTTTCAGTTCCCTTGCAGAAGCTCTTGACGTTACAGCTCATGAAACTACTCATGGCGTAATAGATTCCAGTTCAAAGCTTTTGTATCAAAATCAATCTGGTGCATTAAATGAAGCTCTTGCAGATATAATGGGAGTTTCATGTGAAAATGAACCTGGTGATTGGCAAATTGGAGAAGACGTGTATACACCTAATACTCCTGGAGATGCTTTAAGAGATATGGAGGATCCAACAAGATGTGGACAACCTGATCATTTTAGTGCATACCCAGGTGATGTGAGATATCCAAGTCAATACAATGATTATGGTGGAGTTCATAAATATTCAGGTATAATCCTAAAGGCCGCTTACAATATAGGCTCTCAAATAGGCATGAGAGAAATGGGTAGACTTTTCTATAGAGCTAACCACTATTTTACAAGTACAACTAACTTTGCGCAAGCTAGAATATCTACTCTTCAAGCAGCTTCAGACCTTTATGGAAAAGATAGCCGTGAGTATAAAATAGTTGGTCAAGCATTTGATGCAGTTGGAATAAAATAGCAGGTAGAAGTCTTAAGATAACTTGAATAAATATGAATCAAAGAATACTCTGCTATAACTTTATGTATCACTTAAAAGTATAAAAGCGTATTAATCTCCTATAAGTAAAGGAGAAGATAAGATCAACTTCGTTAGAGAAAAAAATTCACATTTATTTAACTAATGATTACCATGTACTGATGAAAAAAATTCTATATTATTTTTGGATAGGATTGAGTAAATAATAATTCACCTTACTTCTTAGAAATTGCATATTCTCAGTAAGCTATAAGAAAAGACCTGCAGTAATTATACTGCAGGTCTTTTTCAGATTTTTGACGTACATATTATATTAACATTTTTAATTTTTGAAAATATTTTGTTAATTCCTTTAAGTATAGGAATGATATCTTATACGTTATCCATAGGATTCCACTTACTAAAACATGCTTATTGAACTTCTAAAAAACTTTCTCTTACATTCTTTAAAGTTTTCTTTTTTCATCATAATTTAAATATAATTTTTAAAATTAGGTTTACATTTCGTAATGAAATTTCTTTTTTTATTATTGAAAAATAAATCTTAATCTAAGTAACGCAGAGGAAAATAATGGGGATAGCTATTTCGTTTTGTATCCCCTTTACAACAGGGTTAGATGAAATTTTCGAAAAGTTTTATCTATTAAATGAGAGGGGAAATATTATGTTAAAAAAGAAAACACTATCAAT
>NZ_DDOV01000064.1 GCF_002341865.1 Clostridium sp. UBA2485 | reverse complement strand
AAAAGAACTGGCGAACACTGTTCGCCTCTACAATAAAACACTAGCAATTGTATTGCTAGTAAAAAAACAATTAAAGAAATTAGTTTGATTAGAACTAATTTCCACCACAATTGTCAATTGTCCATTTTCAATTCTCAATTGATTAAAGTTGTGAATTGGAGTTTTTAAGGGCATAGCTATATTGAACTATATATTAATTTTTAAGGTAGTTTATATATAGGCAAATTAAAATAAAAAATTTATAAATTTAAAATAATTATTTATATAACTAATAATACTATAATACATAGAAATTATTAGTATTATTAGTTTTAAGAGGTGAATAATATGGAAGTTTATTTTGATAACAGTGCAACTACAGAACCTTACGAGGAAGTAATTGAAGAAGTAAGTAATAGTATGAGAGAGTATTTTGCTAATCCATCTTCTGCTCATAGCTTAGGGTTTAAAGCAGAACAAAAGCTTAGAAAATGTAGAGAACTTATTGCTACTACAATTAGAGCTCATAGTGAAGAAATAATATTTACTTCTGGTGGAAGCGAAAGTAATAATTTTTTAATAAAGGGATTTTCTAAGGCAGGAACTCATATAATTACATCGAATATTGAACATCCTAGTGTATTAAATACTTTTAAAGCTCTAGAAAAAGAAGGTATAAAGGTAAGTTATATATCTTTAAAGGACAATGGCGAAATAAATATAGATGAATTGTTAGAGAGTATAACTAAAGATACAGTACTTGTAAGCATAATGCATGTTAATAATGAGGTTGGAATAATTCAAGATATTGAAAAAATAGGAAATGCTATAAAAGAAAAATCAACTAGAGTAAAATTTCATGTAGATGCAGTACAAAGCTACGGAAAAATACCTATAGATGTAGAAAAATGTAAAATTGATCTACTGAGCACTAGTGGACATAAATTACATGGACCTAGAGGTGTAGGTTTTGCTTATATTAAAAAAGGATTAGTGGCGAATCCATTAATTTCTGGCGGAGGACAAGAGAGGAACTTTAGATCAGGAACAGAAAACTTACCAGCTATAGCTGGCTTCGCAATGGCAAGTAAAATAATGCATGAAAATTTACAGGAAAATTATGAAAAAGTATTAGAAGTTAAAAAATATTTCATTGAAAGATTAGATGAATTAGAGGAAGTAAAAATTAACAGTAAAATGGAAGAAAACTTTTTGCCTCATATACTTTCTGTTTCTTTTCCATCTATAAGAGGTGAGGTATTATTGCATGCTCTAGAAGAAAAAAATATATATGTTTCAACAGGTTCAGCTTGTTCTTCAAAAGCTGTAAAAACTTCACAGGTATTAAATGCTTTTGGATTATCTTTAAAAGAGCAACAGGGAACTATAAGGTTTAGTTTCTGCGAATATAATACTAAGGATGAAGTAGATTATGTCATTGAAGCTTTGAAAAGCAGTTTAAAAATTTTAAGGAGGATGAAAAGGTGAGAAAACTATTATTAGTTAAGTATGCTTCAGAAATTTTTTTAAAGGGGTTAAATAGAGGAAAATTTGAAAGAAGATTAAAGGATAATATTAAACATGTACTTGAAGAATTAAATTATGAATTTGTTGAAGATAGTGGCAGATGGTTTATATACTCTGAAAATTTAGATGAAATTATAGAGAGAGTTAAAAAGGTTTTTGGAGTGATGGAAGTTTGTATAGTGGAAGAAACCACTGCTGATATGGAATCAATATCTAAGGTAGCATTAGAGGTTATGAAGAATGCTGTGGGAAAAACTTTTAAGGTTGAAACAAATAGAGCAAATAAAGAATTTACACTAAACTCTATGGAAGTTAGTAGAGAAGTAGGAGCTTACATATTGGAAAATTTAGATGGAATTACTGTTGATGTAAAGAAACCTGAATTTTTGTTAAATATAGAAATAAGAAAAAATGCTTATGTTATCTCTAAAAAAGTTAAGGCAGTAGGAGGACTTCCTTATGGAATTAATGGAAGTACTATGCTTATGTTATCAGGAGGAATAGATTCTCCTGTAGCAGGATATTTAATGGCACGTAGAGGTGTAGAACTTCATGCTGTTTATTATCATAGTCATCCTTATACAAGTGAAAGAGCTAAAGATAAAGTGAAGACTTTAGCAAATATATTAAAAAACTATACAGGCAAATTAAATCTATATGTGGTTCCTTTTACTGATATTCAATTAGAAATTATTGAAAAATGTAGAGAAGATGAATTAACAATAATAATGAGAAGATTTATGATGAGACTTGCTTGTAAATTAGCAGAGAAATATAATATTAATTCTGTAACTACTGGGGAAAGTGTTGGTCAGGTAGCCTCACAAACTATGGAGGCTTTGGTAGTAAGTGATAATTGTTCAGATAGACCGGTGTTTAGACCGCTAATTGCTATGGACAAAATAGATATTATGGATATTGCAAGAGACATAGATACCTATGAAACATCTATATTACCTTATGAGGATTGTTGTACAATCTTTGTACCTAAACATCCTAAAACTAAACCTAGATTAGATGAAATTATAAAATCTGAATCTATACTTGATATAGATGAATTGGTAGAAAAAGCTATAGAAGGAATGGAAGTATACAACTAATATGAATTTAGATGATTATTATAAAAACTTCTCTTGTATAAGAGAGGTTTTTATAGATTTGTAGCAGCGAACAATGTTCGCTAATTTTTCATTCCGAAGGTTTAATAAAAAACAATTATATATACAAAAGTCTTGAGAAATATAAGATTTCTATATAAAATAAACTATAGGTACTTTGGGGGAAAGGGATGAAAGGATTTATGAAGGATTATTTGCCGCTAATTTGTGGCACTTTTGCTTGTTTAATATGGATAAGATATTGTATTTATAAGTATAAAGAAAATAAGAATATAAAATATATAATAGTTATAGGTGTACCAATTTGTGTAATTATAGGGTTAATTCCTGCTGTAAGGCAAAATAGCGAATTAAGAAATTTAATGGTTTCATTAGTAGCTGTGGATTTTATAATACTTTTTATCTTATATTTTGTAAAAAGATTTAAGAAACATTTTAAAGAGGCATATAAAATTTATAGAGATAAAAAGGAAGAATAGAGAATTAATTTAACTTAAAGGCTAGCAATTGTTTTTATAAGTTATGTAACATTTTAGTTTAAAAAGCGTGACCTTTAGTCACGCTTTTCTATTCTATGTTTTCACCTGATGCCACTTCTAGTTCTTTATCAGCTAAAAGATCTTTTGAATTATTATTCTTAAATATAAAACTTAATTTAGTTTCAGTGGTGATTATTGCTATAAATATAAATATACAGCCAACGATCATAGAGAAGGTAAATTTATCTCCAAATATCAATACTGAAAACAATGACCCAAATAAACATTCTAAAGAGAGTATTATAGCGGCATGAGTAGAACTTGTATATTTTTGAGCTACATTTTGAATTATGAAGCAAAGTGTAGTACTGAATATAACCATATATGCTATAGGCAGTATTAATTTTGTTTCAAACTGAGGTAAAGGTTCAAAGAAAATTGCCATAATAAAAGATAGTATTGCAGCTACCCCAAATTGAATAATAGTTAATATTATAGGATCTGTCCTTTTGGTATAGAGACCAATGGTAATAATTTGTCCAGCAAAGCCTATACCACATAATATTGTAAGTATGTCACCGCCATTAAAATTCAAACCTCCTTGAAGAGTTAAGCAGGAAATACCAATTAAACATAAAATTGCACCAATAACTGAAAATCTATCTGGTTTTAATTTAAAAATAGCCCAATTTAAAAAAGGAACAAGTACTACGTAAGTTGCAGTTAAAAAAGCACTTTTGCTAGCAGTAGTATAAACAATTCCTACAGTTTGAAGTGCAAATCCTAGAAATAAAAAAATTCCTATTATAGTTCCCATTTTAAAATCTGCTCTAGTTGCTTTTTTAAAATTTTTATTAAAGATTATTGCCATTATAACAGTTGAGAGAAAAAATCTTATAGTCATTTGATAAAAGGGTGGTATTAAATTTACAGAATCTTTTACGGCAATAAAACCTCCACCCCATATGATTGCTACTAATAAAAGAGCTAAATCTGCTAATAAACTTTTGTTCTTCAAAGCTTTCATTAAATCACTTCCTTTTCTTATATTCCACAGTGAAAAACGCCATAATCTAATACATGAATTTTTAGATTATGGCGTTATATAGTATATATTCTAGGTTTCTTAATAAATTCCTTTGGAAATTTAGCGAAATATTTTAAATTTTAAGGTAATTAATTAGCTATTTCATCTAAAATTTCATAGGTAGGAAGGTTTTTAAATTTATCTTCGTTGAATATTCTATTATAACAATAGGATATTATATCACTTCTTTTAATTATGCCAATAAAAATATTAGAATCATCTACAACAGGTACAAAATTTTGAGATTTAGCAACCAGTATTAGACTCTCAATGTCAGAGTTTATTGACACTGCTTTATTTCGAACATTTCTTGGTATATCTCTAATTAACACCTTTTCAGTGTCTTTTAGGGTTATATCAGGATCATTTTTAAATTTCCATAAAATATCCCCTTCGGTTAATGTACCAACATATCTGCCTTTTTCATCTACTAAAGGAATAGCTGTATATCTATGATATTCCATACGTTCCATAGCTCTTCTCATTGTTGAATTTACCTTTTCATGTATTACCTCACTTTTTGGAGTAAGAAAAAAAGCAACATTCATGGGATCATCCTCCAATTAATATTATATTACTTATTTTTAATTTGTTCTTATATATACTATTATATCATTCTATATGTCAATATTGTTACAAAACGATTTAAATTAGAAGTATTTACTAATTTATACTAAGGCATTATAATTAGTTTTATAAGACTTTCATAAATAGTAGATATAAGTTATATTTAAAATATATTTTACTAGATGAATATTAGATTATAATAATATTAAGGTTAAATTTTATTAGGAGGTTTTTAATAATGGAATTTATAGCAGAGGCATCTTTAATAGAAGCCATATCTTTAGGAGAAGTTGAAGCTGTAAGAACAGCGTTAATTGAGTATATAAGAAAAGATCCAGGAAATGTAGGAGAAATATTAAGAGCTAAAAAATATGCTGAAGAATTTATTGATGATTTAATGGATGAACATAATAATGAGGTTTTAAAACCCATTAATGAATGGGATAAGGAATATTTTTTAAAATCTCTAAGTAGTCTTATTGATAATTTTTCTGAAATAAGATTTCAACATATTTGTATGATAGGCGCATATCTTTATCCACAGAGTACTTCAAAGGATGCAATAATTATAAATAATTTGGAGCCAGTAGGAAAAATAAATAAAAAAGAAATAGCTACAAAAGTAATTGCTACTGCTGTGACATGTATAGCAATTAGTAAAATTTTATTAAGAAATAAAAAACATAAATAAAGCATCTATAATATAGATGCTTTATTTATATTTAATTAGGTTTTAATGCAGTTTTAATGGGGAAAATATATAATTAATGAAAGAGTTATAGGAGGAGTACTAAGTGATACGAATAGTAAAAGATTTATTTAATAAGTATTTGTTTCATACAAAGGCCTTTAATAATCTTAAGAACAATTTAAAAGCTTTTACTATATTGTTTTTAGTAACTGTGATGTTTTTTGGTGCAATTATACCTTGGTTTAATAGAAATAGAGTAAAAACCTTTTATAATTATAAAGCCATACATAGAGATATTAAAAAAAGTGAGCCAAATGAACGGTTAAAAGTCCATGCTAGAAAACTTGGAGAAAGCTTTAGCTCCATAAAAGATATTCTTATTTTAGATAATAAAAACAATATTACATATAGCTATAGCAATTCCAATTTGTCTAAGAATGGAAAGTTCATACTGGATAAAAGCTTAGATGCTAATTATGAAGAGGATCAATACAATGATTATCTTCATAGAGGATTCTTATATAGTAGTAATAACCCTGAAATAATTTATGTGAAATCTTACATAGAAGATATGCTTTTTCTAGGGGGAGATTTCTATGAAGAAGAATTCGAGCAATTCTTAAAAAGCTCAGAAGATAAAGGTAATAAAGAAGTGAAAAATTTTAAGCAATTATATTTATTGCATGAGATTAATGATGAAATTAACAATAGAAAGATTGTAATAATAGCATTTACTGGTGGTATGAACTTTGGAATGATAATATGGATTATAGCAGCTATATTTTGTGTTTTGGGTATAGTGTTAGTCATATCTTTCTTTATAATATTAATTTTTGTATTTCAATTATATAGAGAAAATAAAAATACATTTTTAAATAGAAAAAAACATTTGACCTAGGAGGGATAAGTTATGAAAGAGTATAAAATATTGATCGTTGAAGATGAAAAACAAATTGCTAGATTTGTTCAGTTAGAATTAATGCATGAAGGTTACGAGGTTGAAACTGTTTATGATGGTAGAGAAGGTTTAGAAAAAATAAAAAATAATGAATATAACTTAGTTATATTAGATGTTATGCTTCCAAGTTTAAATGGCATGGAGGTTTGTAGAAGAGTAAGAGCTTTTAGTGAGGTACCAATTATAATGCTTACAGCTAAAGATAGTGTTATAGATAAAGTAACAGGGTTAGATATTGGGGCTGATGATTACATGACAAAGCCTTTTGCAATTGAAGAATTATTAGCTAGAATTAGAGCTATAAAGAGAAAAAATAGTAGTAANNTGAAAATAAAAATGAGATTATGGTTAATGATTTAGTTATGAATTTAAGCACTCATGAAGTTAAACGAGAAAACCAATTAATTGAATTGACTAAAAGAGAATACGACCTTCTAGAATATTTGATGAAGAATGTAGACGTTGTATTGAATAGAGAACAATTATTGGAAGTTGTTTGGGGATACAATTATATGGGAGATACAAATGTAGTTGATGTATATATTAGATATTTGAGAAGCAAAATTGATGAAGGTTTTGATGTAAAGTTAATTCATACCGTTAGAGGGGTAGGATATGTTATTAAAAAACACAAAAATATCGACTAAATTAACTATACTTTATACTATATTACTTCTTAGCGTATTAATTGCATTGAATAGTGCTATATATTTAGGAATAACTTTTTATGCAGAGCATCAAGTTAGTGCAGAGTTAAATTATTTATCTAAAATTATTGAGCAAAGAATTGTTAATCCAAGAGGTGTCTATAATTACTCAAATATTTTTGAGGGTGCACCTTCTAAAGAAAGGTACTATTCTCGAATATTAGATGATAAAGGAAATGTCATTGCTACTGTAGACAACTTTAAATATGATATTCCTTTAAATATAAACTCTAATAATACTACTGATAAAACTGATTATAGATATGAAAAAGAGCGAAAGTATATATATGTAACCAATAAAGTTAAAACAAATAATGGTACTGTATATATTCAGGCTGTTAAGGATATAGAATACGAAACAATCTTCTTGGAAGTATTAAAAGCTTTTATGATAACAGCTTGCTTTGGAGGAATTATAATTTCAATAGCACTTGGAAATGTGGTTAGTAAAGGTATGCTAGAACCTATTGATAGAATAACTAAGGCAGCACAAAGCATAAGTATCAATAACTTAAAGGAAAGAATAGAAGTTGCTCCTAAAGAAGATGAATTATCCAGATTAGCATCAACTTTTAATAGTATGATTGATAGACTGCAAGGGTCTTTTGAAAAACAAAATCAATTTGTATCTGATGCTTCTCATGAACTGAGAACCCCTATTGCAGTTATAAAAGGATATGTGAATTTATTAGACCGATGGGGGAAAGATGATAAAGAAATCTTAGAGGAATCAATTGAGGCTATTAAAAAAGAAACAGAAAACATGACTGTATTATTAGAAAAATTATTGTTTTTAGCAAGAAATGATAGTAATACGCAGAAGATTCATAAAGAAAAATTTTATTTAAATGAATTGATTGATGAGGTAATAAAAGAAAGTAAATTTATTTCTGATAAACATAATATATATAGTAAAATAAATGATGAAATAATTATAGATGCTGATTATAAGATGATTAAGCAAGGTTTAAGAATTTTTGTGGACAATAGTATTAAATTCACTAAAGAAGATGGAGAAATTGTAATTAATTTAATAAGAGAAAATAATTTTGCAAAAATTGTTATAAGAGACACAGGTATTGGTATACCTAAAGAGGATTTATCTAGAATATTTGATAGGTTTTATATGGTAGATAAAGCTAGACATAGAGAAAAAGGTGGAAGTGGCCTAGGACTTGCTATTGCAAAATTAATTATTGAAAATCATAGTGGTAAAATATATGCTAGTAGTGAAGTTTCAAAAGGAACAACTATAACAGTGGTGTTGCCAATTGAAAATAAATAAAGCAATAAAGCATTAGCTATTTTTGTAGCAAGTGCTTTATTACTTTACTTAATGTATACTAGCGTGTTTACTTAAAGAGTTCATATGCCTTTGATAATCTTTTAATATGGAATTTAAAAGTCTATAACTGTTGTGATCTATGGATTTACTTTCTTGGATTAGTCTACTACCCATTATGTAACCTGTATTTGATGCATTATGAGCTTCTTCAATAATATCTTGAGAAGAATTAAGATTAATACTATTTGTTATTTGGGAATAAAAATCTATAGTTTTACTAACAAATCCTGAACTATTAACAGGAACACCACCTAAGTCTTGAATTCTTTCTGATACTTTAAGTGCATGTAATCTATAATCCTTTTGGATTTCTTGCAATCGATTTTTTATATTATAATCATTACATTTCTGGATATATTGTTCAAAGGTATCAATGCCCATATAAATACCTTGAAGGAATTTATTCAATTCGTTAATACATTCTTTATTCAAAGAAAACAACTCCTTTTATATATACTATAGAGTTCCTCAATGGAAATTTAGACTATACATGATTTTAATTTCCATAAAAAAATTCTTATTCATGAATTAAAAATTAAGAATTAAAGATACGGATTATGGTTAAACCTTAATTTTTAAGATGTTAAGCTATTTTTATAGAAAATTTATTTTTCAGAGTATATTTTAACTTTTCACATTGCATGACTATATGATTATTATGGATTTAAAAGTTATAATATATGTAATTTATATCAATTAACATTAAAATATTCTAAATTTTAATGTTCTTATAAAATAAATATAATATGAGGAGAAGCTCTATGATTATCATAGAGCTTTTTAATAATAGAAATTATAAATTTCTAAAAAAGAATTACTATAATTTTATATATTTAAAGAAGAGTTTTTTTCAGGTTTTACATTTTCAGATTTAATTTTTTCAATAGTTATACCTGTATATCCATAGAAAATAGCAACTAACGGATTTATTAAATTAAGAAAAGTAAAGGGCAGATAAGAGAGGGTAGGGACACCTAAAGTGGAACTCATAAATGCTCCGCAGTTGCTCCAAGGTATTAAACAAGAAGTCATAGTACCAGCATCTTCAAGAGTTCTTGAAAGGTTTTTAGGAGCAAGACCTCTTTTAACATATTCATCTTTATACATTCTACCTGGAATAACTATTGATAAATATTGATCTCCAGAAATAAGATTTGTAAATATACAAGATACTACAGTTACTAATATTAATGAACCAGTGTTTACTGCCAATTTTAATAAGCTTTCAGCTAATAATCCTAAACAACCTGATTTTTCCATAATTCCACCAAAAGTCATAGCGCACATGATTAAGGATACGGTGGACATCATACTTTGAAGTCCTCCTCGATTTAAAAGCTCGTCAACCATTTGAACACCACTATTCCCAACATATCCTAAATTCATGACATTTATGATATCCCCAAAGGAAGAGCTTTGAAATAATATTGCGAATAATCCTCCTAATATTGCACCAGCAATTAATCCGGGAATAGCAGGAATTTTTTTAACAACTAAGACTATAACAACTACCGGAGGAATTAAAAGTAATGGAGTTATATTAAAGCTTCTTTGTAGTCCATCTAAAATGGTATTTATTTGAGTAACATCTAATTCCTTACCAGCATATTTTAATCCTAGTATTCCATAGAGTACTAAAGCTATAATCATACTTGGACCTGTAGTATAAATCATATGCTTTATATGATCAAATAGCTCAGAACCAGCCATAGCAGGAGCTAAGTTCGTAGTATCAGAAAGGGGGGACATTTTATCTCCAAAATAGGCACCAGATATAACAGCCCCAGCAACTAAAGGAGTTGAAAAACCAAGACCTTGACCAATTCCCAGTAGTGCAATACCTACAGTTCCAACAGTGGTCCAAGAACTACCAGTAGCAAGGGAAACTATTGAACACATTATACAAGTTGCTAATAAAAATATACCTGGAGATATAATTTTAAGACCATAATATATCATAGTAGGCACTGTGCCGCTAAGTATCCAAGAACCGATAATAATTCCTATTATCATTAAAATAATTATTGCCTGCATAGACATTTGAATAGAGTTTATAAATCCTTTCTCTAAGTCTTTCCATTTAAATCCTAGCCTAAGTGCAACTAGGGAAGCAATTATCGAACCTATAACTAAAGGTATGTGAGCACTTGCTTCATAAAGTATAATACCAACAGATAGGCATATTGCTAAAATAATAATGGGCAGTAATGCTTCCAAGAGTTTTGGTTTTCTTATCTCATTACTCATATTAGTCCTCCTGTTTCAATATATTGTTAATATATTACATTATATACAAAAAGTTTTCAATGAAGATTAAGGGTAATTAAAAATAACTATGAACAGTTTGTTACTTAAATACATAAATTTTTTTCAATAGTTATATTAAAAAGTTTGATTTTAGCAAAAATACTTAAAAAGTAGATATAAAAAGTGGATTTTATGGAGGAATTTTAAAAATAATCATATATTTTATGAGAAAAAAATCAAAAATCAGAAAAGTTATTTCAAATGTAAAAAAATTAATAACATTAACTAAAGAACTCTATGATTAATATAGAGTTCTTTAGATTTTAGTAATTATATAAATATTTAAGTGGGGTTAATTATAAGGCTTTTTAATGAAAATTTAAATTATACAGTATTCTAATTTCTATAATAAATTGAATTCTTATATTATAATTTATATATTTAAAGAAGATTTTCTTTCAGATTTTGAATTTTTGGGCTTAATTTTTTCAATAGTTATGCCAGTGTATCCATAGATGATAGCAACAATTGGATTTATTAAGTTAAGGAAAGCATAAGGCATATAAGCAAATGGGTGTACACCTAAAGTACTGCTCATAAATGCTCCACAGGTATTCCAAGGAACAAAGCAAGAGGTCATAGTACCAGCATCTTCAAGAGTTCTTGAAAGATTTTTAGCAGCAAGGCCTCGTTTTGCATATTCATCCTTATACATTCTACCTGGAATAACTATTGCTAAATATTGATCTCCAGCAATAATATTAGTAAATATACAAGATACTATAGTTACTAGTATTAAAGAGCCGGTGTTTACTGCTAATTTTAATAAACTTTCAGCAAGTAATCCGAGGCAACCTGATTTTTCCATAATTCCACCAAAAATCATAGCGCACATAATTAAGGATACAGTGGGCATCATACTTTGAAGTCCGCCTCGATTTAAAAGTTCGTCAACCATTTCAACACCGCTATTTCCAACATATCCTGAATTCATAACATTTATAACATCACCAAAAGAAGAACTTTGGAATAGCATTGCAAACACTCCACCTAATATTGCGCCAGCAATTAATCCAGGAATAGCAGGAATTTTTTTTACAACTAAAACTATAACAACTATTGGAGGAATTAAAAGCCATGGAGTTATATTGAAATTTATTTGAAGCCCGCTTAATATAGTATTAATTTGAGTTATATCTAATTCTTTACCAGAATATCTTAGTCCTAATATTCCATAGATTACTAAAGCTATGACCATACTTGGAGCTGTAGTATAAACCATGTGTTTTATATGCTCAAATAGTTCAGAACCAGCCATAGCAGGGGCCAAATTTGTAGTATCAGAAAGAGGTGACATTTTATCTCCAAAGTATGCACCAGATATAATAGCGCCGGCAATCATAGGAGCTGGAATGCCAAGACCTTGGCCAATTCCTAGTAGTGCGATACCAACAGTTCCAGCAGTAGTCCAAGAACTACCTGTAGCTAGAGAAACTATTGAGCACATAATACAGGAGGCAACTAAGAATATACTAGGAGAAATGATTTTAAGTCCGTAATATATCATAGTAGGAACTGTTCCACTAAGAATCCAAGAACCAATAATAATTCCAATTATCATTAAAATAATTATTGCCTGCATAGACATTTGAATAGAATTTATAAATCCTTCTTCTAAGTCTTTCCATTTAAATCCTAATCTAAGTGCAACTAAAGATGCAATTATTGAACCGATAATTAAAGGGATATGAGCACTTGATTCATATAATATTATTCCGACAGAGAGGCATACTGCTAAAAAAATAATTGGTAATAATGCTTCGAAAAGTTTAGGTTTTCTTATTTCATTACTCATTTTAATCCTCCTCTTTCAATATATTGTTAATATTTTACCTTATAAATAGCAAGTTTTCAATTAAATTTAAGAATAATTAAAAAATTAACTATTAATAATTTATTACAATCATTTAATGCAAAAAAATAAGTAATATGCATAAAAAATTCATATTATACAGTATAATTATTTGATAAATAGATTTATAATGCAAAAAAGTTTCAAATTGTTATTATATTTATATATATTTTTTTGAATTTTTATATTAAAATTTATATTTTTATAATAAAAACATTGAATAAATAAAAAAGTTTGCAATTATAAAACCAATATTACTAGAAAAAAATGTTAAACAAATAACAAAATATCATATTATTTTAAAAAAACCTTTGAAATCTTCAAAGGTTTTTACGTAGTAAAAAAATGTTAATAATTGTTTTTCTTAAATTTTAGTCTTATTATTAATTTCAGCAATATTTATGCTTTAGAAATATATTATAAAGTTAGTCTTAAATAAAAATAAAAAAAGAGCATTTCAACCTTAGTTGTAATACTCTTATAAGATTAAAATCATTATTATTAAAATAGCATTATAAATAAAAATATATCCATAATTCTTAACAGTTATAGTAAAATTAAAACTAATATAATAGTGATTTCCTTTATAGCATCTAGAGTTTAAGCCTTCTTTTATTTCATCCCATCTTTTCATGGTATTAAAAAATAGTAAACCTAGCATTTTTCCTGTATTTATAACTTTTAATTTAAAGGTTATAAAACCACTTCTAGATTTTATAGCATTGTATAGTAATCTTGCTTCATCATCGATCAATAATATGTATCTTTCCATATTTTTAGCTATATCACAAATTTCTCTAAGACTCTTACTTTTTGAAAATAGATATAAAATATGGTCTAATGGTGTAGTTAAAGAGAGATATGCAATGCAAAGCCCACCAGAAAAACTTTTTAATAATATTAATAATATATAATTAATATCGTAAGTAAATATAAAAGTAATTGATGATAACAAAGCGAATATAAAGGCACCAAAAGAAAATTTTGAAACTATATTTATCGGATTATTGACCTTTATATGAAGAAGAATAAAGATTATTATGTTTAATATAATTGGTATTATGGTATTGGAAAACCCTAAGATAATAATGGGAAAAATACATAGGCATAACTTCTCTAAAGGATGCCTATGTATTTGACTACTTATTTTAGAATAAGCTATTATCGTTTTGAGCACGAGGTCTTTTTACCTATATAAAAGCCTACAAATCCTGCACCTATTGCTGCTTGAAGAGAGAATAGTAAACTTTCTATTTCAGAAGAAGGTGGTTCCCAAATGCTACTAAACCAAGGTTCATAATCTTTATTTATTTCTGAAATTACTTCTTCCATTTGATCATCTCCGCCTACAAACTCACTAGTAGAACCATAGTAGGCAAGGGGAGCGATTACAAGAAAAACACAAATCAATATAAGTATAATATTTTTTCTTTTCATTTATACCATCTCCTCCAAAGCTAGTAGTTCATTCTTAGAATGTTTCTCAATAAATTCAAATATTAATACAGTAATAATACCTTCAATTATAGCTAATGGTAATTGAGTTATTGCAAAAATTGAAATGAATTTTGTGAAAGCATTTATAAAATTTCCTCCAGAGTGAGCAAGTCCCATCTGTACTGAAGTAATAACATAAGTGGATAAATCCCCTAAAACTGCTGCTAAAAAAATAGCTATTTTTTTATTTTTATTTTTAAATAATTTATATGTTAAAAATGCAACTATTGGTCCAATAATACCCATAGAAAATACATTTGCACCTAATGTTGTTAAACCACCATGAGCTAATAACAGAGCTTGAAATAGTAGCACTAGTGATGCTATTACCGTCATCGCAAAAGGTCCAAATAAAATTGCACCAAGGGCAGTACCAGTAGCATGTGAACTACTTCCAGATACAGAAGGTAGTTTTAATGCTGATAAAACAAAACAAAAGGCAGCAACAAGTGCTAAAAGCATTTTTAAATCCTTATTATTATATGTTTTTTTATTAATTGCTCTAACCCCTAAGAAGAAGAATGGTGCGGATAAAATAAAGTAAACTAAACACCAAAATGGACTTAGGAATCCTTCTGCAATATGCATTGCAAAAGCGCTATAAGGCATAACTATTGAAAGTATTAAACCTAACAATAAAATATTTCTTTTTTTCATATTAAACCCTCCATCTTTTATAAATAGCAATGCTTTAAAAGAGGTTAGTTAAAATTTAGGCATCTGAAAGAAAATAATAGATCAAAGATGTTAGTATATTTTTTATCAGACAAGGTGTTAGATTCTGCTCATAGTGGCGCTATGGGCGGGTTCTGACGACGCAGTATGATGGAAAATAGGCTAATATACTGGTCTATTATTTTTTTTGAAGATGCCTTAACTTCAATAAAAGATAAATATAATTACTTTAGTATTTAATTTAAATAAATTTAACAAGTTTTAAAGCATTGCTACAAATTGTAATAAAATAGATTAAAGGCCTTTAAAAAATCTATATAAATCAATAGTTGATCAGACTATTGATTGGAATCAAAGCTTTTGAAAACATCTAAGAATTTGTCTATGTTTTCTTCAGTATGAGCTACTGATAAGAATAATGCCTCAAATTGAGATGGGGCAATATAGATACCATTTTTGAGCATATGCATATAAAATTTTGAAAATAATTTTGTATCACAAGTTTTAGCATCTTCATAGTTCTTCACTTCTTTTAAATCTGTAAAGAATATAGTCATCATAGCTCCACATCTATTTATAGTTATAGGAATATTTTTTTCACTAGCTATTTTAACCATTCCATCCTGAAGTTTTTTACCTAACTTTTCAAGATGTTCATAGTATTCTGGATGAGAATATAGTTTTTGTACAGTTGCAAGTCCTGCAGCCATAACTATAGGATTTCCAGACATAGTTCCTGCTTGATAAACAGGTCCCATAGGTGAAAGTTTTTCCATTATTTCTCTTTTGCCACCATAGGCACCACAAGGAAGCCCACCACCCATTATTTTAGCGTAGGTAACTATATCAGGTGTTACATCATAAAGACTTTGAGCTCCTTTATAGGCAACTCTAAAGCCACACATTACTTCATCAAATATTAATAAAGCACCGTATTTTCTACATAGAGATTCCAATTCTTTCATAAATTCTTTAGTAGCTTTTATTACACCCATATTGCCAGCAATAGGTTCTATAATAACACCAGCTATATCATCACCGTATTTTTCAAAGATACTTTTTATGCTGTCAATATCATTATAAGAAGCTATTAATGTATTTTTTATACTTTCCTGAGGTACACCAGCGCTACCAGGAATACCTTCTGTCATTACTCCTGAACCAGCACTTACTAAAAATCCATCAAAATGTCCATGATAACATCCAGCAAATTTTATAATTTTATTTTTGTTAGTGTATCCTCTTGCTAGTTTTACTGCACTCATAGTAGCTTCTGTACNNTTTTATTGCATTAATAACATCATTGTCATTGTGACCTAATATCATAGGGCCCCAAGCACCAATAAAATCAATATATTTGTTTCCATCTTCATCGAATATGTATGCACCATCACCTTTTTTTATCACAGGAGGTGTTATACCCATATCTTTTAAAGCTCTAACAGGACTATTAACTCCACCTGGTATGTATTTTTTTGATTCTTCAAAAATTTTAAAACTTCTTTCTGAATTCATTTTCTTCCTCCTTATTTAATTTATATCACAAAAGATTTTTTGTATTAATTTTAATGTTTCATCTCCATTACCTTTTAAAGTTTCCTCTTTTAAAACTTCAATAGCTCTATTTACATAAGCATTACTAGTACTTTTAATTAAAGTTTCAACTAATTTATCATTATCTTTTGTGTATTTTTTTTGAGTATAGGTTTTAAACCTGTTTTTATAAATGGAATTACCTTTATTTATCATATTAATGATATGAGGAGATAAGCCCCTAAGAGTTCTCCATTCATTATATTCTTCTATATATTTTTCAACTATATATCGATGATTATCCATTATAACTCTTCTTAATTTTTTATTTTCCTCATCAATTATATGAACTTTATCTATATCATATACTGTGACGTTTTTAAGTAGCTCTATATTTTTTTCAACATCCTTAGGAACTGCCAAATCAAATATTAATAGTTCTTTATCACTTGGAATTTCATCTTTGGTTATAATAGTATTAGGGGATGAAGTGCAACTTATTATTGTATCAACTAAATCATAATATTGCTTCCTACATTCCATAGAAATTATTTTTACTTTATCATTACAGGTTAATAATTCATCTTTTTTAATCTTCTCTACATTTCTTCCTACAATGTATATGTTATCGAAATTATTATCATTTCCTATTAAAGTTTTATAGCAAAGCTTTCCCATTACACCAAAGCCTATAATCATATAATTTCTTTTATTTCTTTTTATAGCTTCTTTCACAGCAATTGAAGATGCAGAAACAGGAATTTTATATAGGGTTGTAGCAGTTTTAAATTCCTTGCCGCAAGCTATGGCATTAGTAAAAAGTCTTTCTAAAATACCTTTTAAACTATTTGCTTTAACAGCAGCAAAATAAGCATCTTTAATCTGACCTAATATTTGATCTTCACCTAAAATTTTAGAATGAAAGCCACAACATAACTCCATTAAGTGTTTTATAGCAGCTTCACCTGTTGAGTGGAATATATATTTTTTATTATCTATATCCCAATTTAATATTGTAAAAATATTATTTATAATGTTTTCATCTACATTTTCAGAGGTAAAATAAACTTCTGTTCTATTACAAGTAGAAAGTATAACTACTTCATCACAAATTCCTCTTAATTTTAATAAGCTTTCTTCTAATACATTGCTAGCAATGCTAAAGCAACTTCGTGTTTCTATATCAACTTCTCTATTTAGCCCTATTAGTTGAATCATCCATTAATCATCTCCTAGCTTATGTACCTTTACCTAGTATATTTACACAAATATTACGCAAATAAAAAAACTCACAATAAGTGAGTTTGCATACTAAATCCTAATAGGTTATTTAAGTATCAACGCCACTTTCCTTCCCACCGAAGGCACAGCAAGTTGTTTATGGCAGGTCTCCTGACTCACGCATCAATCTCCTCTCACCTTCCCAAGCGCAAGCTCAGTGGTCAAGATTCGTCTTCGTTACAGTAGCGGGGGCTGTAGTGGATTTTCACCACTTTCCCTATTATACTAATAATAGTACCATAAACTTAACATATTTCGTTGAGTCTAGTATATCATAAATACATTAGATTTTAAAGAAATTATTTTTAAAAAAGTCTAATTATTTAATTTTATCTTTAAATTATTGATGTATATAAAGATATAGATAACTTTTCTAATAAAGTTTTTAATTTGCGATTAAGCCAATTTCTTTAAAGATTTAGTAAAGGTATTACTTTCTCAAATAGCATATCTTTAGAGGGATTTTTCATATATTGTTGAATAAGCTTTGATAAAAGGATTTTAAGGAGAAAATAATTATGAAAACTTTAAAGAGGATAGTAGTAGTTACTTTACTTATGTTAATTTTCTTATACTTGGAAAATAATTCGATTGTTAAAAGTTATATAGAAATTGAACATAGTAAAATGAAAAATAATAATAAAATTAAAATAATACATTTATCTGATTTGCATTGTAAGAGCTTTGGTGAAAATCAAAAATATATTATAAATAAAATTAAAAAAGAGAAACCAGATATTATAGCATTTACAGGTGATTTAATAGATAGTAGAAAATATGATGAAATACCTAGCTTAGAATTAATGAAAGAATTAGTTAAGATTTCACCGGTTTATTATGTAACTGGAAACCACGAATGGAGATACGGTAATGTAGATTATTTACAAAATAAATTAGAAGCTTTAGGAGTAAAGGTTTTAAGAAATCATAAGGAGCTAGTAAAGATAAATAATCAAAGTATAGAAATTATAGGAATAGAAGATCCGTTAAGTAGTTATGGACAAGATACTGAAGCCAATATTGTAGAAAATTATCTTATGCCTTTAATAAAAGAAGATAAGAATCTTAAATTGCTTTTAAGTCATAGACCAGAAAAATTTAATATATATAATAGTTTAAATATAGATTTAACTTTAACTGGTCATGCTCATGGAGGACAAATCAGACTCCCGATAGCAGGCGGATTATTTGCTCCAATGCAAGGAATTTTGCCTAAATATACTAAAGGACTTTATAAAGAAAAGGATTCTTATATGATAGTAAATAGGGGGCTAGGTAATAGTTTATTTCCTCAACGCATATTTAATAGACCAGAAATTGTGGTTATAACATTAAAATCATCAGAAAATAGAAATAATTAAGTAAACTAGATACTATTCTTTTATATACTAAAAATTAATATATAAAAACAATTTTAAAGTTAAAAACTAGTAATAAAATTGCTAGTTTTTTAATGTAAGAAATTATAATAGTTTTTAAGAAAAAATCAAGTATTGATTTTATTATTTTTTATTAGGTAAAATTTTTACTCTTAACTACATGAAATTATAAAATCTTTATTTTAAGAAGGTGATATTTCACTTGACCTTATGAAATATATGGCTTACTATATACATAGATTTACTATGTATAGTATATCTATGTATTGGAGGTGAAATTATGAAGATTAGTAAAGAATTATTAAAAGGAAGTACAGTAATTTTAATTTTAAGTCTTTTAAAAGAGAAGCCTATGTATGGTTATGAGATGATTAAGGAAATTGAAGAAAAGTCCAGTGGAGTTTTTACTTTTAAAGAAGGTAC
>NZ_DDOV01000060.1 GCF_002341865.1 Clostridium sp. UBA2485 | reverse complement strand
TTAGCTAAATATAATTTTTGTTCTTCATTTGGATAAATTCTATATTTATAAGCCTTTAATATATCCTCACCTCATTTCATTCCTTAATTTTCTATATACTTTTAACTATATCTATGGTCACGCCATCAGTTGTTATATTATAATTTTTACTTATATTATCAAATATATCTTTCAATCTTATACTTACATCATTGATAACTTCTCTTCTATAGTATATTACCAATAATAGGTGGTAATATACTGAGAATACTTAATAATTGTTACTATCTAAATCCATTAGTATCACTACTTTCTGTAATTTAATATAGTATAAGCATGTTGTTTTTACGCATTCATCCCCACCTTACTTCGTTGAAGATGAGGGCTTCTGCTAGTTACGTTAAAATGTTAATGAAAAACAAAAATGATATAAGAAATGATAAAATTTTATCAGATGCCTAATTTAAGATAGATAAAAAAATAGTAAATAACTTCTACCAAAAGCTATTTACTAAAACTCATTTATTAAAATTGATTTTCCTCACAATTGTTAATTGTCCGTTTTTAATTCTCCATTGATTAAAGGTGCCGCTATATCCAGCTACACCTTAATTTTTAAGGTAGTTTATCTATAAATTTATAGCAATATCTACAATAAATTTATCTACTCTATGAATACTTTAACTGTACTTCCTAGCTTATTATATTTCGAAGATATTTTAATTAAATCTTCTAGGTACACTAAAAAATTGGTATTATTCTCAAGAACCATTTTGCCCTCTTTAAAAAAGGTTATACATTCATAGCAAACTCTAATATCATATTTTGAGTCAACATATATATGTTCAAGTACACTACCATGACCGAGATTATCATAATTTCTTTTTTTAGCTAAACTTACCAATTCTTCAAAATCCTCACATTCCCTTACAGGATTTAAAACTTCTTCTTTTAATTCATCTTCTAAATTATAGAATTGAAATTGAGTCTTTAAAAAATCTTCTATATTTTCTATTAATACTTCCTCTTTTAATACATATAGTATAATTTTTTCTGATTCTTTTTTATTATACAAACTCATATCAATTTTTTCATCTAACGCTCTTAAAACTTTATCAACTTCTAAATTACTATCTTCAAAATCTGGTTTGTAAATTATAATATTATAACAAATTCCACCTTGTAAATATGCTCCCATATTAACTCCTTCCTCATTTCTATAACTAGGCATCTTCAGCAAAATATTCGTCCTATATTTAACTAGTTATTTTAGACACTCTATTATTTTATATAAATTTAAACCTTTTAATAAATTCTCTTTTTACATAACAAAATATAAAATACTCCTTTTAAGTGATGAAATCAATATCGAAATTTGTCTATTTTAACTTAATTATCTTCTTAATTTTCTATTTGAATTTATCAAAGTCTATTTTCGTAAATTTATATCTATTTTTGATATATTGCTCAATTATTCACCATTTTGCTCTTTAAAACTAAAGATTGATAATATAAAAATTTTAAATCTATGTAAACAATTTTAAATCTATGTAAACATCTATATTGTATGGTAAATTAAAGAAAATAATACAGGTAGAAAATATTTTGATTATTTTTATATTAAACTAAGAAGATTTTAAAAAGACTTATAATAAAATTTGAATTTATACAAATTTTATTATAAGTCTTATTTAAGTATTTATTTCTTCATTACTTTCTCATAGATAATGATATTCTTTTTCTTTTTTCATCTACTTCTAGTATTCTAACTTCTACTATATCTCCTACTTTAACTACATCTAGTGGATGCTTTACAAATTTATCACTTAATTGGCTTATGTGTACTAATCCATCTTGATGCACTCCTATATCTACAAAAGCACCGAAGTCTGATACATTTCTTACTGTGCCCATAAGCATCATTTCAGGTTTCAGTTGAGACATTTCAATTACTCCGCTTTTAAATATTGGTTTTGGAAGCTCCTCTCTTGGATCACGACCTGGCTTTTTAATTTCTTTTATTATATCTTTTAATGTAGGAACTCCTACATCTATTTGTTCTGCTAAAGATTCTTCACCTATAGTTTCAACTTTTTCATCTATATCCTTAAGCTTAAATTTCTTTAATTCTTCTTTACTATAACCTAAAATATCCAATAATTTTTTTGCTGCTTTATAGCTTTCTGGGTGAACAGATGTATTATCAAGTGGCTCCTCACTTTCCATAACTCTTAAGAAACCAGCACATTGTTCAAAAGCCTTAGCACCTAATCTTTTTACTTTTAAAAGTTCTTTTCTATTTTTAAACTTACCATTTTCTTCTCTATAGGCTACTATATTTTGTGCAATGGTAGAGTTTACTCCTGAAATATAAGATAATAATGAAGGTGTGGCTATATTTAGATCTACTCCTACATTATTAACACAATCCTCAACTACGCCTTTTAATGATTCATCTAATTTTTTAGGAGTTACATCATGCTGATATTGCCCTACCCCTATAGATTTAGGATCAATTTTAACCAGTTCTGCTAGGGGGTCTTGAAGTCTTCTTCCTATAGATATAGCCCCTCTTACAGTTACATCTAGGTTAGGATATTCCTTAGTGGCAAGCTCTGAAGCAGAATATACTGAAGCCCCTGCTTCTGAAACTACTACATAGTATATATCCTTTCCATTCTCTTCTTTTACTTCCTTTATAACCTGTGCTAAAACCTCTTCTGATTCTCTACTAGCAGTACCATTTCCTAGAGAAATAACATCAACATCATATTTTATAGCCATTTCTTTAAGGATTTTTATAGATTTTTTAATATTATCTTCACTGGATGCTGTAGCATAAACAGTAACATTATCTAAAAATTTCCCTGTTTCATCTAATATTGCTATCTTACATCCTGTTCTAAAGCCTGGGTCATATCCCATAACAGTTTTTCCTTTTATAGGTGAAATCATAAGTAGCGCTTTTAAATTTGCTTTAAATATATCTATAGCACCATTTTCACCTTTATCTGTAAGTTCTGAACGAATTTCTCTTTCTATCGAAGGATATATTAATCTTTTTAAACTATCCTCTACAGACTTTTCTATAAATTCATCAGTTATACTATTATGTTTTAAAGTTTGCCTTTTTAAATATTCTATAATCTTATCCATATCACAGCTTATTTTAACAGAAAGTATTTTCTCTTTTTCTCCTCTGTTAATTGCAAGTATTCTATGAGAAGGAATGGATTTTACAGCTTCACTATATTCATAGTACATTTCATAAGGTGTAGTTTCTTCACTATCTCCTTTAGTTTCAATAATGCCTTCATTAAAAACTAAAGTTCTTATATACTTTCTATACTCAGCTACATCAGAAATCTTTTCACTTATAATATCCTTAGCACCATTTAGTGCATCTTCTATAGCATTTACACCTTTTTCTTCATTTATGAACTCGCTAGCTAAAGCTTCTATATCTCCTTTAAATTCACCTTGAAATATAGCTTCTGCTAATGGAGTTAATCCTTTTTCTACTGCAATAGTAGCTCTTGTTCTCTTTTTAGGCTTAAATGGTCTATAAATATCTTCAATTTCTGTTAATGTTTCAGCTTTTATAAGAGATGTCTTTATTTCTTCTGTAAGCTTTCCCTGTTCATCTATAAGCCTTATAACATCTTCTTTTCTTTCTTCTAAATTTCTAAGATAGTTAAGTCTTTCTGAAAAGCTTCTTAAAACTATATCGTCAAGACCTCCTGTTCTCTCTTTTCTATATCTAGCTATAAAAGGAACAGTGTTACCTTCATCTAACATTTCTATAACATTATCAACTTGACTTTTACTTAAACCAAGTTCTTTTATAAGTTTCTCATTAATACAATTCATTCATTTACCTCCATTATTAATTCTTTAGAAAACTACTAATATAATTCACAACTTAATTTAATTCACAGTTCACAATGCACAATTCACAATTATAGATATTTCTCAGCGATTACTGAGAAATTTAAAATTGATCCTGTAGCGGCGAACAGTGTTCGCCACATAATAGAAATTATTTTGCTAAAAATAATTTCCTCCTTAATTGTGAACTGTGCATTGTGAATTATCTATACACTTCCTATCATACCTTATTATACACATACATATTATTAATAAGAAATATTTTTATTAGGAGAGTGTTATGAAAAAATTTATTGTACGCTATCTACTTTGTGTTTCCCTTGTTTTGTCTTCCTTAAGTTTCCAAAATTATTTTAACATATATAACTTTAATACTTCAAATGTTAAAGAAACTATAGCATATTTATCTCATGATGATTTAAAAGGAAGATTGGCAGGAACTCTAGAAAATCAAATAACTGAAAAGTTCATAAAAGATAAATTTATAAAAAATAATTTAATTCCTTTTGATGATTCTCTTTTACAATCTTTTAGCATTAAATATCCTAAAGTATTAGAGGATGATCCTTCATTATTAGTAATGGATAGTAATAATAATATAATTGAAAAATTTGATTATGGAGTAGAGTATAAAGAAGATTTTATTAACTTTAAAGTAAATGAAGCAACCTTTGATAAAAGCCATATTAAAAATAATAATAATGAAGCCTTAGTTATTAAAACTGATAATGCTTCAATAGTGTTTTATGCTACAGATACTGATGACTTAAACTTTAGAAGCTCTTTTATGGTTTATTCTCCTTTTGATCTATATATAAAGATGAAGATGGAAGAGTTAAAAAGATTAAATGATTTTTTAAATATGGGTAATTCTATATATGTATATATACCTTATGAAATTTCTCAAGCTAATGTAAATAATGTTATGGGATATATAAAAGGTGCTGATAGTAAAAAAAGTCCTATTATTTTATCTTGCCACTTTGACCATATGGGACAAGATATCTTAGGAAATGTTTATAATGGTGCCTTAGATAATGCTTCAGGCACTGCTTTTCTTTTAGAAATGGTAAACTACATTCAAAAGCTAGGAAAAGCTGATAGAGATATTTTATTCGTAGCCTTTAATGCAGAAGAATTTGGTTGTATTGGTTCAAATGAATTTTTAAATAAATATAAAGATAAAATTGCAGAAAGCAAACTTTATAACTTTGATATGATAGGACGCCTTAAAGGTGTACCTCTTTGTATTATGGGTGGGGATAAAGATACTAAGGAAACTTCACTAATAAAAGATTTATCTAAAATTTTTGAAGAAGAAAAAATATACTTTAATTATCTATTTGAAAATTCTAGTGACCATGAAGGTTTTAGACGAAATAATATAGAAGCAGTCACATTATCAGATTATGATTTATCTAGAATTCATACTCTTGACGATAAAGTTGAACATATAGATGAGGATGCAATAAAAAGATGTTTCAATGTAATATCTCAGGAATTGATAAGAAATTATTATAAGTATAATCCTCTAATTTACTATAATAAACAAGTATTTGCAGGCTCCATATTAGGTATATTTTTATTTTCTTATCTTTATAGGAAATATGAACATTAAATAAGAAATTATATAATTTACTAGCAATAAAATTGCTAGTTTTTTATTATAAAAAGATATGCAATAGATTAAAAGTAATATAGATTTCTTAATTTTATGGGTTTACTAGTGTTTTAAAGGATAAATATAACTTATAAAGAATAGATAAATATAATAACTAATACTTTTAATTATTCAGTTATATTTTATTTAAAAGTATAAAGCTAAGGAGTATACACTATGATTTTAAAAATATTGTGTTTTTTGTTGTTTTTATTTGCTGTAAAATCATTGATAAATATCCTTAAAGATATAAAAAATGTAAAAAGCAAAACTAAAGTTTATATTATAGAAGGTGCACTAGATATAGTTACAGTCTTATCTTTATTAATAGGCTCTTTCTTATATATTATTGTGAATAGATTTTCCTTTAATCATATATTTTACATTGTATGTGCTATAGCAATATTATCTAATTTAATAAAACTATCCATAGAATTATTGTGTAAAAAAAGTAATTCTAAGCATTATGTATTGCAAAATACTTTAAACATATTATTAGGAGTATTATTTATTTTTGATAAAGTATTAAATGTTTATTACAATAAATGTAATTTTCACTTAGATACTATAATGTTTTTCTTAGCTATAGCTAAAATATATGTTTATTTAATCTTTGGAGGAGATGAAATAAATAATGAATAATTGCAAATTATAATATTTTAGAAATTATATTTTTACTTTCTTAAACACCTAGATTGAAGATTAATACAAAAGAAAAGTAAAGAGTTTTTAATGCTTAAAGGAGATGATATTATGAATATAAACTCACCAATTTTTATTCCTCATGGACAGTTAGGAATTATCGCCTTAGAAAGTAGTGGTGAATTAGGTAATAAAATTGATAATTATTTAATAGAAAAAAGAAAAAATGATTTATATGATAATTTTGATGATAAGGACACTTGTAAAAGATCTTATCTCATTCCTACTAATGAAGTTCGCTTCTCTAATGGTGAAGGTAAAGTCGTATTAGAAGATACTGTACGAGGTAAAGATATCTATATACTATGTGATATTGGAAATTATAGTTGCACCTATGAAATGTTTGGATTTAAGAATCATAAAAGCCCAGACGATCATTTTCAAGATATAAAGAGAGTTTTGTCTGCAATAGGCGGTAAAGCAAGAAGAATTACTGTTATAATGCCACTAATATATGCTGGAAGACAACATAGACGAAAGGTTAGAGAGTCATTAGATTGTGCTATTGCCCTCCAAGAGCTAGAAAGATTAGGTGTTGGTGATATAATTACCTTTGATGTCCACGACCCTAATGTTCAAAATGCTGTACCATTAATATCTTTTGATAATCTTTATCCTACATATGAAATTCTTAAAACTTTTATAAAAGAAGAAAAAGATTTGCTTATAGATAAGACAAAAATGCTTGTGATAAGTCCTGATACAGGTGCAATGGATAGAGCTATCTATTACTCTAGTGTACTTGGTCTTGATATTGGCCTTTTCTATAAAAGGCGAGATCATTCAAAAGTAGTTAGTGGTAAAAATCCAATTGTTCAACATGAATATATAGGTAGAAGTATAGAAGGACAAAATATATTAATTGTTGATGATATGATTTCTTCTGGAGAATCTATATTTGATATAGTAACAGAACTTAAAAAGCACAAAGCTGAAAAAATATATGTATCAACAACCTTTTCATTATTCACTGAGGGTATTGATAAATTTAATGAGTTTTATGAAAAAGGTTTAATAAATAAAGTATACTCAACAAATCTGACCTACATTCCTCAAAATGTTAAAGATTCTAAATGGTTTAAAGAGGTTGATATATCTCAATTTATAGCAAATATAATAGATAATTTAAACTATGATAAGTCAATTAGTCCATTATTGGATGCAACAAAAAATGTTAAGGATCTTTTAAATAGTACGAAATCATAATAATAATGAAAATCTCCATTTAAGAAATTTAAGATCCTATTTCTTAAATGGGAATCTTTATAATCAAATCTAAAATAAATAACTTCTTTACTACCATAATAAAATTCTAGTAAATATACTTAGTTTATCTATTAACATTTGGCAATCACATGACTTTAAAACTTTTTAATGCATTGTTTCATCATCTTCATTTTCTAAAATTAATTATTAATTTTATCTTTACTATTTATTTTTTCATCTATATAAATATCAAGGGCTTTAATCCCTCTACGAGCAAGTTTAACAAACAATATAAAACCATATACTCCCATAACAATTGTACATAAAATAACTATTATATATACAATTGACATTAATGTAACAAGAACATTCAAAACTATTCCCCCTTAAATTCCATTTAACATCTATATTCTGTCATCTCTAGAAAAATACCTTTTAAAAATCCTATAAATTCCTTAATATAGTTTAAAATATCCTTATAAAATAATGATTTAGAATAGTTTTAAATTATATTAACCTTATTTTTTTAATCTTACCTTATTTTGTATGTTACTAATAGTAATGTTTAAAATAAGGAGTGTAAAAGAAAATAATAGATTATTATTTTCTTTTGCACTCCTTATATAAATTTGAAATTCTTATTGTTTATCTAATTTTTAATCTTTTCTATTATTTTATCAAGAGTTAACTTATACTGATTTCCAGTATTCATATCTTTTAAAGTTAATATATTACTTTTCACTTCTTCACCTCCAATTAAAATTATATTTGATATACCTAGTTTATTTCCATAATTCAATTTCTTAGATATTTTTCCTTCCTCAAAATACACCTCAGAAATAATTCCTTCCTCTCTTAGTTTACTAGCAACATTAATAGAATAATCTAGAGAATCATCTACTGGAATTACTAAAACCTCTGTTAATGTTGAAACTCCTTTACTTTCTATAATTCCAGCTTCTTTTAGTTGATAAAAAAGTCTTGTAAGACCAATGGATATCCCAACCCCTGGAAGTTTCTCCTTAGTATAATATTCTGCTAAATTGTCATAACGACCACCAGAGCATACAGAACCAATTTGTGGATACTTATCTAGCATAGTCTCATAAACAGTGCCTGTATAGTAATCTAATCCTCTAGTAATCTTTAGATCTATAATAAAATTCTTATCTGGTACTCCAAAGCATCTCATATAGTGGATTACTTTTGAAAGTTCTTCTACTCCTTCAATATAAGAAGTATTTGAAATCTCTAGCTTCTTAAGAGAATTTAATATTTCATCATTATTTCCTTTTATATTAATAAACTCGATAATTCTTTTAATGTTGTCAACAGGAATATCTATTTTTTCTAGTTCTGACTCAACTGCCTCTGTACCAATTTTGTCTATTTTATCAACAATTCTTAAAGCTTCTACTTTATTTAAAACTTTAAAATGCTCAAAAACACCATTCATTATTTTTCTATTATTTATGTGTATTTTAAACTCTTTCAATCCTATTTCATTAAATATAGAAAAAATTATACTTGGAATTTCTGCATCATTTATAATATTTAATTTTCCATTACCAATAATATCAATATCACATTGATAAAATTCTCTAAATCGTCCCTTTTGATTTCTCTCTCCTCTATACACCTTTCCTATTTGATATCTACGGAATGGAAAAGTTAAGTCTGACATATGCTCAGCTACATATCTTGCTAGTGGAACTGTTAAATCAAACCTTAAAGATAAGTCACTACTTCCTTTATTAAATCTATAAACTTGCTTCTCTGTTTCTCCTCCCCCTTTAGCTAATAAAACCTCCGATTTTTCAATCACCGGCGTATCCATAGGTATGAATCCATATCTCTCATAAACCTTTTGTATTTTTTCAAGGATTTTATTAAACAATATTTGATCTTGTGGTAATAATTCCATAAACCCTGGTAGTATAGATGGTTTTACAATTTCTTTACTCATTATTTTCCCTCCAATAAATTATAAATTTTAATAATAAAAAAACCCTATAGGTGCTGTACCTATAGGGCTGATAATTTAGTATTTATCTTATCATCACCATAGCTACAATATCCTATTAACATTAATAGACTTGTATCTATGGCTAATTTTTTCCATAAATCAAGTCTTAATAATGATGATGATGAATTGTGTAATTTATTAACTGATATTTTAAAATCACAGTTATTCCTCCTGAATCAAAATTTAGAATATTTTAACATATATTTTGCATATATGCAAGTTGAAGTTATACATCTTAAATGAAATAACTAGTCTATAGGTGAATTATGTTGATCTAATATTATAGAAAATAGATTACATAATTATCTTTTAAAGATATCCACATACTAATTCTATAATATTCATTTATAACCTCTATAGTTCTTATCCATAAAACTTATCTTCTTTATCTTTAATATAAAAGAAAATAATGAAATAAATATATTAATTATTTTTTTATATAAAAATAATACCTCTAGGTAAAGTTCCTAGAGGTATCATTTCTATTTGTTTTGCTTTAAATATCCAGTTATAAACTCATCAAGTTCTCCATCCATCACAGCATTTATATTCGCAGTTTCTACACTTGTTCTATGGTCTTTTACTAGATTATATGGATGAAACACATATGAGCGTATTTGACTACCAAAACTGTTATCTTTAACTTCTCCAGTTAAATCTTCTATTTTATCTTTATGTGCTCTTTCTTTTAAATCGATAAGTTTTGCTTTAAGCATTTTCATGGCATACTCTTTATTAGTATGCTGACTTCTTTCATTTTGACATTGAACTACTATACCTGTTGGTATATGCATGATTCTTATAGCTGATTCTGTTTTATTAACATGCTGTCCTCCAGCCCCACCAGATCTATAAGTATCGATTTTCAAATCTTCTGGCCTTATTTCAATATCTTGACTTTCAGTAAGCTCAGGTAAGACTTCACAACCAGCAAAAGAAGTTTGACGTTTACCATTAGAATTATATGGAGATATTCTAACAAGTCTATGAACACCTTTTTCAGCTTTTAAATATCCATAGGCATATTCTCCACTTATCTTTAAAGTAACACCTTTAATTCCTGCCTCATCTGCCGGTATATAATCTAATACTTCAACTTTAAAACCCTGTTTTTCACAATATCTTGTATACATTCTATAAAGCATTTCCGTCCAGTCTTGAGCATCATTACCGCCTACACCAGTATGAAGTGCTACAATAGCATTATTTCTATCATACTCACCAGATAGTAGTATTTCTATTTTAAACTTATCAACAATATCACTTAATTCCCTAAGCTCTTTTTTAATTTCTCTATAAGAACTTTCATCCTCTTCCTCTATACTAAGCTGTATTAAGACTTCCAAATCCTCAACTTTTTCACTTACAGAATCAAATTTTTCTATTTTATCACTAATAGTCTTAGCGCTTTGAGTTATCTCTTGAGCCTTATTTACATCATCCCAAAAGTTTTGTTCCTGCATTTTCATCTCTAATTCATGAAGATTTTTTTTAAGAGATGCAAGGTCAAAGAGAAACCCTCACTTCCGCTAAATTTTCTTTAAGATTATTTACTTCATTTAATGCTTCTTCTAATTGTAGTATCAATATTATTCTCCTCTTCCACAACAGTTTTTATATTTATGTCCTGAACCACATGGGCAAGGGTCATTTCTATTTGGCTTTTCTTTCTTTTTCAAAGGCACTTTTGTCAGTGAACTATCTTCATTAGTTGAAGTTTCTTTAGCTACTCTTTCTCTTTCTGGTGCCTTTTCTATTCTCACATGGAATAAATATTTAACCG
Source organism: Clostridium sp. UBA2485 (assembly GCF_002341865.1). GTDB lineage: Bacteria > Bacillota > Clostridia > Clostridiales > Clostridiaceae > Clostridium_J. The sequence goes on along the minus strand of NZ_DDOV01000060.1, from coordinate 21,328 downwards.
TTTCAACTTTAATATTCTCGATCATTTCATCAAACATATCGCTACCTTCCATTTGATATGCTTGAGATGGATCTTGCTGTTTATATGCTCTTAAGCCTATACCTTGTTTTAAATGATCCATATTATCTATGTGATCCATCCATTTAGAGTCAACAACTTTAAGAAGTATAACTCTTTCTATTTCTCTCATTTGTTCTTCGCCAAATACCTCTTCCTTATAAGCATACATTTCTTTAGCAACTTTTAAGAAACTTTCTTTAAGCTCATCATTTGACATTTTCTCAAGCTCATCAAAAGTATATGTTCCCTTTTCCATAAATAGCTCTTCCATGTAGTTTATAAGATTTTTAAGTTCATCATCAAAAGTTTCTTCAACGCCACTAATATGAGATTTAACTGCTGATTCTATAACATCTTCTATCATACCTTGAATTTGATCTTGTAAATCTTCTCCAGTAAGCACTTTCTCTCTTTGACTGTAGATAATTTCTCTTTGCTTATTCATAACGTCATCATACTTAACAACATTCTTTCTAATATCAAAGTTATTACCTTCAACTTTCTTTTGTGCACCTTCTATAGCATTACTTACCATCTTACTCTCTATAGCATCATCTTCTGTTAGCCCCAATTTTTCAATAACTCCTGCTATTCTTTCAGAACCGAAAATTCTCATTAAATCGTCTTCCAATGATATATAGAATCTTGATTCACCTGGGTCTCCTTGACGACCTGAACGTCCTCTAAGCTGGTTATCTATACGTCTAGACTCGTGTCTTTCTGTACCGATTATTTTTAGTCCTCCAAGGTCTACAACACCTTCTCCAAGTTTTATGTCAGTACCACGTCCAGCCATGTTAGTAGCTATTGTTACCATAGATTTTTGTCCAGCTTGAGCAACTATTTCCGCTTCTTTTTCATGGTATTTAGCATTTAACACCTGGTGCGGTATTCCTTTCTTTTTTAACATCATAGATAATATCTCTGACTTCTCTATACTTACAGTACCAACAAGTACTGGTTGACCTTTTTTATAAGTTTCAGCTATTTCATTAACTATAGCATTATATTTTCCTTGTACAGTTTTGTATATAGTATCTGGCTGATCTTTTCTTACAACAGGTCTATGTGTTGGTATAACAATAACGTCTAATCCATAGATTTCTCTAAATTCACTTTCTTCTGTTTGTGCTGTACCTGTCATACCTGCTAATTTTTTATACATTCTAAAATAATTTTGGAATGTAATTGTTGCAAGAGTTTTAGACTCTTTTTCTACTTTAACATTTTCTTTTGCTTCTATTGCTTGGTGAAGACCATCACTATATCTTCTACCTTCCATTAGCCTTCCAGTAAATTCATCAACTATTATAACTTCACCGTCTTTAACGATATAGTCTTTTTCATTTTTCATCATATAGTTAGCTTTTAGCGCTTGAACTACGTGATGTTGAATATCCATATTCTCCGGATCTGCATAGTTTTCAACATGGAAATATTTTTCTGCTCTTTCAACACCTTCATCTGTTAATATAACAGAGTTAGCCTTTTCATCTTTTGTATAATCTGATTCTTCTTTTAATGATTTTACAAAGAAATCTGCAACTCTATAAAACTCTGTAGATTTCTCTCCTTCACCAGATATAATGAGCGGAGTTCTAGCCTCATCTATTAATATAGAGTCAACCTCGTCAACTATAACATAATTAAGCTCTCTTTGAACCTTTTCTTCCTTATATACAACCATGTTATCCCTTAAGTAATCAAATCCAAACTCATTATTTGTTCCATAAGTTATATCTGCACCATATTGTTCTTGTTTTTCAGCTTGACTTTGTCCATGAATAATAACTCCAACTGTAAGTCCTAAAAATTCATGAACTCTTCCCATTTCATCCCTATCTCTTTTTGCAAGATAGTCATTAACTGTAATTATATGAACGCCTTTACCTGTTAAGGCATTTAAGTATGCTGGAAGAGTCGCCACTAAAGTTTTTCCTTCTCCAGTTTTCATTTCTGCAATTCTTCCTTGGTGTAGTATAATTCCACCAATTAACTGAACGTCATAATGCCTTAGGCCAAGAACTCTTTTAGATGCTTCTCTTACCACTGCTGCTGCTTCAGGTAGTATATCATCTAAAGTTTCACCGTTGTTAAGTCTATTTTTAAACTCTTCTGTTTTTGCTCTTAATTGTTCATCATTTAGTTTCTCTATATCTGCTTCTAATTCGTTTATTTTTTTAACTATAGGCATAATATGTTTTATTTCTCTTTCACTATATGTTCCAAAAATCTTTTCAAAAAGTTTCATGACCGTCATCCTCACTCTTCATCTAAACTTTGATTTATGTATAACTGGTTTTAGCAACTACTGATATTATAACATATAAAAATTATAGCCCAAATAAGCTAATAATAATATGTAGTAAATTCATCTTTATGTTTAATAGTAAATAAATATGCACTTTAAAATTATAGCATTTATTTATATTTCCTTCAACTTTCTGTGTTATATTATTCAAAATTATTAAAAAAATAATGTAAATTTAATTTAACATTTTAAAAAAGAATTGGAACAAAATTAAATTAAAGCTGGTAGAGTGTCTACCAGCTTTTTATATATTAAATATTAAAATTGTTGTTCTATTAAACCATAATTTCCATCTTTTCTTTTATATAATACATTAACTTGAGATGTTTCCCCATTCTTATATACAAAGAAATCATGTCCTAAAAGTTCCATTTGAAGAATTGCCTCTTCAGTAGACATTGGTTTTATTGCAAATCTTTTAGTTTTAACTATTCTAGGTTCAACATTATCATCGTCATAAACATAATCATCTATATTATGAAATCTTAATGAATCGCCATGATTTTTTCTTTGCAATTTTGTTTTTTGTTTTCTTATTTGTCTTTCAATTTTATCTAAAACTAAATCTATTGCTGCATACATATCTTCATTTTTCTCTTCAGCTCTCAATGTCACACCATTAAATGGTATTGTGACCTCTATTTTATGTTTATTTCTTTCAACACTTAAGGTTGTATTAGCCACAACATCCTCCGCAAAGTACTTGCTTAACTTTGAGATTTTCTTGTCTACCACTTCTTTTAGTGCCTCTGTTAATTCGATGTTTTTACCTATTGATTTTACTTTCATAATTACAACCCCTTTCTAGAGTTTGTAGCACTCATGTTCCATATTTAGTTTGTATCAATATTGTAATACTTATGCTGATTACTTTCAATTTAATTTTTTTGAATTTTTTGAAACATAAAGCTAATATCCCTCTACATGTCTTTTACTCTCTTTCACATTATATTTTTCTATAGACTTTTACAAATGCAGTTTATTTATAATTATGATATAATAATTATATGCGTGGGTATGAGAAAATATAGCATAAGACGCACTAAGTTCTTATTACTTTTCAGTGCTATTATGCCTTTTTTAAGCATTATAAATTGCATATAGATATTTTTATTATAATCTATGTTGAAATTTTTTAATTATTAATATGTAAAAACTATTTAATGAAAATAATTTTAATTAGATTAAAAGTAAAAAATTATTTTTTTTTAAAAAAATAGCTCTTTGTAAGTTCAAAGAGCTATTTTAAATTTATATAAAATATTATATTATCTTAATTGCTTAATTGTTAGTGAAATTGATACTGTTGATGCTAATGATAAAGTTACCGGAATAAGCGAGTTATTAACTATAGTTATTTGATCTCCTGCAGCTAATGTTAAAATTCCCTGTCCACTAACCTCTCCTGTTGCTACTAGAACACTATAATTAATATTAGTTTGAATTACACCATTTACTGCAATTGCAAAGGCTGCATTAACACCTATAATTGTAGCAACTATGAACTCAACTTCATAATCACTAGCATTATTCACTGTTACCTGTGCATTTCCTGGTGTATGAGTCAATCCTACAACCACACCATTATTTGTTAATGTTAAGCTGGCTCCTCCTAAAAATACTTCTAGTCCAAGGGCTGTACCTGGTGAGTAAAAATATCCATAACTGGTTATTCCAGCTCCAGTTAGATCGTTTGGCCCAGTTGCTCCTGATCCGCATGAACCTGTTGCTTTATGCAGTGCCAAGTATAGACAAAAAAATAATTTTAATTTTTTCGCAAACGTTGCTCTTTTTTCTTTCAGAAAAGCATTTCTTTATAAGCGCAGACAGCACTTTATCATAAAACCCCACATCAATACCGGTTTAATATATCCGCCATTTTGCTATAGTCTTTGTACAGTTTTGTTTCCATAATATAATTCTACACCAATTTGCAGGCTCTTAGGAATCTGCTTTTTGGTTTCTAAGCATAGAGATTGGGCTATCTCTATGCTTTACTTTTGAGACAGCCCCATTATTTTTATTAGGTTTTTAAGGATTATAATTCTTTCACACATCGAGTCTTTGTAGTGCAGTTTTGATCTATTTGATTTAGGATATTGTTATTATATATCCTTGACCAGCTTGCTTGCAAAGAAATTTACAAGTATGGTTTAGCTAATCTTTTGAATCAATATAGAGGCATTGGCGTTAATTTGTGTTCCGCCTGCTAGCGTTTGTAAGGTAACTGCCGCAGCACTTGTATGATTTCTCAAAGTTAAAACATCACCTGCTGCTGCAGTGACAATTACCATACCTGGGTTTGGCTGAGTTCCGGCACCAGACCCATAAATAGCCCCGGCAACGGGAGCCCCATTTTGGAAAACAGCAAACTGGTTTGGTTCTACACCAGCAGCATTAAACCAGACAGCATAGTCTCCCGCAGTGCCAATAGTAATTGTAGATGTTCCAGGTGTATGGGCAATCGTACCTACAATAACACCGTTAGTACTAAAGATTATATCTGCTTCTAATGCAACAACTTGAGCTAGTAGATTATAAATATAGGCATATTCAGATAATCCCTGAGGGCCAGTCACTCCTGTTGCTCCCGTTGAACCCGTCGCTCCTGTTGGACCTATTGGACCGGTTGGGCCTGTCGTTCCTGTTGCACCAGTTGCTCCTGTTGGACCAATTGGACCTGCTGGGCCAGTTGCTCCTGTTGCTCCTGCTGGACCTGCTGGGCCCGTTAGGCCGGTTGCTCCTGTTGCTCCTGCTAGGCCTGTTGGGCCGGTTGCTCCCGTTGCTCCTGCTGGACCTGCTGGGCCTGTTGGGCCGGTTGCTCCCGTTGCTCCTGCTGGACCTGTTGCTCCTGGTGCTCCGTCTGCTCCTGGTGCTCCTGTTGAACCGGTTGGACCTGTTGCTCCCGTTGCTCCTGCTGAACCTGTTGGACCGATTGGACCTGTTGGACCTATCGCTCCTGCTGGGCCTGTTGGACCTGTTGCTCCAGTTGCTCCTGCTGGACCGGTTGGACCGGTTGGGCCTGTCGCTCCTGCTGGGCCTGTTGGACCGGTTGGGCCTGCTTGGCCTGCTGGACCTGTTGCTCCAGTTGCTCCAGTTGCTCCTGCTGAACCGGTTGGACCGGTTGGGCCCGCTTGGCCTGCTGGACCGGTTGGACCTGTTGCTCCAGTTGCTCCTGCTGAACCGGTTGGACCGGTTGGACCTGTTGCTCCCGTCGCTCCCGTTGCTCCCGTTGGACCGGTTGGACCTGTTGGACCTACAACACATTGTATGCAGTGATTACAATGATTACAATGATTATGACAACATCCTCTAGAGATACTTCTTTCTCCATACTCTTCTAATTCATCATCTTCATCATAATAATAAAATTCAACTTCAATATAAGGTGAATTGTCGCTCCTACTTGAATCATATTGTATTAAAGTAGCCGTATCATTTTCTAATCCAACTAAAGTCATTCCATAATTAGGATACTTATTATTAATCCATCCATTTACAAATGAAGTAATATCAAATTCAATATAAGAATCAACTTTCACATCATCCATAGTAGTACAATAGAAATCTTCAGAATAACTTGGGGAATGATTCCAAGTAGCTAGATAATCATCAAAATCTTCTACATTTCTATAAAGTCTAATATCTTCATTAAATAAGTGCATGTCTAACTTATGACTTACATATAAATATAAAGAGGCTTTTTCTATTTTTACATTCTCATTCTCAAAATCACTAAAATCAAATTTTAGCAATGATCTAAACAATTTATTGAATGGTTGAGTTATCGATTTATTACCTGTAAATAAATATCTTACATTTGAAAAATTAGCATTAAAAAACTGTGATGTCACAAAAATATCCGCTTTAGGATACAATGTTATATTATTCATATATATATCCCCCCTATCATATTTATTTTATGCTTAAATCTATAAATTGGTTATAGTTATTTATACATTTATGATAGTAAGTATCTTAAATAGAATAACCTTTATTTTTAGTAAAATTTATTCTATTTAAAATCTAAATTATTTTTCTATTTTAACTAAATTACTTTAAAAATTATAAGTTACATAAAAGGATTATTATGTTTTAAAACTTTTAATTATATTTTTCTTAATAAAAAATAATGCTATGTATACAATATTGTACACATAGCATTATTTTTAAGCCGTTTGACCTGGTCTTTGACCCCACACTCGCCTGCTGGAGCTTTCGCTACCCAGATTTACCCTCTCACTACTAACCCTCTCGTTTTTCACGGCAGGACTTACTTCTAAGCCGCACCATGCTCATTAAAACTTTGTTTAACTTACGTGGATCGTTTTGCCTGCGACTGGCATCGACTTTCAACCACAAACCCGACTCATATTTTATTATTATACTACACTTTTTGAAGCAGTCAAGATGTATACTCTTCCAGCTCCAAATTTTTTTAATAATTTTACACAATTTACAGCTGTGGCCCCAGTAGTTATAACATCATCAATTAATAAAATATTTTTTCCCTTAATACATAACTTCTCATTAAACTTAAAACAATCACAAACATTGCTCCATCTTTCTTCCTTATCTAATCCTATTTGATCCTTAGTTTCTTTGAATTTTTCTAATATATCTAAGCAAGGTTTATTAATTTTAGAAGATGCTACCTGAGCTAGAAGTTTAGCTTGATTATATCCTCTTTTTCTTCTTACATTTTTACTTATAGGTACAAAAGTAATTATATCAACTTTTAAAGCTTCTTTATCAATTAAATCACTCATATAATTACCTAAAAGCTCTGCTGCTAAATAATTATTAAAATATTTTAAAGACAATACAAGTTTTTTAATAATGTCATCATGCTTTGCTATAATATAGCATTTATATCTCTTATTTTCCCTTATTATATAAAAACTCTTATTAATAAACTTTATTTTGCTTTCACAACTATTACATATTATTTTATCTTTAGTATAAGATTTACATATAATGCATTGTTCTTTCGTCGGATATATTACTAAAGATATACAATGTATTAAATATTTTAAAACTTTAAAAATCCTTCTTCCCACGCTTTCCTATTTAATTCTCTCATTATAAATTTAGCCTTATGTATATCTTGTGTTTCTTCTTTACAAAGAAAAATCACTTCTCCTCGTTCTAATGATTCCGCTCTTTCTACCTTACTTGTAATATAAACTAGAGTTTTATAATCATAAATTTTATCATCTGCAAAAAATACTATTACATTAATATTATTTAAATCTTCATGAAACTCATCATAATCATCGGTAATTAAAATACTATTATTTGAAAATAAAAATTTTTTAACATATGTCTTATCTTTTTTGTCTTTTATATGGTAATATATATTTTCTGTTAATTTTCTTTTTAATTTATCCATATAACTATAAATATTTAGAACTTTAACCTTATCTGGTACATATATTATAGTTCTTCTATTTAAAGATATAGCCCAAGTTAAATATTCATAAGCTGCTAATGGTAAATCTTCATTTATGTTAATTCTCGTAGTAATTACTCTTGGTTCAATTAGTGGTGTTTTATTCTTATTCATAGGAAAATATATATTATCATCCTTTAAAAACACAGATTCAATAGAATATGAAATAGCTATTCCACTATCACTACAAAGCCCAATTAGAATTCTTTCTATACTCTTTTTATCTTGAAGTGGCATATATCCTAAATCATCAAAGATAATTAAATCATATCTATTACCTAAGTATAATGCCCTATTATAGTTACATATAATCATCTTATCTTTAACTTCCTGTGATGAGTCTTTTAAATACACATATTTTTCTTTATTAATATGATTTAGAATCTCTATTTTATCTTCAACTTCATTAGTTATATACACTATAGATTTACTATTATTTAAATAATAGAATATGGTAGCTAAAAAAATTGTAGCTGTATTATAAAAATAAGAAATAACATTTAATCTATCATGTTTATTTCGACAATATCTTAATATATCTTGACTTACTTCTTCCTTACCTCTAAACATGTTTATATTTATAGCCATAGTTATCTCCTCAAATCATATATCAAATATTTCTTCTATTCTCCATTTTAGTCCTGAATATCTTTCAAAAGTTCTATCATTATCTTTCATAAAACTAATAGCTTTTTGCGAACCTACAAGAACAACCATTTGTTTTGCTCTGGTTATACCTGTATATAATAAGTTTCTATTCATAAGTAGTGGTGGCCCCATAAACATTGGCATTATAACTACAGGAAATTCACTACCTTGACTCTTATGTATAGTTATTGCATAGGCAAGTGTAAGTTCATCTAAAAATACAGAGTCGTACTCTACAATTTTATCATCTTCAAAACTAACTACAACTGTATCATTTTCTTCTTTAATATCAATTATATAGCCTACATCACCATTAAATACCCCAACACCAGTAGCTTCGTCTTCTGTATTATATTTATTCCACTTTAAAGTATAATTATTTTTTGTTTGCATTACCTTATCACCAATTCTAAAAACTATATCTCTAAATTCCTTTTCCAATTTATCTTTTGATTGAGGATTTAATATATTTTGAAGCTCTTTGTTCAAATTATCTATTCCAACTATACCCTTTTTCATAGGAGATAAAATTTGTATGTGCTTTGTTTTATCCCATGATCTATTAAATTTGGGAAGTCTAGTATTTATTAAAGATATAATTTGTTCTAATATCTTTTCTGTATCATAACATTCTATAAAATAAAAATCGCTACCTTTTTTATTTAACATAGGCATTTTACCATCATTAATTAAGTGAGCATTTACTGTTATCATACTTTCTTTACCCTGTCTAAATATTTCATTAAGTCTTACAGTCCTTATAGAATTACTCTCTATAATATCTCTAAGCACATTTCCTGGACCTACAGATGGAAGTTGATCTACATCTCCTACTATTATTAATCTTGTGCCCAATGATATTGCTCCTAAAAGGTTATTCATTAAATTAATATCTATCATTGAAGCCTCATCTACTATTAGAACATCACATACAAGAGGACTACTTTCATCTCTCAAAAGTTCAATACCTTCTTCTCCTGCACCTATCTCTAAAAGTCTATGAATAGTTTTGGCTTCTCTTCCAGTAGCTTCTGTCATTCTTTTTGCAGCACGACCTGTAGGCGCAGCCATAAATACCTTCATACCAGCCTTTTCAAATATGCTAACAATACAGTTAATTATTGTAGTCTTTCCTGTGCCAGGACCTCCTGTAATAACTTCAACCCCATAAGATATTGCTCCTTTTATAGCCTCAATTTGTGATTTTGCAAACTTTAAATTATTTTCTTTTTCAAAAGACTTTATTTCCTTTTCTCCATTAACCTCTAACTCATCATAGGAATTTGATGCAAGTTCAACAATTTTTCTTGTTACACCCAATTCTGCATAAAGATATGGAATAGTAAAAACTGCACTTTCTCCATATATATTCTCTATCTTTAATTTTCCTTCTAAAACACTATCATATACGGATTTTTGAATGTTTTCTTCATCAACAGATAAAATCTCTTTACACCTAACAATAAGCCTCTCTAATGGCATATATGTGTTTCCTAAAAGGCAAAATTCATTTACAACATATCTTATTCCACTTTTAATTCTAAAAGGAGAATCTTTATCTATGCCTAAATTTTTTGCTATATTGTCTGCTGTTTTAAAACCTATTCCTGATATAGTTTCTGTTAATATATATGGATTTTCTTTAACAATTCCTACAGAATTTGCTCCAAATCTTTTATATATTTTCATACATTGATTAGCGGAGATTCCATAGGTTTGAAAAAAAATCATAATGCTTCTAAGTTCTTTTTGTGAGGAATAAGATTTCATTATAAGTTCAATTTTTTTCTCCCCTATACCATTAATTTCTCTTAATCGCTCTATATTATTATCTAAAACTTCTAAAGTTCTTTCTCCAAAAAAATCAACTATCTTTTTTGCAGTAACAGGTCCTATTCCTGAGATAACCCCACTAGCTAAATACTTCTCTATCCCTAAAATACTACTTGGTAAAATTTCTTCAATACTTAGTACTTTTAGCTGTTCACCAAATTTAGGATGAATTACCCACTCTCCAGTTACCTTATAATGCTGACCTTCACTAATATAAGGGATTATACCTACAATAGTTTTTTTAATATTACCATTTCTTATATTGGCAATGGTATAACCATTATCCTCATTTTTAAAGACAATATCATCTATTATCCCTGTTATATCTGTCATGAAAATCTCTCCTAAAAATTCTTCTTTTGATTAATTATAACATAGCCCCTTATATAGTTTCTAATTTTAAACCTTATAAGTAAATTACCTTAAAAGTTAATATATAGATGAATAGAGCTACACACTTAGCCAATTGAGAATTAAGAATGGACAATTATGGTGGAAATTAGTTTTAATTAAACCAATTTCTTTAATAAATTTTTTAATTAAAGTGGCTATGTCACTTTAAAAATAAATCAATTTTAAATTGCTCAGATTCTGCTGAGAAATGTCCATAATTGTGAATTTTGCATTGTAAATTGTGAATTAAATATAATATACCCTATTCATAATATATTTTTACCATTTCAGAATCATTACAAACCTTTTAAATGTAAATTAACAATTTTCTATTTAATGATTAATATATGTATGATTATATAAAAAATAAAACCCTGTACTAAATCAAGTACAGGGTTTATTACTACATGTATTTTTTAATTTCTTCTACTTTATTTAATTGTTCCCATGGAAGGTTTAAATCTGTTCTTCCAAAATGGCCATAAGCAGCTGTTTGCTTATATATTGGTCTTCTTAAGTCTAATTCTTTTATTATAGCACCAGGTCTTAAATCAAATACTTTCTTAATTATTTCAACAATCTTGTCATCTGATATTTTTCCTGTTCTAAAAGTATCAACTTCAATTGATACAGGATTAGCTACTCCTATAGCATATGCAAGTTCTATTTCTAACTTATCTGCAACTCCAGCAGCTACTAAGTTTTTAGCAACCCATCTTGCAGCATATGCAGCTGAACGGTCAACTTTTGTTGGATCTTTTCCTGAAAATGCTCCACCACCATGTCTTCCATATCCGCCGTAAGTGTCAACAATTATTTTTCTTCCTGTTAATCCTGAATCGCCTTGTGGTCCACCTATAACAAATTTTCCAGTTGGATTAATGTAGTATTTAGTATTTTCATCTAATAATTCAGATGGCACTATAGCTTTTACAACATGTTTCATTAAATCTTCATAGATCTGTTCTTGAGAAACATCTGGACAATGTTGAGTTGATATAACTATTGTATCTATTCTTACCGGTCTTTCATCTTCATATTCAACTGTAACCTGAGTTTTTCCATCTGGCCTTAAATATTCTAAAGTTCCATCTTTTCTAACTTCTGTTAACCTTCTTGATAATCTATGAGCCATAGCTATTGGAAGAGGCATATATTCTACCGTTTCAGATGTAGCAAATCCAAACATCATTCCTTGATCTCCAGCTCCTACAGCTTCAATTTCTTCTTTTTCTTGTCCTCTTTTTTCTATTGCTTCATCAACACCTTGAGCTATATCTGGAGATTGTTCATCAATAGATGTTAATACAGCACAAGTATTGCAATCAAATCCAAATTTAGCCCTTGTGTACCCTATTTCTTCTACAGTTTTTCTAACTACCTTTGGAATATCTACATAACAATTAGTAGTTATCTCTCCCATAACCATAACCATACCAGTAGTTACTGCTGTTTCACAAGCTACTCTAGCATTAGGATCATTTTCTAATATACTATCTAAAACCGCATCTGATATTTGATCACACATTTTATCTGGATGCCCTTCTGTAACTGATTCCGAAGTGAATAATCTTCTCATCTTCAAATCTCCTCCTCACTATATTTATAAAATAAAAAAACTCTTCTTAGATAAGAAGAGGCTAAATATACATACTCGCACTCTCTTATCTTGCAGAATTACTTCCGCAGGAATTGGCACCGTTGTACATACGCACCGGTTGCCGGGTTTCACAGGGCCCGTTTCCCTCCACCTCTCTTGATAAGAGTAAATATTTTATTATTAAGTTTACTAGATAAATACTAACATAATGTCATTTCCCTGTCAACATTACTACTGTAAATTATATTAAGGAGAAAATTTTTCCACAAATTTTACATATATTACAAAAAGGCACTCTATAAGGATGTCTTTTTGCAATATATACATAATCTAGGTATAACTTATTTTAAGTCAAAAGTAATTCCAATTTATTTTCAGTTAAAATCTCTACTAAATAAACTTAATAAATTCTAAATTACTATTGCTTCCTCTCTTCCCATAATTTTTTTATACATAAAAATACCTAAGGTATCTGATAAAAACCATCCAATAGGAATTGCTAAACATATCCCAGTAAATCCTAAAGGTGTTATTGCAAGACCATATGCCAAGAGTACTCTAGTTCCTTGGGAAACAAAAGTGAGAATAATAGACACATTAACTTCGCCAAGTCCACGATAAAATCCATAAAACATTTGTAAAAATCCAAGCAATGTATAAGTCACACATACAATACGTAAATAATACACGCTAACTTCAATAACATCAACAGCTTCCTTCTTAACAAAAATTAATACCAACTGTGGTGCAAAAACAAAAACCAGTATAGAAATAGCCAGTGAAAATATAACTATAACTTTTGAAACACCACGGATCCCTTCACGAATTCTTTTCATATTTCCTGCACCTTTATTTTGCGCAACATAGGTAGAAAAAGCATTACCAAAATCCTGCATAGGTATATTAGCAAAAGAATCAATCTTTGAAGCAGCTGCAAAGGCCGCCATTACTATAGCACCAAAAGTATTAACGAGGCCTTGAATCATCATCATACCAAAGCTTGATGCAGATTGTTGTACAGCAGTTAAAATAGAATAGCTAGCAACTGTTTTAAACATCTGCCTATCAAATACAATATCTTGACGCTTAAATTTAATAAAATCTATACGTTTAATTGCATACACAGCACAGCTAACCGCTGAAATACCCTGAGCAATAAATGTTGCCAATGCAACACCTGTTACTTCCATATTTAATATTATAGTAAAAACCAAGTCTAAAATTATATTGATTACAGCAGATAAAATTAAAAAGTAAAGTGGGGATTTGGAATCGCCAATAGCTCTAAGCAAAAAAGAAAATGCATTATAAACTCCTGAAAAAATGAGCCCTGCAAATATAAACCTCAAATAATCAGCAGCATATGCTCTTGTTTCTGGTGGCATTTGAAACAACTGAATTATTTGCCCCATAAATAGAGATGTTATCACCGTAAGCGTAATGCTTATAATAAAGATAAATATAAAGGAAGTTGAAATTGCTTTTTTCAATTCTTCATATCGCTTTGCACCAAAAAGTTGAGAAAAAAGTGCAGATGCTCCCATAGAAAGCCCAATCAAAATAGATGTCACAAATGTCATAATTGCAAAGGATGAACCAACAGCAGCTAATGCCTCTTTTCCCACAAATCGACCCACAATAATTGTATCAACAATATTATAAAATTGCTGAAACAAATTACCAATAAACATTGGAATTGCAAATCGAATAATCATCTTCATTGGCTTCCCTTTTGTCATATCAGTTTCCAAATCAAACACCTCCAAATATCTATTTAAGTTAAAAACTTAAATTTCGTCTTCTAAAATAGCATTTTTTCTCTTTTCACATAATTTAAAGTAATCTATATATCTTTAAATTATTGAAATAAATTATGTTCAATCTAATATAGGATTGTAAGCAATAGCTAGTCCACCAGTTACAGGATTCTTATAAATTTCACAATCAATTTCATATACGTGCTTTATAAGCTCTTTTGTTAGGATTTCATTAGGAACTCCACTTGCAATTACTTCTCCACTTTTTAAAACATATAAAATATCACAATAAGTTGCAGCAAGAGAAAGATCATGTAATGCAGCCAAAGTACCAACTTCTAAGGACTTAACAATTGATAAAATTTGTAATTGGTATTTAATATCTAAATGATTTGTTGGTTCATCAAGTATTAAAAATTTAGGTTGCTGAGCAATAGCTCTAGCTAATATAACTCTTTGTTTTTCACCACCGGAAAGAGTTAGATAACTTCTATTTGAATATGAAACTAAATCTACTTTCTTAAGGGCTTCATTAACAATTTCATAATCACTTTTATTATTTGATTGCATTAAATTTTTGTGAGGGGTTCTACCCATCATGACCATTTCATATACAGTAAAGTCAAAACTCATATCATTAAATTGCCCAACAACTCCCATTGTTTTGGAAATTGACTTTGGACTAGATTTTAAAACATCTTTCTCATCTAAAAATACCGATCCTTGTTTAGGCTTAATTACTTTATATATACTTTTTAACAAAGTGGATTTTCCACATCCATTGGGTCCAATAATACCAACAAATTGTCCACTATCAACATAGAGAGAAATGTCTTTTATAATATCAGCTCCTGAAAGTGCAACTTGTATATTATCAACTTTTAAATTCATATTATTTTCCTCCAAATCCGTAACTTTTCTTAATTAACATATACATAAACATAGGAGCACCAAGAAGAGCTGTGACAATACCAATTGGCAATTCACCTTTTGGTATGATTGTTCTTGCCAATATATCTGTCCAAATAAGGAAAATCGCACTAGTAAGGATAACTGCTGGTAAAAGCCGCTTATGATCAGAACCAACAACACTTCTAACTATATGAGGAATAATTAAACCAACGAATCCAATGATACCGCATGTTGCTACAATTACACCTGTAACTATAGATGAAATAACCATATAAAGCCTTCTATAAAAATTAAGATTAATTCCTAAAGTAACTGCAGCTTCATCGCCCACTAACATTGTGTTCATTATTCTTGATTGTAACAAGAAAAAAATAATAGCTATCATCACAACCGTTACGATTAAGGGTAAATCCTCCCACTTGGCAGAAGCAAGACTACCCATTGTCCAAAAAGTTATAGAACGAATTCCTTCTGAGTCTTTTGCAAAATAAACAATAAAATTTGAAAATGCACTACATAACGCATTAATTACTGTTCCAGCAAGAACTAACTTGACAGAAGACATTTTGCCACCAATACTCGAGAGCACCAAGACCAAAATAGCAGCTCCTAAAGCTCCAATAAATGCCCAAAAAGCAATCCCCATCTCACCGATAATACTTGTACTAGCAAAACCTATCATTATAGAAAATGTTGCTCCTAAAGAAGCACCTGAGGAAATACCCAATATATATGGATCAGCCAATGGATTTTGTACAGAAGCTTGCATAACAGTTCCACATAAAGCAAGCCCTGAACCCACAATCATTGCTAACAATACTCTTGGAAAACGAATCTGCCAAATAATATCTACAAACATTCCTGACGTAAGTTGACTAAGATTCCCAATTTGTATACCTGTTAATTTATAAATCAATATTCTACAGGATTCATTAAAAGGAATAGACACTTGCCCTATAGATACTGAAATAATAATAGAAAATACAATAGTGACAATTAATAAAAGGATTATTGAATTAAACATATATCGGCTTTTTAATACAGACTCAAAATTTGTTGAAGTATCTTTCCTATCGCTTTGTTTTATCTTTAATATCATTTTTCCTTTCCCCCAAATAATTCAGGATGAATAAATGCTGCTACATCTTCATATAGATCAGCAAGTTGAAGACCACCATTTATCGAATTTGTATATTCTGCCACCATTACATTTCCTGTTTTTATTGCACTGACATTTTTGAGTCTTTCGTTTGAAAGTAGTTTGTTTTTTATCATCTCACTGTTAGGCTCCTGAAATTCTGTGATAATAATTTTTTCCGGATTAGCAGCAATAATTGCCTCAATTGACATCTCGATATATCCATTATCTGACAATTTCATATATTCTCCGCCTGCACCTTCAATCATTTCATCAATAATACACCAAGAAGGTGGATAGTAATAATAGGTTTCTCGTGTACTTCCAATAAGCAATACCTTTGGAGTTTCTTTAGCCCCTTGAGCTATCCTTTTAACATTATTGATTCTAGAGTTCTGCTCTTTTAGATATATATCGGTCTCACCCCTAACATTAAAAGCCATTCCAAAATTCTTAATTTCCGTAAAATATTCCTCGATGCTGCGTCCTATTGTAAAGTTTACAGCGGAAAGTACTTGAATACCCCTGTCATTCCAAAAAGAAATATCCCCCAATAATTCTTCTTTAAAAGCTGAAGATATGGAATAGATAATGTCAGGTTTCAATGCAAGTACAGCTTCTTTAGATGGCCACGATTCTGTAATAATTGGCATCTGGTTAATTTGATTAGCATATTTTGAAAAGGATTGATTAAGATAACCTACACCAACAACTTTATCCTTTTGCCCAAATTCAATCATGAGTTCAGCCATAGTTTCTCCAATAACTACAACTTTTTTAGGTTCTCTTTCAATGGTTTGTTCTATTTCTTTACCTTCATTCGTATACATTTTAATAGTGACAGGATAATGATTTTCCCCTTTTGCGTCACTTTTTTCTTGATTTAGTTTTGCATCTTGATTATTTTGGCTTTGCTCTTGATTATCTTGCATCTTCTCAGTATGAGAGCACCCCACCAACATAGAAATACAAAAGGCTATTGCTAAAAACAACGTTGTAAATTTTTTTGACATTTTCCTACCTCCTAAGTAATTCTGTTGTCTTGTAAATAATATAAATTTTTAGAATTCAATTCGCCACCTCATTTAGACGAACGCTAATTGTATTCGTGTAATAATTAAGCACATAATCTGTGTCTTCTATTAAAATTATCAATGACTAATTTTAATAGAAGAATATACTATGTTATATGTTCAAGTAATCACTATAAATATTATCTATAATACTTGGCAATTTTCTATTTGGTCAGCATTAGAATCTAATTCCTATTTTTGATAATACTTAATTTATGTGTCTTTAAAATGTTCCTATAACTTTAATTAAGTTCTTTAAATAAGTAGCATATATAGATAAACTGCCTTAAATATTTCAATTCACAACTTTAATAAATGGACAATTGACAATTGTGGTGGCAATTAGTTTTAATCAAAATAATTTCTTTAATTATTTTTTACTAGCAATATATTACTCGTGCTTTATAAGAAGTGATTACATTACTTTAAAAAATTATTAGGTGGCTAAACGCTTCACTAATCTACATAAATTTCATATATATTTACATTTTCACCTCTTTACTGGTAATGATTCTTAATTTCATATGAATCATGTACTATTATACTGAAATAATATCTACTAACTATGTTGATACAAGCATTGTTTATGTTGATAAAAGAACTTTTGAAATCACAAATATTTATGTGTTATGTTCTATCAAATTACCTCATCATCTTTACTAACTTTGGTAGATTAAAAAGAACATGATGATTTTGAAAAGAAGATGTAAAAAATGACCATGGTAAGCTTAATATGAAGGAAAAATTTATATATAGTAACTATAAGTTTTACTTAAGACTATTTCATACTATATTCGTTAAAATACTTCAAAGAATTTATTATTTAATAGTTATTAACTTTTAAAATTGAAATTTATCTTAAGCAAAACAAAGCCACAGGTATTCCCCTGTGGCTTTAAGTTTAAAGAGAAATTGATAAACTAAGAAACTGTACAAATCTAAGAATAAAACTTGCAAATAAGTGAGTATTACAGAATTATATATTTAGCAATTGGAAACTAAAGTGATGTAGTTCTATACTGTAATGGTGTTATTCCAAATTCCCTTTTAAATGCACAACAAAAATTACTTGGATTTGAGTATCCTACATCCAAAGCAATTTCATTAATTGACCTATTTGTATCCAGCAATAATGTAGCAGCACGCTGCAAACACATTTTTCGATGATATCTAAAGATAGTGTCTCCATATACAATTTTAAAGCCTTTAGCCAATTTGTTTCTGTTAAGAGCTAATTGCTTTGATAGGGTACTGACAGTTGGAAGTTCATATAAATTCGTCATTAGTATTTCTGGTACTTTTTTAATTTGATTGATTTCAAATTCACTCAAAGATACTTGCTCTATTATGTCTGCTCCGAGAATTTCATAGGATACTATTTTCGAGAATATTTCCATTACTTTACTTTCAAAGAATAAAATTTTTGATTTTTTAGGCAAACTACAATTGAATATTTGTAAAAATACATTTCCAATTTCAGGAGATGCTTTTATTCCTTGATAATACTGTTGTCGAAGTGTATTTTCCAATTGTTCTATTGTATCCTCCCAAAGTTCAATTCCACAACTTCCGAAATAAGAATCAATAGTCCCTTTTTCAGCAGTAATGGAAATCCCTTGATATTTCTGACCGGCACAATATCTTACTGAACCGCATGTCCCTCGAGACATTGATACAGAAAGATCATTTGAAGTCAAACACATGTTGCCAACCTTGGACTCTTTTATGGATAAACAACCAGCAACACAGTATTCTACTTCAAAGTATTCTTGTGATAAATCAAACTCTGTTATAATATCATGGTGGAAGACTACATCAAAAATTGTAAGTGTTACATTTCCCATTAGTTTATAAACTTTTATGCATCCTTCTCCATAGTTGGAATCTATATCATATATAGTTTCCTTGTCATTTTGATTGGCTTTGAAATCACGTATCGTTGAAAACTGCCTTCGCATTTCTGAATATTGCATAAGCATGTCTTCATATCCTTCTTTTATATCTATGTGAAATCTATATTCCATATTTATAATTGCCTTTCTAGTAATTAAAAAATATTTTACCATAAAACTTGATATATTCATTAAGTAGTTAGTTTTTGGTGGAGAATTAAATCTCCAAATCTCCAAATCACCAACAAGTTTACAGTCTGTACTCTTAACCACTTAGAAATCGTCTAAATTACAAAATCAACAGTACCAATAGGAGTTACAGCCTAATAATTACAGATAATACTAGCATAATGGAATTTTCTTGTCAATATTGCTTATATAACTCTCAAAATGATAAAATTTTTCTATTAATTCTCTATGAAAATAAAAAAAGACATCTTACTAAAGATATCTTTTGAGAAGTTAAGTAAATATAAATGTCATTGTTCTCTTGCTCTCTATGATTATTATCTGTAGCAATAGCATATTAAAATACTGTTAGTTTGAGAATTATAATTATTACAATCACCCCTATGGAAACAAGTTCACTATTAGATACAATCAACCACGCGAGAAGAATTTGGCTTTCTTTTACCTATTTTTCTTTTTTTCAAAAGAAAAGCAAGTAGGATTGACGAACAAGAAACATGTTGCATCATCCATGAGAGCAGCTCGAAAAATTTTTCACATGATACTATGAGCAAAATGGTTTCTCTTTTGCTCTCTAAATATCACTTTTTTTCGGAATTAGCCGAATGATTTTATCATCATCTATATTAGGATTGCCCCTGCCATCCATATTACTGGTTGTTAGATAAATTGATCCATCTTTCGCCTGAATAACCTCACGCAAACGTCCATACTCACTTTTTAGCCATGATTCCACATTCTCCACTTCTGTTCCTTTTTCATTTAATGAAATTGCAAGTAGTTGTTCTCCACGCAAAGTAGCAACTAGTAATTTTCCTTGCCATGGTCCTTGATTTACGAAGGCAATACCAGAAGGCGCCCATGTATCTTCTCCGCTGTGTATCAAAGGTTTTTGTGTTACAACTTCTTTGGATTCTTCGTTTCCTTGAACGAGAGGCCATCCATAATTAGCTCCTGGTCGTATAATGTTTATTTCATCATGTCCTGTCTGTCCATGTTCTGATTCATACAAGATATCTTCTGAATTCCACGCTAAGCCTTGAGGATTTCTATGCCCTAAGCTATAAACAGGTGAATTAATAATTGGATTATCTTCAGGAATACTGCCGTCTAATTCTATTCGCAGTATCTTTCCCGCTATGCTAGTTACCTCTTGTGCTAATGCAGAATTTCCTGCATCTCCTGTTGTTATATATAATTTCTGATCCGATCCTATCTTTATCCTTCCTCCATTGTGAATTTGTCCACCAGGGATTCTATCTAGAAGAATCCGGTCAATGGTTGCCTTGTTATTCTGTTCAACTAATCTGACAACACGATTATAGATTTGATTACCTTCTACATATGAATGCATAACATACATATAATGGTTTTGTGAATAATTTGGGTCTAGCACAATCCCCATTAATCCGCCTTCCCCCTGACTTATAAAGGGTGCACCGAATGTAATGAGCGGCTGAGTATTAAGTTTACCATCTTCAACTATTCTAATTGCTCCAGAACGCTCCGTAAAATACACTTTGCCTTCATCGCTTATCGCTATAGCCCACGGTACATATAGATTCTCAGCGATAATTTCAATCTCGTAAGGAAATTGCCTTGATGTGACTACATTAGCTTTGGCATTAGTTGCATTACGACTACGCAATATAATATTACACAAAACATTGTAAATCGTTTCTCTCATACTATTATCCTCCAAATTTAAATAAATCCATATCTAAATGCATACTTTAATTATATTATGAGATATTTGTTTTAATGCATTATTGACCATGCCTTAAAACTTTCACTAAAGAATCATTGAAAAATAGTAGAAATAAAGCAATATTTTCATATTAATAGGCTAATTTAAAGATTTCGTCTGAAAAATGAGGAATTTAATTCCAGTATACAAACAATAAAAAACGTAGCAGACTTTTGACTGCTACGTATGAAAACATAATTATTTATAGAATAAAAGCTACATTTGAGCCCTCAAAATAAGGTAACAAATGTAGCTTTTTACTTGGTGGAGGAGGACGGATTCGAACCATCGAAGCGAAACGCAACAGATTTACAGTCTGCCCC
>NZ_DDOV01000014.1 GCF_002341865.1 Clostridium sp. UBA2485 | reverse complement strand
CTGAATCAATTATAGAAATATAAAACTCTTTGGTAGTGGCAAATAAAACACTACCAAAGAGTTTTATATTTTAAAGAGGAAAAAGCAGTGACCATATTAAAGTATCTTTCAAAAAAAACTAATTAGTATATTTTGTATCATGTTTCGTCAACTAAATCTACTTATAGCGTCACTATTAGTGGGTTTGGTCTTCTTATCTTATACAAAATACCCCTCTAATCTTTCTTTAACTACTTTATTTTATAAGCTTAAATTAAAAAATTTATTATATACTATAACTATTTATATATTTTATAGATGAATAAAAATGCATTTAAAATAGAAAATAAGGTTATAAAGTTAATTTTAAATAGTATAATTAAGATTGGAGGCATCAACTGTGATATCAAGTGAAATAAAGATGAGAGTTGCACAAAATTGCCATGGCTATCAAGGAAGAAGTACGTTTTCTATGATGAGTTTTGTAGAGTCAAGTCAAAGTTGTAGTAATTGCAAAAATTATGTTAGAGGCCATTGTATCAAAAATTTATTTGATGGCATTTACGACAATATACGTATTAATTAATTGATATTTTATTAAGAACTTAAATATAGTATTATAAATATTAAAAAATTAAAAATATTTGCAATATAAAATAAATTATATTAAGTTGCTATATTCATAACTTGATGAATATTCTGATAAATGGTAAAATAATATTGTTTTTAAGGTTAACTTAAAATTATAAATAAGGGGTTTATACCAATACGAATATGGAGGGTTTGTTATGCATAAAAGATTATTTATACCTGGTCCAGTAGATGTAGCGCCAGATGTACTAGAAAAAATGGCGACTCCTATGATAGGACATAGAAGCAAAGAGGCTTCAAGAGTTCAAAGAGCTATAAGCGACTATATGAGAGTGATATTTAATACTAAGGAAGAAATATTACTTTCAACAACTTCAGGTAGTGGGCTAATGGAAGGTGCTGTACGTTCATGTACTGCAAAAAGAGCTGCTATATTTTCAGTAGGAGCTTTCGGTAACAGATGGCATGATATGGCTGTTGCTAATGGTGTTCCAGCTGATAAATTTGAAGTTGAATGGGGTACTGCGACAACTCCAGAGCAAATAGATGAAGTACTAGCTACTGGAAAATATGATTTAATAACAGTAACTCATAATGAGACTTCTACAGGTATCATGAATCCACTTGATGAAATAGCTAAAGTAGTTAAAAAATATCCAGATGTAGTATTTTGTTTAGATACAGTAAGCTCTGCAGCAGGAACTGAATTAAAGGTTGACGAATGGGGCGTGGATATTTGTATAACTTCAACTCAAAAAGCTATAGGACTTCCTCCAGGGATGTCAATGTGTACATTCTCTAAGAAGGCTATTGAAAGAGCTAAACAAGTTCCGAATAGAGGGATTTATTTAGATTTATTAGGATTGTATGAATATATACAAAAGAAAGATTATCAATATCCTTCAACTCCATCATTATCACATATGTTTGCATTAGAATATCAACTAGATAAAATTATAAATAAAGAAGGCTTAGAAAATAGATATAATAGACATATAGAAGGTGCTAAAATAGTTAGAGCATGGGCAGCAAAACATTTTGAAATATTACCACAAGAGCCATATATGTCAAATACATTAACTAATATTAAAAATACAAGAAATATTGATATAGCTGCTTTAAATAAAGCATTAGGAGAAAGAGGATATCAAATTTCTAATGGTTATGGAAAACTTAAGGACAAGACTTTTAGAATAGCACATATGGCAGAGACAAAGCCAGAAGAATTAGTAGAATTATTAAAAGTAATTGATGAAATATTAGGACTTAAATAACTTTAAATAGAAGATTAAGAATGAAAAATTGTTTGATTTTTCATTCTTAATTTACATTAGGCATTAAAAGAATAGTTGTTACTAATAAATCATTGAATACTTTTATTTTTATTATTGAAAATAATTATTAAAAAAATAGATAAATTGGGGGTATAATTATGATAAGAATATTGGTTACAGACGGTATGGAAGCCAGTGGTGTTGAAAGTTTAAAATCCAAAGGATTTGAAGTAGTAGAACAGTTCTATGAACCAGAAGATTTAGGAAATGTTCTTAAAGAATTTGATGTTGTAGTAGTAAGAAGTGCAACAAAAGTTAGACAACCTATTATAGATAAGGCTGCTGAAGCTGGAAGATTAAAACTTATAATTCGTGGTGGTGTTGGTGTTGATAATATAGATGTGGCTTATGCTGAAGGAAAGGGAATAAAGGTTGCTAATACTCCAAATGCAAGTAGTGCATCAGTAGCAGAGTTAGCACTTGCTCATATGTTTGCTATTACAAGATTTGTAAACATATCTAATGTTTCTATGAGAGAAGGAAAATGGGACAAGAAAAAATATGAAGGAACTGAGATAAGTGGAAAAACTCTTGGTTTGATAGGTTTCGGAAGAATTGCTAAAGAATTAGCTAAAAGAGCAAATGCATTAGGAATGAGAGTTATATATACAAATAGAAGTGGTAAAGTCGAAGGATGTAATGAATTTGAATATGCTACTCTAGAAGAATTATTACCACAAGTGGATTATTTATCTTTACACATTCCATTTGCAAAAGATAAAGGTGCTACTATAAGTAAGGCTCAATTTGATATGATGAAAGATGGAGCATATTTAATTAATTGTGCTAGAGGTGGAGTTGTTGATGAAGCAGCATTAATAGAAGCTTTAAATAGTGGTAAAATAAAAGCAGCAGGAATAGATGTATTTGCGGAAGAACCAACTAAAAATACTGAGCTTGTAAATCACCCTAAGGTATCTGTTACACCACATATAGGTGCTTCAACTGTTGAAGCTCAAACAAGAATTGGAGAAGAAATAGTAAGTATTATTACTGAATTCTTTAAATAATATTCTAAAAATACAGAGGAGGACGAAAAATGGCTGTAGTAAGACCGTTTAAAGGGATAAGACCACAAAAAGAGTTGGTAGATAAAGTTGCTGCACTACCTTATGATGTTATGAACACTGAAGAAGCAAGAGAGATGGTAAAAGGAAACCCATACTCTTTCTTGCATGTTGATAAAGCTCAAATAGACCTAGAACCAAATATAAATCAATATGATAAGATTGTTTATGAAAAGGCTAGAGAAAATCTTTATAACATGATAGATGAGAAAGTATATATAAGAGATAATGAATCTTGTATGTATATATATAGACAAATAATGGATGGAAGAGTTCAAACAGGTATAGTAGGATGCACTTCTATCGATGATTATATGAAAGATATAATCAAAAAACATGAGCATACAAGAGCAGAGAAAGAGCAAGATAGAATTAATCATGTTGATTATTGTAATGCAAATACAGGTCCAATATTTTTAACTTATAAGAATGTATCTGAAATTGATAAAATTGTTATAGAATGGACTAAAAAAGAGCCGGAATATAATTTTGTTTCAGAAGATGGAATAACTCATATTGTATGGGTTATAAATGATAAAAATACTGTAGATAAATTAGAAAATTTATTTAAAGAAGTTAAATATTTATATATTGCTGACGGTCATCATAGAGCAGCATCAGCTGTTAAAGTTGGACAATTAAGAAGAGAGCAAAATCCACAATATACTAGAGAAGAGGAATTCAATTTCTTTTTATCTGTAATTTTCCCGGCGAAAGATCTATATGTTATGGATTATAATAGAGTTGTAAAAGATTTAAATGATCTTTCTACAGAGGAGTTTTTAAGCAAGGTATCTGAAAAGTTTGATATGGAGGCTTATAACTGTTGTAATCAATATAAACCAGAAGAAAAAGGTACTTTTGGAATGTACTTAGATAAAAAGTGGTATAAGTTAACTGCTAAAAAGGAGACTTTTGATGAGAAAGATCCAGTAGCAAGTTTAGATGTTTCAATATTACAAAATAATCTATTAAGGCCATTACTTGGTATAGAAGATCCAAGAACTAGTGATAGAATAGATTTTATTGGTGGAATAAGAGGACTTAAAGAACTTGAAAAAAGAGTTGATAATGGTATGAAAGTAGCATTCTCAATGTACCCTACAAGTATAGTTGAACTTATGAACATAGCTGATGCAGGAGAAGTTATGCCACCAAAATCAACTTGGTTTGAACCAAAACTAAGAAGTGGAATATTCGTTCACGAGCTAAAATAAATATATTTTATAAAAGACTCAAACATTTTGTATGAATGTTTGAGTTTTTTATGAGATATATTTTATTGAAATACTATTAATAATAATTCCAAAGAAAGCTAATTGTTATAGATAACTTATTAGATGAATTAGTAACTTAACATAATCTTAACGTAATTTAATAAAATAAACGTTGACATATATAATTGATAAGAATACAATAATAGTGAAAATTAAATATACCTCGGTAGGTGAGGTTACTACAAGGATACGGGTTGCTGCCGTGAAAGAGTGGAAACATTCTTAACTGGTTAGCAGGTTTTGCCGAACAAAGAAGGCTTAATCTAATGCAATTTCATTGCCTTGCAGAGCCAAAACTTGGACGAGAAAGTATTGTTTATAATGCCTTCGTCATGTTTAAGTTTTGACGAGGTTTTTTTAATTTATTTTGAATTTTCAGGAGGTGAAAAGAATGGAGGCTGGCAGTAGTAGTACGGACAGTGAAGGTAATGATATATATTTAAAGAATAAAGGACATTTAATGTCAAACTCTATTTTTTCTCACAGGAGTTTGATAAAGCCTATCATATATGTATCTTCTTAAAATATACATTTTTGTTAATCAAATTTATTATCTTCACTGTTTCTTTATTGAATATAATTCGTATATTTATTAGCCTCAAATTAAATACTATTTTAAAAAGGTTTTAAAAAATATTTTTATTAGCCTTTAGTTTCTTATTGTCTTTTTTAGAATTTGGAGGTGTGAATTATGATTAAAAAAAGAAATGTAAGTATAGAAAAGAGAGTAGAAAATTCCGTAAACAGACTTATTAGTTTTAGCAAGATGAATTTAGAAGAAATTTATAAAGAACTTAATACAGATATTAATGGACTATCTAACAAAGATATAGAAGACAGAGTTGAAAAATATGGACTAAATCAAGTAGCGCATGAAAGACCAACACCATGGTTTATAGAGTTAATTAAAGCTTTTATAAATCCATTTATCATAGTATTATTAGCACTTGCTGTTATATCTTTAATAACTGATGTTATTCTTGCTGCACCAGGAGATAAAAGCTATGTAACAGTAATAATCATTAGTATAATGGTGATAATTAGTGGATTATTAAAATTTTCTGAAGAATTTAAATCTAGTAAAGCAGCAGAAAAATTAAAAGCATTAGTAAAAACTACTGCATTAGTTCATAGACAAGGTATGGGAAAAAAAGAAATAGATATGGTAGAAATTGTTCCAGGAGATATAGTGTATCTTGCTGCAGGTGATATGATACCTGCTGATATAAGAATAATAACAAGTAAAGACCTATTTATTAGCCAGTCATCACTTACTGGGGAATCAGAGCCTGTTGAAAAATATCCAAATTTAAAAGAAAAGGATAAGGAGTTGGGAGTAACTGAGCTTGATAATATTTGTTTATTAGGAACAAATATTATTAGTGGAAGTGCAACTGCTGTAGTAATTGCAACAGGAGATAATACCTACTTTGGTTCCATGGCGTCCTCACTTTCAGGACCAAGAGTTAAAACAAGTTTTGAAAAAGGTGTAAATAGTGTAAGTGTATTACTTATAAAATTTATGCTTATAATGGTACCTATAGTATTTTTTATAAACGGAATAACCACAGGTAGATGGTTAGAAGCACTTCTTTTTGCAGTATCTATTGCAGTAGGACTTACACCTGAAATGCTTCCTATGATTGTAACTTCAAATCTTGCTAAGGGTGCTGTTTCAATGGCTAAGCGTAAGACTGTAGTAAAAAAACTCGATGCTATACAAAACTTTGGAGCTATGGATGTATTATGTACTGATAAAACAGGTACACTTACTCTTGATAAGATAGTTGTAGAAAGACATTTAAATATTAATGGAGAAGAAGATACAAGAGTATTGAGACATGCTTATTTAAATAGTTTTTATCAAACTGGACTTCGTAATTTAATGGATGTTGCAATATTAGAACATGGAAAAGATCAAGGTTTTAATGAACTTGAAAAAAATTACATGAAAGTTGATGAGATCCCATTTGACTTTTCAAGAAGAAGAATGTCAGTGGTATTAAAAAATAAGGATGGAAAAAGACAACTTGTAACAAAGGGTGCCGTTGAAGAAATGCTTTCAATATGTACTTTTGCAGAATATAATGGAAAAGTAGTGGAACTTACAGAGAAAATAAAAAATAAAGTTCTTAATATGGTGACTAAATTAAATGATGAAGGCATGCGAGTTATTGCAGTTGCACAAAAAAATGACATTCCTGATGAAAATACATTCAGTATAAAGGATGAAAGCAATATGGTTCTTATGGGATATATAGGATTCTTGGATCCACCAAAGGAGTCAGCAGCAGAGGCAATAAAAGCATTAAAAGAAAATGGAGTAAATGTAAAAGTATTAACTGGCGATAATGATGCAGTAACGAAAAAGATATGTAAAGAAGTTGGTTTAATAGTAGATAATATACTTCTTGGCTCTGATATAGAAAAAATCAATGATGAAGAATTGTCAAAATTAGTAGATAACACTAATGTATTTGCTAAGCTTTCTCCACTTCAAAAATCAAGAATTATTAAAGTATTGCAGAATAAAGGGCATACTGTAGGATTTATGGGCGATGGTATCAATGATGCTGCAGCTCTTCGTCAGGCTGATGTGGGTATATCAGTAGATACTGCGGTAGATATAGCAAAGGAATCAGCAGATATAATTTTACTTGAAAAAAATCTAATGGTACTTGAAGAAGGGGTAATAGAAGGAAGAAGAGTTTTCGGAAATATAATAAAGTATATTAAAATGACTGCAAGCTCAAACTTTGGGAATGTATTTAGTGTATTAATTGCTAGTGCATTTTTACCATTCTTACCAATGCTTCCTATTCATCTTTTAGTACAAAACTTACTTTATGATATTTCTCAAATATCAATTCCATGGGATACTATGGATCAAGAATATTTGAGAAAGCCAAGGAAATGGAATGCAGATGATATTAGTAGGTTTATGATTTTTATAGGACCAATAAGTTCTATATTTGATATAATTACCTATTTAGTAATGTGGTTTGTATTTAAGGCAAATACTCCAGCAATGCAAGCATTATTCCAATCTGGTTGGTTTGTAGAAGGACTATTATCACAAACTTTAGTGGTTCATATGATTAGAACTAAGAAAATACCATTTATTCAAAGTAGAGCAACAGCTCCAGTTTTATTATTAACAGGTGTTATAGTTGTAGTAGGTATATTTATACCATTTACTTCTTTTGGGGCATCAATAGGACTTCAAGCATTACCATTATCCTATTTTCCATGGCTTATTGGAATTCTTTTATCCTATTGTATACTAACTCAAATAGTAAAAACTATGTATATTAAAAAATTTAATAGATGGTTATAATTAAAATAATTATATTAAAGAGCTCAAACATTCTATAATGAATGTTTGAGTTTTTTAGTAGC
Organism: Clostridium sp. UBA2485; assembly: GCF_002341865.1. GTDB lineage: Bacteria > Bacillota > Clostridia > Clostridiales > Clostridiaceae > Clostridium_J. The sequence continues at coordinate 9,452 of NZ_DDOV01000014.1, read as the reverse complement.
ATATAGATACCTGTATATTACAATTAATAATATGAGAATCAAATATAAGAATATATTTGATTAATAACATTTCTCTTGATAATTCAATTGAAAAGAATTATTATTTAATATGTTTATAAGAAAAAAATAAAGGAGTGATTTTGTGGCTCAACATTCACTGTCAAGAACAGAGCTTTTAATTGGAAAAGCTTCATTAGATAAGTTAAAAGAAAGTAAAGTTGTAATATTTGGAATAGGTGGAGTTGGAAGCTTTACTACAGAAGCATTAGCAAGAAGCGGTGTAGGAACACTTATATTAATAGATGATGATGAAATATGTTTAACTAATATAAATAGACAAATACATGCAACCTATAAAACTATAGGAAAAAGCAAAGTAGAAACTATGAAAAATAGAGTTCTTGAAATAAATCCTAAATGTAATGTTATAACTCATCAAACCTTTGTAACTAAAGATAATATTCAAGAGATAATTACAGATGATGTAGATTATGTAGTAGATGCTATAGATACAGTATCATCTAAAATAGCTTTAATAGTTTATTGTGATGAAAAAAGCATACCAATATTAAGTTCTATGGGTACAGGTAATAAGCTAGATCCTACTCAATTTAAAATAGCAGATATATATGATACAAAGATATGCCCATTAGCCAAAGTAATGAGACATGAGCTTAGAAAAAGAGGAATTAAAAAAGCTAAAGTGCTATATTCTGAAGAGATGCCAAGAAAACCTAAAACAGAAGATGTTATAACTTGCAAAACAGGTTGTGTATGTACTGGTGGTTCTAAAAAATGTACTGCAAAACGACAAATACCAGGAAGCATATCTTTTGTACCACCAGTTGCGGGAATGATAATAGGTGGGGAAGTTATAAATGATTTAATAGAAGAAGTTCTTAGAATAGAAGACAGTAAGAAAGTATTAAAATTATAATTTGAAATATTTTACAAAATAACTAGTCAGTATGCTAGTTATTTTCTTTCCTATAGATAAATAGAAACACAGATTATAAAGTATAGTTAATCTGTATTTTGTTATGTATAAAATCTAATAAATATTTATTATGGTAAATAATTTATGCATAATGATATATTTTTGAATTTAATGTAATAAATATAGTTTTTTTAACATTTATATCAAATTAATTAGACGAAATAATACATTATTTGTATTATTTAATAAATAACAAATAGCTAGTAAAACTGGGGCTTTTAGAAAATAAAAACGTTTTAGTAGCAAGATGTTTATTTCAAACAAATTAAAACAGTACTTGAAAAAAATTGAAAAAATACCTTTTCTATAATAGAATTAAGGTATGGAAATATTTAAGTGATTTTACATAATAATATTGTTATAGCTGAGGATGGAATTTTGAAAGATGGTATTACAGCAATGTGGTTTTGGGATTTCGAATATATTAATAATAAATAATAACATTTTTACTAAGGTAATAAATATAAATAATTTAAATCTTAGGTTTAAAAAAGGGTTAATAGTTTTTCTTCAATAGAAACTTTAATTTTGATATGTTTGTATAATATAAAATAAATAAAAAAATTATAACTTAGATATCTCTTAAAAGAATTTATTTCTGTGGAGTTATCTTTTAATTGATGAGGTGGGTTTTTCATATAATATTAAAATTGTAAATCTACAATTGATTTAAAGCAATAAAATACATTAAAAATATATTTGTTAAATAATATTTTAGGGTAGATTTTAGGGTATGTATTATATATTCAACAAGAAAAAAGTATAAAATAAAGGGTTTAACTTTAAAGGAGGTTTTTTAGCTAATAGATATATAATAGCATAAATTTCATATTGTAACTTAGATTTGTTGTTAAACTAGAGCAAGCCTCATCAGAATCTTATAGTGTAACTTTTCATAATTATAAAGATAAAGCGTATATGGGATATAAATTTAAGGAATTAGTAGTTGAAAGGCTTAGGGGTTAATAAGCTCTGCTAATTAAAAGGGGATAAGCAAATGGAGATACTTAAGGAGTTTATAGTTAGCTTTATTGAAGGAATTTGTATGCTAATATTATGGAGGAAACTAGGACTAAGAAATTATTTGCTTAAGAACACTCTCATAATAGCTATAGGAACATTAGTTATGTCACTAATTAACTTTAATATATATGTTGAAGTGATTTTAAGCCAATTAGTTATACTGCTTTTAATTTCATATGTCCATAAAAAGAATATTATTAAAACATGTATAGAATTCTTAATAGTTTTATCCTTAAATATAATACTTCAATTAATAGGTGTAAGTATTTTTAAATTTTTAATTGGAACTTATAATAATACCTATGGCTATAATTTAATAATTCAGTTAAGCATTTTTGTGTTTACATATATAATGTGTAACGTTGTTTTAAAGAATAAAATCTACTACATAGAAAATATAGATAAAAAAGCAGTAGGTTTTTTTGTAATCAACTTATTAAGCTATATATTAATTTTAAAAATAATATGGAATTTTAATGAAAATATAATTTTAAAAAATATGGTTAAAATAATTTTTCTTATATCATCAATATTCATATTTAATATATTAATGTATTCTTATGTTACTAAAATTGAAAAACAAAAGAATAATGCTAAGGCACAAGAACAATATAATAATATATTAAAAAGTCTAACAGAAGAGATAAGACAACGGCAGCATGACTTTAGGAATCATTTAAATATTATTAATGGATTAGCACAGGTCAGTGATGAGAGAGAAGTTAAAGATAAGATAAAAGCTTATATAGGAAAATTAAGTAATTCTATGATGGATATAGAAAAAATAATATACATAGATAATACTATAATTAGAGCAATTATATATAGTAAATTTCAAGAGGCAAAAAAGAAAAACATTGGATTTTCCTATTGCATAACAAGTTCACTAGACAATATGCCATTAGAAGATTTTCAGATGTCAGAGATACTGAGTAATTTAATTGATAATGCTTTTGAAGCAGTTGCGAGTCAAGAGGATCAATTAATCGAAGTAGAGATATACGAAGAAGAAGATAATAGTATAATTGAAGTTAGAAATAGTGGAATAACAGTACAACCTGAAAATGTAGAGAAAATATTTGAAAGAGGTTTTTCTACTAAAGGAGGAAAAGGGCGAGGATATGGCCTTTATAATGTAAAAAGAATTGTAGAGGGTACAGGCGGAAATGCTCAGATATACTTAGAAGATAATTATACTGTTTTTAAATTAATAATAAAAAATAAAAAAGCATGATAAAAATCATGCTTTTTTCTACCATTCATTTAAAAAATTATACAATGCAGGGTATACATTAAGATTTGATAATAGCGTCATATATTCGTCCATTGCCTTAGGATTCTCTTCTCTTTTCTTTATAGCTCTTATCATTAAATTTTTAGGAGTTTCTAATGGCGATATATATTCTACTACAGAAACATCATAACCTTTTGCTTCAAGCATTAAACTTCTCATTCCATCAGTTAATATATCTGCCATTCTTGCTTTAAATACTCCATGTTTTAATATAGATTTAAAGGGCTCAAAACTATATTGATCTAACATTTCTCTATGACAGCATGGAACTGCTATTATTATATCTGAATCTACCTTTATTCCTAATGCTAATGCCATATCTGTTGCAGTATCACAAGCATGAAGAGATATAACTACATGAATTTTTTTATCTGGTGTATAGTTTTTTATATCTATAGCATGAAACTCCATATTTCTATATCCTAAGTTTTGTGCCATTTTTTTAGAACTTTCAATAACCCCTTCAGAATAGTCCAAACCTATAAAATGACATTTTCTTTTTTTTACTTCTGTTAAATAGTAGTTAAGTACAAAAGATAAATAAGATTTACCACAACCGCAATCTAATATATTTATAGTAGTATTTTTAGGCAAATCATCTAATATACCCTCTAAAAGCTCTACATAGTGATCTATTTGATTATATTTTCTTATTTTATCATTCTTAATTTTACCTTCTTTACTCATTATTCCAATTTCTTTAAGAAGTGAATCAGCTTTTCCTACTTTTATATAATAATCTCTATTTAATATTGTAGAAGTATTGCCTTGGAAATTTAAACCTTTTTTATTAGAAATATTAGGTGTAGAAAGGGGCTCTTCATCTTCTACATCCACAGTTTTCATAGTTACATTTTTATTATCAGCAGTTATTAAAATGACTTCTCCTCGTTCGCTATAGGTCAAAGATATAGAGTCATAATTTTCAGCTTGTTTTATCACTTCATTAAATAGTTCAGATATAGTTAAAGCTTTTGTTATTCCATTAAAGTTATAATTTAATTTATCATCTTCAAAATTTGCTATACCTTTAAAGTCTTTTAAACCAGCAGCATAATTAATTGTTATATGTTTGAAAATCGCCTTATTTTCCTCAAATCTATTTTCTAATCCCATTAAAAAGAGTTTTAATTTATTAATATTAGCCTTATTCATGTTATCAAACCTCTCGCTTATTTTTATTATAAGTATATCAGAATCCTTTATTTTCTAAAAGAATAAAGTATATTATAGATGTACCACTTTTAAGTTTAATCTATACATTCATAGAATTGTGTTATTAAATTATTTAAGTTTACATTAATATAAAATTGAGAATTGACGATTGACAATGGACAATTNNTTTTTAAACTGATTAATTTACAAAGCTAATTGAATTTACTTTCATATGCTAATAAAAATAATAAGCTTTTATTAGAAAACAGTTAAAAATCTATGTTTTTTAAGTAAATTTCAACCACAATTATGCATTATTTTAAGCTTGAATTAAAATATTAATGGCGTAGATATTAGTTATACATTGACTTTTTATGTAGTTTATCTATATATATTTTATTCAATATTAAATTTTAAAAATATAATGTTACAAATCTATTGAAGTATTCAATAAGTAATAATTATACTATATAATTATTATTTGAGGGGGAAGATTTATTTGAAAAAAAGAAATAGCTTGATGATAGTAATTTTTATGTTTATAACCATGATTTTAATAGCTATATCAGATAATATAAAGGGTGTTTTAATTCCTGCATTTAAAGAAGATTTTTCAATAGATAATTCCAGCATAGGATATATGATTACCATTGGATATATAGGATATATTTCTTTTACATATATAGGCGGATTACTTTGTGAAAAAATAGGTCAGAAAAAAGTATTCTTATTAGGGTTAGGGATATGTACTATTACTTTATTTTTATTTTCACAGATATCAAGTTATATTATGCTTCTAATATGTATGTTTTTATTAAATGTTGGAATAGGTCTACTTAGTATCAGCATTAATACTCTTGTGCCTATTGTTGCCATGAGTTTTAAGCAATAATAATGAATGTCACTCATTTTTGTTATGGATTAGATTCAGCAGTAGGACAATATACGACTGGTAGCTTATTAGAAAATGAAGTAAATTGGAGAAGTATTTATTTAGTTATAGCTATACTTTTCACAATTGCTTTTATGGTATTTATATTCGTTAAAGTACCACAGGCACATATAAAGAAAGAGAATAATAAAGTAAATCTATTACGGATTTTTAGAAATAAGATGGTTTATTTTTATATACTTGCGTTAGGTTTTTATTGTTTTGCAGAGAGTGGTACATCAAATTAGTTAGTAAATTTTATACAAGAAAGCTATAGCTTTAGCTATAAACAAAGTTCTACATATTTATCAATATTTTTTGCTACACTTACTGTAGGAAGATTATTAGGTGGCTTTGTGGTAGAAAAAAGGGGATACTTAAATTCAGTAATGATGTCTTTATTTATAGGACTTATTTTATATGTATCAGGGATAATAATAGGTAGTAATGCCATAGTTTTAGTTTGTATATCAGGGTTATTTTTTTCTATAGCTTATCCTACTGTAGTTATTACTATAAGTAAGACTTTTAAGGACGATGCAATATATATTACAGGGGTTATAATTACTGCAGCAAGCATTATAAATATGGTACTAAATAATATTATAGCTAAACTTAACGATTTAATTAGTTCAAATTTAGCTTTTTATATAATACCTATGAGTTTACTAATATCTATAATCTTTGTGTCATTAATTTATAAAGATACTAAAAAAACTTTAGCTTAAGGTAGGGATTTTATAATGAATAAAGGAAAATGGGTTAGTTTAAATTTAGCAAATGGAAGTAGAAGAGATTACATAATAAGAGATAGTTTAGGTATAACTATAGGAAGAATATATATAATAGAAATAGATAGCGACAATAGAAGTTGTTTGTTTAGGCTGAAGTTTTATAAAAGTAAAGAGGAAGGTTATGACTATTTAAAAGATACTATTACTCTTATTTTAAATATATTATTTAAGAATAACAAAGTAAATAAGGTTAATGTACTTTGTGGAGAAGATATTAACTTAAATGCCTTTACTAGTTTAGGATTTGATCTTGAGGGAATTATATCAGACAATATAATACATAAGTCAAAGTTAGAGCATGAACTTTTATTTGGTATAAATGAAAATAGTTATGAAAGAAACTATATAGAAAAAGAATTAATTTTACATGGGAAAAACATATACTTAAAGGCCTTAACTCCAGAAGATTCAGAGGAAATATTAAATTATTATGTTAAAAACAGAGAATATCTTACCCCTTTTGAACCTTTAAGAGATGAAAGTTTTTATACTTTGGAAGAGCAATCTACAAGTTTAATTGAAAGTTATAAACAATTTATAAAGGGGCAAGCTGTACATTTTGGAATTTATAAAGAAGGAAAGTTTATAGGTAGAATTAAGATAAATAATATTGTTATGGGTGTGTTTAGAAATGCATTTATTGGATACTCTATAGATGAGAATGAGCAAGGAAAAGGATACATGAAAGAAGCAGTAAAACTTGCAATAGATTATGCTTATGAAGAATTAGAGCTTCATAGAATAGAGGCTAGTACAATGGTATCTAATGAAAAATCACAAAGAGTATTAAAAAGCTGTGGATTTCAAGAACTAGGTATTAGCAAAGAATATTTATATATAAATGGTAAATGGCAAGATCATGTTGTGTTTTATAGAAACATAAAATAATGAGTATTGGGTTTACTTTTGTAGAGTATAGTAGTATTATAAATATGGTGATGATATAATTCACTAAAAACTTAATAAATCTTGTTAGGTGAGGTTACTGTATGAAAATATGCCACTGCCCAGAAATGTCCAGAGACACCAATGGGTTAGCAGATACTATCGAATTAAGGTTTTATCTAATGTGGCTGAGAAATTCTCTACGTCTTACAGAGCTAAAACTCAACGAGTTGAGTGTGCTTTGTGTTAATAGCACTTTATTGGAGCTTTTAATTTGAGTGTTCTAATCTCTTTACTCGTGGAGTAAAGAGATTTTTAATTTTGATTTTGGAGGTGGCTGTCATGGAAGATGGCGGGAGTTATAGTATTTTGAAAAAATTAATATTCACTGCTATTCATGTAGTCACAAAGAAGATGAATAGCAGTGCCTAATAGGAGGTATTGCATATGGAATTCAAAAAAGTATTAGATTTGATTAAAGCAAGCAAATTTGTTGATGCAAGAAACTTATTAATTGAGGAAAAATCAGTAGATATTGCTCAATTTTTAGAAGAAGTAGATAGAGATAAAATGCTAATTATATTTAGGATTTTACCAAAAGACATAGCTACTGAAGTATTTTCTTATATGTCTACCGAAGATGTACAATATATTATAGAAGCTATAACAGATGATGAGCTTAGTCATATAGTTGATAAATTATTTTTAGACGATACTGTAGATATACTAGAAGAATTACCTGCAAATGTTGTTAAGAAGGTTCTTAAAAACACTAAAGAAGGTAAAAGAAGATTAATTAACACCTTTTTAAATTACCCAGATAATTCTGCAGGTAGCATAATGACTATAGAGTATGTGAGACTTAGAAAAGAAATGACAGTAAAGGAAGCTGTTGATCATATTAAAAGAACAGGGCTAAACAAGGAAACAATAGATACCTGCTATGTAACTAATGAAAAGAGAAAATTAGAAGGTGTATTATCTATTAGAGATTTAATATTAAATGATGATAATGAAATCATTAAAAATATAATGGATGATAATGTTATTTGCACTCATACATTAGATGACCAAGAAGCAGTAGCGGATTTATTTAAAAAATATGACTTTTTAGCAATGCCAGTAGTAGATAATGAGAATAGATTAGTAGGTATTATAACTATAGATGATATAGTAGATATTATAGAACAAGAAAACACAGAGGATTTTCAAAAGATGGCTGCGATGGGGCCTTCAGAAGAAGAATATCTAAAAACTAGTGTATTTAATTTAGCTAAGAATAGAATAGTATGGCTGTTAGTTCTTATGATATCAGCTACATTTACAGGAAATATAATTAAAAGATATGATGAAGTATTACAATCAGTAGTTATATTAGCAGCATTTATACCAATGCTAATGGATACAGGTGGAAATGCAGGATCACAGGCGTCAACTCTTGTTATAAGAGGATTAGCCTTAGGTGAAATTGAATTAAGTGATGTATTTAAAGTGTTATGGAAAGAACTAAGAGTTAGTGTTATTGTAGGTATTGTACTATCAGGAGTAAATTTTTTAAGAGTATACTTTTTAGAAAAAGTAGATTTCTATGTAGCAGTAACAGTATGCATAACTCTATTTTTTACAGTAGTAATAGCAAAAGTAGTGGGATGTGTCCTTCCTATAGTTGCTAAAAAGTTAAAACTAGACCCAGCTATAATGGCTAGTCCGTTAATAACTACTATTGTGGATGCTTTAGCGTTAATAATATACTTTGGAATGGCAGCGATGTTTTTGGGAATATAGAAAAAGGATTGGTTAGATAAACCAATCCTTTTTTCTATACATGTAAATTTGTTATAAACTTTATAGTAGTTATTTAACTACATTTCGTATAGTAATCATCTATTTTATTAAACTTTACTTCTCACTTATTTATTTTCTTATCAGTAGTAATATTATTATAATTTCAAGAAATTATAATAATCGTTTTATATCAAGTCTGTATCAAAGATAAACCAATTATAAAATCAAATTTAAAGTTTTATTTTATAATTTAAGTTTTAATTATATGTGCTTTATTATTGATTTTTATAAGATAAAATGATAAATGAAGAACAAATAAAATAAAACTACCCCAGGTGTATCATTATAAAAAAAAGCTAGAAATATAAAGAAAAATAGAGAATGTTAAATTTAATAGTGAATTATAAGATATAAAGCATAAATGTGTAGTATACTTTATGATAATATATTCCTTGTCGCTACGACACAGACTCGATAGTGACAAGCTGTTCAATTAGCTTTTTAAATTAAATTAAAAAAGTTGTTGACAAGCAAAAAAATAAGTGATAAACTAAGTAAGCAGTCGAAAAACGACGGTAAAAATTACTA
>NZ_DDOV01000116.1 GCF_002341865.1 Clostridium sp. UBA2485 | reverse complement strand
TTAAATCAAAATGTTATAGTTATATCCAAAGTAGATTCTAAAGGTGAAGTTCAAGTACAAGCAGGAATAATGAAGATAAATGTAAAGGTTTCTGACCTTAGAAAATCAAAGGCATCACCTGAAGATAAAAAGATTAGGAAAATGGAAAAAAGGGAAGCAAAATTAAACTTAAGAAATGTAGCAACTTCCGTGGATTTAAGAGGTATGGATTCAGAGGAAGCTAGTTATACTGTTGATAAATATTTAGACGAAGTTTATTTAGCAGGTCTTAATGAAGTGTCAATAATCCATGGAAAAGGTACAGGGGTACTTAGAAATGCAATAACTGACTTATTAAAAAGCCATCCTCATGTAAAAGGATTTAGATTAGGAAATTATGGTGAAGGTGGTACAGGAGTTACTGTTGTAGAAATTAAGTAAATATAAAAGATAATAATATAATAAGAAATAAAAATTATAGATGAAATTAATTTTATAAGAATTGATTTCAACCATAACTATGATTGTTTATTGACAGTGATTAAAAGATTAGAAAGTACTAGTTATTTTGATATATATGTTACGAAATCCTATATATTTGTATGAAAGGAGTGAGATTTTGGTTTTAGTAAGTGCATGTCTTTGTGGCGTTAACTGTAAGTACGATGGTGGGAATAATCTTAGAGAAGAAGTTTTAAAGCTTTTAAAAGAAGGAAAGGCGATACCAGTTTGTCCAGAACAGTTAGGTGGCCAGGAAACTCCAAGAGAACCACATGAAATTATACAAGGTGATGGTGCTATGGTTTTAGATGGCAAAGCTAGAATATTAGGACCTAAAAACGATGATGCTACTAAAGAGTTTGCAAAAGGAGCAGAAGAAACCTTGAAAATTGCAAAGGCTATAGGAGCAGAATATGCTATTTTAAAAGCTAGAAGTCCATCTTGTGGAGTAGGAACAATATATGATGGAACTTTTAGTGGTAATAAAAGAAGTGGCAATGGAGTTACTGCAGAACTTTTGATACGTAATGGTATAAAGGTATTTACGGAGGAAAATCTTAAAGAATTCTTTGATATATACAATAGTTAAGGATGGGAGCGGTATTTTATGAATATGAATGAAGTTAAAAAAGTTGCAAGAGAAAATTTAAATAATAGTTGTAGAGTATGCAAGGCTTGCAATGGGGTAGTATGTTCTGGAGAAGTGCCAGGAATGGGTGGAAAGGGAACAGGAGATTCCTTTAAAGCTAACTTTGATGCATTAAATAATATAAAGCTAAATATGAGAGTTATCCATGATGCTAAAAATCCTGATATAAGCACAGAGCTATTCGGAAGAAAAATGGATATTCCTGTTTTTGCAGCACCAGTTACTGGAACTACTTTAAACATGGGTGGAAAACTTACAGAAGAAGAATATATTTCTTCTGTTATTGATGGATGCGTACAAGCTGGTATATATCCAATGGTTGGAGACACAGCAGTTGATGCTTTTCTAATGACTAACCTGGAGGTGTTAAAGAAATATAATGGTAATGGTATAGTATTTATTAAGCCTTGGGAAAATGAAAACATTATAAACAAAATTAAACTTGCAGAAGAAGCAGGAGCTTTTGCTGTAGGAGTGGATATTGATGCCTGTGGTCTTATAACATTAGCATTACACGGTAAGCCAGTTATGCCTAAAAGTGTAGAAGAGATAAAAGAGCTTGTAAGTAGTACAAGACTTCCATTTATATTAAAAGGTATAATGACTGCTGATGAAGCTATACTTGCAGTTGAAGCAGGAGTAGATGCAATAGTTGTTTCAAATCATGGTGGAAGAGTACTAGATCAAACACCAGGAACTGCTGAGGTCTTAGAGGATATAGCTAAAGCTGTTAAAGGAAAAGTAAAAATACTGGTAGATGGTGGAGTAAGAACTGGAGTAGACGTATTAAAAATGTTAGCTCTTGGTGCTGATGGAGTACTTATAGGAAGGCCATTTGTAACGGCTTCCTTTGGTGGAAAGGTAGAAGGAGTAAAAACATATATTGAAGAGCTAAAAGGTGACTTAAAATCCTCAATGGTATTAACAGGTTGTAAAAACATAAAGGACATAGATAGTAGAATCCTATATAGAAAATAATATTCCACATAAATGAAAATCCACCTTTGGGACAGATAATTGTTCCAAAGGTGGATTTTTACTAGGGACGGTTCATCAAAATAATTAAATATCCACATGTTTTAGCTATTATATTCATATCGATTATTTATTAGGGACGGTTCATTAAAAAATATTCATGTTTTCTAATTATCCTATGACAATTTTGTTTAGGGATTTAGATAATGGCAATAATTATAAAAAACTATGTTAATTGGAGGAGTTCCTGTGGCTAGAGTAGCTAGAGTATTAAGTGAAAGTGGAATATATCATGTCATGACTAGAAGTTTTCCTGATAAGCCTTTATTTTATGATGATCAAGATAAAGAAAAAATGCTTCAAATTCTAAGAAAACTATAAATTGAAGAAAATTTTAAGATTTACGCTTACTGTTTAATGGATACCCATACTCATTTTCTAATAGACATTAATGGTGGAGATTTAGGTAAAATGATGAAGAAATTTAACTTAAGATATGGAGGATATCTTAGAAAGTGCAAGAAACATAAGGGACCAGTATTTAGAGATAGATATAAAAGTAAGCCCATAAATAGCGATGCATACTTAATAGAAGTTTCTAAATATATACATAGAAATCCGGTAGATATAAAAGAATACAAAGAAAAGCCAGAAGAGTACACATATTCAAGTCTGTCACTGTATCTAGGATTAGAAAAAAACAGATTTAATCTTTGTAATGAAGAATATATAATGAGTTTCTTTGGTAGAAGAAAAAGAAGAGCAAGAAAGAATTATTATAATACTATGTTTAGCATAGAAGAAGAAAAACTCAAAGAAACGGAATTTGAAAATGATACGTCAGAATATAGAAGTGAAAAAATTGTTTTACTTAGAAATTGTTCGGAAAAGGAAATAAGTAATTTTATTTGTGAGAGAACAGGAGTTGAGCAGATAGAGTTAAAATTAAAACATAGAAGAAAAAGTAGGAAGGTAAAGGCTATATATGTAGTGTTTTTAACTCAGTTTAGTGGTAAAAGTCAAAAAGAAATATGTAAGACACTACAAAATATAACGCAATCTAATGTATCTGCGCTTTGTAAATATGGAGTAGAATTAATAATTAAAAATAAATTTTATCAAACTATGCTAGATGAATTGGTAGATTTAAATGCTCAGAAAATTGCATAGTAATTTAAAATAAAATTTTTTATATAATATTTTATACTATTTGTATATACGGAAAATAGGACAAGCTTAAAAATAAAATGAAAATCTCAATTAATAACATGAAAATAAGTAATAAAAATACATTATTATTTCTAATTTATATTTTGATTATCATTTCTAAGGGACGGTTCATAATTATATTCAGTTTGGAATTATATTTTAGATAAGATTGTGGTATTTTTATAAAAATAAAATGAACCGTCCCTTAGAAAAAATGAACTTTTTGTTGATTTTCTGTATATGGGGTATATTAAGCATTATATTTTATGTTAATATAAGAATATATTAAATTTAATTTCATAAGGATAAGAAAAATTGTAGTTTTATTTTGTAGGGAATTATGTTTTTAAAAATCAAAAATAATAATCAGAATATTTAGTTAATTAGTGTGGATGTGTATATAATACTCTATAAAAAGCATATAATTAGGTAATTTATTAACAATAGTTTGACTATATGATTTCATTAGGTATAGATAATGAAAATAGGAGGGACTTATGATTAAAATAAACGATTATAAGCTTTCATATAAGTTTATTCCAATAATCATAATAATTTTACTATTATTTTTGAGATTTCCTTTGCATTTGCAGTTATTTTTAAAATACTACCTTTAGATACTGATATAATGAATAGCATTTTTACCAACAGTACTTATTTATTAACTTCTATTTTGATAATATATGAAAGAAAAAATTTATCACAATTTAATTTTACATTTTTTTCAATGATATTATTTACTACAATGCCTATAATAGGTTTTTTAGTTACTATTTTTAGTAGTAATCCTCAACAAGTGCAATATAATTTACAATATAATTTTCTTGATTATATAACTTTAATTATAGCGATATTTTTATTAATATTATTAATTAACCATAATATTATTAATTAACCACAAATTTTTACTACCAAGGAAAAGCTTAAAGCAAGTAATTATTGGATTAATGATTTCTATTATATTAGGGATTGTATTTAGCTTTTTAATAACTGGATTCAAACCAATTAATAAATTAGGAGATATAAAAATTTCTCAATTATTACCATTAGCTTTGTTTCAATTCAACTATGCGGCAATTAGTGAAGAATCGCTTTTTAGAGGATTTATTTGGGGTTATTTATGTAAGTTTAAGTGGAAGGAGTCATGGATTTTAATATTTCAATCAACAATATTTATGATAGGTCATATTTATTATTTAGGCAGTTATCCTATATTTATTTTTATAAGGACATTTATTGGTGCTTTTGTTTTAGGTATAATTGCTTGGAAATCTCGCTCTATAGCAAATAGTATGGTTGCTCATAGTATTATCAATTCATTTTCTCAGGTTATAGAACATTTATAAGCATATAACTATGATAAAGAAAATTAATTAACATAAAAGACTAATTTAGTATTTTTTATATTAGTTACATTAATTATTCAAATATTAAAATTCCGTAAATAATAAGTATATTTACGGATTAAAGGGGGGGCTTTTATTATGATATTATTAAATCCAGTGGTTATTTCGGTTATGGTTATGATAGTCCTATGTCTTTTTAAGCTCAATGTAATACTAGCTATTTTAATTTCTGCAATTGTTGCAGGATTATCATCAGGAATGACTATAGCAGAAGCTATGAAGGTTCTTATAGCTGGAATGGGCGGAAACTCAGAGACAGCTTTAAGCTATATTTTATTGGGAGCTTTAGCTGTTGCAGTAAATAAGACAGGACTAGCAACTATATTAGCGAAGAAGATAGCTAATATAGTTAAAGATAAGAAAATAGTCTTTGTGTTATTGATAGCTCTTATAAGCTGTTTCTCACAAAACTTAATACCAGTTCATATAGCATTTATTCCTATTTTAATTCCCTCATTGATAATGTTAATGAATAAGTTAAAGATTGATAGAAGAGGGGTTGCGTGTGCTTTAACTTTTGGACTAAAAGCACCATATATAACTTTGCCTATTGGATTTGGACTTATATTCCATAATATTATAAGAGATCAAATGATATCAAATGGGCTAAATGTTACAAATAATATGATTGCAAAAGTTATGTGGTTTCCGGGACTAGGAATGTTTTTAGGTCTATTAATAGCTATATTTATTTCTTACAGAAGGCCAAGAGAATATAAAGATATTTCTATACAAGAATTAGTACCAGAAGCAGAAGATATAAAAATGACTTCAAAGCATTGGTTTGCTCTTTTAGCAGCAATATCTGCTTTTGTAGTTCAAATTGTTGCAGAATCACTTCCATTAGGAGGATTATGTGCTTTA
This sequence comes from Clostridium sp. UBA2485, assembly GCF_002341865.1. Lineage (GTDB taxonomy): Bacteria > Bacillota > Clostridia > Clostridiales > Clostridiaceae > Clostridium_J. The sequence goes on along the minus strand of NZ_DDOV01000116.1, from coordinate 65,115 downwards.
ATTGTGTTATTTATAACTAGAGCAATTAAATGGAGTGAAATTGATGATCTTATGGATGGTGGCATTAGAATGATGGGATTCATAGGTTTTGTAATGTTAGTAGCGGCAGGATATGGGAACGTATTAAGGGAAACTGGAGCAGTTGAAGCACTAGTAGCAGCGGTAGCTGGCATGGTTGGAGGAAGTAAATTACTAGGAGCACTATTGATGCTTTTAGTTGGTCTATTAGTTACTATGGGTATAGGAAGTTCTTTTGGAACTATTCCAATTATAGCAGCTATATACTGTCCACTAGGAGTAAGTTTAGGATTTAGTGCGCCAGCTATAATTGTTTTAATAGGTGTTGCAGGAGCTTTAGGGGATGCTGGTTCACCTGCATCAGATAGTACTCTTGGACCAACATCAGGGTTAAATATAGACGGTCAGCATGATCATATTTGGGATACCTGTGTACCTACATTCTTACACTATAATATACCTCTATTGATATTTGGTACTATAGCAGCAATGATATTGTAAATTTATTTATATAATCAAAAATGTCTTTAATATAAAAATTTATCAGAAAAACGTGATTTATTCACGTTTTTTTGATATAAAAAAATATTATATGCACTTTAGCTGCTAAAATTGACAAAATATTTTAAATCTTTATACTTAAATTAAGAATAATTTTTAAAGTTTTTATTGTAAAAAGATTATATGCAAAAAATTTTTCAACATTAATTTGTTTGAAAAGTCATATGCTTTAATGGAGTTGGCCAAAGATAATTTAGGCATCTTCAAAAAATAGGGGGCTATATAAAGAATTTGTTATCTAAGGAGGAATTTATGATTAAAAAATTAGATCAAATAATTGAAAAGGCAAAGCTTGGAGAGAGAAAAACCCTTGCAATTGCGGTTGCACAGGATAAAGTTGTTTTGGAAGCAGCAGTACAAGCTGTTAGAGAAAATATAGTTAATGTTATATTAGTTGGGGATAAGGAAAAAATTCAAGCAATTGCTGTAGAAGGTAACTTAGATTTAACTGGATTTGAAATTGTTGATGAAAAGGATATTAAAAAAGCAGCCGCAAAATCAGTAGAGTTAGTTTCAACAGGGAAGGCACATTTTTTAATGAAGGGTATGTTAGGTACCTCTGATTTATTAAAGGCAGTTTTAAATAAGGAAGCAGGATTAAAAACAAGTAATTTATTATCTCATGTTATGGTCTATGATGTTTCTAGTTATCATAAATTACTGTTTTTAACCGACGGAGGAATGGTGCCATACCCAGAACTTCAAGATAAGGTTGGAATAATTAATAATGCAGTAAAAATTGCCCATGCTTTGGATATAGAATACCCAAATGTAGGAGTTATTTGTGCAGTTGAAGTGGTAAACCCTAGTATGCAAGCAACATTAGATGCAGCAGCATTAGCTTCAATGAATAAAAGAGGACAAATAAAAGGATGTATAATTGATGGGCCATTAGCTTTAGATAATGCTATTTCTAAGGAGGCAGCAGCACATAAAGGAATTGTTAGTGAGGTAGCAGGAGAAGCAGATATATTGCTTGTTCCGAGTATTGAAGCAGGAAATTTCTTAGGAAAATCATTGACTTATTTTGCAAAAGCCGAAAGTGCAGGAGTAATTGTAGGAGCAAAATGTCCTGTAGTGCTAGTGTCAAGAGCAGATAGTGCTAAGTCTAAATTATACTCAATAGCTCTTGGAGCAACCTTAGTTTAATTATAAATTTACAAGTTATTTCATGTATTTTAAAGATAAAACTTATTATGAAAAATTAATTTATTTAAAGTAAATTAATTAAAGACTCATTATTTTAATTAATTTTTATAAAAGTTAAATTCCAAATACGTAACAGATATTATGGGGAATATGGAGGGGAAGATATGAATAAAGTTATTATGACTGGAAATGAGGCAATAGCAAGAGGCGCTTATGAAGCAGGTTGTCATGTTGCTTCTGCTTATCCAGGTACGCCAAGTACAGAAATCTTAGAAAACTTTGCAACTTATGAAGGTGTTTATGCTGAGTGGGCACCAAATGAAAAAGTTGGTTTTGAAGTTGCAGCTGGAGCTTCAATAGGAGGGGCTAGAGCTTTAACTACAATGAAACATGTTGGATTAAATGTGGCCGCCGATCCATTATTTACAATGGCATATGAAGGTGTAAATGGAGGGTTTGTTGTAATTACAGCAGATGATCCAGGAATGCATTCATCTCAAAATGAACAAGATAATAGATTTTATGCTCCACATGCTAAAGTAGCAATGCTAGAGCCGTCAGATTCTCAAGAATGTTTAGATTTTATGAAAAAAGCTTATGAAATTAGTGAAGAATTTGATACCTTAGTATTATTTAGAGTTACTACAAGAATTTCTCACTCTAAAACTATTGTAGAACCAGGTGAAAAACAAGAAGTTGCAGTAAAACCTTATGAAAAAAATATAAGAAAATATATAATGACTCCAGGGCATGCTAAATTAAAACATTATGAAGTAGAAGAAAGATTAGAGAAGTTAAGAAAATATTCAAATAGCTGTGAGCTAAATAAAATTGAAATGGGAGATACTAAAATAGGAATAATAACTAGTGGTGTTTCCTATCAGTATTGTAAAGAAGTATTTGGTGATAATGTTTCATATTTAAAAATTGGAATGAGCTATCCACTACCAGATGAAATGATTAAAGAATTTTCCTCTAAAGTGGAAAACATATATGTAGTAGAAGAAAATGATCCATATTTAGAAAATGCAGTTAAAGTACTAGGCATTAATTGTAAAGGTAAAGAAGTAATACCAGTTTGTGATGAATTAAGTCCTGATATAGTGAGAAAGGCTATTTTAGGTGACGTTAACGAGATTAAATATTCAGTAGATGTAAAACCACCTTCAAGGCCACCAGTATTATGTCCTGGATGTCCGCATAGAGGAATATTCTACGCTGTATCTAAATATAAAGATGTAATAGCTGCAAACGACATAGGCTGCTATACTCTAGGTATGAATGCACCTCTTAATGTAGCTGATACAGTAATTTGTATGGGCGCTTCAATTTCCGGTGGAATAGGAATTGAAAGAGCTTCAATAGTAGCTAAGAGAGAAGATAAAAAAGTATTTTCATTTATAGGAGATTCAACTTTCTTCCACTCAGGAGTTACAGGTCTTATAAATTCAGTTTACAATAATACTCCAATAGTAACTGTAATTTTAGACAATAGAATTACAGGAATGACAGGGCATCAAGAGAATCCAGGAACAGGAAAAACTCTTCAAAATAATCCTGCGCCTATGATTGATCTTGAAGATTTAGTACTTGCTTGTGGGGTTAAGAAGGATAATATAAGAGTTGTTGATCCTTATAAATTAGAAGAAACAAAGAAAGCAGTGGAAGAAGCACATAAAAGCAAAGAGCCTTTTGTAATAATTACAAAACAACCTTGTGCATTAATAAAAGAAGTATTAAAGGCAAGAGCAGATCTAAGTTGTAGAGTAAATCAAGATACCTGTAGAAAATGTAAAATGTGTTTAAAAACAGGCTGCCCGGCTCTTAAATTCCAAAATGGTATAGTTTCAATAGATGAATCTATGTGCAATGGTTGTGAGTTATGTAAGCAAGTTTGTCCGTTTAAAGCTATAGAGAAGGTTGGTGAATAATATGAAGGAAGTTAAAAGTATATTATTTATTGGTGTTGGTGGACAAGGTACTATATTAGCTTCAAAAATATTATCAGAAGGATTATTAAGACATGGTTATGATGTAAAGATGTCTGAAGTTCATGGAATGGCACAAAGAGGTGGAAGTGTTACCACTCAAGTAAGGTTTGGCGAAAAAGTATATTCACCATTAATTGAAAAAGGAAAAGCTGATGTTATAGTTGCATTTGAAAAAAGTGAAGCTTTAAGAGCGCTTCCTTATTTAAAAGAGGGTGGACACCTTGTAGTAAATGATTATGAAATTCATCCTGTACCAGTATTAATAGGAGCTGAAAGTTATCCGGAAAATGTAATAGGATCTTTAAAAGAAAAAGTAGAAAATTTAGTGACTTTAAATGCTGCAAAAATTGCTGAAGACCTTGGAAATATAAAAGCACAGAACGTAGTATTACTAGGTGCATTATTAAAGGCATTAAATCTTGATGAAATAGATTGGGAAGACGTAGTTTCAAGTTTAGTTCCATCAAAGGCAATAGAATTAAATAAGCAAGCTTTAAAAGCAGGTATGGAAGCTTAAAGCTAATAAGCCTAGCTCTTTATAATAGAGCTAGGCTTTAAATTTAATAGTATATATTATTATAAAACAAAGTTCTTCCAAATTATATTAAAGTGATTTATAAAATTTGTTCTTTTGTAACAATTAAAATATTAAGAGAGTTGTACTACTGATAGAGTACTCTTTTCAATTATAATCTCTTCAGCTACGAAATTAGTAACTAAAATTTCAATCCTATCACCTGTATTCAACTTTGTTATAACTGATTTTAAGAAAGGTAGACGTATTAGAGATTTTGCACATAATTGACCAAAGAAGAAAGTGCCTTCAGTTATAGGAGAACCGTTTATACTAATAGTGCCATTGAGAGGACCAGCGAAAAGAGCTAGTAAAGTAATCTCATCAATACTTGGAAATAGCACTATCATATTAAGTTGTATTTCGTAGATACCTTCCTGAGCTATTGTTATAGTTGGAAGATTTATAGTCACATCATTTGACTCTGGTAAAAAAGCATTAAAAGGGATTTGAATATACTTTCCACCAGATTGAAAAGATAATATAAAGGGTTCAGTAATATAGATTGAACCTAAGGCAATCTTAATTTTAGAAGTAGGAGGATTGTTTGGAGTAGTACAATCTAGATATTCCTCAGAGTCTTTATAATTAAAATATTCTTTCATAATAATTGTACCCCTTAAACTTATTTATGAATTAATTTGTTTTTATTTAAAATAGAAGAGTTTAGATTAGGCATATTCAAGAAACTAGTTGGTATGCTCCTTTATTTTTAGTTATACTCTATGGTCAGAATCCTATGAGAACTAGAATATAATGTTAACCTATATCTTTGTATAAAATACAGGACTATATTTCACTGTTATTTTCCTTAATATGCTTTATTTAATTTTAATTTAATATAATTAAGATATATTTTTAAAAAATTAGTACTAGCAATCTATATCATATAATTTATAATATGAAAAAATTAATATATTGGTTATGTAAATAATTATATAAATTTACAGAGATTTTATGATATTATAATACTAATATATAGATATATCAGTTCTAAAATTAATATATATGAAAATAGTTGATACTTTTTAGTATTATAATTAGAACTATTGAATTCGCAATGCAGAGTTCATAATTGTGGAAATTTCTCAGCGAAAACTGAGAAATTTAGAATTAATTTGTTTTTAAAGTTATAATGTATATCTCTTTTTAATAGATTCTAATTTTTACTCATAGGAAGCTTTTAAGATACAATTAATTATAGGATTTTTCAAAATATTTGTTATAATATACATATAACTTTTAACTTATAGAAATTTGAGTTTTATATTATAACATAGATTTTTATATACATAACAGGAGGAGTTTAAGATGTCAATATATGCAGCACCATCAAAGGAATTAATGATAAAATTAAAACCTTATAAAAAATCTACAGAAGATATTAAAGTTTCTAAACCTGCTATGCTTCATGATAGATTGTTTAGAGAAGTAGTCTTTTTTAAAAAGTTTTTTAAAAAATTTAGTAGTGAACCAGAATGCTATATGTACATAGATGAAAATGATAATATAATTGAAGATAAATTTTTATGTGAGAGATTAGGTAAATTGTTTTACTATATGGACATATATCTAAATGAGGAATCAGGAAGTGTTTTGTCAGCACTTCAAAGTGAAGGAGAAGTAAATAAAGATAAAAATGATTATGAAAAAATGATTCTTGGACTAGAGATAATTAAGAAAAAAGAACCAGAAAATATTGATAATGTTCTTCAAATTATGCAAAAATTACCTGCACTTAGAAATAAGAATAATGAAAAATTAAAAATCTTAAAAGATGCTATAGAAGAACAAAAACTTAAGCATGAGTACTTTAATGAAATAATGATAGAAGTTCTTCAACCTTATTATAGAGATGCTCTAGCTGTAAACTATGAGAAAATACTTCTGATAGGTAAAGGAGCAGAGTTTTATAGTGATATTAAAAGAAAAGCAGAGAAGAGAAGAAGAAACTCTAAATTTTTATTTAATACTAAGCATACAGAACATCTGATGAAAGTTCATTACACTATGGGATATTACCAAAACCTATTAAGGGCTTATGGTAATGTGGTAGGCATGAATTATAATCAATACATAAAATTAGTTGACAATGCTGGAAAAAGAGTAGCAGAAGAAAAAATGCAACATATAAGAAAATAGACAATTTTATACGTCTTCTTAAAATGCTATTTTCTTTATAACATATATTTTATTTTAAATTAGCCCCTAGCAACAATCTGCTAGGGGCTAATAAATATTCCGTAAAATTAATTTTACTATAATAAAGTCTTAATCTTATTAAGTAACATCTATATAAACTGCATCTTCTTCTTTAACAACTCTTATATATTCAACTTCAGGGTCTTCTGTACCTTGAACATATAATCCTGTATCTTTAAGTTTTTGTACGTAATCAACTATTTCTTGAGTTATTTTTTCTCCTGGACATAGTACTGGTATTCCTGGAGGATATGCCATTAGGAATTCGCCACTTATCATTCCTACGCTGCTTGAAAGTTTAACAGAAGTTTTTACGCTATTAAAGGCCTCATTTGGTATTTGTATTTGTTCTGGAATTTCAGGGATATCTATAAAGTCAGCCTTTTTACTTCCTTTTCCGTAATATTCAGCACTTATTTCTCTCAATGCTTTAAATAGTCTTTCCATACCATCCATTGTATCTCCAAAAGAACCAACTATTAGAACATTGTATAAGTCGGATAATTCCATTTGAATATGATATTTATTTGATAAAATCATATCAAGATCGTATCCTGTTATCCCTAAATCTCTACAAGTTATAGTAATCTTTGTTGGATCAAAGGCATAGGCACCAGGCTTACCTAATATTTCTTCTCCAAAACAGTAGAAGCCAGGAATTTTATTGATTTCTTCGCGTACATAATTACATAATTCAATTGTTTTATCTAATAATTCTTTACCTTCTAGTGCAATTTGTCTTCTTGCTGTATCTAAAGATGCCATTAAGATATATGATGGCGATGTTGTGTGCATTAAGTTAAGGACTTGTTTAACTCTTGGAATACTAACACGTTTTGAACGAACTTGTAATAATGAACTTTGAGTTAATGCACCTATTATCTTATGTGTACTTTGAGCACAGATATCTGCTCCTGCTTCCATAGCGGAAACTGGAAGATTTTCATTGAAATTTAGATGAGGACCATGTGCTTCATCCACAATAAGTGGTATGTCATAAGAGTGAACAATATCAGCTATTTTCTTTATATCTGTAGCAACACCATAATAGGTTGGATTTATTATTAAAACCGCTTTAGCGTCTGGATTTTCTTTTAATGTATTTTCAACAGTTTCAGGAGAAACTCCATTTGCTATACCTAATTTTTTATCTAATTCTGGTTGCATGTACACTGGAATAGCACCAGCTAAAATTATTCCTCCTGTAATTGACTTATGTACATTTCTAGGAATAATAATTTTATCTCCAGCTCCTACTACTGAAAGTATCATAGCTTGAATTGCTCCTGAAGTTCCGTGAACAGAGAAAAAACAAGCATCAGAACCATAAGCATCAGCAGCAAGCTCTTGAGCTTTTTTTATTGGGCCGGTTGGATGATGATAACTATCCACTAGTTTAAATACTGTAACATCAATTTTAAAAGGATTTTCACCCATAAAATCTTTAAACTCTTTATCAACACCTACACCTTTTTTATGGCCTGGTACGTGAAAAGGTAAAGTGTCTCTGTTAACATACTCCATTAAGGCATCAAATAATGGAGTTTCATTTTGGTTTAACTTATACAATGCAGTATCCCTTCTTTCTACAATAATTTCCTTGTGTTATAAGATTAAATCTTATTATTCCTTCGATTTCATTTAAAACAAATTAATTATAAGACAATAATATGTTAAATGCAATAGATTTTAAGGCTTTATGCCAGCCAAATACAGATAATAATAGAAATTCCCAATATTTAAATATTTTAAAAGTTATATTAAATTTGATATAATATTTAAATACTGAGATTTAATGAAACAAATATAATTATTTTAATTTGTTTCTATATTACTAATATGTTTATTAGGATGGTGGATTATGAGTATAGAGAGTTATTTATTAGAAAAATTATCTAAAGTATTATTTTTAGAGATAAAAGAAGGAAGTAAAATCAATAATTTTACTTTTGAAGAGAATACTTATTTACCAGTGAGAAGTGAAGCAATTGTAGAAAAAACTAAAGTTGGGGATAGCCTTAAAGATATACCTATAAATTTATTTATAGAAGGTATGTTTTATGTATTAGGTAGCGATAGGAATTTTAAATCTAATAAGACCTATGAAAGTTTGATAAAAAACATTCCAGATAGCTTAAAGCTTATAAAAAGTATAATATTTAGAGATATTAAAGAAGAAAAGTATGAGGATGCATATGTATTAATAAGAGGTCTTATATCCATAGAAAGTACAAAGGATAATTATAGTAAGGCCTTATTGTTAGTAGATGAAATAAGAAAGAAAAACTCATTATTTAAAGAAGAAGAACTAAATTTAATAGAAGATGCAAAAAAGATATCAGATTTTGCCACTCCATATCTATATGAAGCTATTATTAAAAGAGATAATAAAGAGTTAGAAGAGGCATTGTTTTCTATTAATCAATACATTGTATTAGGTGGAGAAAAGACTGATGATGTAATAGAATTTAAAGCATCATTAGAGATGGTTACAAGCTATGATAAAGCGAAAGAGATGGTGTATGAATCTCCAAAAGAAGCCTTGGAAATATTATTATCACTATTAGAACAATTGGGAGATAGTGCAGAAATATATTACTATATAGCAATAGCTTATAGAGTACTTGAGAACTATGAAAAAGCAATATATTATTTAAACGATTCAATAGCTATAAGTAGTGATTACGTAGAGGTTGTAAATGAGTTTGGAATTAATTATGCATGTTTAGGAAATTATGAAGTAGCTATAAAGTACTTTAGAAGTGCTTTTGAAGTTACAAAGTCAGTAGAAATATGTACAAATTTGATAATGTGTTATTTAAATATAGGGGATAACGTTCAAGCTAAGATTCATTTTGATATAGCCAAAAAACTTGATCCTAATGATGAAGTGCTAAAGGATATAGAAAAGATACTTAAATAATTGGAAATTGAGAATTGACAATGAAGAATTATCGTTATTTCTTCTTTATGAGAGAAATTTAAAGTAATTTTTTAAAAGCGATCACATTGGATTTTATTAAAAAACTATTTTAAGAAATTAATTTCAACCATAATTATCAATTTTCATTCTCAATTCTCCATTAGTTTAAATAGTTTTAATTAAAATAAATTTATTTATTTAATAGATTCTAATAAAATAATGTAATTCAAAATTCTCTTAAATATTTTGTAAAAAAGTAGCATTTTCTATATAAATTTAAAGTAGATAGTGGTAAAATGGCTGTAAGGGTCTAAAAAAATATTGATTTATTATTAAAATGTTGTAAAATGATAAATGGATTTGAACTTAATAAAAGGCTTAGGAAGTGAAATTATGCAAACAGATAAGAGAATAGTTTTATTAGATATCTTATTTATAGTCCTATCATTATATATAGCCTTGCTTTTAAAATTTGATTTTAATATCACTCGTAATTATATGGTGTTTTTTCAAGTATCAGTAGTACCGGTAATTGTATTTACAATCTTCTTTAATAAGTTGTTTAAATTATATGATAATATATGGAAGTATGCTTCTATAGAGGAGCTATTTTCTATAGTATATTCTATAACTTTAAGCAATATTGTATTTATATTTTATAGTTATTTTATTAGCTATACATTTTTAAGAAGTCCTTATTACAGATTCCCTATGACTGTACATATAATATTTTGGCTATTGAGTGTACTTAGCTTAGGTGGGTTTAGGTTCTTATTAAGAATTATGGAAAATAAAGATAACACAAAATTAAAATACAAAAATAGGATAAATGTAATTATTATTGGGGCTGGTGATGCGGGTGCTTTAATAATTAAAGAAGTTAAAAAGCACGCTGATTTAAACTACAATATAATTGGCTTTATTGATGATAATAGTGAAAAAAAAGGAAAGCGTATAAATGGTATTAAAATATTAGGCGGTAGGAAAGATATAATTAAGGTATGTGAAGACTATGATGTTAAAGAAATAATATTGACAATGCCTTCAGCAGACTTAAAAACTAAAACAGAAATACTCAATATATGCAAACAAACAAAGTGTAAGCTTAAAACAGTTCCAGGCATATATGAATTAATTGATGGCAATATTAATATTTCTCAGCTTAGAGATGTTAATATAGAAGACCTTTTAGGAAGAGATCCTATAAAACTTAACAATGAGAATATAGATAAATATATTAAGGATAAAATTATATTAGTAACTGGTGGTGGTGGATCCATTGGTTCGGAACTATGCAGACAAATAGCGAAGTTCAATCCTAAATTACTCTTAATATTAGATATTTATGAAAATAATGCTTATGATTTAGAAATGGAATTTAATAGAAATAATCCACAACTTAAAAAGAAGGTAATTATAGCTTCTGTAAGAGACATAAACAGATTAAGAGATGTTTTTGAAACTTATAAACCAGATGTAGTTTTTCATGCTGCTGCACATAAGCATGTACCTCTTATGGAAAATAACCCAATGGAGGCAATAAAAAACAATATTATTGGTACTTATAATGTGGTAAAATGTAGTGATGAATTTAAAGTTAAAAGATTTGTTCAAATAAGTACTGATAAGGCTGTTAATCCTACAAATGTAATGGGGGCTACGAAAAGATTTTGTGAGCTTATTATACAAGCTTTTGATAAGCAAAGTGAAACAGAATATGTAGCTGTTAGATTTGGAAACGTGCTTGGAAGCAATGGTTCCGTTATACCATTATTTAAAGATCAAATTTCTAACGGAGGACCTGTAACAGTTACCCATCCTGAGATAAATAGATTTTTTATGACAATACCTGAAGCGGCTCAACTAGTTATACAAGCTGGTGGTATGGCTGAAGGTGGAGAGATTTTTGTGCTTGATATGGGTAAACCAGTTAAAATGGTAGATCTGGCTAGGGATTTAATAAGTCTTTCTGGATATAAACCTGATGTGGATATAAAAATAGAATATATAGGGTTAAGACCAGGAGAAAAATTATATGAAGAGTTGTTAATGGATGAAGTTGCACTAACATCTACAGAGCATAACAAAATTTTTGTAGAAAAGCCAATAGGTACTGATATTGAATATATCGAAAAATCTATTGAGGAGTTTAGAGCATTACAAAATAATAGTAAAGAAGAAATTATAAAATTGTTGGAAGAAAAAGTGCCAACATATAAAAGAAAACAAAATTAATTTGTAAACTAAGGAGAGAATAATTATGAAGATTAGTTTATTAGATTTGCATGCTCAATATAAAACTATAGAAAATGAAGTAAATGAGGCAATAAAAAATGTATTAGAGTCTTCAACATTTATAATGGGACCTAATGTAAAGGAATTAGAAAGTGAAATAGCTAAGTTTACAGGTGTTAAGCACGGAATAGCTGTAGCTAATGGTACAGATGCATTAATGCTTACATTAAAAGCATTAGATATTAAAGAAGGAGATGAAGTTATCACAACTCCATTTACATTCTTTGCTTCAGCTGAAACTACATCTGTTGTAGGTGCAATACCTGTATTTGCTGATATAAAAGAGGATACATTATGTATAGATCCAGATAGTATTGAAAAATATATAACTGAGAAAACAAAAGCTATTATACCAGTTCATATCTTTGGACAAATGTGTGATATGGATAGAATAATGGAAATTGCTAATAAGCATAACTTATATGTTATAGAAGATGCTTGTCAAGCTATAGGAGCAGAGTATAAAGGAAAAAGAGCAGGATCAATAGGTCATGTATCATGTTATTCATTCTTCCCAACTAAGAACTTAGGTGCTTATGGAGATGCAGGAATGGTTGTTACAAATGATGATGAAATAGCTGATAAAATTAGATTGCTAAGAGCTCATGGTAGCAAGGTTAAATACTATCATACAGCCATAGGACACAACTCTAGACTTGATGAAATGCAAGCAGCGATTTNNAAGAGTAAAATTAAAATATATAGAAAAATGGAATAGTGAAAGAAATAAAAAAGCTCATATATATAATGAACTATTAAAAGATTTAGATTTAGTAACTCCAACTGAAAAAGAAAAGAATTATCATGTGTATCATATGTATGTTGTTCAATCTCCTAAGAGAGATGAAATAATAGCACATTTGAAAGCAAATGGAGTTTCAACAGGAATTTATTATCCAGTACCTGTACATGTTCAAGATGTATATAAGCATTTAGGATATACTGAAGGAGATTTCCCAGTATCAGAGGATGCTTGTACTAAGACGTTTGCATTACCATTATATCCTGAAATAACATTAGAACAACAACAATATGTAGTTGATAAGATAAAAGAATTCTTTGATAAATAAAAGTTATAACAAAAGTAGTCTAATTTTAAATTAGGAGGAAGTAAAATGTCAGAGCAATTAAGAGAAGAATTATTACTAAAATTAAAGAATAGAACTGCTAAATTAGGAGTAGTTGGACTTGGATATGTAGGATTACCATTAGCAGTTGAAAAAGCTAAAGCTGGTTATGAAGTAATTGGATTTGATGTTCAAGATAAAAAAGTTAAAATGGTGAATGAAGGACGTAACTACATAGGAGACGTTGTTGATTCAGACTTAGAAAAGTTGGTGAAAGAAGGAAAATTAAAGGCGACAACTGATTTTAGTTTTGTGGCTGATGTTGATACAGTTTGTATAGCTGTTCCAACACCATTAGATTTATATAAACAGCCAGATCTATCATATGTTGTAAGCTCAACTAAGGACGTTGCTAAATACCTACATAAGGGAATGTTAGTAGTTCTTGAAAGTACAACTTATCCAGGAACAACTGAAGAGGTTATAAAGCCTATACTTGAAGAAACAGGATTAAAATGTGGAGAAGACTTTTTCTTAGCATTTTCACCAGAGAGAGTTGACCCAGGTAATAAGGATTTTAATACTAAAAATACGCCTAAGGTTGTTGGTGGATGTACACCAGAATGTACTGAAATTGCTGCCCAATTATACAGAAATGTTTTAGAGGGAGAAATAATGGAAGTTTCATCACCAGCAGTTGCTGAGATGGAAAAAATTCTTGAGAATACATTTAGAAACATAAATATAGGATTAGCAAATGAAATGGCTATATTATGTAAAAGAATGGGAATAGATGTTTGGGAAGTTATAGATGCAGCTAAAACTAAACCGTACGGATTTATGGCATTTTATCCAGGTCCAGGATTAGGCGGACATTGTATACCTCTTGATCCATTCTATCTAGAGTGGAAAGCAAAAGAATATGACTACCATACAAAACTAATAGAAACTTCAGGTATAATTAATGATTATATGCCAGAGTTTGTTATTGAAAATATAATGAATTTATTAAATGGTGATAAAAAAGCATTAAATGGTTCAAAAGTATTACTTATGGGAGCAGCTTATAAAAAGGATATAGATGATATGAGAGAGTCTCCAACTCTTAAGGTTATAGAACTATTAGAGAAAAAAGGAGCAGAGGTTATCGTAAATGATCCATATATACCATCATTTAAACATAAAGGAAAAGAGTATGTTTCTGTAGTATGGGAAAATGAAATTGAAAATGCTGACATAGTAGTTATTACTACTGATCATAGCTGCTACGACTATGAAAGTATAGTTGAAAAAGCAAATTTATTATACGACACAAGAAATGCAACTAAAAATGTTAAAAATAATAGAGAAAAGATAAATAAACTATAATTGTTTTAAATTATAATATTTAGGCATCTTCAAGAAAATAATAGACCAGTATGTTGGCCTATTTTCCATCATACTGCGTTGTCAGAACTGCCCATAGCTCCACTATGAGCAGAACCTGACGCCTTGTCTGATATAAAATATACTAACATCTTTGTTTTATTATTTTCTTTCAGATGCCTTAACTAGCTTTGAGCTAGAAAGTAAAACTATGGCATGCAATAATTATACTGGGTGTAATTTTGCATGCCTAAATTGTAACTATATTTGATGAGGTGAAGATATGAATAAATTTAAATTTGCTATTATAGGATGTGGAAGAATTTCTTATAAAGGCGTTGAAGCTATAATCAATAATAAAGAGGAAGCTGTACTTGTTGCAACTTGTGATGTTTTAGAAGAAAAGGCTATAGAGAAAAAAGAAGAATACATAAAAGGTATAGGCAGTGACTGTGATATTAAAGTTTATACTGACTATAAAGAAATGTTAAATAATGAAGACATAGATGTGGTTTATATAGCAACAGAAAGTGGATATCATCCTGAAATAGCTATATACTGCATGGATAATGGAAAGCATGTAATTTGTGAAAAGCCAATGGCACTTTCAACAAAGGATGCAGATGATATGATAGCTGCGGCGAAAAAAAATAATGTTAAATTGAGTGTAAGTCATCAAAATAGATTTAATGCTCCAATTCAAAAGCTTAGAAATGCAATAGAGGGCAACAGATTTGGTAGATTAGTAAATGGTACTGCAAGAATACTTTGGAATAGAAATATGGGGTATTATCAGCAAGCACCTTGGAGAGGTACATGGGAATTAGATGGTGGTACATTAATGAATCAATGTATCCATAATATCGACTTATTACAATGGATGATGGGTGGGGAAGTAGATACTGTTTATGCTCAATGTGATACTTTCCTAAGAGATATAGATGCAGAAGACTTTGGTGCTATAGTTATAAGATTTAAAAATGGTGCTATAGGAATAGTAGAGGGAACAGCTTGTGTATTCCCTAAAAATTTAGAAGAAACATTAAGTATATTTGGTGAAAGTGGAACAGTTTGCATTGGAGGACTTGCAGTTAATACTATAGAAACTTGGAAGTTTGAAGATAATATGGAAGAAGAAGCAGAACTTCTTAAGAATCAAGAAGGTGACCCTGATACAGTTTATGGATTTGGACACACATCATTATTTAAAAACGTAATTGATGCGATAAATAATAATACTGAACCATTAATAAATGGTGAAGAAGGTAAAAAAGCTATGGAGATTATTCTTGCAGCTTATAAATCAAGACTTACTGGATTACCAGTTAAATTCCCAATGGGTGATTTCTCAACTCTAGAAATGAAAGATGTAGAAAAAATAAAAAAATAGTTTTAGAAAGTGAGAGAAACTATGAATTATATTTCAGAAAAAAGCAAGCTAGGTTCTAATGTTACTATAGGGAAATTTTCAGTTATTGAAGATGATGTCACTATAGGAGATAACTGTATAATAGGACATAATGTAGTTATACATAGTGGTACAATTATAGAAAATGATGTAAGAATTGATGATAATACCATCATAGGAAAGCTACCTATGAGAGGTGTAAACAGCATATTTAAAGATGAAGAAAAACTACCTCCATCAAAAGTTTCTTCTCAATGTTTAATTGGTGCTTCAGTTATAATCTATGCTGGTGCAACTATAGGCGAGAAAACTCTTATAGCAGATAGTGCTACAATAAGAGAAAATGTTTCTATAGGAGAAAAAACTATAATAGGAAGAGGCACAACAATAGAGAATTTTTGTAATGTAGGTAGTAATTGCAAAATACAAACCAATGTATATTTGACTGCTTATTCAGAAGTTGAAGATTATGTATTTATAGCGCCTTGTGTTATAACTTCAAATGACAACTATGCTGCCCGTTCTAAAGAGAGATTTGGAAGATTTAAAGGGGTAACAGTTAAAAAAGGTGGAAGAATAGGTGCAGGTGCTGTAATCCTTCCAGGAAAGACAATATATGAAGATGGCTTTGTAGCAGCAGGTGCTCTTGTTACTAAAGATGTAGAAAGAGGAAAAATAGTTGCTGGAAGTCCAGCTAAAGTATTTAGAGATGTACCACAGGATCAATTATTAGAAAATCAATAATTGTTTATTGTGAATTATTAAGATTTCTTCAAATCCCTTAGTAAATTTATTTTGCTAAGGGATAGTAATATAATAGAAAGATTTTAAAATTACATAAAGGAGGGGAAGTATGACTAAGGTTTGTCATATTACAACTGCTCATCCTGTTTTTGATAATAGAATATTTCACAAGCAGTGTAAAACGCTAGCAAATGCAGGTTTTGAAGTATATTTAATTGCAACTCATGATAAAAAGGAAACTATTGATGGAGTAAATATCATTCCACTACCTAAAAGTAGTAGTAGAATGGAGAGAATGTTTAAGAAGAAAAAGTTAGCTTATGAATTAGCATTATCAGTAAATGCGGATATATACCATTTTCATGATCCAGAGTTAATTTCATTAGGAATAAAATTAAAAAGAAAAGATAAAAAAGTCATATATGATGTTCACGAAGATGTACCTAATCAAATTTTAGACAAGGAGTGGTTAGGACCTAAATTCATCAGAAAAATTGTATCTAAAAGTTTTAATATATTTGAAAAAAATAATGCTGAAAAATTTGATGCAGTTGTAACTGTAATACCAGAAATTGAAAAGAAATTTTATAAAAATCTTAGAACTATAGTAGTTGGAAACGTACCTTCCTTAGAAGTTATAGATAAATCAGAGCCTAAAACTCTGGAGAATGATAAGTTTAATATCATATGCGCCAGTGGGCTTACAAGAATTAGAGGCATAAAAGAACTTATAGAATCCATAGGATTACTTAAAGGAGAAGCGAGATTAATTCTTTTGGGGGCTTTTGATGATAAAGCTTTTGAAGATGAATGTAGAAGCCTTGAAGGATGGAAGTATACTGATTATTTAGGTAGAGTATCTGTAAATGAAGTATATTCCTATATGAAATCCAGTGACTTAGGTATGTGTACACTTCATCCAGCAGCAAATTATGTGGTAAGCTGGCCTACGAAAGCCTTTGAATATATGGCTTGTGGGTTACCTATGATAATTTCAGATTTTCCTTATTGGAAAAGTGTTTTTAAAGATAGTGCTACTTACGTAAATCCACAAGATCCTAATGAAATAGCTGAAAATATTAAGTTTTATATGGAGAATCCTGATTTAATTAGTGAGATAGGAAATAAAAATAGAAAACTTATAGAAGAGGTTTATTCTTGGGAAGTGGAGAAATTAAAGCTTATAGAACTTTACAATAAGCTAATAGAATAGTTTTTGTAAAATGTATAGGGAGATGTAAAATGAAAGTTTTAGTTATATCTCATATGTATCCTAATACTATGAATGAGATGGCAGGAATATTTGTTCATAAACAGGCAAAGGCTTTAATGGATGAGGGATGTGAAGTAAAAGTAGTATCCCCTATTCCTCTAGCTCCTTTTCCGTTAGGATTAATAAGTAGTAAATGGAAAAAATATAGTGAGATACCTAAGAATAGAGTATTAGAAGGTGTAGAGATATGCTATCCTAGATATTTAGAGTTTCCAAAAGGAATTTTATTTTCGAAATCTGGATATTTCATGGCTATGGGTATCAAGAAAACTGTTAAGAAAATTATAAATGAATTTAAACCGGATATAATTCATTCCCATGTAGCACTGCCAGATGGTTTTGCAACTATGATGATAAATAAAGAGTTTAAAATTCCTCATGTAACTACTATTCATGGTCAAGATTTTCAACAGACTATTTATAAAAGTGTGGATTGCAAAGATAAGCTATTTAGAGTATTGAATAGTTGCGATAGCATAGTAACTGTAAGTAATAAGCTAAAAAATGTTGTAAGTGAAGAAAAATTTTATGAAAAAATCGATGTTATACATAATGGAGTAGAAATACCAGATTCTCTTTTTACAGAAACAGAGAATAAAGAATATATTGAAGTTCTAAGTGCTGGTAATCTATTAAAGATAAAAGGAATAGATTTAAATATCAGGGCTTTAAAAACTTTGATGGAGAAGCATGGAAATTTAATATATACTGTTATTGGTGATGGCGTTGAAAGAGCCAATTTAGAAGCTCTGTGTGAGGAACTTAACATAAAAGAAAAAGTTAATTTTCTAGGTAGACTTTCTCATAGTGATACTATGGAACATATGAGAAAATGTGATATTTTTTCTATGCCTAGTTATAAAGAGGGCTTTGGAGTGGTATATATTGAAGCTATGTCTTTTGGAAAACCAATAATTGGAGTGAAAGGTGAAGGCATTAATGATATAATAGAAGATGGTTTTAATGGAATGCTAGCTGAACCTAAAGATGTTTATTCGTTAACGGATAAGTTAGATAAGTTAATTAGTGATAAGAATCTTAGGGAAGCTATTGGTAAGAGGGCACAAGAAAAGGTCATAAATGAATGTACATGGATAAGTAATGCAAAAAAGAATTTAATGTTGTATAATAAACTTTTACAAAAATAATTATAGTAAGCATTTTCATTAAATTATAATATTGGGTTGCTAATTAAGGAGTGATATATTGAATCAGACAGAGAAGATAAAGGTTTCAATAGTAATTCCCTGTAGAAATGAAGAAAAATATATAGGTGAATGTCTACAATCGATGGTAGAGCAAAGCTATGGAATTGAGAATATTGAGGTATTGGTTTGTGATGGATATTCAGAAGATAATACTCAAAAAATTATAAATGAATTTAATTTAAAATACCCTCAAGTTAAACTAGTATTAAATGAAAAAAGAGTTGCTCCATCTGCTATGAATTTAGGAATTAAGAGAGCAGAAGGGGAAATAATTATAATTTTTGGTGCACATGCTTATATGGATAAAGATTATGTGAAGCTTTGTGTAGAAAAATTAAATAATGATGAAAATTTAGCTTGCGTTGGGGGAAAAATAATTAATATTAGTGAAAATGGTATTGCTAAAGCAATTTCATTAGCAATGGCTTCTCCTTTTGGAGTGGGCAATGCACTATTTAGATTTTCTGATAAAGAACAATATGTAGATACTGTTGCTTTTGGTGCTTATAAAAAGAAAATTTTTGATGAAATTGGATTATTTGATGAAGAATTTGTAAGAAATCAAGATGATGAATTAAACTTTAGAGTGACTCAAAGTGGAAATAAGATTTTATTATCACCGGATATAATATCTCATTATTATACAAGAGGATCTTTCTCTAAGCTTTGGAGACAGTATTATCAATATGGATTTTGGAAGGTAAGAGTAATTCAAAAGCATAAAAAACCAGCGTCAATAAGACATCTAATTCCTGTATTATTTGTAATAAGTATGATATTAGGAATAGGATTAAGTCCTTTCTTTAAATTTGCAAGATATGGTTTTGCAGTAGAATTATTAGCATATTTTTTAGGTGCCTTTGCTTTTGCAGTTAAAACATCAAAAGATAATTTAAAATATGTTCCTCAAGTAATGTTAACCTTTTTTATACTACATCTAAGCTACGGAAGTGGATTTTTAGAAGGAATATTTATTTTTTTACTATTTAAATCAAAAAAGAGTATAGAAAAGAATATTAAAACATCAAGATAGATATATTTTAGAGGAGTGAAGAATAATGTCAAAAACTGAAGTTAGAAAAACTTTTTTACCTTATGCATTACCATTAATTGGAGAAGATGATATAAATGAGGTTGTAGATGCCCTAAAATCAGGATGGATTGCAAAAGGACCTAGAACTATAGAAATGGAAAAAAAATTTGCAGAATATACAGGAGCTAAGCATGCTATTGCTATGAATTCGGCTACAGCAGCACTACACATAGCTTTAGTAGCCAATGGAGTAGGACCGGGAGATGAAATAATAACAACACCTATGACTTTTTCAGCTTCTGCAAATACTATAATACATACTGGTGCAATACCAGTTTTTGTAGATGTTGATCCAGTTACTTTCTGCATAGATCCAAATAAAATAGAAGAAAAAATTACAGAAAAAACTAAAGGTATAGTACCAGTTCATTATACAGGTCATGCTTGTGATATGGATAAAATATGGGAGATAGCGAAAAAACATAATTTATTTGTATCAGAGGATGCTGCACATGCTGTAGATACTAAATATAAAGGAAAAAGAATTGGTGCAGAAGGACAATGCGCATCTTTTAGCTTCTATGCTACTAAAAATATTTGTACTGGAGAAGGCGGAATGCTTACAACTAATGATGATGAAATAGCAGAAAAAGCTAGAATATTATCAAGTCATGGTATGAGTAAAGCAGCATGGAATAGATACGGAAAAGGTGGCTCATGGAGATATGATATAGAATATCCAGGATATAAATATAATATGTTTGATATCCAAGCAGCACTAGGGTTAAGACAGCTTGATAAAATAGATGATATGCAAAACAGAAGAATAGAAATTGCAAAGGCATATAATAATGCTTTTGAAAATATGAAGGAAATTACAACTCCGGTAACTAAAGACTACTGTGATCATGCATGGCATTTATATGTTATTGAATTAAATCTAGATGAATTAACTATTGATAGGGATAAATTTATAGAAGAAATGTCAGAAGAGAATATAGGAACAAGTGTACATTTTATACCTGTACATTTAATGTCTTATTATAAAAATGAATTTGGATATAAAGAAGGGGATTTCCCAGTAACAGAAAACCACTTTAATAAAATTTTATCACTACCATTATATCCAAAAATGTCTGATGAAGATATAGAAGATGTAATATATGCAGTTAAGAGAATTGTAGACAAATATAAAAAATAATTTTTTGAAATGTCCCTTACACTTAGTAGGGGACGCTTTTAAACAAGACAACTTGAAAAAATAATTAGTTGTTTTTGAAAAGGTCTAAGAGATTTTAAATTATAAAGTTGGTGTTTAAATGAGTATTATGTCACAGGTAATATATTTTTTAATATGTACTTACATAGTAATACTTCCACTAATTAGTGAAAGTATAGGAAAATTTAGCAAAATTTCTGATGTATTATTAATATTGATAATACTACTTTATGTTATTAACATGCTTTTATCTTCAGAAAATAGAAAAAAACTTTGGGGAAATTTAAAAGATTTCTTATCATCACTTTTAGGAATATCCATGCTATTACTATCATTTATTATGATATTTTCTATTTCTTATGCTACAGAAAAAGGGTTATCAATTATGGAAACTTTTAGATTTATAACTTATATTGGTCTTATATTCATAATAAAATATGAGGCTAACAGTAAAGAGAGAATTAAAACCATAATTAGATGCTTTTTGTTGACTACAACCTTACTTTGTATTTTTGGAGTAATTCAATATTTCACTGGAATAGGATTAAATGAAAAATTTACAGGTTTAGAAGCTAGTGGTACAGTAGTAAGAATTACATCTACTATGCAAAATCCTAATGGGTTTGGAGCATATTTAGTATTAGCTTTTTTTCCTATTATGATGCTAAGCTTTAGTACAAAAAATAATAGGCTTAAAGGATTTTATGTAGTTCTATCTTTATTTGTATTAATTAATTTATTGCTTACAGCCTCTAGAAACTCAATTATAGGGCTTGTAATTGGATTTGTAGTTTTAGGAATTTTATATAGCTATAAGTTTTTATTCTTATTTTTACTTGGTATACCTATATTTTTATTTGATAAATCTCTTTTATCAAGGTTTACAAATATTACAGAAGAAATCCTTAATGGACCTAGAATAAAGCTATGGCAAATTGCAAGAATGATGATAAAAGAACATCCTATATTAGGAGTGGGAAATGGAAACTATGTATCATTATATGATGAATATGTTAAAAAATATCCCCAATATAAATATCCTGACTACCACAGATTTAGTAGTCACAACTCTTATTTAAAAATACAAAGTGAATTGGGTATATTTGGTATAGCATTGTTTATATCCACATTAGTAGCTTCAATTAAAACTATAATAGGAGTGTATAAAAAATCAAAGGATAAGTATTATAAATTTTTTTATATGGGATTTATGGCATCAGCTGCAGGATTTTTACTTATGAATATGCTTGATAACTTATTTTTTTCACCACAAACAACAACTTATTTTTGGGTATTTATAGGATTAGGAGAGGCTATATTATTGCAATTTAAAAAGCATAAAGTATCTTAATAATTAAAGATTAGGCATGTAAAATAAAATAACTGTTCAAAATATGGAATGAATGTTTTGCTAATAGTGAGGATATTAGTGAAATTTGTGACCTTAGTATGAGCAAAATATGTCACCATATAGATTATTTACTTATTTATTAATGCCTTGTTAAATGGAGGAAATGTTAATGCATAATAATGACATTAGAATAGATGTTTATAGTGAGATTAAAGGTAAATCTATACAATTTGCAATTAAGAGATTAATGGATATAATATTCTCTTTGATAGGTATAATTATTTTATCTCCAATATTTTTGATACTTACTATATGGATAAAACTTGATTCTAAGGGACCAGCGGTTTTTAAGCAAGTTAGAGTTGGAAAAAATGGAAAAAATTTTACGATATATAAATTTAGAACTATGGTGGTTTCAGCAGAAGCTAAAAGAGAATTAGAAATTGATCCAAGCAATATGGATAATTTTGTGTTTCAAAGCAGATCAGATAATAGGGTGACTAGAGTAGGAGCTTTTTTAAGAAAAACTAGTTTAGACGAAATACCACAATTGTTTAATGTTTTATTTGGGCATATGAGCTTAATAGGTCCTAGACCGGAGATACCTGATGTAGTTAAATATTACCCAGAAAATTATTATCAAAGACTTTTGGTATTGCCTGGAATAACAGGATTAGCACAGGTAAATGGAAGAGGAGAAATTGAATTAGGAAAAACTATATATTATGATTTAACATATATAAAAAACTTTTCATTATGGCTAGATATAAAAATACTTTTTCAAACGGTAGTAAAAGTATTTAAGAATGAAGGAGCTTTTTAATTGGAGGATCTAATGGGTATAGAATTATTAAATTACACTATATTTTCAGGATATAAAAAAGAACTAATTGATTATGTAGTGCAAAAAGAGAAAGTAAATATTATTTCTGGCAATCCAGAAATATTAAATTTGGGATTAACAGATGAAACTTTATTTAGGAGTTTTACTGACAATAATTCTGTAATTATACCGGATGGTATAGGTACAGTAATAGCTTCGAAATTAGTTAAAACTCCTGTAAAGGAAAAAATAGCTGGTATTGAAGTTATGGAAGAATTGATTAAGTATTGTGAACTTGAAGAAAAGCCAGTATATCTTTTAGGAACTTCACAAGAGAATTTAGATGGATGTATAAATAAATTAAAAATAAAATATCCTAAGATAAACATTGTAGGAAGCCATAATGGATATTTTGATATGAATAGTTGTGATCATATTGTAGAGGAAATTAAAGACAAAAGTCCCTATGCACTATTTATAGCTATGGGTGCTCCTAGACAAGAGAATTTCATAATAAAATACATGGAAGAATTACCTTGTAATATATTTATGGGTGTAGGAGGTAGTTTTGATGTTATTTCAGGTAAAGTAAACAGAGCACCTAAGTGGATGATAAATTTAGGCCTTGAATGGCTTTATAGAACGGTAAAAGAACCTTGGAGGATTAAGAGATTAGGTGAGATACCTAAATTCCTTCATAAAGTTGTTAAGGCATCTGAAAGGGAATAATAGATTAAAGATGTTAGTATATTTTATATCAGACAAGGCGTCAGATTCTGCTCATAGTGGAGCTATGGGCGGGTTCTGTAAGCGTAGTATGATGGGAAATAGGCTAACATACTGGTCTATTATTCTTTTGCAGATGCCTTAGAGCAAATAATGCTATGCAAATTATAATTAAAGAGTATAATAAATATAGAGCAAAAAGGCTCTATATTTTTATTTATTAATATTAATTTTAAAAATTATATATCTAAAAATCAATTTAAGAAATTAATTCATAAAGAATTAATTTCAACTATAATTGTGAATTTTGCATTAATTTATAGGAGGTGTTTAAAATAAAAGTACTTCATATTATTTCAGGCAATGACAATGGAGGAGGAGCTAATCATATATTAAATCTTTGCAGTAGTGAAAATAAGTATTTTGATAATATATTAGGCTGTCTTGGAGATGGATATCTATATGATAGAGTAAAAAATACTGATATGCCTCATAAATTTTTTAAAAAAGATATTATTAATAAGGAAATTATAGAGTTTGTAAATTCTAATAAAATAGATATTGTAAATTTTCATGGAGCTCAACCTTTTTTAATCCATTATTTTATTAGAAGAAAATTAAAAGCTGTTACTACAGCTACAATTCATAGTGATTACAGATATGACTTCTTAAATAATAAAATTAAGTATTATATCTATACTCCTCTTAGTATTTTAGGATTAAAGAGTTTTAATAATTATATTTGTGTGTCTCAAAATTTGCTAAATTTATTAGATGAAAAACATTTTATTGGTGAGAAAACTGTTGTGAATAATGGTATTGATATAAAAAAAATATTTTTAAAAGAAGATAAAATTGATATAAGAGAAAAGTTAAATATTACTGATGATGATTTCATTTTTGGTGTAGTAGGAAGATTTCATCCTATAAAAAATTATATAAATATAATTAAGGCTTTCGGAAAGTTTAGTAATGAAAAATCTAATAGTAAATTAATTTTAATGGGTGACGGCGGATTAAGGGAGGATATAGAAAAGGTTATAAAAGAATTAAATCTAGAAGATAAGATTATTTTAACAGGTTTTATTGATAATGTAACAGATTATTTATCTATTTGTAACTGTAGTATAATAGCTTCCTATAGTGAAGGCGGTGCTCCACCATTAGCTATGTTAGAATCTGCTATAGTTAAAACTCCTATAATTTCTACTAAAGTAGGAGATTTAGAGAATATTATAAATCCGTCTAATGGAATTATAATTAACTCACAAAATGAAAAGGATATTTATATAGCGATGCAGGAATGTTACGATAAAAGAAAGTATTTACAAGCTATGGGAGAAAACATATATAATTTAGTTTTAGAGAAGTTTACAATAGAAAAATTTTGGAGTAATTATTATAGTTTTTATAAATCTATAATAGACAATAACTAATTTGGAGTAGGTAAATGAGTAAAAGTAAAATAGTTAAAAGTTCGATTTTTGTAATGATTTTAGTTATATTAGGAAAGTTTTTAGGCATAGCTAGAGATTCCCTTATGCTAGCTAAATTTGGAGCTACTAGAGAAGCTGATATTTATGTTTGGGCTTTAGGTGTAATATACTTATTTACAAGTATAGGCTATGGGCTCAGTACAACTATAATACCTTTTATAACTGAAATGAACAGTGAAAATGAATTAAAAGAAAGAAAAGTTTTTGTAAATAATGTACTTACAGTATCTATGATTTTTACCTTAGCAATAACTATATTAGGTATTATTTTTTCAGATCAAATAGTTTATTATTTTGCAAATAGTTTTACAGTTAATAGAGAGCTAAGTATATTGACCTCTAAAATACTTAGAATAATGTTTTTATCTGTATTATTTTTAACTCTTCAGGGGGTACTAGCAGGTACACTTCAAGGACATCAACATTTTATTGCTCCTACAGCAATGGCAGCAGTAGCAAATTTAGTATATATAGTATATTTAGTATTTTTTGTTGATAGTTTTGGAGTTATAGGTTTTGCAGTTGCTACAGTGATAGCCTTTATGTCTCAGTATTTAATAAATGTACCTAAGTTTATTTCTTTAGGTTACAAATATAAATTTACGCTTGATTTAAAAGATGAAAAGCTTAAAAAATTATTGATACTTATGATACCTATAATAATAAGTACGTCTTCAATACAGCTGAACTTATTTGTTAATAAGTCTTTTGCAACTTCTCTTTATGAAGGTGCAACAGCTATATTAGAATGTGCCAACAAGTTAACTATGATGACTTATGAGGTTTTTGCAGTAGTTGTATCAATGATTATATATCCTATATTAGCCTCTCATATTTCAGAAAAAAATAATAAGAAATTTAAAGAAGCATTGAATAAGGGAATTGCCATTATTCTTCTTATTATGATACCTGCAACTATAGGAATCATAGTTTTAAGAGAACCACTTATAAGCTTAATATATGAAAGAGGAAAGTTTACTAATGAAAATGTAAAATTAGCAGCTAATGCACTATTATTATATTCACCAGCAATGATAGCTTATGGGATTAGAGATGTTTTAAGTAGAGGCTTTTATTCTATAAAAGACACTAAAACTCCTATGATAAATAGTTTAATAGGCATAGTCTTAAATTATTTATTTAGCTTTATCCTATATAAAAAAATGGGAGTAGAAGGCTTAACTCTTTCTGCAAGCTTATCAGCAATAATTACAGCAATAATATTAAGTAGAGCTTTAAGTAAAAGGTTCGAAGGACTAGGTATGAGTAGTATAATTGTAGATATGATAAAAATATTGATATCTTCGGTATTAATGGGAATATTGGTGTTATTTAGTAGTACATATTTAAAAGATATTCTTACAGTTGCTAGATTAAGTGAGGCTATAATTATATTAACTTCCACCTTAATAGGAATTATATCTTATGCAGCACTTTGTTATCTATTAAAAATACAGGTATTTATAGATTTTTTAAATCATTTTAAAGGAAAAGCTAAAAACTCTTAACTATTACATTATTTTTATAAAAACACACATAATAAAATTGAGGAGTGTGATTTTCATGGAATTTTATGATGTAATAAAAGAAAGAGTTAGTGTAAAAAAATATAAAAATGATGAGGTGGAAAAAGATAAGCTATTTAAGATGATAAATTCAACTATGAGGGCTCCATCGTGGAGAAATAAGAGCTCATATAAGCTTATAATAGTAAAAGATGAAGTATTAAAGGGAAGAATATCAGAAGCTATATTAAATAGTGGAAATGAAGCAGCTAGTGCAGTTATTGAGGCACCTATAGTAGTTGTATTTATAGCTAATCCAGAAGAATCTGGAGAGGTAGATAATAAAGAGTTTTATTTAGTAGACGCATCTATTGCTATGGAACATTTTGTTTTAGCTGCTACTGCTGAAGGATATGGAAGCTGTTGGGTCGCAGCATTAGATGAAGATAGGGTAAAAGAGGCACTTAAAATACCAAATAACTTTAGAGTTATTGCTTTAACGCCTATAGGTAAAAGTGACGAACAAGTAAAACATAATGATAAAAAAGATATAAATGATTTTGTATTCTTAAATAGTTTTAATAATCCATATACAGAAAATGTTTAATAAAATAAAATGACCATAATAATATATGGTCATTTTACTTTAATCGAAAATTAAGAATCAAAGTTACTAATTATGGTTAAAACTCCACAGTCAAAACTTTTGAAGTTTTTTAGCATAAATTTTATTTTAGAAATTCACTAAGGGTGAATTTCTTCGTAAATGATAAAATATTAGATTATAATTTTACTTTTTTAAAAAAAGGTTTATAATAATATTTTGTAAAAGCACATTTATTACTATCTTTTTAAATTGAAATATTAGAGATAGCATTAAAATATCAATTAAAAGTATTAATTTTTGTTTTGAATTTTAATATGGTATAATTTAATTGGTTTTTTTAAAACTCCATGTCAATTAGGTTATAAAATCTTTTAAAGAATAAGTAATTATAATCGGAGGTTATTATGAAAGATTTTTTTAAAAAATATAGTAAGTACATAATATTTACCTTTGTTGTTTTATTAGGTTCATTTATGTACAAAATTCTTGTTGATGGCAACAAAGAGGAAAGAGCAATAATACCAAAAGAAATGGAAGGAAGAAAAGTAGTTAATTTTTGGATGATGACTGCAACTGATTCTCAATTAAGAGAAAATCAGATTAATAAATTTAATGCTAGTCAAGATGAAATTTATGTAAGATTTCAATACTTTAAAGATTTAGATTATGTTAACAGATTAAAAGTTTCATTGTATTCTGATGATGGACCAGATATATTTCAATATGGTTATACAGAATTAATTAAAAATGATAAAATTGCTAATCTAAAAGATTTAAACCTAGACTTAAACAAAGTTGGAGAGGATAAATTATTTTATTATGATAAAAATCCTATAGGAATAAAGCTATCTGGTAGCAATGTAAAACTAGCTTGGAATAAAGAAATATTCAAAGAATGTGGATTAGATCCAGAAAGACCTCCAAGAACTTGGGATGAGGTAATCGAGTATTCATTAAAAATAAAAGAGAAGAATCCAGATATAATACCTTTTCAATTTCCATTTGGTAAATATGCATCAATGAAAGCTGTTATAGGTGTGCCAAGTTTAGTTGATGGAAATATTTATACAAGTTTTTGGGACTATAAGCAAGGAAAATTTGATTTTTCAGCTTCTAAAAGAATACTAGAAGTTTATAAAAAAATGTATGATTTAGAAATAATTCCAGAAGATTTTATGGAAAAAGATAAAAAGCAGGTAAGAAATGATTTTTATTTTGAACAATCTGCTATGTATTTATCTACTTTTGAGGATAAAAATAATTTTTATAATGCACAACCACTAAGTTTTCAAATTGGAGTAGAAGATATACCTAAATTCAATGTCAATGATAAACCTGTAAGACATTATATAGATCCTTTTACATATATAGTTGTAAACAAAGAAACTAAGGAAAAAGAAGCAGTTGAAGAGGTTTTAGAGTGGATAGTAAGTGATAATGTTAATAGCGAAATAATGCAGCTAAATAAAGGGCTACCATTATTACTTGACAATAAAGATGTAAATCTAGGAGATAATCCACTAAATAAATATAATAATTCAGATAATTATATAGTTGAAAAGTATGATCCAACTGTGTTTATAACCTATAGTCAAACAGGAACTTTAGACGAGCTTTATGCTGCTATAACAGGAAAAAAACCTATAGATGAAGTAATAAAAAATTTAAATAAATATTATGAGGAATTTTATAAATTTGAAGTTGAGAAAAATAAGTTTAACTTTGATTTATATACAGATAAGTAGGAAGGTGTAATTATGGACATTAAGAAGTTAATAAATAAATATTATAAATTAGGGTTAATTTCACTTGCTTTATCGATAGTTCTAGCCCTTCCTATAATGATGCAATATGGAAAAAAGGACGCTGTCATGTTTGTAGGGTCAGCATTTTTTCTTGTGCTAGAAATACTATTGCTATTTAAAGATAAAAGATTATCTATTCTACTATTTATTTTATCTTTTCCAATCCTAGTAATTGCTCGTAAATTTTGTTATTTTAACTTATTTATATTTAAAATAACCTTTGAAACCATTTATATTTCTATAGCTTTTGTTGTTAGCTTTAAAGAGATAAAAAATACTATCTTACGATTATTACAGAATAAAGGAAGTTTAAATTTTAAATTTATAATATATACAATAATTTTTTTAATACTGGCGGTAAATAGTAGCATATTTTCTCATAATGTATTAAATAGTGCTGCTAATGTTTATATAAGTATTATAATACCTATTGCTTTTATACTTGTGGTACTTGCTAATCTTTCAAAGAGTGATAAGTATTATGTTTATTATGCATTGATAGCAGGACTAGATTTTAGTTGTTTATATGGCATAGCACAAATGAGAGGAGTATCCTTTTCTCAAGTTAAGTATCATAGATTATATTTAACCTTTGGATATCATAATGTTAATATTTTTTCTGCTGTGTTAATACTCATATTACCACTTCTTTTTGAAATGATTTTGTATAAGAAAAATAATATAAAGGAAAAAATATTTTTATTTATATCTTTTGGCTTATTTTCTTTAGCTACTTATATGACTTATTCAAGAGGAGCATGGCTTTGCTATTTAATATCCGTTGGAATTATATTTATAAGTAAAAAATATAAATATGTAGCTTTATTAGAGTTATTAGCAATACCTATAGCTTTTAAGCCTGTAATGTCTAAGATATTAACTAGAGGTTATGCAACAACAAGTTTCTTTATGAGTCAGTCAAATATGGCAAGAATTCAAGCTTACTTTACTTCTTTTGTAATGATGATAGCACATCCCTTTGGTATTGGCGGAGGAAGTTATGGTGATATGTACTTAAAATATGCGGAAAAGGGATATCTTAATATGCCTGATTTGATGAGAGCAAACCTTCAAGTAGCAGATTACTCATTAGAACATGCCCATAACTTATTACTTCAAATAGGGGTGGAATATGGGATAATAGTTATGATTTTATTTATAGTCATAATTGTAAATAGATTATCTGCTGCGCTAAAAGATTATGAGCATAATAGAGGGATTTTTGCTGCTATAATTGTATTTATAATTATATCAGTACTTACTGGAGGAGAATTTGATCATAAAGGAGTTATAACTCCTACATTAATATTATGGTTATTGTTTGGAATGACTATATTAAATTCAAAGAAGGATGAACGAAATACTAACAAGTTAAATACAAAAAAATAATGATATTAATAAAGTTATTTATTGAGGTGCATGGATACTAAGTATCTATGCATTTTTTAATTATAGTAATTCTAAAAAACATACTTAATTTTTAAGTATGTTTTTATTTTTTTACAAAAGAATATATTTTAATTTATCGAAGTTTATTTAAATATATAAAATTATGATAAATATATTAAAAAACACAATTAATACTAGAAATTTTGTTATATAATAATAAGTTTTATTAAATATATAATTAACTTTAAAAATACTGGCAAGAAAATAGCTAAAAATGCGGAATTTTATATTTGTTAAAATATTGACTTTAAAATTATGGTAATATATCATATAGATATAAATGTATAGAAAATTAGAAAAATTAAAAATATTTAATAAAATATTCACTATATTTAAAAAATGTAAGAAATAAATATTTAAGTATAGGTTAAAAAATTTAATAATTGTGTTCATAAATAAACTTAAAATACAAATTATACATATTAATTTATTTCATCTTAGTATTCTTATGTACTTTATCTTATACTGAATTGCCGGAATCTAGCATAGTACTACTATTTCTATAACCTAACTTTTCGTATGACAGAAAACAACCTAAAAATTTTAACTAACTATTTTAGATGGTTAAGGATTTTGTTGAATAATTTTATTATCAATGGAAAATTCCGTTGATGAAATTTATTTAAATTTTATTTTTATCATAGGGGGATATATTATGAAAAATAAGAGGTTATTATCAACAATTTTATTTACAACAATGGTATCTTCAATGTTTTTTTCTGCTTGTAGCAATAAAAGTGCTGATAAGGAAAAAAAAGATGGGG
Organism: Clostridium sp. UBA2485; assembly: GCF_002341865.1. Lineage (GTDB taxonomy): Bacteria > Bacillota > Clostridia > Clostridiales > Clostridiaceae > Clostridium_J. The sequence continues at coordinate 33,559 of NZ_DDOV01000116.1, read as the reverse complement.
AATCATTAACAAGTAAAGAAGAAATAAAAATGGATAAGGAACAGTACTTAAACTTTTTATTAGGAGCTGAACCAAAAACATTAGATCCAGCAAAAGTTTATGATATTTATTCTTCGCAAGTGCACGTAAATATAATGGAAGCATTAACTAGATTAGAGATTGATGGAAATGATAAAGAGGTTATAAATCCTGGTGCAGCTACAGAATGGTCATTATCTGATGATGGTTTAACTTGGACCTTTAAACTAAGAGAAATGAAATGGAGTGATGGAGTAGATGTTACTGCTGATCAATTTGTATATGGTATATTAAGAACATTAGCAGCGGATACAGCATCGCCGTGTGGATACTTGCTATATCCAATAAAGAATGCAGAAGCTTATAATGGAGGTAAGGCAAAAGCAGAGGATGTCGGAGTAAAAGCAATAGATGAACATACTTTAGAAATAAAACTTGAAGATCCATGTGCACATTTTTTAAATTTGACTTATTCAAAAATTATGGAGCCACAAAGAAAAGACATAATCGAAAAGCATGGAGATAGATATGGCTCAGAAGTAGATAGCATGGTATTCTGTGGACCATTTATAATGAAAGAGTGGATACACAATAATAGAATAGAATTAGAAAAGAATCCTACTTATTGGGATTCAGATGTGGTTAAACTTGAAAAAGTAAAAATGAAAGTTATAAAAGAAGAAAATTCTAGAATGAATGAATTACTTAACGGGTCTTTAGATATGGGGGGAGTAAGCAAAAAAGAGTGGATAGATAAGTTTGATGTTACTGGACAATTTGAAGTTAAAAAGAGCTATGATACTTCTGTGTGCTATACATTTTTTAATCAACAGGATAAATATTTTAAAAATGCAAAGATTAGAAAAGCATTTTTATTGGTAGATGATAGAGAAGGAGCTGTAAAAGCTTTATATAGGGATTTAGCAGAGCCTTCTTATGCTTGGGTACCGCCAGCAGTTCAAGTTGGAAATGATGAATTTAGAACAAAAACAAATTATAAGCCGGTGGATGAACTTAAGAAGGAAAATCTAGATGCTAAAAAGTTATTAATAGAAGGTCTAAAAGAAGAAGGATTGAACCCTGATCCATCTAAGCATACAATAAAATTACTTCAATCAGGAACAAGTTCTAAGGACAAAGAGTTTGCAGAGTTTAGCCAACAAAATTTTCAGTCAACATTAGGAGTAAAGATAGAGTGTGATTTTGTTGAATGGCCAATATTTCAAAAAAGAACAGGTGAAATGGATTATCAGCTAGCTTCTCAAGCAGTTTTTGCAGACTATAATGATCCTATGACTTATTTTGATATGTGGATGTCAATGGCTACCACTGTTCCAACAGGATGGGAAAATGAGAAATTTGATAATATAGTAAAAAAAGCAGGAAAAAGTATGGATAATGAGGAGAGAATTAAATTATTTAATGAAGCAGAAAAAATCTTTATATATGATGATGCAGTTATAAGTCCAACAGTTTGGAGATTTAAAAATACTTATGTACGTAAGTATGTTAAAAATTATATGTCGCCAACCTTTGGTTCACTAGATTTGAAAAAAATATATACAGATGGAAGAGAAAAATAGTTATTAATAACAAAGCGCAGTTTGTACTGCGCTTATTTTAATTTAAAAATATGCTTACTGCTTACTATAGAGAGGTAATTTTAAAATCACTATACAATTGAGAGTTGATTATTAGCAATAAATAATCCATAAACTTCTACTTTATAGAGGAAGTTTTAAATGGATTTCTTTTTTAAGTACACAATAATTTTTTACGATAACTTTATTTTGTAAAAGATAAAATTGTAAAGGTATTTAAAATACTGGATTTTAATAATATAATAAATATTGTTGTATTTAATTATTCATATATTTTTAAATTTAATGAATTATTTATATAATAAATTTTCATATATCTTATAAATACGTTATTTAAGATATATGATGATAAAACTAAGGAGGAGAATATGAAAAAGATACATGGCATACTGTATATTGTATTATCAGCAATAGCTTTTGGAATAATGCCTATACTTGCTAAATTAGCTTATAGCGGAGGAGCAAATGTACAAACAACGTTATTTCTAAGGTTTTCCTTTGCAACTTTAATGTTATTTTATTATATAAAAAGCAAAAATATATCTTTAAAGCTTGAAAAAAAACAATATGCACTTTTAATATTTTTAGGGGTAGCTGGGTATTCTTTAACATCAATGATGTTATTTTTATCTTATAATTATATATCTGTAGGTATGGCTACAATGATAATACATAGTTATCCAGCAATAGTTACTTTTTTATCTTTTGTATTTTATGGAGAGAAATTAAGTTTAAAAAAAATACTCTGTCTTATACTTTGTATTTTAGGAATATTTATAATGGTAGATTTAGGAGTAGCTACCTATGATGTAAAAGGAATTTTACTAGCTTTAATATCGGCTATAGGATATTCTTTTTATGTATTAGGAGCATCACATAAATATATCAAATCAACAAATAACTATGTTATTACTTTTTACATATCACTAGTATCTGCTATAAGTATATTAGCTATAGGATTACCAACTCAAACTATTAATTTAAATATAAAGTTCTATAGTTTAGTAGCAATACTGTTATTAGCCTTTATATCTACAGTTATAGCACTTATGGCATTTTTACAGGGAGTTAAAATTATCGGACCTTCTAATGCCTCTATATTTGGAACATTAGAACCTATTGTTACTTTAGTATTAGGAATACTGATATTAGGAGAAGGAGTACAATTTAAAACCATATTAGGAAGCATACTGATAATTATATCTATGATTATATTAGCAAAGGAATAATTTAAATAAAATGAATAATAACTCACTATATTTTAATATTTTAAAATATAGTGAGTTATTTTATTTATATATTAAACAAAAATGTTTACAAAGAATAAATATTTAAATATAATAGCATTAAAGGGGGGAGTTATATAATCATAAACTATAATAGAAAAATTTATAATAAAATATCATGTTATTATTTGAGATTTCTCATTGAGTAAAGACAGATTTTAATCATATATTGCTTTACATAATTTGTTGTAACTAAAGTGCTTAATGGGGGTAATAAAATGAAAAAAAATTATGGTGTTTTATACGTAGTAATGGCAGCTACTTTCTTTGGAATTATGCCAATATTAGCTAAAGTGGCTTATAGTGGAGGGGCAAATACCCAAACTACCTTATTTTTAAGGTTTTCTTTTGCAGCTATAATATTATTTCTTTACTTAAGATTTAAAAAGATATCTATAAGGCTTAAAAAAAGTCAACTTATTTTTATATTTGCTCTAGGGACCGTTGGATATGCAATGATGTCAGCATTGCTTTTTATGGCATACAATTATATGTCAGTAGGAGTAGCAACAATGACTTTATATATTTATCCTGCCATAGTAACAGTTTTATCTTCAATAATATATAAAGAAAGAATTAATGCAAAGAAGATAATGTGCTTATCCTTATGTATAATAGGAATATTTATAATGATAGATTTAGGTAGTGCTAGTTTTAGTACAACAGGAGTTATATTATCCTTATCAGCTTCATTATGCTATTCATGGTATGTATTAGGAGTATCTAATAATTATATAAAATCAATAGATAGTTACGTTATGAGTTTTTATGTGTCATTATCATCAGCTTTAGCTACTTTCGTAATAGGATTAATCACTAATAATTTAAATTTTCATATAAAAGTTTATGGATTAATTGCTATAGTTATGATTGCATTTATATCTACAGTGGTTGCATTGATGGCATTTTTGCAGGGCGTTAAAATAATTGGTCCTTCTAGTGCAGCTATATTTGGTACTTTAGAACCTATTGTTAGTTTAATATTAGGTGCATTAATATTAGGTGAAGCGCTAGCTTTTAAAACTATGCTAGGAAGCTTTCTTATAATAATATCTATGGTTATATTAGCTAGAGAATGAGAAAGGCTAAATTAAGTGTAAAATTTATTTAAAAACTACTAAGGTATTAAGAATAAAATTTTTACTATAACTCTTTATTTTTATTTACTGTGATTTTGTCACAGTTTTATTACTTTGTCGTGGTAAAGCAATAATATATTAAAAATATTCAGAATATTTTTATTTCATTTATTTAAAGGTTAAATCAATATTATAAAGAATTATATGTAATAATAATAATATTATTATTATTTATAAAAAAGGGGGCAAATATATGAACAAGGTTATTATAGATGGAAATAGTTTAACACTTCAACAAATAGTAGATGTAGCTAGAAATAATCATCTAGTAGAGCTTAGCGAAGAAGCAAAAGTAAGAGTTAACAAATCAAGAAACATAGTTGATAAAATTGTAGAAGATGATAAGGTTATATATGGAATAACTACAGGTTTTGGAAAATTTTCTGATGTTACAATTTCAGGTGAAGATTGCAAAGAATTACAAAGAAACTTAATAATTTCTCATGCTTGTGGTTTTGGAGATAAACTTGAAACACAATATGTTAGGGCAATTATGCTTTTAAGGGCTAATGCACTTTCAAAAGGATACTCAGGGATTAGACTATCTACATTACAAACATTAATAGATATGCTAAATAAAAAGGTACATCCTTCTATTCCAGAAAAGGGTTCCTTAGGAGCGTCAGGAGATTTAGCACCGCTTTCTCATATGGTACTTCCTATGCTTGGTGAAGGAGAAGCTGAGTATGATGGAGAAATACTATCAGGTAAGGAAGCTATGAAAAAAGCCAATATTGAAGTTATTGAGCTTACAACAAAAGAAGGATTAGCACTTATAAATGGAACTCAGGTTATGAACTCTATAGCTTCTATTGGAATTTATGATGCAATAAATCTAATGAAACTAAGTGACGTAGCAGCAGCTATGACATTAGAAGCACTAAGAGGAATTAAAGATGCCTACGATAAAAGAACTCACTTAATAAGAAATCATCAAGGACAAATTATTACTGCAGAAAACATATTAAATTTAGTTGAAGACAGCACGTTAGTAACAAATCAAGGAGAAATAAGAGTACAAGATGCTTATACTTTAAGATGTGTACCTCAAGTACATGGAGCAAGTAAAGATGCTATAAGATATATACAGAATGTAATAGAAACAGAAATTAATTCTGTTACAGATAATCCAATTGTTACAGAAGAAGGAGATGTAATATCAGGAGGAAATTTCCATGGGCAGCCTCTTGCTTTAAGTTGTGACTTTTTAGGAATTGCTGTAGCTGAAATGGCTAATATATCAGAAAGAAGACTTGAGAGATTAATAAACTATCAACTAAATGATTTACCACCATTTTTAGTTAAGCATGGTGGATTAAATTCAGGATTTATGATTACACAATATGCGGCAGCAGCACTAGTTTCAGAAAATAAAATATTAGCTCATCCAGCCAGTGTAGATTCTATACCTTCTTCAGCGAATCAAGAAGATCATGTAAGTATGGGAACTATAGCTGCAAGAAAAGCAAGAGATATAATAAAAAATACTCAAAGAGTTTTAGCAACAGAGGTTTTAGCTGCTTGTCAAGCAATAGACTTTAGGGAAGGCTTTACTTTAGGTAAAGGAACTAAAGAATGTTATAAGGCAGTTAGGGAAGTTACAGATTTTATTGATAAAGATGTTGTTATGTATAAAGAATTAGACAAAGTTTTAGAGATTATTGTTGATAATACAATATTAGACAAGGTTGAAAAAGTAGTAAAAATAAATTATTAAAATATTATTTATTACATAGGGAGGGAGATTTTTATGGCAAGAATTATTGAGTGTATTCCTAATTTCAGTGAAGGAAGAGATAAAGAAAAAATAGAGAAGATTATTGATACTGTNNATACTGTAAGAGGAGTAGAAGGGGTAAAATTACTGGATTACTCTAGCGATGCAGATCATAATAGAACTGTTGTTACACTAGTAGGTGAGCCAACAGCGGTAGAAAATACTATTATTAACATGGCGGAAAAAGTTTATGGGCTTATAGATATGAGTGTTCATCATGGCGGACATCCTAGAATGGGGGCTCTAGATGTAGTACCATTTGTACCGATTAGTGATGTATCAATGGATGAATGTGTAGAGATAGCTAATAGAGTAGGTAAAGTTATAGGAGAAAGATTCTCAATACCTGTTTATTTATATGAAAAAGCAGCATCTGCTCCACATAGAGAGAATTTAGCTACTGTTAGAAAGGGGCAATATGAAGGATTCTTTGAAAAGATTAAAGAAGAAAATTGGAAACCAGATTATGGTCCAAGTGAAGTAAATGTTAAAGGTGGATGTGTTGCAATATCTGCTAGACAGCCTTTAGTAGCTTTCAATGTAAATTTAGGTACAGATAATTTAGAAATTGCAGATAAAATTGCTAAAACTATAAGACATCTAGGTGGAGGACTAAGATTCGTTAAAGCTATGGGCGTTATGCTTGAAGAAAGAAATATAGCACAGGTTTCTATGAATTTAGTTAACTATGAAAAAACAGCAGTTTATAGAGCATTTGAAATGGTTAAGATGGAAGCAAAACGCTATGGAGTACCTGTAATAGGTAGTGAGGTTATTGGACTTTTACCTATGGCTGCATTAATTAATAGTGCAGAATACTATTTGCAAATAGAAAACTTCTCTATGGATCAAATATTAGAAAAAAGAGTAAGCGAATAAAGTTAAAGAGGGAGGTACTTCATGTCAATCATAATAAAAAATATTGACTGTTTAGTAACTTGTGAAGGTAGCCATAAAAAAACTAAAGAAGAAATGAACGATGCTAAAATTATAAATAATGGTTATGTTGTTATTAGCAATGATATAATAACTGAGGTTGGAACTGGGGATGGATATAATAAATATTTATCAGAAAATTATACCATTATTGATGGAAAAGGTAAAACTGTAGCTCCAGGACTTGTAGATCCTCATACTCATTTAGTGTATTCAGGATCAAGAGAAAGAGAACTTCCACTTAAATTAAACAAGGTAGGATATATTGAAATATTAAACAGTGGTGGTGGCATATTAAGCACTGTTGATAGTACTAGGAAAGCTCCTTTTGAACAGTTAGTGAAAGAGAGTAAAGCTAGATTAGATATAATGCTAAATCATGGTACTACTACTGTTGAAAGTAAATCAGGATATGGATTAGATTTAGAAACAGAAGCTAAGATTTTAAATGTAAATAAAGAGCTTAATAAAATTCATCCTGTGGATATAGTATCAACTTTTATGGGTGCTCATGCTATTCCTAAAGAATATACGGGAAAAAGAGCTGAATTTATAAAAGTAATTAAAGATATGATTCCATATATTAAGGAGAATAATTTAGCAGAATTCATAGATTGTTTTTGTGAGGAGGGCGTATTTACTACAGAAGAGTGTAGAGAAATACTCTCCTTGGGAAGAGAGTATGGATTGATTCCTAAAATTCATGCAGATGAAGTGGAATCTGTAGGGGGAGCTGAACTTGCAGGAGAAATAAAGGCAATCTCTGCAGAACATCTAATTGCTGCAAGTGATAAAGGGATAGAAGCACTAGCTGATAATGGAGTGGTAGCAGTATTACTTCCATCAACTGCCTTTTATTTAATGCTTGGAAGATTTGCAAGGGCAAGAGAAATGATAGACAAAGGTGTTTGTGTAGCATTGGCTACAGATTGTAATCCTGGTACTTCACCAACAGAATCTATGCAAACTGTAATGACTTTTGCTTCTTTTGGAATGAGAATGTTCCCAGAGGAAATTATAAATGCTATGACTATAAATGCAGCAGCTTCTATGAATAGAGAAAAGGAAATAGGAAGTATTGAAGTAGGAAAAAAAGCTGATATAGTTATTTTTAATGCTAAAAATTTAAATTATTTAATATATCATTTTGGAATAAACTCTGTATATAAGGTTATTAAAAATGGTAATATTGTAGTGGGAAACTAATATAGGAGCGTGATATATATGTTAGAAAAGAAAACAGTTAGAGAATTTATAGAAGAATTAGCGTCATCATCACCAGCACCAGGAGGTGGGAGTGTATCTGCAATTTCAGCTTCATTAGCATCAGCATTAACTTCTATGGTATGCAATTTAACTGTAGGTAAAAAGTCTTATAATGAACTTGAAGAGGATAAGAAAGCATCTATAGATGAAACTTTAAAGGCTTGTGAAGAATTGAAATTTAAATTCTTAGATTTAATGAATGAAGATACAGAGGTATTTTTAGAACTTATGAAAACTTTCAAGATGCCTAAGGATACTGAAGAAGAAAAGAAAGTTAGAAGTGAAAAAATACAATTAGGTTATAAGAAATCATTAGAAGTACCACTATCAACTGCTAAAGCGGCTTTTGAATTATATAAACATATATTGATAGCTGCACAATATGGAAATAAGAATGCAGTTTCTGATGCAGGAGTTGCTGCTCTTATGACTCAAAGTGCTATTGAAGCTGCCATACTAAATGTAAAAATCAATATGTCATCAATAAAAGATGAAGAATACAAAAATGGTATAGAAAAAGATATTGAAAACATAAGTAGTGAAGGTACTAAACTAAGAGAAGAAATATTAAAAATAGTTAATAGTAAAATATAGTGGAATATGCCAAAACACATTAAGTGTTTTGGCATATTTATTTCTCTTAAGAAATTAGTTTAATAAATTAATTCTTTATCTTTAATTTTTAATTTTTAATTTTTAATTTTTAAATAAGATTTTTAGTATCTTTGTGTATTTGGTTATACTAGTTAGATTATTGTGATAATTTGTTTCTTTATATAATATAAAATATATAACCTAACTTTGACTAAATATATAGTATATAAAAATATTATAAAGAAAATACCATAATTTTGTCCATTACAGTAAAAATATGGTTTAAGTAAAAATTTTTATATGATATACTAAAATAAACAATTAAAATTAATTTCTAAAGGGGGTTAAGTGTGGTGGAGGTTTTTAGGGGAAAAATAAAAGAGTTATATATTTTATTATTAAATCCTATAGATGCAATGTTTAAGTTGATTGCAATTGAGGCTTTTAAAAAAGAATTTAAAATACAAGATAATAAAAATATAGGTGAATATTATTATGATTCATTAAAAACCAATAAGGAAAAAGGAATAGTATATACTCCTTATCCTATAGCCAAGTATATTGTAGAGAATACAGTTACTAGTAGGGATATAATTAATAATCCATTTATAAAGATTATTGATCCTGCTTGTGGTGTAGGAAATCTATTAATTCCTTGTTTTTTACACCTTATAAATCTTTATAAAGAGAATCTCAAAGAAATAAACATAAAAAATAAACTAAAGCTTAAGGAAGAAGATATAAATAATCATATTATAAAAAATAATATTTATGGCTTTGACATTGATACCATAGCTATTCAAATCCTTCAAATTGATTTGTTTTATCATAGTAACTCTAATATTAGTTATAACTTGATTAATGAAGATTTTCTTTTGTGGAAAGAGGATAATAAGTTTGATATTTTTATAGGAAATCCCCCTTATGTTGGACCAAAATTTATAGATAAAGATTATTCAATAGTATTAAAAGAAAAATTTAAGGAGATTTACAAAGATAAAGGTGATTTGTCCTATTGTTTTTTTAAAAAAGCATTGGACACTTTAAATAATAAAGGACAAATTTCATTTATAACTTCTAGATATTTTTTAGAGTCTTCTAGTGGTAAAGAGCTTAGAAAAACGTTAAATGAAAATACTCATATTAGAAGAATTATTGATTTTTATGGAATAAGACCTTTTAAGGGAGTTGGAATTGATCCAGTTATAATATTTATGGAAAAGCATAAAGGAAGTTTTGGAGAGGTTGAAGTGATAAAACCACTATCTGACAAAGGTAAAAAAAATGATAAGTTTTATAGTTCTTTATTCCTAAATGAAGGAGAAGAGTATAATAGATTCTATATTAAACAATCTACCCTCCAAGGAGAAAGATGGATACTTAGAAGCCTTGAGGTTAAAAATATTATAAAGAAAATTGAGAATAAGTGTAATGCGAAATTAATAGATATCTGCACAAGTCATCAAGGAATTATTACAGGATGTGATAAAGCTTTTGTTGTAAAAAATGAAATAATAGAGGATGAAAACTTAGAAAAGGAACTTTTAAAACCATGGATAAAAAGTAGTTTTATAAAACAAAATCAAGTTAATAGACAAAATTCTTTTATAATTTACTCAGATTTAATTGAAGATGAAAGTAAATATCCTAATTGTATAGAACATATATCACCTTATAAAGAAAAACTCAGTAGTAGAAGAGAATGCTTAAGAGGTGTAAGAAAATGGTATCAACTTCAATGGGGAAGAAATAAAGAAATATTCGATGACTATAAAATAATATTTCCTTTTAAAGCTTCTAGTAATAAATTTTCTCTAGATTTTGGTAGCTATTTTAGTGCAGATGTATATGCATTAAAGTTAAAAGAAAAAAGTGAGTTTACCTATGAATTTTTATTATTTATATTAAATAGTAAAATTTACGAGTTTTATTTTAAAACTTTTGCTAAAAAATTAGGAGAAGACTTATATGAATATTATCCTAATAATCTTATGAAGTTATTAATTCCTCCAATAAATGAAATATCTACTTATTGTGAAGAAGAATTATATAAGTATTTTTTACTTACAACAGAAGAAATAGAATTAATCAATCAATCAATATAGTAAAGTCCTATGTGCTTTAAGTAGTGCATAGGGTTTTTTATTAAAGAAGTAAATAATTTTGGATCATGCTCTTTTTATAGATGGAAGAATCACTGCTATTAGTGAAGTTTAGCACTTTTCTAATCAAAATATTAGTAATATATTTGAATAGATAATTTGTTTTACATCACTAATTTAAAATAAATATGGAATATTTGTTAATTCTTGCAGGAAAATAATGTAATTAATAGAATATTTATGTTATAATGTTTTAGAAATAATATGATAATTAAAATCATATACTGATAGTTTAACTTAAAACAATATTTTAAAGAGTATTAATTGAAATAATCTACAATTCATTACTCGAAAATTAATTATTGGTTTCAATATCTATTTAAACATAATTTAATTTAAATATATGGAGGGATGTAGATGATATTAAAGTTTGACAATATAGAGGATAAGTTAATTGTAGAGCTTATGGGAGAGTTAGATCATCATAATGCTTCAGAGGTGAGAAATAAAATTGATGATATGCTAGATAGAGATAATATCAATAAGCTTATAATGAATTTTTCTGGAGTATCTTTTATGGATAGTTCCGGTATAGGTGCTGTAATAGGAAGATATAAGAAGCTTTCTATGAAAGGTGGAAAGCTTTGTATTACCAATTTAAAACCATCAGTAAAAAGAGTTTTTGAATTATCAGGATTATTTAAAATTATTGATATTTATGATGATGTGGAGCAAGGGATAAAAAGCGTTTAGTGGAGGTATTAATATGTATCATAACAAAATGAAAATTGAAATTTTGAGTAAATCTGAAAACGAAAGTTTTGCAAGAATAGTTGTATCGGCCTTTGCAGCACAGTTAGACCCAACTATCGAAGAAATAACAGATATAAAGACTGCTATTTCGGAAGCAGTTACTAATGCAATTATACATGGATATGAAGAGGATGGAGATAAAATAGTTACATTGGAAGCTGCTATAGATGATAATGAACTTACAGTTATGGTTAGTGATGAAGGTAAAGGTATTGAGAATTTAGAAATGGCCAGAGAGCCACTGTATACTTCAAGACCAGATTTAGAAAGGTCAGGTATGGGATTCACGGTAATGGAAACTTTTATGGATGGTTTAGAGGTTATATCAGAGAAGGGTAAGGGTACCAAGATAATTATGAAAAAGACCTTTAATTCCTTAAGATAGGTGAATAATATGAATGATAAAACACAGAAAGCTAATAGCTATAATTATGATGATAATATGCAACTTATAAAGCTTGCAAAAGAAGGAGATAAAATAGCTTTAGATAATCTAGTAGAAATGAATCTACCTTTGGTATCATCTCTTAGTAAGAAGTTTTTAAATAGAGGATATGAGTATGACGATATATTTCAAATAGGTTGCATAGGCTTAGTAAAGGCTATAAATAACTTTGATGAAAGCTTTAATGTAAAATTTTCTACCTATGCAGTGCCTATGATAGTAGGGGAAATAAAAAGATTTCTAAGAGATGATGGTATAATAAAAGTCAGTAGAAGCATAAAAAATACTGCTAGAAAACTTCATTATGATAGGGATGCACTTACTAAGAAATTAGGACGTGAACCTACTATTGAAGAATTGTCTAAATTCTCAGAAATAGATAAAGAAGATATTATTACAGCTTTAGAATCTTCAAATAATATGCAATATTTGTATGATACCATTCACCATGATGATGGCGCACCTGTACTTTTGATAGATAAATTAAGTGAAGATTATGAAGAGGATACAGAAGTTATAGATAGAATTGCACTAAAAGAAGCATTAACAAAGCTAGACTTAAAATCTCGTCAAATTATAATGCTCAGATATTTTAAAGATAAAACTCAAATACAGGTAGCTAAAATGATGGGAATAAGTCAAGTTCAAGTATCTAGAATTGAAAAAAAAGTATTAAAAATAATGAGAGAGAAATTAAGTGGTTAAAGATAAGATGTATATATCATCTTATCTTTTTTTCATAAAATAATATAAACTGGAAACAATATTTATTGTGATATATTTTAGTAATTCAGAGAGGGTGACAGCAGTTAAAACATTTATAAAAAATTATAAGAATTTTTTATAATCCCTTATTTGATATTGTAATTTCTTATTAAACTTTATATTCTTAAAGGTTTTTGTCTACTATAAAATGATTATTAAAAATATGAAGAAAGGAGAATGTTGACATGTCACAAATTAAATGTGTAAAAAATATTTGTGAGTATGTAAGGTTATTAATCCCTATAATTATACTATAGAAGTAATTTATTAAAATTTTATAACATGATGAAATAATAGGGGAAAACTAACTTTATAGAATTTGTCAACGGTGAAGCAATGAAAGCAAAGGAAACAAAAATAGTCGGTAAATTTTATGATATTTATAACAAAGTCACTCCCAAACCTAAGTTACTAAGAAATTGTTTTCGTGCATTTTGGACTGGCGGACTTATATGTGTTATAGGTCAATTTATACAAAATATGTTAGTTAGATGGGGATTTGTTACAGAACAAATACCAGGTTATGTATCAGTTATTTTAATATTTATAGGATCATTTTTAACTGGTATAGGAGTATATGATAAAATAGGAGATTATGCAGGAGCAGGATCAGTAGTGCCAATTACAGGTTTTGCAAATTCAATTGTATCTCCTGCTATAGAGTTTAAAAAAGAAGGATTTGTATTTGGAGTTGCTGCAAAAATGTTTACAATTGCTGGACCAGTTTTGGTTTATGGTGTAGGTTCTTCTGTTATCTTAGGATTATTATATTATATTTTTAGGTGGTGATTTTAATGGCTGTTAGAATGGGAATACAAACTGTAAGTCTCGATAGCAAACCAAGAATAATTAGTACTTACAATGTAGTTGGTCCAAAAGAGGGAGATGGACCTCTAAAGGATTATTTTGATGAAATTTTGAAAGATGATATGTTTGGCTGTGATACCTTTGAAAAAGCGGAAAGTAAAATTCATTATACTGCTGTATCATCCTGTATTAAAAGAGCAAATCTAAAAGAAAGTGATATAAACTATATGTTTAGTGGAGATTTGTTAAATCAATTATTTTCATCTGGCTTTATGGCTAGAGATTTAGATATACCTTTTATGGGCATTTATGGAGCTTGTTCAAATATGACCTTATCAATGAGTATGGCTGCAATGTCTATAGAATCAGGCTGTGCAGATTATTCTATAGCATCAACTTCCTCCCATTTTTCTTCGGCAGAAAGGCAGTTTAGATTGCCTCTTGAAATGGGAAGTCAGAGAGCACCAGTTTCACAATGGACTGTTACAGGAGCAGGGGCTATGATGATTAGTAAAAATGATGATAAAAGTAAACCTTATATAACTCATATAACTACAGGAAAAGTTAAAGATTATGGAATTACAGATCCAAATGAGATGGGAGCGGCTATGGCACCAGCGGCAGTGGATACATTGAAACAACACTTTATAGATACAGGCAGGCAGCCAAATTATTATGATCTTATAGCTACAGGTGATTTAGGTAAGGTGGGGAAAAAAATCACACAAGAATTACTTTTAGAATATGGTTATGATATTAGTTCAAACTATATTGACTGTGGTGATGAAATTTTTGATTCTGAAAGACAAAATACTTATTCAGGTGGAAGTGGATGTGCTTCTTCTGGTGCAGTTATGACTGGATACATATATAGAAATATGCTCGCAGGTAGATTTAAAAAAGTATTATTAATTTCTACAGGTGCACTATTAAATTCGACTTCTCCATTACAAGGTGAAACAATACCAGGAGTTGCTCATGCAGTGTCTGTAGAGATTGGAGGAGAGTAAATATGAGTGATTATATAGCTGCATTTATAGTAGGAGGAATTATATGTGTAATAGGCCAAATATTAATGGATACAACTAAGTTAACTCCTGGTAGGATATTAGTTATATTTGTTACAGGTGGTGTGATACTACAAGCATTTAATATATATGAGAAAATAGTTAAAATAGGAAAAGCTGGTGCTACTGTACCCCTACCAGGCTTTGGATATTCACTAGCTAAAGGAGTTATTGAAGAAGTCCAGAAGGAAGGATTTGTAGGTATTTTTACAGGAGGAATAAAAGCAACAGCTGGAGGAGTAACCGGTGCAATTGTTTTTGGGTATATAATGGCATTATTATTTAATCCTAAAACAAAATAAAAAAGTTGGCAAATTAACTGCCAACTTTTTTATTTATTAGAATTTTATATAACTAGATAGGGTATCTATAAATTTAATAAAAGATATATTTTTGAAGACACTATTTATATTTGAAGATTGATGAAAATTCATAGTCTGTAGGTTAGATCTTTGGACATCATTATTATCATTTTCATTAATTTCTTCATCTTTATCCTTGTCTTTGTCTTTATCTTTATCTTTATCTTTGTCTTTATCCTTATCTTTATCTTTACCTTTGTCTTTGTCTTTATCCTTATTTTTATCTTTACCCTTATCTATAGTGCCATATTTAGTTGGATCTTTTTCTGTTGGTAATACCCATTGAGAATCTTGAAGATAAACTGATGGAGAATAGTCTCTTGTTATAAAGACACGTCTTTCAATTCTCTCTTTTGGAGTATTTTCAGATGGTAAGTAGTATCTTCCATCTGCACCTTTAACAACATCAGCTTCAACATGGATATCGTCTAAAGTTGTTGGCTGAGTACCAGAAATAAACAATTCTGAGTAAACTCTATCACCTCTAGGATCTCTATAGGATAAATCTGTTGGAAGTGTACCAGAATCTCTAGATACATCTACATTAATTACACCAGCAGGTCTATCAATTTCTTTGTATGGTAAATCCCTATGGGCAATTGCCATTATTTTTCCCCAAAGAGCAGAAGGATTATCACTATTCATACCTTCAACCTCAGTATAATCATCATTACCCATCCAAACCGCACAAGAGTAATAAGGTGTTAATCCTGTAAACCAAAGGTCTTTAGAATCAGAAGATGTACCTGTCTTACCTCTTGCTGGCATATTGCCAAAATTAGCACTAGGACCAGTACCTATTATAGGTTCTTTAAGCATATCAAACATTATATATGCTGTTTCAGGCGATATAACTTTATTACTTTCAAGTTTACTTTCTAAAATAGTTTTGCCATTTCTATCAACAACCTTTGTGTATAATTTTGGCTTTGTAACTATTCCATTATTTCCAAAAGCGCCATAAGCACTTGATAATGCTAATGGATTAGTTCCACTTAAAGCACCACCATCTAATTGACCTAATGCTAATGCAGACATACTACTTTTATCCTCATCATCAAGATGAATACCAAATTTAGTACCATATTCTGATGCCAAATCTAGACCAATAGCATCTCCAATTCTAACTGCTATTGTATTAGCAGAAACTCTTATTGAGTCTCTCATAGTAACATATCCTCTATACATATCAGGGCTATTTTTAGGGTCATATGGTGGATTATTATACTTTGAGCCCATTTCTGTTGGAATCGGTGCATCTTCAAAGGCTGACCCAGCAGTTAGCTTTTGTGAATCAATTGCTGGTGCATATATTGTAAGAGGTTTTAAACTAGAACCTGGTGCTCTTAAGAAATTTTCAGATGCAGCTCTATTATAAGAATTTGCAGGCTGATCACCACGTCCACCAATTATGCATTTAACTTCACCACTTTTATAATCCATAATTACAGCAGAAGCTTGAAGGTTAGGATTAGCATATGGAGAAATTAATTCACCATTTTCATCATCAATAACTTTTTGGATTTCATCTTGTAAAGCTTTATCCATTGTAGTGTAAACTCTATAACCACCATACATTAATTCGTCATAAGCTTTTTCTTTATTATATCCATAAATGGACATTAAATCTTTAACAACTTCCTCAATAACAGGTCTTGAAAAATATTCGTAGTTCATTTTGTTGTTAGATTTTAATGAGAACTTAAATAATAAATCTTCAGCCATCGCTTGATCGTATTCCCCTTGACTAATGGCACCTGTTTCAAGCATTTTCCCTAGAACTGTTTTTGTTCTAGGTGAGTCAAAAGGCGTATTTTCTTTATAGTTCCTAAATGCATTTGCAAAAGAAACTGATGGGTTTTGTGCAGCACCAGCTATAAATGCTGCTTGCTTAATTGTTAATTTATCAACAGATTTACTAAAGTACATCTTAGAAGCAGCTTCAATTCCATGGGCACTACCGCCTAAGAATATAGTATTCATATAGGATTCTAATATCTGCTCTTTAGTTAATTGGTCCTCTAATTTGTAAGCCAAGTGCATTTCTTGAACTTTTCTTTTAATTGAGGTTCTATTATTTAAAGAGTCCTCTAAAAAATATCTATATTTAACTAATTGCTGAGTTATTGTTGATGCACCTTGTAAACTTCCGTCAGATAAACCTAAGGCGATTTTTACGTCTGCAATAAAAGCGCCACCAAGTCTTCTAAAATCGATACCTTTATGAGAATAAAATCGCTCATCTTCAATGCTTATAAAGGCATCTTTTAAAATTTTAGGTACTTTATCTGTAGATATAGGAATTCTTTTTTCGGGGGTATTAAATTCATCAATTAATATACCCTTATTATCATATATTGTAGAAGTTTCTTCTATTTCTAGAAATTTTTGAACATCTATTTCAGGAGCAGTTTTTATCATTCCATAGCCTACTCCAGCACCTATTGCAATAGATCCCAATAATACAATAATAAGTGTTATATATATACCCTTAAATATTTTGAAACGGGTTTTTTTACGAGAACGCTTTTTTTTACCGTCACCCTTTTTCTTTTCACTCATAAGGTTTCCTCCTTAAGATTCTATTAGACATCTTAAATAAAATAACTATTTAAATATGCTTAGGATATTTTGTATCAAACAAAGACGCTGATTTTACTGATACTATTGGTATCAGTAAAATCAGTAAACGAAGTATGGTGTAAAATAGCTTAACATACTAATTAGTTATTTTTGAAAATGCCTCACTTTAATTATGTTTTTTTGTATTATACCATAATATAAAGAATTAATAAAATCTATAATAAATATATTCTTCAAATCAATAATAGTACATATAATTAATTATTACTAATTTATTACAATATAAACTATATTTTAGAAAAATATTTTAGGAGATATGAAAATATGAAAATAAAAGTAAAAATTAAAATAATATCAATTATAGTTTTTATATGTACTGTATTAATAGCTTTTCTCTATTATTTTGATGAGGTGATAGTTCCTAACATTATGGTAATATGTGATGGAGAGATGAGAGCAAAAGCTACAGATATAATTAATAAATCAATTATTGAGGAATATATAAATCAGTTTAAATATGATGAAATTATTAATTTTGAAAAAGATTTAGAAGGGAATATAATTTTATTAAAGGCAGATACCCTTAAAATGAATAAAATTGCTACAGATGTAGCTTTAAGAGTACAAAGGGATTTAAAGGAGATCGGACAAGTAGGCATAGAGTTCCCTATAGGATATATAACTAAGAACAATTTATTATCTAATTTAGGGCCAAATATTACTGCAACAATGCAACCTATTGGACATGTGGAAACTAGATACATTTCAGATTTTGAAAGTGCTGGTATTAATCAAACAAGACATAAAATATACGTAGAAGTAAAAGCTAAAATAAAGGTGGTTTTGCCAATAGGATATAATGAGGTAGAAGTAATTAGTCAACTACCTATAACAGAAACAGTGATTGTAGGGAAAATACCAGAAACTTCTGTACAGCTAGATTTAAATAGTGGAAAAGTAAGTTCTAGTGAATTTGAGTTAAAATAGTTTATATCATAAAGCTTAATGTATAGACTAATATAATTATTTCCCAGGTTATTTTAATTTACAATTTACAACACAAAATCCATAATTGTAGTTGAAATTAGTTTTGAACGACCTAATTTCTTTGCTAGCAAATTGAACTGCTAGTTTTCCACAATTGCGAATTATGAACTGTATAAGAAAGAAGTATGTATAATTGTTTATTATTAACTGTAAATTTTCATTAAATAGGTACTAAAAAATAGCATTTATTTTGATATACACATTAATTTTAAGATTAGTATATATTGTTTTATATAATCAATGCATCCAAATGGGTGCATTTTATGATGGAGTTTGTTATTATAGATATTTTTAACTTCATATAGGCTTTTATGAAAGTAAAACAATTTCTAAAATTTATTAAATTTTTCGTGGGTTTAGTAAAAGAATTATTGTCTAAAGCTTATGAGATAATAGTTTTTATATTTTAAACTATTTGTGCAAAGTATTAAAATTTGATATATTATCTATATATAACTAACAACTAAGTTTTGTTCTTGGTTATGTACTTAGGGGGGAGGACATGGAAAAAATATATATTATGCTTACTTTCACAGGGACAACTCTTTCTAGAGCTATAAGAATATATACTAGAAATGATTATTCCCATACATCCATAGCGTTAGATTCAGGGTTAAGTGAAATGTATAGCTTTGGAAGAAAAAGACCTAAAAATCCTTTTATAGGGGGATTTATTAAAGAGAAAATTGATGATGGTGTTTATAAAAGGTTTTGTAACACTGAATGTATAGTTTACTCAATGGATGTTACATTGGAGCAGTATGAGAAGGTAAAAGAGATTATTAGAGGGTTTGAAGAAGAGCAAGATAAATATAGATACAATTTTTTAGGAGTTTTAGCGGTAGCCTTTAAAATGTCTTTAGAAAGAAAATATTATTATTTTTGTTCGCAATTTGTATCAGAGGTTTTAGAAAGAAGTGGTATATTTAATTTTGAAGGCGAGTTTACAATGATTAAGCCGGCAGATATACAAAACTTAGATAAATTGAATGTTGTTTATAGAGGACTATTAAGAAATTATATAAATTCTAACGAATTAAGTTTTAACACTGATGTGATTTAAAATTAGCTTATGATATGAATATGAAAAGTACCTAAATTTAAGGTGTTTTTATTAGATATGAATAAAATAACTAGTATGCTGACTAGTTATTTTTTAGGTGTTTAAATACAAAAAACTGATAACAATCTAGTATTGTTATCAGTATAAAGATAATATTAGTTTTCTTCCCAATTGAATACGTATGGAATATTTCTATAATAGTCTCCATAATTAAGTCCATATCCAACTACAAATACATCTTCAATTTTAAATCCACAATAATTTGGTGCAATATCTATTTTTCTTCTAGATGGTTTATCTAAAAGAGTACAACATTTTACAGTACTAGCACCTAGTTCTTTCATGTGATTCATAACAAATTCCATAGTAATACCACTGTCAACTATATCATCAACTATTAGTACATCATATCCTTCTATATTATCAGGCACATCATTTACTACCTTAACAGTTCCAGAAGATTGTTCATCATGTCCATAGCTTGATGTAGTCATAAAGCCTATTTTTGTTGGAACTTGAATTTTTCTAACTAAGTCAGCAGCAAATATAAAACTTCCTCTGAGAAGTGAAAGAACATACAGTTTTTTACCTTCATAATCTTTAGATATTTCAGAACCTAGTCTTTCTAAAGCTTCATCGATTTGTTCCTTTGAAATTAATACATTTACTTTTTTATTTTCCATAGAAATCACGTCCCTTAAATAATATTTACAATAATGGACTATTGTTATAAAAAAATCCATTAACCCTGTATAAATCAATACTCGATTTTAATTCATCAAAAGATTCGTCAAGAATTTTAGAAAATATTGTCTATTATGTTCGTTATTTTTTACATGTCGTCATTAACATGAGAATATATTCTCAATGTCTATTCAACATTATGTCTAAGAAATTCAGTGGTAGTCGTAAAATTTATCTTAGTATCTATAAGTTCAGTAGTATAAGTATGTCTTAGCTCATCTATTGTAATTATCATACCCCCTTAATTTAAATAATCGATTTTAAGTAGATACTCAACGAATCTGTATTTTAAAATTAAAAAGCCTATTATTTATATTAACAATTTTTTTACTATCTTTCAATTCTTTTAAATATTCATATAGAACTTTTCACATAGGTATTGTTTCATATAAATTTTACTTTTTAAAGCCTAAAATCATATTTAGATCTTTTTCTTTGTTTACATTATTGTATCACTTTAACTAAATACTTATCTACATCTAGATTGCTCCAAGTTAAATCTAAAACTTCTCCTAAATCTTACACCATGATTAAATGTTATTAGTACTATTAAATAGTAGCTATGATTTCTTTTATATTTTTCGGTTACAAGAACGATAATAACAGAGAGAACCCATTAAGTAATAAGCAAAAAGCTAAAAATGGATATATAAGTAAGATAATGCGAAAAAAAACATAAATATAATGAGCATATAGGAATTATTAGAATTAAGGAAGAGATAGATAGAGCTATATTAAAAGTTTTCAAAGATGGTATAGATATAGAAACAAGGAAGGTTATTCTAGGCATAAGTATTTTAGAAGAGGAAAGCATAAAAGTAAAAGTAGAATAGTGAGGTAAGGCAAATGAAGAAATCAGAAAGTATAAAAGAGTTAGCTTCAGCTTTAAAAGACTTCCAAGCAGAGGTTAAAAATCCTAAAAATGTAGCAAATAATCCATTTTTTAATAGTAAATATGC
The DNA here is from genome assembly GCF_002341865.1 of Clostridium sp. UBA2485. GTDB lineage: Bacteria > Bacillota > Clostridia > Clostridiales > Clostridiaceae > Clostridium_J. The sequence goes on along the minus strand of NZ_DDOV01000116.1, from coordinate 12,185 downwards.
TCCATTAGATGAAGTTATAAATACAGTTAAAGAACCTTTAAGTAAACACGGTTTATCTTATATACAAATGCCTAATAGTGAAGATGGCGCTCTTGTGGCAATAACAACCATGTTATTGCACGAGAGTGGTGAGTGGATAGAAAGTGAACCTCTAAAATTAAAGAGTGATAAACCTACAGCACAAGGCTCTGGAAGCTCAATTACATATGCTAGAAGATATCAACTATCAGCTATGCTTGGCATAGCAAGTGAAGACGAGGATGATGGTAATACTACAGCACATACTATATCAGAAGCTAAAGAACCTGAAAAAATTACAAAAGAGCAAGCAGAAGAAATAAGAAGTTTGTCAAAAGAGAAAAAAATATCAGAAGAATATATTTGCAAGTTTAGAAAAGTCAATAAATTTGAAGATTTACAAGAGAACGATTGGAAGGCAGCTATGGAATGGCTAAGAAAAAAATAGAAAATTCTTAGTACAAGATTTTCTATAAAAATACTAAATTTAATATTATAGGTAAGAGTTAAGGCAATAACTTTTACCAGCATTTTATCGCTAAGTTTAAACTAATTTTATAAGGGAGGAGTGATAGTAAATGAGTGATAAAAATTTTATAGGAATGGGCCATAACCCTAATCCAAACGTTCCAGATATCCCAGAGGGTTTTGCAATGGCGCTTCTACAAGAGCCTGACGCAAGAGCTTCATTTCAAAATCTGAGCGATGAACAAAAAACAAATGTAATACAATATATACAAAATAACAATTTAACAGGTACTGACGCAAAAAATAAAATTAACAGTGCAATAAAAAATCTAAATAATAACTCAATAGATTTCATATAAAGTATTTAAATATCTGGAAAATTTCCTAGGATAGGAATCAGAGGTGAAGAGATGGAAAAATACACAAGTGGTGCTGAAATACCACTAGGCTTAGGAATAGTGCTTCAACAATATAACGCAATGGACTATTTTTTTTCTTTATCACAAGAAGCTCAGCAGCAGATCATTGACAATACTCATAGGATACAATCTAGAAATGAAATGCTAGAGTACGTGCAATCTTTAATAACATCAAAATGATATAATTTGAGAATAAAATAGTGGACAACGAGCAAGATACTTAAATAATATTACGAAAGGAATAATAACAATGAGTGATAAGAACTTTATAGGATTAGGGCACAACCCTAACCCAAATGTCCCTGACATTCCAGAAGGTTTTGGGGCGGCACTTTTTAAAGAGCCAGAAGCAAAAACTTATTTTGAGAATTTGAGTGATATCGAAAAAACAAATGTGATTAGATATATACAAAGCAATAATTTAACAGGTGATGAGGCTAGAAATAAAATTAGTAATGTAATAAAAAGTCTAAAAAATAATACATTAAATTTTATTAATTTAATGTAATAAATGTTTCTATGTTTATCATTGTCGTTAGAACTAGCTTTTTTAGTTTCAGTCATATGTATACTATGGAGTTTAAAGGAATGTTAAGTAGACCAACTTATAGTAAAAAGGAATGCATCTATAATATATAATTTAGATGCATTCCTTTTTTAAGTCATTTTTAAATAAGAGGTAAAATTGGTATATTTGAATCTTTTAAATATACATATAGTTGTTCCTCATTATCAACAAAGCACCTTGGGCAAATTAAGTGCAATTCACCCAAAGCACAGCTTGCATAAAGTTGACTTCGAGTAATTTATTTTGAAAAGAAAAAATTTAATAAATTTTTAGCGTGTCCTTGACATACGGATACCTTAGATTACGTATTATAATATCATGCTCATTTAATCTAAATAATTGACTTAAATATATGTTAATTCTTTTAGATACTCATTATAGAACCTTTGGTATAGATATTGTTCTATATGAATCTTTATTTTTAAAGCTAAAAATCCATAGTTATATTTTTCACTTTTTTATGTACTTATTTCAACTGCTTTACTACTTTAACTAAAAACTTATTTCAAATTCGCTCATAATATATTGAAAACTATATTAATTTTTGTTATATAGTTACTTATAATAGAGGTTTTTAATCCTTCTTTAATTAATCTGTAGCACAATTTTGAATTTCCATTTTTGATATTCTACTCAAATAATCTAATTACTTCTTATATTTATAGCTTAATATCTTTAGTTGATTTAACAATTCATTTGCAAAGTCTAATATTTCATCTTCACTCATTGCATTTATGTCAAATCCACCAAAGCCCATAACAGATGGTTGTTTTAATATAAATTGCATAGCTTCTTCCGCAGTACTAAATTGATCAATATTACATAATTCTTTGTCAATATCATTTTTACTTATACATTTATGTTTGGGCGCAAGAGCATTTTTGGCCATATGGTTGGTCTTATTTAAAGAATTTATAGCTGCATCTAATTTTCCTTCTGTATTTAATAAATAATCAGTAGAAACTCCAAAATATTTAGCTATTTTAATTAGTACTTCATAACTTGGTTTACGGGCATTCGTTTCATACATTCCTACCATGGAGGTGCTAACATCTATATTTTTAGCTAATTCTTCTTGTGTAATTTCATTTTCTTTTCTTAATTCTTTAATTTTTTCTCCAATCACATTAATCACCTCGACGAATTTTTATCATTATTAGTATTGTAACCGACAGTGATAAAAATATCAATACAACTAATGGTGATATTCAAAGCTATCAATAGCAAATTAAAGAAAATATGAACTTAATTATCACTAATAGTTATAATAAAACTTGTTCTATATAACTAATGGTTGTAAAATGTAGATATAGAATTTAGAAGACGGAAAAAGAGTAATAAACATATTGTGAAACATATTACAATATTAAAAAAAGAAGCTAGATTTAATACAGCTAGAGAAGCAGTTGGAGATTTAAATATAAGTAACAATATGATGTATCGATTATAAGGAGGATATAAAAAATTAGGCCATCCACCGGTTTTTAAAATGTCAAATGAATTTAATTGTAGCATGAAAGATATTTTTTTACTCTATATTACAACTAATAGTGATAGGAATGAGGTGTAAAGATGGAAAAACTTATTTTAGTTAAAACTCTATCTGAAAGATGGAGCTAGATGAAAATTCTATAAGCAGATATTTCAAAGAGAGTATTATAACTCCCTGTGAAAGTGTACAAGTTATAATGTTTCATCCTAAGTATATTGTAAAACTTTAAGGGGTAGATTTAGAAAAACTTTCACTCTTAGAAAAAACGTTTAGAGAGAGAAAATGAAATACTTAAAAGAAGATAAAGACTTAAAAAGTTTTAAGCAATATTTATTAGAAGAAAGTTCTAAATTTATTAGTTTATAAGTTTAGATTTATACTCAATTAATAGAAAAATACCTAATATAGGAAAATAATCTAATGGCATAATCCATTATTAGAATATATTAAATTAATATATAAAAAAAGATATCAATACGTCAAAATAAGGAAAGTGAAGGTGGGTATATGATAGAGAGGTACAGGGAATCTCTTGAAGAGATATTAAGCAATTTAAGATCGATAGAAGCTCCCAATCCTGGAGATAATTATATAGATAATTCTATAAAAATAATACACGGATTATTGGAGGAAATCACTAATGAAAACAATAGTATTAATTAAATTTCAAAGTCATGTAGAATAATATGGAGCTAGTAAGCTAGCATACTTAAAAAAGAAGACTATAAAACTATTATGCAAGAAAGGGCTTAAGGGCTAATATAAAATCAAAAAGAATAGAAACAAAAATTACAACTTGTAAAGTATGTCTATTATATATAAGTTCATTTAAGTCATACACAATAAAAAGAAATAATGTGAAATATAATATAGCTGTAATGATTTTAGAAATATTAAGACATATTTAAGAAACTGTTATTTCTTAAATACAAATTCTAAAAATAGTCCTATCATTATCATTGCACATAAAAATGTACAACCTATAAATTATTTAAACCATTAATATTACAGAATTAATTATAAATGAATAAGTATGAGCATTAAAAAAATTAGGAAGGTGATATTATTGAATAGTGAAGTTAGCATAGATGAAATAATAAATAAAGCTGTAAAAGAAGCTATAAGAGAATATGATAAAGAAAAAATGGTTGAAAGAAAAGATAAAAGATTTCATAATACTAGATTATTATTAAAACACTATAATGATTTAAAAAATCATATTAAGAATGCTATAGATGATATTAATCAAATAAGAGATGAGAGTGATTATCTTGATATATTAGATGACGTAGATGAACTATATATACTTAGTATAAAAAGAAGTAAAACAAAAACATTAATAATGCTATCTCATATTGATATGGCTCTAGAAATGCTTAAGAATAAGCAAGAAAAATTATGCTCCTCAGAAAAGTATTTAGCTTTAGAAAAATATTATAAAGATGAAAAGAGTTATGAAGATGTAGCAGAAGAATTAAATTGTAGTGTAATAACAGCTAAAAGGTGGGTAAAGGAAATGACTAATGAATTAAGTATCTTTCTATTTGGTATAGAGGGTATTAAATTTGATATGATACAATAGTGATATTTTCTTGATATTTTAAAGATATTAATAACATGATAATATGATAGTATAGAAAAATATGTTAAGGCATCTACTTATGTAGGTGCTTTTTTAGCAGGTATAAAAATATAAATGTTATTTGAAATAATACTTATAAATATTATATTAGAGGTGCAAAAATAACATCACTAAAAAGCTTATGTATTGTAGATAGAAAATAGTACAAAATTCAATATGATACAATAGTGATATTTTCTTGATATTTTAAAGATATCAATAACATGATAATATGATAGTATAGAAAATTATGTTTAAGAGCACCTACTTATGTAGGTGCTTTTTTAGCGCTTATAAAAATGCAAATGTTATTTAGAATAACATATATAGATATCACATTGGAGGTGGTAAAAATAACATGACTAAAAAGCTTATATATTGTAGATGGAGAATAATATCAAATTTGATATGATACAATAGTTATATTTTCTTGATATTTTAAAGATATTAGCAACATGATAATATGATAGTATGGAAAATAATATACTGGCATATTCAAAAAAATAATATGCCAGTATATTATTTTATTATTTTCCTTTACATGTCTTAAGAGCATCTACTCATGTAGGTGTTTTTTAGCATTTACAAAAATATAAGTGTTATTTGAAATAATCTATATAAATATCATATTAGAGATGGTAGAAATGATATGACTGAAAAGTATATATATATATATTGTATATGGAGAATAATATCAAATTTGATATGATACAATAGTGATATTTTCTTGATATTTAAAAGATATTAGTAACATGATAATATGATAGTATGGAAAATTATATTTAAAGGCATCTACTTATGTAGGTGTCTTTTTAGCACTTATAAAAATATAAGTGCTATTTGGAATAATCCATATAAATGTCGTATTGGAGGTGATGAAAATGACATGACAGAAAAGTTTATATATTGTAGATGGAGAATAGTATAGAATTCAACATGATACAATAATGATATTTTCTTGATATTTTAAAGATATTAGCAACATGATAATATGATAGTATGGAAAATTATATTTGGGTATCTACTTATGTAAGTACTTTTCTAGTACTTATAAAAATATAAGTGTTACTTGAAATAATTAATATAAATATCATATTGGAGGTGATAAAAATGACATGACTAAAAAGTATTAAAGAGCTCACATATTACTGAAGTAAATCAAATAAAACTAAAAAGTTTTCAGGTATACCCTTAGAATAATATTCTAAGGATTTTTTATTGGAATTTGTCTTGAAAATATAAAGCAAGTAATAAAGACCATATAACTAAAGAGAAATTAAGCCTTACTTAAATAGGAGTAATGAATAATTAATTAAATATAGCTACTAAATATGTAAAAGGATTAATGTATTATACCCATCAAGAATTGATATTAAGTAAAGAGGAGAAATCATAATGGCTAGACTTGGAAACTTGGATTGTAGTCATTTTAAGAAGCTGTCTAAGAGATTTCAAAAAGCTCTTGATGAAAGAGTAATTGAAAGATGGATAAAGGAATTTTTACTTGAAATGGCACTTAGAGCTAAAGAAAAGATTAAGGATAGAACTCCAGTAGATGCTTATCCTAATAAGACCAAAGGAGAGTTAAAGGAAAACTGGAAAATAGGAAATGTAGCTAAACATGGCAATAGTTATATAGTAGAGATATTTAATGATTTAGAATATGCGTCTCATGTGGAGTATGGGTATGTAACTGAAGATGGTAAAGCATGGGTAGAAGGAAAGTTTATGGCAACTATTTCTATGGAAGAAATAGAAAAAGAGCTGCCTAAGTTTCTAGAGCAAAAACAAGTTCAATTATTAAAACAAATACTTTATGGCAGATCTTAAGGGAGGCGATAGTATATCAACTATAAATGATTTAAGAGTAGGAGTTAACCAAAAGCTGAATAAAGAGTTTCCTAACATAAATATATATGATGAAGAAGTAAAGCAGGGTTTTGAAGGACCTTGTTTTTTTATTAAAGTTTTAAAATCAGGACAAAGTAAAGAACTTAATATTAGGTATAAAAAAAGTATATATTTTGACGTGAGTTATTTTACTGATAAAGAGGAGATTAATTTAGATTGCTTAGAGGTTGCTAATAAACTCTATGAAGTTCTTGAATATGTGCCTGTAGATAAAGATTTATATAGAGCTAGTAATATGGAACATGAAATTATAGATGGAGTGTTGCACTTTTTTTTACAATTTAATTATAAAGTAATGAGGAAAATAGAAGAAGTGGCTAAAATGAAAGTGTTAAATAAGGAGGTCGAATTGAAAAATGACTAAAAAAGAAATTGAACAAATTAAATTTAATAAAGAGCAAATTGTTAATTCTAATAAATTTACACAAATAGAAAGAGATATTTTAAAGGCTTTACTTGATGATAAGGAATACTCATTAGAGGAAGCTAAAAATATTATAGATGAATTTAAAAAGAGAGAGGTGAAATAGATGGCTGGAGGAACATGGATATCACAAAATAAAATAAGACCAGGAGCATATATAAACTTTAAATCTAAAAAGAATGAAATAACATCAATAGGAGAAAGAGGAATTGCAACATTACCTTTAACTCTGCCTTGGGGACCTGAAAAAGAAATTATTACTATACATGCTGATGATGATTTATCAAAAGTATTGGGAATCAATATATCAGATAATAGTGCTTTATTAATTAGAGAAGTATTTAAGAAAGCTAAGACACTTTTGCTATATAGACTTAATGAGGGTAGTAAAGCTACTGCAACATTAGAAGGACTAACTATAAATGCTAAGTACAGTGGCACAAAGGGAAATAATATTACTGTAATAATTCAAAATGATATAGATGACACAAATAAATTTGAGGTTATAACTACTTTTGAAGGTAACAAAGTTGATAAACAATTAGTTAAAACTATAGATGATTTGAAATCAAATGGTTATGTTGAGTTCAAAGGAACTGGAGAGTTAAAAACTACATCAGGACTACCATTAAAAGGCGGTGAGGATGGAACTGTTACTAATGAAAATTATACTGATTATTTATCAGTCATTGAAGCACATGAGTTCCATACTATAGGAATACCAACCAAGGAATCTGATATAAAAGCTGTAGCTACTGATTTTATAAAGAGACTAAAAGAAGATGGCAGACAAGTACAATTAGTTCTAGAAAATTATGCTGAAGCTGATAGCGAAAATGTTATTAGTGTTAAAAATGGAGTTATCTTAGGAGATGGAACCAAAATAACATCTGATAAGGCAGTTGCATTTGTTACTGGAGCTACAGCAGGAGCAAATGTAAATCAATCTAACACATATCTTCAATATGAGGGTGCTATTGATGTAGATATTAAATATACAAATAAGGAAATAGTAGATGCTTTAAATAATGGGGAAATAGTGTTTACTATTAATAATAGAAAAGTAGTAATAGAACAAGACATTAATACTCTTAAAACATTTACTGAAGATAAAGATAAAGACTATAGAAAAAATAGATTGATAAGAACTTTATATGAAATAAATAATGGAATTAAATTACTATGGGAAACTAATTATATTGGTAAAATTGCTAATAGCGTAGATGGTAGAATTCTTTTTAAAAAGGATGTAATTAAATTTTTAGAGCAGCTTCAAGAGATAGATGCTCTTGAAAATGTTGTTCCAGAAGATATTGAAATTGAAAAAGGAAAAGACAAAGACTCTGTGTTAGTAAAGGTTGAAGTACAACCAATAGATAGCATGGAAAAATTATACATGAATGTGGAGGTATGTTAGATGGGATCTTTAAAGCTTAGTGATACTATTAGTGGTGCTGAGGCACGAGCATATATAACTGTAAATGGTAGAAATGAAGAATTATTTTATGCAAAGAAGTTAGAATCTAAAGTTGAAAAACAAAAAACAGAAGGGAAAACCTTGGGGAATAGGGCTACTCAAAATAGGGCAACAGGTTGGAAAGGTACAGGTACACTTACTGTGTATTATGCAACTTCTCTTTTCAGAGAGTTAATGCTTAGCTATATAAAAGAAGGTAGAGATGTTTACTTTGATATTACTGTAACCAATGAGGATCCAACAAGTAGTTTAGGAGGACAAACAGTAGTGTTAAAAAACTGTAATCTTGATGAGGTAAGCATGGCTGCTTTTGATGTGGAAAGTGAAGTTTTAGAAGAAGATATGGCATTTACTTTTGAAGATGTAGATATATTAAATAAATTTAATAAACCAACATTAGGATAATTAGGAGGAAATATAATGAATAAATTTGAAGACTTTTTAATGGATTCCTTTGAAGAAGTGGAAGAAATAGAAAGAGAAATAACTATAGGAGGAAAAAAAAGAAAAATGAGGTTCAAACCTATAGCATCAACTATAGGTGATGAAATAAGAAAAAAATGCAGAAAAGTTAGTTTTGTAAAAGGTCAAAAAGTAATAGAAACAGATAATGATAAATATTTAGCTAAACTTATAATAGAAACTACAACCTATCCAGATTTAAAAAATTCAGAACTTCAAGCAGAATGGCAAGTTATGGGTGATGAAGAATTGCTTAAAGCTATGAAAAGTAAGATGAGTGATGGAGAATACTCAGAATGGTCAAGTGTAGTAAGTGAAGTAAATGGATACGATAGAAGCATGCAGGAGTTAGTTGAAGAAGCAAAAAACTAATAAATGGGGGGGATGCTGAGGCTAATTATGCACATTATGCCCTCCATAAACTTAAAATTCTTCCTAGCATATTTAAAAATATACCTAGGAATGAAAAAGCTTTTATATATGCGAGTATAGATCTTTATGTAGAAAGTGAAAAAAGGTCTTTAAGTAAAGCTAAGAAAAAATAGAGTTAAATAATATTATAGTTCTATAAAAACAAATTTTTTAAGTTAAAAGCATTCTTTAGTAGGGGTGCTTTTATTATCTCTAAAGGGAGGTGATATTATGGCAACAGTATCAACTAGCTTAAAAATGTTTGATGAAATGACAAAACCACTTCAACAAATTACCCAAGCTTTAAATTTAACTATTTCAGCTATGGATAGTTTATCAAGCTCATCTAGCAGAGATATAGGAATTACTAATACCTTAAATGCGGCTAGACACAGCACTAATAGGGCTTCGGCGGCATTGCACCAATTAGCAATTTCTCAAAATGAAGCGGCAAATGAACAGGAGAATTTAAATGATTCTATTGATAAAAGTTCAAATTTTATAGAAAAATTAACAGAAAAATTACGGGATAAATTTGAATCCTTTAAAGAAGAGTATCTTACTATTGAAAAAGCTTTTGATTTGACAATAGGTGGTGCTGCAAGATTAGAACAACAAATTAATACTGTTTCTAGTGCTCTAGGTAACAAGGGTGCAGGAAAACAATTCTTTAAAGGACTAACTAATCATGCTAATCAAAGTGCTTATAGTTTAGAAGAATTCACAGGAATAAGCATGGAATTTATGAAAGTAACTAAAGACACAGATAAACTTATGAATTTAAATAAGAGTGCTGAAAAATTATCTCTTGTTGATCCAACTCAAGGGTTGGAAGGTTCTGCATCTGCAATTAAAGAAGCACTAGCTGGTGACTATGGAGCTTTAATGGAGAATTTTGAGTTTGAGGGTGCAGATCAAGAATTTCTTGAGAGTAGTTCAGGTATAGATGATTTCATAAATAAATTTGATGAAATATTAAATGCAAAGGGAGCTACAGAGCAAGCATTAGAAGAAGTTAATAATTCAGCAATAGCACAATTAGACAATTTAAAATCAAATATACAAACCTCTTTTGCAGAAGCCGGCTATGGTGCTTTGCAGATTTTAAAACCTATTTTAAGTACTATTAATGAATGGTTTCAACAAGGACGATTTCAACCTGTCTTTGATTCCATATCTAATGGATTAATTATTATATCTACCATAGCTAAAGGAGTAGCAGATATTTTTTGTTGGATAGGTGAAATAGTTTTAAATAATTGGTATTTTATTGGTCCTTTAATATGGGGAATAGTGGCATCATTAATTGCTTATGATATAGCAATGGGAATTGCTTGGCTTGCAACAATAAAAACTACAATAGCCAAAGGGATACATGCAATTGCATCTGGTATAGAAACAGTTGCGATTGTTGCTTTAATAATTGCACAGGACGGATTAAATGCAGCTTTAGCAGCATGTCCTATTACATGGATTATCATAGCAATAATTATGTTAATTGCAGTATTTTACGCGGTAGTAGGAGCAATTAATCATTTTGCTGGTACATCATTAAGTGCAACAGGTATGATTGCAGGAGCTTTTATGACAGTACTTGCTTTTATAGGTAACTTATTTGTAGGTGTTATAAATTTTGTAATTCAAATGGGAGTTGTACTTTGGAATAATATATTAACTTTTGCTGAATTTTTTGCCAATATATTTAACGACCCAATAGGTTCAATTGTAAGGCTATTTGGAGGAATGGCAGATTCAATTTTAGGAATTTTAGAAGGTATAGCATCAGCTATAGATGCTGTTTTTGGATCTAATCTTGCTGAGGCAGTCAATGGTTGGAGAGGTGGACTTAAAGGACTAGTTAAGGATTTAGTAGGTGAGGCCGAAATTAAGTTTGATAGAAAAGATGCTAATGCTCTTAAATTGGACAGATTTGAATATGGGGAAGCATTTGATTTAGGTGATAAATTTGGAAGAAATATTGAGGATAAATTTGATATAGGAAATTTGTTTGACAGTATAGGAAAAGTTCCTTATGGTCCACCAGAACTACCAACAAATATTATGGACAACTTGAACAACAATAAAGTTGGTAACTCCGAAGGTGGAGGAGGATTAGGAAGCCCAGGAAATTTAGGAGATTTAGGTAAAAGTATTACAGGAGCTAATGATCATCTTAAAAATATTGACGATAAAATGGATGTAAGTAATGAACATTTAGAAATGATGAGAGATTTAGCAGAACAGGAGAGCGTACAAAATTTTGTTACACTAACTCCTACAGTGCAGGTTACAACTGGAGATATTAAAGAAGAGGCAGATATTAATACAATAATCTCTAGAATAGAAACCTACATGGAAAATGAGCTAGTTAATAGTGCAGAGGGGGTATATGCTTAATGTACAAAATGTATCTAGGAATAAATGACGGTGAAGAAGGATTTATTCTTCCAGTACTCCCAGAAAAAATAGAGATAAATGAAGATGGGGACAATGAAACTTTTAATGTTATTAACTTAGGAGAAATTAATACAATAAATAAACCTAAGTTAAGTGAGATAAGTTTTGAGAGTTATTTTCCATTAAATAGAGGACCCTATGTAAGCTCGGAGGAATTATTTTCTCCGAGTTTTTATATTAGCAAAATTAGAGCGTGGAGAGATAAGAGACAAAAAATAAGATTTATATTTACTGGTGGGAGTCCTTTAGAGCTGAATGACTTATTTATTATAGAAAGTTTTAAACTAAGTGAAAAAGGTGGAGAAGTTGGAGATATATATTACTCTATAGAATTTAAGAGATATAAGCCTTATGCAGCTAAAAAAGTAGTTATAGTAACTAAACAAAATACTAAAAATAAAACTGCAGCTGTAAAGGCTAAACCACCAAGACCAATAGAAAAACCAAAACAAAAAAC
>NZ_DDOV01000040.1 GCF_002341865.1 Clostridium sp. UBA2485 | reverse complement strand
GATGCTTTTAGTATTATAATTAGAACTATTAAATTCACAACTTTTTTCAATTCATAATTCACAATTGTGGATATTTCTCAGCAAAAGCTGAGAAATTTAAAATTATTTATTTTTGAAGTTATGCAGTAACTAACTAATAGTTGTAGCTTCTCCATAGTATTAGTTAAAAATCAGTTTAAGAAATTAATTCATAAAGAATTAATTTCCACCATAATTGTGAATTTTGCATTGTGAATTGTGAATTGAAATACTTAAGGATGTAGCTATATTGAGCTATACATTAATTTTTAAAGTAGTTTATCTATATATACGGAGGTATAAAATGGGGATATTTTCATTTTTAAAAAGAAGTAAAGAAGTACAAAAAGAGAAAAAGTCAAACTTTAATATTATAATATCACCTACAGTATTAAATGATGTTATAATCCTCTTAAACAAGCAGAATAAAACTGCTATAAGACTTGTAGCTACTGGCTTCTGCTGAAGTGGGAGTAAATTCGATGTTGTTCTGGATGAACAAAAAGAAAATGATTTAATAGTAGAACAGGATGGAGTAAAATTTGTTATCAATAATAACTATAAAAATATTATAGGAACTGCAGAAATAGTAAAAGTAGGCAATAAAATTACTGTGAAAAATCATTAATAAATATATCCAATATATATTTTACTTAGCCTAATTGAAAGAGTAATTTGTTAAAGAATTGCTTTTTTATTCTTTTATAAACATCATATTTACCATATGATAAATATGTATTATGTAATTTTTGAGACATTTTATTTATATAAAGAAGAAGTTTATATATTAGCATTTTTATTTTAAAGATAGTATATAAATAAGATATATCACAAGATACCATATTAATATATAGATTATTAACGTGGTATCTTGATTTATAACAATAGTTTTTATTTTATAAAAAAATGTTATTGGATATTCATATGTTTTTTTATAGATAAACTTTATTCAATGGAGAATTGTGGTGGAAATTAGTTTTGATCAAACTAATTTCTTTAATAGATTTTTTAAATACAAGTGACTGTGTCACATGAAAAGAAATCAATTGAGAACTTCTCTTATAAAAGAGAAGTATCAATAATTGTCCATTGTTAATCGTCAATTCTCAATTTCATATTAATGTAAACTCAAATAATTTAATAGCACAATTTTATGAATTCATAGATTAAATTTGGAACTGGTATATATAGTTCTAATATCAATGAGTTATATAACAATTTTCTTTAGAATGAAATTATCTTTCATTTATTTTTTTAAATACATGATTTTTAATTTCCTCTACATCCTTTTTTACATCTTCAACTATGTTCAATTTATCTGTCAATTTAGAAATTATCTCCTGATAACTTTTTTCCCGCTCTTCTTGTTTCAAATCTCTTTTTTCTTGCATTTTTAATATATAAAAAATAAGAACTATGCTTAAAGCACTCCATATTCCTTGTGTTGAAGCTAATTTTATAAAATCATCCATTTTTAACCTCCTATTTTATGCACTTAAATACTTTCTTAATGTTACTAAAGCTCTATTTTTAGCTCTATTTACAGACTGCCTAGATACATCCAAAATATTAGAAATTTCAGTTTCACTATAGTTTTGTATAAATTTTAATATTAATATGTTTTTTTGCAATTCAGTAACTTGACTTAGTAAATCTTTTATAAAAATAGAATTATGCAAGTCATACGACATTATAGGATCTTCACATATAGTTAAGTTTAACTCATCACTTTCTTTTAATAAAATTGATTGTTTTTTAGATAAGTATATATACTTATTTTTTAATGAGGAATGAATGTAAGATACAATGTATTTATCAGGAGATTTGCTACAAATTGTACTTAATGGGAGCTTGTACACTATTTCAATAAGAGATACTATTAGATCTTGTTCAGCATCATCATAGTTTAACAAGTTACTGTACTTTCTTATTAGGGGATTAAACTTATTAATTATTTCTAAAATACATTTAGAATCCCTATTTTTACATCTCCTTAATAATTCATATAGATTATTGTTCATGATTTATTCACCTACTTTATAGTCTTTTAAAATAAAAAGAGTAATAAAGTAGATTTTTGTAACTGTTTTCAACTGAAGTTTTTTAAAACAAAAAATGAAATTAAATTGCAAATACTACTATTAATATACAAAATATTATTTATTATTTGTAAAAAAGGTTAATAGATGATTAATAAAATGTCACAAAATCAAAGAAAGTATAGAAAATTTATGAATATAACAAGTGTTATATTCATAAAAAAATTAATAACTTTGGTATTAATTTAGAAAATATTTTTTAAATTTATATTAAAGTTATTAACAATATTACCCCTACAGTACAGAGGTTTCTTAGTGGATTTCCTTCATTTATGAATATCCTAGATAAATATGGAAAAACTATTTTAATATAAGTGGAATTTTATTTGTTAAAGATTTATATAAAGGAGAGAATCACATGGAGTATATATCGAGAATTGGAGTAAATACCCTTAGGAAAGAAGCATGGGATAAAGTTACTGGTGCTGCAAAATATAATGGTGATATAGCAACTCCTAATATTTTGCATGCTAAAATGCTTACAAGTCCTCATGCCCATGCCATTATAAAATCAATTGATACTTCAGAAGCATCAAAAGCTACTGGCGTTCAAGCTATAATCACTGGTGAGTATCATCCTGTACTAAGTGGTTCCGTAATTGAAGACAGGCCTCCTATTGCAAAAGACAAGGTAAGATATTTTGGTGAACCTGTAGCTGTGGTAGTGGCAAATAGTGAGGACGAGGCAATGAAAGCTGTAAAGCTTATAAAGGTTGTTTATGAGCCATTGCCTGTAGTAAATTCAATAGGCGATTCTATAGAACCATCTGCTACACTAATACATGAAAATCTGGGACAATACCATTGTACAGTTGAGGATGTATATCCTAAGCCTAATTCAAATATTGCTGACCATGTGAAGATTAGAAAAGGAAATATGAGCGCAGGATGGGAAGAAAGCGATGTTATTATAGAATCAAGTTTTTCACTTCCCCAATCTGACCATGTTGCTATGGAAACTCGAAATGCTAAAGCTCAAATACTACCAGATGGAAATGTAATAATATATACCTCTTCTCAAGCACCTTTTTCAGTGAAAAAGAGATTAAGTAAACTTTACAATATACCGGAAGGGAATATTATTGTTCGAGTTCCCTTAGTTGGAGGAGCTTTCGGTGGAAAAGCTACTGCTCAACTTGAATTTATAGCATATCTTGCCTCAAAAGCTGCTGGAGGAAGGATGGTTAAAATAGCGAACTCTCGAGAAGAAGATATAACTACATCACCATCTAAAATAGGAATTGAAGCTAAACTTAAAATAGGTACTACTAAAGATGGTTTAATAAAAGTTTTAGAGTGTACTTATCATGTAGATTGTGGTGCTTATGCTGATACTGGGCCACGTATGGCAAAAGCAATAGCTGTTGATTGTAGTGGTCCATATAACATTGAAAATGTATGGTGTGATGCATTCACAGTATATACTAATCATACATATGTTACATCTTATAGGGGCTTCGGTCATGCAGAATTCACTTTTTGTATTGAAAGAATGTTAGATAAAGTAGCAGCTTCAATAGGAATAGATCCTTTAGAATTGAGAATGAAGAATGCTATATATCCTGGAAATTTTTCACCAACTCAGGATAAAATTACATTAAGTAATACAGGAAATTTACCTAGTTGTATATCAAAATTAAAAGAGCTGATTAATTGGCAGGAAGGTACAAAGATAGAATTAGATAATGGCGTGATAAGAGCCAAAGGAGTGAGTTGCTTTTGGAAAACATCTGACTCACCAACCAATGCCTCATCCGGTGTGATTATTACTCTAAATACTGATGGTAGTGTAAATCTTAATTTCTCCGCTGTGGAAATTGGACCTGGAATGAAAACTACCATAGCTCAGATATTTGCAGAAAAGATGAAAATGGATATCAACAAAGTTTATGTAGTCATGAATGTAGATACTCAAACTTCACCCAAGCATTGGAAGACAGTTGCAAGTATGACAACTTTTATGGTAGGAAATGCAGCTATTGATGCTGCAGAAGATTTAATACGGCAATTACGAGAACTTGGAGCTATAGTGCTTAAATGTACTCCAAAAGACTTAGAGGTCGAAAATGAAAGGGTATATTTAAGAGATGATCCTGAAATATATGTGACATTTAAAGATTTAGTTTACGGATATGAATATCCTGGAGGAACATCTATAGGAGGACAAATGATTGGACGCGGTAGTTACATTATGAAACATTTGACCAAATTAGATAAAGAGACAGGAAAAGGTAAAGCTGGGGTATCATGGACGGTAGGTGCTCAAGCCGTTGAAATAGAATATGATCCTAAGAAATACACTTATAGATTATTAAAAGCTGCAACTGTTATTGATGTAGGCAAGGTAATTAATCCTAAAACTGCTAGGGGACTTATAATGGGTGGTATGAGTATGGGGCTAGGATTGGCTACTAGAGAAGAATTTTTATACAATGATGCTGGGATATTAGAAAATACTTCTTTACGAACTTATAAACCAATTCATTATGGAGAAAATCCCCAATATATAGTCGACTTTGTAGAAACTCCTCAAGTAGATGCTCCTTTTGGTGCTCGTGGTATGGGAGAGCATGGTATTCTAGGAGTATCAGCTGCTTTTGCTAATGCTATATCATTAGCAGCACAATCGGATTTTGATAAATTGCCAATATCGCCTGAACTAATATGGAAAACTAAGACTGGAGGTAAATATGATCCCCTTTGATTTTGAATATTATAAACCAGAAACCGTAGAAGAAGCTGCTAATTTATTTCATAAATTAAATTCTATAGGGAAAGAACCAATATATTATGGTGGAGGAACTGAATTTATTAGCATGGCAAGAGTGCATAATGTATATGCAGGAGCAGTCATTGATATTAAAGGTATTTTAGAATGTAATAAACAAGAATTGAAAAATGACGAATTAATAATTGGTTCTGCTGTAACACTTACTAATATTGCAGAATCAAATCTTTTTCCATTACTTAGTTTGACAGTTAAAAGGATAGCTGACCATACAATACAGGATAAGATAACATTAGGAGGAAACTTAGCTGGAACTATTATATATAAAGAAGCTATACTACCTCTTATGGTATCGGACAGTGAGATAGTAGTAGCAAGTATTAGTGGAAAAAGGCGTATTCCTCTAAAAGACATATTTAATAAAAGAATTGAACTTGCTAAAGGGGAGATTATTGTACAAGTAATTATAAAATCTAAATTTCTTTCGCTTCCGTGCATACATGTAAAAAGAACAAAAAATGAAAAGATAGACTATCCTTTAATTACAATAGCAGCATTAAAAAATAATAATAGAATCAATATTGCTTTTAGTGGATTACGCGAATATCCATTTAGAAATTACCTAATAGAAGACATTTTGAATAATAACTTGATTTCTGCAAATGAAAGAATAAATAAAATTATTAATAGCATATCTGATAGTATAATAAATGATCTTAGTGGTTCTTCTGAGTATAGAAAGTTTATGCTCCATACAATGCTATGTGAAGTATTAGAAGAGTTTAAGGAGAGTTAGTAAAAATGCTTGAGATATTAAATAATACTGTTTTAACACTGAATATAAATGGAGAAGATAGGCAAGTGATTGCTAAACCTTCGGATATTTTATTACATACTTTACGTCAAGAACTTGGTCTTACTAGTGTAAAGCCTGGCTGCGAAAATGGAGATTGTGGTACTTGTACTGTTCTGGTAGATAATTGGCTAATAAAAGCTTGTCTAATGCTTACTGTGGAAGCTGTAGGAAAGAGTATTCTTACTGTTGGAGGACTAAAAGATGCTCCTATTCAAAAAGCCTTTGTTGAAAATTGGGGATTTCAATGTGGTTATTGCACTTCTGGATTTTTAATGGTTTGCCATTCACTCTCAAAGATTCATCCCAATGCTGATGATACTGTAATAGAACAATGGCTTGAATCTAATCTATGTAGATGTACAGGATATGAAGAAATTGAAAGTGCCATAAAATCAATTTTAAATGGTAAAGTTTAAAAAATAGAAAGGAATTTATAAGAAGTAATTAAATATGAAAGTTGAGGGAATAATTTTAGCTGCTGGTTTATCAACGAGAGCTGGTACAAATAAGCTAATATTAGACATAGGTGGAAAGACTGTAATTGAAAGATGTATTTATGGAATGTATAGTTTATGTTCTAAAATTATAGTAATAGGTGGTAATAGGATAGAAGAAATAGAGGACATACTTAACAAATATCCTAAAGTAGAACTAATCTATAATTCTGATTATTTAGATGGAATGTTTAGCTCAGTAAAAAAAGGATTAATGAATATTAAAGAGGAGAAATTTTTTTTAATTCCTGGAGATTATCCGGTTATTAATAAAGAAATATATGAAGATATGCTAAAACTAGATGAAGATATAGTTATTCCAATGTATAAAGAAAAAAAAGGCCACCCACTATTAATGAAAAGTTATCTAATAGAGGAACTAATAAAATCTAAACATTATAATACATTAAGAGACTTTGTTAATATTAAAGGCTTTAAATCTATAAATGTTGAAGAACCTGGAGTATTAATGGATATAGACACCATGGAAGATTATAAAGAAATTCTTCTATATTTTCAAACAAGATATCAAAACTTTAGAGATATAATTTAAAAAATTAACTAGTGTAATAGATTTATCTAATCTATTACACTAGTTAATTTCATTGACATTAATATATTAATATCATGTAAGTACAACATATGAAGTTTTAAAAAGAATTTATTAAGTTATCTATTGGTGATTTTAAGTCTAAGTTTTTTAAAATATTAATATTTTCTTCGTTATTTGAAGAAGTGGTAATCAATAGATGAAAAGTTTTACCCTTTATCTTTATTGATTTGTATAATGCTTTTGGAGAATTATCTTTTAAGCATAAATAATAACTTTCTCCATTTATATTTTTTGTATCATTGCTAATTTTATATTTATTTATAGGATATTCTTGTGATATATCCATATTGTTTGAAGGAGTTTCTATAAATAAATTAACTTTTAATTGATCTTCATTTTTATCTTTAAAGAGTAACTCTAAGTTATCGATATCATCAATATTATAATCTCTAAAATATATTTTATTTGGTTCAAGAGAATTTCTATCTATATTAGACCAATATTCAGAAATGTTTAGAGAGGTTAATTTGAAATTACCTATACTAGTATCTACATTTAGATTAGGATAGTATTTGTTTAATGTACTTATACTATTATCAGTATTTGGATTACTATCTAATACTATATTGGATTTCATTATAACTCCTTTGTTATTATTTGGATCAAGCATATACTGATGATACTTTAAGATATCGAAAACTTTATTAAGCTTTTTTATATCCTCAGGGGAAGGAGTTGAAACTACATTATTTTCATTAGAATTAGAAATTTTATAAGTTGATTTTTTATTATTTATTATAAAATCAAAAAGTACATTGCTAGTATTTTTTAAATATTTAAAGTCTATTTCATCTAAAGTATCTTCTAAAGTGTGAACTTTATCCATACTCTCATTAGAAATATTTGTTGCTACAATATTCTTCCTTATAAAAGCATCATGATCACTTGAAGAATAAGAAGTACCAATTTTAGATTTATAACCATTTTTATCAAAATGATTTTTCAAATCTACCATTAATTCATTTTCTCTATTATCTGTAGTTGAAAAAATAGTATTAACATCATCTTTTATTCCTATAGATGTAATATTAATATTATATAATTCACTATAATCTTTAACTAAGGTATTAACGAAGGCGCTACTACCTTGAAGATTAGATTCTTCACCATTGAAAAAACAAATAACTATATCATGCTCAGGAGGATTTTCGCTATAATGTTCTTTTAGCTTTTTACTTAGATCAAGTAAGAGCGAAGTTCCGCTGGCATTATCTATAGCACCTTTAAATACTTTATCATCTACATTACCAATATGATCGAAATGGGCAGATAGAACTAATGCTTTACTACTATCTTTTCCTTTAATCATTCCAACTATATTATTAGCATGTACATCTTCCTTTAAAGATTTAAAGTTAATTTCAATCTTACTATCTCTATTCTTTTCTAAAAGCTCATAAGTTTTAGGGGAAATTTGTATTAGATTTATATTAGTATCATCTAGACTTTCAGAAGTATTGATGTTTCTCTTAAATACATTTGTTTTAAGAAATATTATCCCTTCATTGGACTGTATATCTTTAAGATTATTTACATTATTAACAACTAAAATTTTGTCATCATTATCATCAACATCAAAGGTAAAATCCAAATTTTTTTTCATATCGCTATAAATATTCTCTAGAAAGTCTTCTCCTCGTTTAAGAGAAAGCCTTTTACCATCTTTGAGGATTAGGTCTATATTATAAGTTTGTCCTTCTGGAGGATAATATACATGATTATAGGGAATGGCATAATTAGTATTGTCTTTATACCTTTCTACACCTATATTCTCTAGTAAAATACTTAAATGATCCTCAATTTTTTTATTTTCTTTTGTTCCCGTAAGTCTTCCTTTAAATTTAGAATTTGTTAAGTATTTAATACTTTTTTCAATTGAATAATATCTATTGTTTAAGGCTTTTAACCCCCATGTGGTTCCTAATGATATGGCTATAATTAATAAAATAAATGAAATATGTTTACCTTTCATCTATTGTCCTCCTTTTGTATATTTAAATATATTTTAACATTAAAAAGGCTAAATTTGATGAAGAATAAAAAATTAAAGTGGATTTATATACATAGAATAAATTTAATTGAAATTGAAAGTATAAAGCATAAAAATATTTAAAAGTACTTTTATTGGTATAGGAAAAAGAAATTGTATCTATTTGATTTACAAATAGTAAAAGGTAAGTTCATAGAAAGTTAATATAATAGTCATAAAACATTGAATTTTCAGTAAATTTTTAATAGAATTCTATATGGAGATATGGGGTAAATTAAATACCTTTTATTTATGGGGGGAAAGTTATGAAAAGCAAAAAGTTTTTATGTACAGCCCTTTCAATAGTTTTAACTTTAGGATTAATAGGTTGTGGGGCAAATACATCAACAGATAACAATACAACAGGAAAAAAAGTAGAACAAACAGAAGAGGTAGTTAAAAAGGATGGAAGTACAATGGTGTTTTCTGCTAATACAGATCCTACTTGTTTAAATCCATTTTTTCAACAAAATAGAATTACGTTCACTGTGAATAATGCCTTGTTTGATCCATTATTCATTGTAGATAAAGACGAGACAAGATATTATCTTGCAGAAAAGATGGAAGCGTCAGAAGATAAACTTACATATACAGTTAAATTAAAAGATAATTTAAAATGGCATGACGGGCAAAAAATCACTGCCGATGACATAGTTTTTACGGTTCAAGCTGTACAAGATGAAAAGAATGGTATTGCTGATAGAGAGTCTTTTGTAGTAGATGGAAAAAATATTGATGTAGTTAAAAAAGATGAATTAACCGTTGAATTTAAACTACCTCAAGTATTTGCTCCTTTTGATGCCAATTTAGGCTCATTAAGACCAATACCTAAGCACATATTTGAAGGAGAAAAAGATTTTGCAAAATCAGAGAAAAATAATATTCCTGTAGGTTCAGGTCCCTTCAAATTTAAAGAGTGGAAAAAAGGTGAGAGTTTAACCTTAGAAAGATTTACAGATTATCATGGAGGTAATCCTCATCTTGAAAGCATAGTTTATAGAATAATTCCAGATAAAAATATTTCTAAAATTGCTTTTGAAAATGGAGAAGTTAATGCAGCTTATGTAACAGAAGAAGAACTTGAAAAATTCTCTAATGATGATAGATTTAGTACAACTTCTTTTGAAGAAGGTATGTTAAGTTATATGATTTTTAATGAAAAAAATGAGAATCTAAAGAAAAAAGAAGTTAGACAAGCTATTAGCTATGCACTTAATAAAGAAGAAATATTAAAAGGGCAATTTAAGAATTTAGAAAATACAGCAGTGGCAGATTCAATTCTAGCACCTAGCACTAAATATTATACTGAAGATGTACCTAAATATGAACATAATATAGAAAAAGCAAAAGAGCTTATGAGAAGTGCTGGTGTTGAGAAAATGAAATTAAATTTTCAATATGATCGTGATAAAGATACGGTTATGATTATCCAACAACAATTAAAAGAAATAGGTATTGAGGTTGAACCAGTGCTTATAGATGGAAATGCTTTCTTTGGTAAGCTTGTAGGTGAACAAGAGAGAGATTTTGATTTAATATTAAATGGATATGTTATGGGGGTAGACCCTAACGGATATGCTAGTGCCTATACTACTGGTGCAATGTTTAATGCCATGAGTTATTCAAATAAAGAAATGGATGATTTATGGAAAGAAGGGGCAAAAGAAGCAGACGAAGGTAAAAGAAAAGAAATATATGAAAAAATACAAAAGGGTATAGCAGAAGATGCAACAATATACCCAATACAATATACAAAGTCATTAATTGCTATAAGTTCTGATTTTGGAGGAGTAGAAGAAGCTAAAACAGTACCTATATATATGTTTGAAGATTTATCTAAGCTTTACATGATAGAAAAATAATCTAAATAAACTTAGAATTAACGATGGACAATTGAGAAAAAATTAATTTTAATGGAATTACTCTTTTATACAGACTTTTTATTGACAGAAGTTATGAAGTAATTAAAGAATAACTATAATTTCTATATACTAAAAACATAAATAACTATAATTGTCCATTGTTAATTGAATAAAGAGATGGAGGAAAATACTATGAAGAAACATATATTCAAAAGAGTATTAGAAGCTATTCCTATGCTATTATTTATTTCCTTCATATCGTACATATTGATGAATTTAGCTCCAGGTGACCCAGCGCAGGGGTTTAGAACACCTCAAATGTCAGAAGAACAAGTAGCTATAATTAGGGCAAGCTTAGGATTAGATAAACCAGTTTTTATTAGATATTTTTATTGGCTTAAAAGCACTTTAAGCGGAAACTTAGGTTATTCTCTTATAACTCATCAGCCAGTAGCAAAGGAAATTTTATCAAGACTTCCTGCTACATTAGGTCTTATGGGAGCATCAATGGTTTTATCTATATTAATATCAATTCCGTTAGGAATGTATACAGCTCTTAATAAAAATAAATTTGTAGATAATTTTGTTAGTACTTTAAGCTATATAGGTATATCTATACCAAGCTTCTGGTTTTCAATGATACTTATAACTATATTTGCGTTAAAGCTTCGATCGCTTCCTAGTGTAGGTATGAGAACTATAGGTGTTAATTCTTTTTTAGATGTTTTAAAACACGGTATATTACCTACTGTAGTATTAAGTTTTCCTAATATAGCAGTTTTAACTAGATATGTAAGGTCAGCTACTATAGGAGAGCTTCAAGAAGATTATATTGTTACAGCTATGGCTAAAGGATTATCAAAGAGGGGAATTTTATTTAAACATGTTATGAAAAACTCGTTAATTCCTATAATAACTATATTAGGCATGAGCTTACCATCATTAGTATCTGGTGCTTTTATCACAGAAACAGTTTTTGGATGGCCTGGTATGGGAAGACTTGGAATTAATTCAATATTTTCAATGGATTATCCAGTAATTATGGCAATAACTATGATGACATCTATTATGGTGATTTTAGGTAATTTAATAGCAGATTTATTGTATATAGTAGTTGACCCTAGGATTAAGGTGGTGGGGCATAAGTGGTAAAAAGCAGATTTAAAACTAATTTTAAAATGCAAATGAGAAAAAATAAATTAGCACAGTTTTCACTTATATCTCTTTGTGTAATTTTTATATTTTCAATATTTGCCTTTTTATCTCCTTATGATCCCAATGAAATAGATATAGCAATTAAGTTTCAAGGTCCAAGTATTAATCACATATTTGGAACAGATGAACTTGGGAGAGATTATTTTACAAGGGCATTATATGGAGGACGAGTATCCATTATTGTGGGTATACTATCTATGGTTGTGTCTGTAATAATTGGCACTGTTGTAGGTGCTATAAGTGGATATGTAGGAGGTATTTTAGATTCAATTATAATGAGGCTAATTGATATGCTTATGTGTATTCCTGTATTTTTCTTAATATTAATTGCTAATGCTTATTTAAAGCCAAGCATAGTAAATACAATAGTGATAATAGGAGCTTTTGGATGGATGGGTATAGCGAGAATAGTAAGATCAGAAACTTTGTCTTATAAAGAAAGAGATTATGTTCTTGTTTCAAAATCCCTAGGAGCAAGTAATTGGTATATAATTAAAACCCATATTATACCTAATGTATTACCAACAGTTATAGTGGCATCAAGTATTAATATAGCTGACGCAATATTAACAGAGTCTGCACTTAGTTTTTTAGGTTTAGGAGTACAACAACCTATGGCTTCATGGGGGAGTATGCTTCAAGCAGCACAGGCTAGAATGTCAGATAAAGCCTATCTTGCAGTATTTCCAGGACTTTTAATATTGATAACTGTACTTAGTTTTAATGTTTTAGGAGATGTGCTAAGGTTAGCACTTGAACCTAAAATGAATGATATATAATTTACGTACAATTAAATATAGCAAAATAGCGTAACTAAAACATCATTAATCCCTCTGACAATAAAATAGTTAGTACAAAAATTAAGATTACTTAAAACCTTAAATAACCTCTTATATAGTAAAGCATAATCCCTAATGCTTTACTGTATCCTAAGAATTCTTAATTTGATTAATATATTTGTCATTTATGAATTTTAGATTACGCTTATTTACCCTAGATATAAAATTTTATATCTAGGGTTTTATATATATGTATATAAAACCTTAAAATATACTGTGGAAAATAAATTTTCTATAGAAATAGCTTAAATCCTTAGAAATTTGGCATTAATAATTAAGAGTACGAATTTAGGATGAAAATCACCTTTAGTGAATTTTTTTAAATAAAATTTATTCTAAAAAACTCCAAAGGTTTTGACTATGAAGTTTTAACCATAATTTGTATTTTTCATTCTTAAATTTCAATTCATAGAAAAGATTTTTGATATAATTTAGTTGTAGTTTAAGTTTTATATTCTAAAACTCATAAAGGAGAGATTATCATGGGTAATATGGGAATTAGAAGATATGGAATTGTTATAGGAGAGTTAAAAACAGGTAGAAATAATTTAATTACTGATGTTGAAGGAGTAAAAGTAGGACATGTTACTTTAAACAAGGATAGAATTAAGACGGGAATTACTGCTATTCTTCCACATGAAGGTAATATTTTTAGGGAGAAAGTTATGGCTTCTTCCTATATTATAAATGGATTCGGTAAAACTATAGGAACTATTCAAATAGAGGAACTTGGTAATATTGAAACTCCAATATTGCTTACTAATACTTTAAGTGTAGGAGCAGTATGTGAAGCTTTAATAAAATATATGCTTAATAACAATGCTGATATAGGAGACACAACGGGTACAATAAATCCAGTAGTTTGTGAATGTAACGATGGATATTTAAATGATATACGACAATTAGCAATTAAAAGTGACCATGCTCTAGAAGCTATAAAAAATGCTGATGTAATTTTTGAAGAAGGTGCTGTAGGAGCAGGAACAGGTATGAGTTGTTATGGATTAAAAGGGGGAATAGGCTCAGCATCAAGAATTGTAGAATTAGATGACAAGGAATATACTTTAGGAGTATTAGTGCTTTCTAATTTTGGAAGAAAAAAAGATTTAATAATTAATTATAGAGAACTAGGAAAAGAAATCTATGACCTTGAAGAAACAGAACAAACAGATAAGGGATCAATAATAACAATAATTGCTACTGATATACCTTTAAATGAAAGACAACTTAAAAGAGTTTCTAAACGCGCAGTTATAGGATTAGCGAGAACTGGTTCTTATGTTGGAAATGGAAGTGGAGATGTAGTAATTTCCTTTACAACTGCTAATAAAATAAATCATTATGAGGAAAAACTTATAACTTCCTTTGAAGCGATAAATGAAGAGAAGATGGATTTAGTTTTTAGAGCAGCGGTAGAAGCTGTTGAAGAAAGTGTTTTAAATTCTATGGTTTATGCAGAAACAACAGAGGGAAGAGATGGGCATAAGAGAGTTTCAATAAAAGAATACTTAGGATAACTAATGATTAAAGTTAATAAAAAATTCGTAATAGCAAAGTGAACTAGTTCACTTTGCTATTAACTTTGCATTTTAGAAAGTATTTCCTTTATGCCATCAAAGTGATGGGATAATTCTTTTAATTCTTCTTCATCAAATTGAGAAAATTTTTCCTTTAACTTTGATGCTATAAGTGCTTTATGATTTTCCACGAATCCAACACCTTTTTCCGTAAGTGAAATCTGTATGATTCTGCGATCTTTTTCTCCAGGTATTCTTTCTACTAAGTTTTCACTTATCAATTTATCTATAAGTGGTGTTAAATTAGATTTATTTATGGATAGTCTTTTTGATATTTCAGACATAGTTAATATTCCTAAAGTATGTAGTAAAAATAATATATTGCATTGAGAAATTGGTAAACATTGATTATTCTCAAAGTCTCCAATTTTAGAAAATTTTTTTATAAGTAGTGGAAAAATTGAAAGCATATTTTCTGCAATGACAGTTAGTTCTTTGTCATCCATAAACATTACTCCTAACTATAAGATAATTACACTTAAATTATAACACGAATTTATAAAATTGTTAGTTGAATTTATTAAAAATGATGGTAAAATAGTTATGAAAACATAACAAAATAAATTATCAATTGATGGAAAAAATAAAATATCTTGATAACTTTATATTACGGGAGGATAAGGAATGAAAAGAAAAACTATAATAGGTATTTTGGTAGTAGCCTTAGCTTTAGTGGCTGTGTCATTACCTATAGCAAAGACAAAAGAAGGAAAAGTTCCAGAAGTTAAAACTATATCAGCGGAAAAAGGAGAAGTTAAATCTTATTTAAGTACTACAGGGGTTATAACTTCAAAGAAAGTCAAAGAATACTATGGTCCTCAATCAAAGGTTTCAGAAGTTAATTTTAAAGTAGGCGATAAAGTAAAAGATGGAGATATAATAGTATCTTATGATATGGGAAGTATTGATGCAGAATTTAATGGTACTATTACAGAAATAAATGTTTTAGAAGGTACTATAGGAAATATGAATCAACCTGCAGTAGTAGTACAAGATTTAGATAACTTAAAAATAGAAGTTGGTCTTGGTAAATTTGATGCACACAAAGTTAAAGTAGGGCAAAGTGCCGAAGTAAAATTTAATGGAAAGAGTTATAAAGCGAAAGTAGAACATGTAGATCCTATAGCTAAACAGCCGATGTCTGCTATGGGAAGTGGAGAAACTACACTAAAAGTAGAACTAAGTATCTTAGATAATATACAGGGATTAATGGCAGGATTTGATGTAGATGTAAATATACTTTTGGGAGAGAAAAAAGAAGTTATAAAAATACCAGCAGAGGCTATAAAAGCAGATAAGTCAGGTAAAAACTTTATCTATATATTAGAAGATAATAAAGCAGTAGAAAAAGAAATTCAATTAGGATTAGAGTCTGATATGGAATCTGAAGTTCTATCAGGTGTAGAAGGGGGAGAAAAAATAATATTAAATCCTAATAACATTAATAATGGGGATGAGGTAAAGGCAGATGTAGAGGAGGTTAAATAATGCTAGAAGTAAAGAATGTTGAAAAAACCTATGCTCAAGGTGATATTAGCTTTAAGGCCTTAAGGGGAGTTACTTTAAAGGTTGGAAAAGGTGAGTTCACTTCAATTATGGGACCTTCTGGATCAGGTAAATCTACCTTTATGAATATACTAGGCTGTTTGGATAGGATGGATTGTGGTACTTATTTGTTAAATGGGAAAAATGTATCCAATTTGAGTGATAACGAATTAGCAATTACACGAAATAAAGAAATAGGTTTTGTCTTTCAAGCCTTCAACTTACTTCCTCGTATGACAATATTAGAAAATGTAGAACTTCCTATGGTTTATGCAGGAGTGTCATTTAACGAAAGAAGAGAAAAATCATTAATAGCACTTGAGAGAGTAGGGCTGTTAGATAGAATTAAACATAAACCTACTGAAATTTCAGGTGGACAAAAACAGAGAGTTGCAATTGCACGTGCAATAGTTAATAGTCCAGCAGTGATTATGGCAGATGAACCTACAGGAAATCTTGATTCTAATTCTACCGATGATATTATAAAAATATTTCAAGATTTAAATGATGAAGGTTCAACTATAATAATGGTAACTCATGAACCAGATGTAGCTAAACATACTAAGAGAATTGTAAGGTTTAAAGATGGTTTAATTGTAGATGATGAGATAGTAAATAATAGAATAATACTTAATAAATCTAGAATCATAAAGATAAATGGAGAGGAGGCTTAATATGAACTTTATAGAAAATTTTAAAATGGCTATGGATAGCATAAAGGCTAATAAGCTAAGATCTTTTCTAACTATGTTAGGGATAATTATAGGAATAAGTTCAGTTATAGCTATTCTGTCCTTAGGGGAAGGTGGAAAATCCTCTATAACCGGTGAATTTGAAAAAATAGGATCATCCACAGTAAGTATAAAAGTAAATTCAAATGAGGCTACTATGTCTGATTATTTTAATGAGAATGATATTAAGCAAATAGGTGAGAGAGTTAATTCAGTAAAATATATAACTCCTTCTTCCTATAAAATGGGTGACATATCTTCAGAAACAAAATCTAAAAAAGCATCAATTTCAGCAGGAAATCAGGATTTAGCTTTTATTCAAAGTGTAGAAATGGTTCATGGACGATTTTTTAATGAGATAGAGGCTAATGAAGGAAAAGCAGTGATTGTCTTAGATGAAATAGGAGCTAAATCTCTTTTTGGATATACGGATGTAGTAGGGGAGTATGTTACTGTAGGTCCTAAAGCAGTTGCTAAGAAAGCAAGAATAATTGGAGTTACAAAAAGTTCACAGATGATGTTTATGGCAGAAAATGAGGATATGCCTATTATGAGTATGGTTCCTTTGTCATTTTTAGAAAGTTTATATCCTACAGATTTTGTCGTAGATACCTTATATATTATGGCTGATACAAAGGAGAATATTGAACTAGCAGGAAATAGTGCAATTAATGTTTTAAAAAGTAGACATAATAATCGAGATAGAGAAGTTTATACTGCGGAAAGTCTTATGAAGCAATTAGATCAAGTAAATGAAGTGTTAGGAATATTTACAGGATTTATATCAGCAGTAGCAGCTATTTCATTATTAGTAGGTGGTATAGGAGTTATGAATATAATGCTTGTATCTGTTACTGAAAGAACTAGAGAAATAGGTATAAGAAAAGCAATAGGTGCTACAACTAATACTATACTCCTTCAATTTCTAACAGAGTCTGTTATAATATCACTTTTGGGTGGAATTATAGGAATGATATTAGGAATTGTAGCAGCCTATGGACTAGGAAGTTTTGCAGGAATAACTCCTGTATTATCGATAACATCCATAATAGCAGTTATAATATTTTCTTCCTCAGTAGGAATTTTCTTTGGAATTTATCCTGCAAGAAAGGCAGCAAAATTAGATCCTATTGAAGCATTAAGATATGAATAATGTAGAGAATTAAGAATATGAATTAAGAATGAAATTAGGCATCTGAAATAAAATAGACTAGCATATAAACTAGTTATTTTTTAAAGATGCCTTAATTACTTTTAATTTTAAATTATAAAACCGTGACTATCAGTCACGGTTTTATTTATAGATCTAGTGACAACCAAATCTGCCACTTTTGCTTAAAGATCCTCTATTCATAATTTTATTACATTCGTCTATTCTATATTGAAGGTTTTCTTTTATTTTATTTCCTTCTTCTTCAGAAATTTTACCATCTTCTATAGCTTTATCTACAGCTTTAGCTTTTTCTTCTAGAATTTGTTTTCTATATTTTACATCTACGTTGTCAAACTCGTTAAGTAAATCATCATTATAAACATCTTCTTTTGTTGATGAATCTTGAGAAGTTGAGCTATTAACCTTAGGAATATCATAATCTTTATTTGATAAATTACTTGCATAAGCAATGGATGTAATTCCTAGTGATAGTGTTAAAGCTGTTATTACTAAAATTTTTTTGTTCATAAACAATCTCTCCTTTTACTATAAGCTTTGAGTACATCATATCAGTAAGTTGTGGAGAAGTTATGTAGATAATAAAATTACATAATATTACCTAAAAGCTTAATGTAAACAGTATAATTTTTATCTTTAAAGAAACTAAGCTATGAACTTAAAGAATGTTAAGAGAACTTACAATAATAATATATAAATAAAATTTTAAAGAGATAATATAAAAAAATTAAAAATAAAGGTATGTCCAATTAAATATAGAATTAATTAATGTTCTATATTTAAAAAAATACTAAGGGTATTGGTAAAAAAAATATTATAGATATGCAAATGAAGAATAGTTCATAAAATAGTAAAAATGAATATTAGCTATAATGAGAGGAGGGTATACTATGAGAAGAAAAAATGCAATTATTTTATTTATAATATTGATATCTTTATTTAACATTTTTCAGTTTTATTCTAATACGGTAATTAAATTATGTTTTAGAGACTTATGGCTTGAAAATCATAAGTATGTTAATCCTGTAGATGGCTCTGAAAATATTTATATAATTATTGATAATAAAGGTTTACTTAAATTTCATCAATATAATATTAATAATAATGATAGCATTAACATTACAATACCAAAGAATTCTAAATTCATTATATCTCTATATGAAAATTCAACTATAACTGCTAAGTGGGATATTATTAATGAGTTAAATCCTAATGTAATAAAATTTATAGAGTATAAAAAAATAAATCCATTTGAAATTAATCCTAAAAAAAGAGATGGACAATCGAATAGCAGAAATTTTATGTACTTTCAATCAGGAAATGAAGGGGAAGGGATTATAAATTTAGGATATAGACATATAGATGAAAATGAAGATGATTATTTTACTAAGTTGAGATTAAATATAAAATTAAATTAGTAATATTAAAATATAATATTTTTTATAGTAGAAAAAATATTTAAATTTATCTATGGAAAAAGTCGTGACTTTATCACGACTTTGATTTATATGCACCTTTTTTTAGTATATCTATATAAGATTTTAATTCTTCAAGTAACATATCTATTTGACTCAATCCTTTATCTGGCTTGCTCTTAAAAGAATCTATGTGCTTATTAATCATTGCTTCTATGAATACATAAATTAGATATATAGCTTTTTCATATTCAATATCATCTCTAAATTTAGAGGTATCTATTTTGTCTTTAAGCATAGTTATAGTTGAGCTTTTAATATTAACTGATTTATTATTAAATTCCTCCTTAACTTCATCTGGAGTATTATAGAAAGCATCGAAAATAAGCATATACATTTTGGGATGCTCACATGCAATTTTTACTTTTCTTATAAGAATATCTGTTATTAATTCAAAGACATCATATTTACCTTTAAGTGTATTTAAAGATAAAAATTGAGACATATAATCACAAGTATATTGTACTATATAAATATATAGATTTTTTTTATTACCAAAATAATGAAATATAAGGCCTTTAGAAACTCCTGCATTTTTCATTATTGTATTAGTAGAAGCTTTGCTATAACCCTTTTCACTAAATTCATCAATTGAAGCATAGATTATATTATGCTTTTTATCTTCCGATAGACTTGTTTCTCTCAATACCATCATTCCTTTAATAAATTAGTTATATCTTTTTTAATTATAAATAAGATATATGAAAGTAACAAGGAGTATAGAAAATAAAGACATTAAAGAATACATATACTAATAATTAAGTAACTTAAATTGTAATTTATAATAAGAATTATATTTGTGATAAAAATATTTTATTTAGGGTATTATTAATATTTAAATACTAAAGATTTATCATTTAAAAATTATGCTGAAAATAGCGAATTAAAAAAATTTTCAATTTATATATTGAAATTTAATAGTTTTTCTAATAAACTATTATAAAAGTTTCACTTTTGTTTAATGTTTTCGCGTTGGGCTTAAATACAACAAATTTGGGACTTTTTAACATAGTTTTTTATTTAATTTTTATATAAAAATTTTAAATTATTTAAAAAACCCCCAAAAATAACTAAGTACTATTTTAATATTTTTAAAAAATAATTCATAAATAGGATTTAAAGAATATAATTTAATATAGAATGTATTTGAAATTGTTTACATTTATGTTAAAGTTAATTTATACATTTAAAGCATAATATTTTGCATATTAATTCAAAATAAATATACTTAATAGCAAAAAAATATTTAAAAAATTTATAATATTATAAATTTAAATATTCTAATTTATATTCAGAAAATTTAATATTATTAAGGGGAGGTAGTTGAGATATGAGAGTGTTTAATGTTTTTAATTATAATAAATATGGATAACATTATTTATATTTATGTAATAAAAAAGTTTTGGTTTTAAAATATTTTAAAAAATTTATCCTGTATATCATGGGATAAATTAGTCCAATTGAAGGAATTTAATTAAAGGAAAAGGATAAAAATATAATTTTATTTAGTATTTTAATGAAATATTAAAAAATTATATTTGGGTGATATTATGGAACAAGCATATTTATTAGGAATTGTAGGCGGAGTGCTTGCAATAATTTTCGCATTTTATTTAAGTAAAACAATCGTTAAAGAGGAAAAAGGAAATGAAAGGATGTCAGAAATAGCATCCTATATAAAAGAGGGCTCAATGGCTTTCTTAAGAAAAGAATATACTTATTTAAGTGTTTTTATAGTTATAGTCGTAATTTTACTTAGCATATTTATAAATTTTCAAACTGGTATATCTTTCCTTTGTGGAGCTGTATTTTCAATTTTAGCTGGATATTTTGGAATGAAGATAGCCACATCAGCTAATGTGAGAACTGCAGAAGCAGCAAAGCATGGCATAGGAAAGGCATTATCTATTGCGTTCTCTGGTGGAGCAGTAATGGGAATGAGTGTTGTAGGGTTAGGAACACTAGGAATTTCAGTAATATATTTAGTCTTTAATGGAGATACAAGTATATTAACAGGATTTGGATTAGGTGCATCTTCAATAGCATTATTTGCAAGAGTCGGCGGGGGTATATATACTAAAGCTGCTGACGTAGGTGCAGATATTGTTGGTAAAGTTGAGGCAGGAATACCAGAAGATGATCCAAGAAATCCAGCAGTTATTGCAGATAATGTTGGAGATAACGTTGGAGACGTTGCAGGCATGGGAGCTGACTTATTTGAGTCTTATGTTGGATCTATTATTTCAGCAATAACTTTAGGAGCTGTGGTTTATAAAGATAGTTTAAATGGAGTAGCTTATCCTATAATTCTAGTGTCTTTAGGTATAGTAGCCTCTATTTTAGGGACCATATATGTTAAAGTTTCAAAAAGTCAAAATCCACAGAAGTCTTTAAACTCAGGTACTTATATTGCTGGTGGACTGTTCTTAATAGGAGCATTATTTGCTAGTAAGATGACTTTTGGTACGCTGAACAGTTTCTTTGCTGTTGGTAGTGGAATGATTNNAATTAACAGAAGTTTATACTTCAGCGGATTACAAGAGTGTAAAAAAAATAGCTGATCAATCACAAACCGGAGCAGGAACTAACATTATTTCTGGTATGGCAGTTGGTATGAAATCCACTATGGGAACAATATTATTAATAGCTCTTGAAATACTAATAGCTTACTTTGTGATGGATGGAAGTAGTAACAGTTCAATGGGGCTATATGGAATTGCACTTTCAGCAGTAGGAATGTTATCAATAACTGGGCTTATTGTCGCTGTTGATGCTTATGGTCCAATTGCTGATAATGCAGGTGGAATAGCTCAAATGTCAGATTTACCTGAAGAAATTAGAGAAATTACAGATAAGCTAGACTCTGTAGGAAATACTACAGCTGCAAAAGGTAAAGGATTTGCTATAGGGTCTGCTGCATTAACATCACTAGCATTATTTGCTTCTTTTGCAGAAGCTTCTAAGCTTATTGAGATAAATATATTAAATCCAGTCACTTTAGTTGGAGTACTTGTAGGAGTAATGCTTCCATTCTTATTTAGTGCTTTAACAATGGAATCAGTAGGTAAGGCAGCAAATGACATGGTTAAAGAGGTAGGAAGACAATTTAAAGAAATAGATGGAATAATGGAAGGAAAGAATACTCCAGAATATTCAAAATGTGTTGAAATATCAACTCATGCTGCATTAAGAGAAATGATACTTCCAGGCGTATTAGCTATAGTAGTTCCTATATTAACTGGATTTTTATTTGGTGTAGAGGCTTTAGGAGGATTACTAAGTGGCGCAGTTGCCAGTGGAGTTCTAATGGCTATAATGATGGCTAACGCTGGTGGAGCTTGGGATAATGCTAAGAAATATGTTGAGGAAGGACATTTTGGAGGAAAGGGCAGTGAAACTCATAAGGCAGCAGTAGTTGGAGACACTGTAGGAGATCCGTTTAAAGATACTTCAGGTCCATCAATGAATATATTAGTTAAACTTATGACTATAATATCATTAGTATTTGCTCCATTAATAGCCGAATATGGTGGAGTATTATTAAAATTTTTAATTAAATAACCAAGGCATCTTCAAAAAATAATAAACCAGTATGTTAGCCTATTTTCTATTATACTGCGTCGTCATAACTTCATAATAGATAGACTATCATGAAAATCTGTCAACCTGTCTGATGCAAAATATATTTCGCATTTTTGACTAGTTATTTTATTTCATATGCCTAAAATATACTAACATCTTTGGTTTATTATTTTCTTTCAGATGCCTGCTAACAGCCCCGATATAATTTCGGGGCTTTAATTTGTATTTTATTATTAAAAGAAATATTTATAAATTGCTGGATAATCTTTAGATATATAAGTTACAAAATTACTAATTTTGAATATTTGTTAGCGATGGCTAAGAAATTTAAAATTAATCTATTAAAAAATCTATTAAAGAAATCAGTTTGATTAAAACTAATTTCTATGATAATTATCAACTGTCAATTCTCAATTATTTTATATATTGTTTTATTGTATAAAAAATAGCTTGCATTAAAATACAAGCTATAAGTGTAGGAGAACATTAAGAAAACAGCTTTTGAAAAGCTTTTTCTAATCTCGTTCATTTTTCATAGGAAAATATAGACTTAATTTATAATCATCATTTATACTATATCAAAAATAAAAATAAATAAGTATAGATATTATGAATTAGAATAGTACTATACGTATTTATTAAATAGATTTATATTGAAAAAAGAAGGTAATTTACAGTTAAAGTACAAATATATATAGATATGCCAGCTCTAAGGTCGATATGTATTTAGAAATAATTTTTTGAAATGATACAATCACTTTTATAAAAAATTAACAGCTGTAGTTTCTTCATAGTGTTAGTTAAATTTACTAGTGTTCTTCCGAACTATACTGCACCTCAAGGGAACCCTAAAGGGCTTCACTGCTGTTCCCCAGAGGTGGAAAAACTAGCAATTGTATTGCTAGTTAAAAAATCCATTAAAGAAATTATTTTGATCAAAAATAATTTCCACCATAATTGTGAATTTTGCATTGTGAATTGTGAATTGTGAATTGTGAATTGAAATACTGAAGGGTGTAATTATATTGAACTATATATTGAACTATATATTAAATTTAGAATGAGTATATATAATAAAATGGTTAAGGGGGATAAAAGTGAAGGAGAGAAACTTTAAGAAATTGTTAGCTATATTTATTTGCACTACTTTTATTATTACTTTAAGTGGTAGCAAAATAATAATGGCACAAGAATATTGGGAGACGTTAAATAACAATGCAGAATCAGCTGAAGAAGTACTAAAGTTAGATGAGGATATAAATTTAAATAGTAATGAGAAAGTAAAAGTGATTGTTCAGTTTGATGAAAAAAATCCGTATGAATATAGAAGTACTATTAGTAACTTTAAAAATGATGAGGCTAATGAAGATTTCATTAAAGAAGTTAATAAAAAGAAAATTCCTGAGGTTCAAGTTACAAATTCTTATGAAAAGGTATTTAATGGAGCAGCAGTAAGTATTTCCGCTAATAAGATAGAAGAATTGTCGAAAATACCTATGATTAAGAGTATCTATAGTGATTGTGAAGTAAAAATAAAACCTATTAAAGCTGAAGCAAATTTGAGTGAAAATTCAAAGCTAATTAGTTCAGTGCCTTTAAAGAATATTGATAAATTACATGAAGAAGGGATTAAAGGAAAAAATATAAAGATAGGAATTTTAGATACGGGAATTGATTATAATCATCCAGCAATAAAAGATGTTTATAAAGGTGGATATGATTTTATTGATAAGGATAATGATCCTATGGAGACTACATATGAACAGTGGAAAAATTCTAAAGCGCCTGAATATGATGAAAAGGGCGAGAGTACTTATTACACTACTCATGGTACTCATGTAGCAGGAATAATAGCTGGACAAGGTATTGAAGGAAATAGTAGCTTAGGGGCCTTAGGAGTAGCACCTGAAGCGGAGATATATGTATATAGAGTTTTAGGGCCTTATGGAATTGGGACTATGGAGAGTATTATAAGCGGAGTAGAAAAGGCTGTTGAGGATGGTATGGATATTTTAAATTTATCACTAGGAATAGATGTAAATGATCCACTATATCCTACATCGATAGCTATAAACAATGCGATGAATTTAGGAGTTATGGTAGTAGCGGCATCAGGAAATAATGGTTCAGAGCCATATACAATATCTACACCGGGAACAGCTTCCTTAGGAATAACTGTAGGTGCTAGTAATAATCATATGATAATACCTACTATAAAAGGAAATTCTAGTTCCTTAGATGAAAGTTATACTTTAAGATTATTACTAAAAGATAAAATGCAAAATTTACAGCTTTATAATAATAGGGATCTTAAAGTTATTTATTGTGGATATGGAATGAAAGAAGATTTTAAAGATAAGAAACTAAATGATTCTATAGCTTTGGTCAGTAGAGGAAAAAATCCTTTACTGGAAAAAGGAAAAAATGCAAAAGAAAAAGGAGCGGTTTTTATTATAGTAATTAATGATAATGAAGAACAAGGATATATACCTATGTACTTTGGAGAGCATAAAGATTATCCTACTGTATTTACTTTGCCGTTTAAAGAAGGACAAGCTATTTTATCTACACTTAAAGAAAGAGAAATACAATTTAAAATTAATAGTTTTTCTGAATTAGAAATAACTAAAGGAGTATTATTAGATTTTAGCTCTCGTGGACCAGTGAATGAAACGTATATAATAAAACCTGAAATAATTGCACCAGGAGCTAACATACTATCTTCTGTACCTAGCTATTTTAAAGGAGAAGAAGGAATAGGAAATTATGATAAAGCATATGAAAGGCAATCAGGTACTTCTATGGCAACTGCCTATGTAACTGGAGTTGTTGCTTTAATATTAGAGAAGAATAAGGGCTATAGTCCTTCTGATATAAAATCAGCTTTAATGAATACTGCTGATGACTTAGAATATGATTATAGTGTATATGAAATTGGAGCAGGAATGATAGATGCTTACGAAGCAGTATATTCAAAAGTTAAATTTCAAGTTTTAGATAAGACAGCCTCTTTAAATAAAAACTACGAAAAAATAGAGATAGATAATATAACATCCTGTTTAAATTTTAATGAAAATACGAGTAATCAAATAGTGAAAACTAAAAGTCTTAAAATAAGTAATAATTCAGTATTAAATAAGGATTTTAAGATAGATGTTAAATATTTAAAGAGCCAAATAGGAAATAATGCTATTGAAAATAATGTGACAATTGATATTAATGAGAGTGTAACTATAGATAGTATGAACAGTAAATTAATTACTGTTAGGATAACTGTACCTGAAAATTCAGCATTAGGTTATTATGAGGGATACATTATTTTTACCAATAAAAATGATTTAAGTGAGAGATATCAGATACCTTTTGCTTATAGAAAAATTTAAAAGAGAAATAGATAATTTATGCCTATGTATATAGTTATTAACTAAAAGCATAATAAAAACAAAATACTTATTTTAATAAAAAAAGCATGGATTACCATGCTTTTTCTTACGGGATAGGGAATGAAAGGCTATAGAGTATGCTATAGCCTATATTAATATAATTTATTTTATTTATTATTTTCCAAAATATCTGTTTAATAATCCGTTGAATGCAGCTCCATGTCTAGCTTCATCTTTACACATTTCATGAACTGTATCATGTATTGCATCTAAGTTTAAATTCTTAGCTAATGTAGCTAAATCTTTTTTACCTTGGCAAGCTCCATGCTCAGCATCAACTCTTGCTTGTAGGTTAGCTTTTGTATCAGCAACTACAACTTCTCCTAATAATTCAGCAAATTTAGAAGCGTGTTCTGCTTCTTCCCAAGCTATTCTTTTATAAGCTTCAGCAACTTCTGGATATCCTTCTCTATCAGCTTGACGGCTCATTGCTAAGTACATTCCAACCTCTGTACATTCTCCTACAAAGTTAGCTCTTAATCCTTCTATAACTTCTGGATCTACGTCCTTAGCTATTCCTATTCTATGCTCATCAGCCCAAGCCATTTGTCCTTCAACTTTTTCTATAAATTTGTCAGCTGGCGCTTTACAAATTGGGCAAAACTCTGGTGCTGAATCTCCTTCGTGAATATATCCACATACTGTACAAACAAACTTTTTCATAATAAAAAAATCCTCCTTAATAATAAATAAAAATATTTTTTAGTTTATAGTGTAATATGATTTACTAATTTAATGAATTATTTTGTTTAATTGTTTTAATCTTCCTTACAAATTTATTATATACTATCGGATAATAATTATCAAGAGAAAATTATTATTTTTTAACGAAATTTTTAGAAATTTTTAAGTTGAAGTGATAACTTGTTGAAATATAAAGCTTTAGCTAATAATTAATATATATCAATATATTGTTGAAGTCTATCTAAGTCTAAAATTTCTATGATATTCTTGTTAGAATTAATTAATTTATCATTTTTCATATTAATTAATTCTCTCGAAAGAGAAGGTCGTTGGACACCAAAATATTCTGATAAACTTTTTTTAGACATAGGAATAGTTAATTTTAAGTTTTTTTGTTTTTTATATTCTTGTAATAGGTAGAAACAAAGCTTTTGTCTTAAAGTTTCTAAAGATAGTTCAGTGATTTTTTTATTTAAATTAAGTATCTTACTAGATAGAAGCTCCATGAAATTGTTTAAAATTAATGTATTGCCACTACACATTGATATGATATCTTCTTTTAAAATATACATAACTATTGAGTTTTTATTACTGATAATCGTAGCAGGATATTTATGATGTGTAGAAAAAACAATGGCTTCCCCAAATATATTTCCTGTTTTTAATGTACTAAGTGATACTATTTTACCATTAGGATATTGCTTTTGAATTTCTATTGTTCCTTCAAGTACAATACCTAAGGAAGTACAATCATCACCCTCAAGTGCTAAAACACAAGTTTTGCAATTAACACAATTTTTACATTGATTATATATAGTATATCTGGCTGTGGATAGAGTTTTTTTAATTTCTTCTTCTGATAAGTTTTTAAAAAGAATGCATTTTTTAAGTGCTTTTATTATATAATCCATAATACACCTCTGCAATTTTATAAGTATTTAGTTAATTATATTTTATATTATATTAAACTTCAAAGGTATTTACATAATTTACATATAAATTATTTTACTACAAATTACACATTTAGACAAATGTTAATAAAGCCTATTTATGATTCATAGTGTTTACTTTATTTTTATTTCATAAGATTTTTGAGATTACTTACAAAATATTATTAAATAAAATCAATTAACTAAAATAATTTATGAAATTCTATTTAGCGTTTAATAGTGAATTAAAAGTAGTTAATATTATAGCGATTTAAGATGAAAACTGAAAATACGTGACTTTATTATAGTTTTTTTATATAATAAGGTAGAATACATATTAATTTTTGAGGGGATTTTATGAAGCGAATAGATAAACATAATTATTATTTAGATATATGTGAAACAGTTTTGGAGAGAGGAACTTGTTTAAGAAGAAACTTTGCAGCGTTGATAGTAAAAAACGATGAGATAATGGCTACCGGATATTCAGGAGCACCTCGTGGAAGAAAAAATTGTAGTGATATTGGTGTTTGTAGAAGAGAAGAATTAAAAGTTCCTAGGGGAACTAGGTATGAGCTCTGTAGATCAGTTCATGCAGAACAAAATGCCATAATTTCTGCAAGACGACATGATATGATAGGATCAACGTTGTATCTAGTGGGAAAAGAGCAATCTACGGGAAATTTAGTTGAAAATGCATCTCCTTGTGCACTTTGTAAAAGATTTATAATAAACGCTGGTATAGAAAAGGTTATAATAAGAGATAGCAAGACAGATTATAGGGAAGTGTATGTTAACAAATGGATTGAAAATGATGACTCTCTTACAGAAGAAGAAGGATATTAAAACTAAGATAATATTTTAGAAAAAGTTTCGTATTTAAATAACAAAAATATATTTTTTTAGTTAGTTAGGAATTGAGTTAACTAATGAGCATTTATATTTATTATTATAAGTATGGACTTAATTAATAAATTTAAAAAAATAATACTTAATTATAATTATGTAAATTATTGAGTTTTAGTAGTTGTAACATTAAACAACATTATTTTAGTTTAGAAACTAAAGCGAATAAAATTTCATAGGAAGGTTTTATATGGATAGTATAGTTTTATTGGTGATTATTACAGCAATTATATCAGGAGTAGTAACACCATTAGTTAGAAAATTAGCCATTAAGTTAAAGGCAATAGATATTCCAAGTGATTCAAGAAGAATACATAACAAGCCTACTCCTCTTATGGGTGGAGTAGCAATTTATATTGCTTTTATCGTAGGAGTAGTTCTAAACATAAGTAATTTTTCTATTCAAGATTTAGGACTTCTTATTGGTGCTACTGTAATTGTAATTGGTGGAATAATTGATGATATTAAAGAATTAAGACCAAAATATAAGTTAGTTTTTCAAATAGTAGCAGCAATTATTTTAATAGTATTTGGGCTTAAGATAACATTAGTTACAAATCCATTAAATAGTGGAGGTAGCTTTTTAAATCTAGGGTTGTTAGGAATTCCATTAACTATTATTTGGGTTATAGGTATAACAAATGCTTTTAATTTAATAGATGGAGTTGACGGTTTAGCTGCTGGAGTAGGATTTATATCTTCTGTAACTTTATTTATAGTTTCTATCATAAATGGAAGAGTAGATGCAGCTTTTTTAACTGCTATATTAAGTGGCGCAATTATTGGATTCTTACCTTATAATTTTAATCCTGCAAGTATATTTATGGGAGATACAGGTTCACAGCTTTTAGGATTTTTATTAGCTGCTATTTCTATCGATGGAGCAATTAAATCTGCTACAGCTTTGGTTATAGCTGTTCCACTTTTAGCCTTAGGTCTTCCAATTTACGATACACTATTTGCCATGATAAGAAGAAAGGTAAATGGTAAACCTATAATGCAAGGAGATAAAGGACATCTTCACCATAGATTATTAGGACTTGGCTTAACACAAAGACAAGTTGTTTTAATAATGTATTTAATTAGTGCAATATTAGGTGGTATAGCTATAATTGCAATGCAAATAAGCAGTAAGAAAGCATATTTTTTATTGGCATCAGTAGTTACTTTTATTGCCTTTATAGCTTGGGAACTTGGTTTATTTGATGGAGAACAATAGTTAAGGAGTGAAACCTATGGAAAAAATTAAGGTCTTGTCTGTTTTTGGAACAAGACCAGAAGCAGTTAAAATGGCACCACTTGTTAAAGAGCTTGAAAAAAGAAAAGAATTTGATTCAATAGTATGTGTAACTGCACAACATAGAGAAATGCTAGATCAGGTATTAGAAATTTTCTCTATAAAACCAGATTATGACTTAAATATCATGGTTGAAAAGCAAAGTTTAAGTAGAATAACCTGTAGAGCACTCGAAGGTATAGGTGAGATTATACAAAAGGAAAAACCACATATAGTATTAGTACATGGAGATACAACTACTACATTTGTAGCTTCGTTAGCTGCTTTTTATAATAAAACAAAAGTGGGACATGTAGAAGCTGGGCTTAGGACTTTTAATAAATATTTTCCTTTCCCTGAGGAAATGAATAGAAAGTTAGCAGGTTCTATAGCAGATT
This sequence comes from Clostridium sp. UBA2485, assembly GCF_002341865.1. Lineage (GTDB taxonomy): Bacteria > Bacillota > Clostridia > Clostridiales > Clostridiaceae > Clostridium_J. The sequence continues at coordinate 12,971 of NZ_DDOV01000040.1, read as the reverse complement.
TACATTTTGCACCTACTAATCTTACAAAAGAAAATTTATTAAGAGAAAATGTTAGAGAAGATAGTGTTTTTGTTACGGGTAATACTGTAATTGATGCTATGAATTATACTGTTAAGAAAAGCTATAAATTTAAAACTGAAGAATTAAATAGCATTGATTTTGAAAATAAAAAGGTAATTATGGTAACTGCCCATAGAAGGGAAAATTGGGGAGAAGGAATAGAAAATATATGTACATCTTTAAAAAAAATAGTTAATGAAAATGAAGATGTAGAAATAATATATTTAGTTCATTTAAATCCTATAGTTAAAGAAGATGTAGAAAAACATTTAGGTGGAATTAAAAGAATACATTTATTAAATCCATTAGATACTGAAGAAGCTCATAATCTTATGAATAAATGTTATATGATTATGACAGATTCAGGAGGAATTCAAGAAGAGGCTCCTCATTTAGGTAAACCTGTACTAGTATTGAGAAATGTTACCGAAAGACAAGAAGCACTACAGGCAGGTACTATTAAACTAGTAGGAACAGATATAAACACGATTGTTTTTGAAGCTAACAAACTTCTTAGAGATGAGAATGCTTATGAACATATGAGTAATCTTTCAAATCCTTATGGGAATGGAAAAACTTCTATTGAAATATGCAATATATTAAAAGCTTACTTTTCCAATTAATGTGTAAAATTATAGAGCATTAGAATTAACTTTCATAATTCTAATGCTTTTACTTTTTTTGAATTAGTGAGAAAATAAGAGTAAATAAAAGTATAAAGCAGATTAAACTTGAATATTTTCAGATGTTAATTCACAAAATACTATATAAATATAATAAAAAATGAATAAAGTTCAATTTGGATTATTCATATTATTAAAAGTGATAAACAATAACGTCTATAGAGTTTTCAGTAAAATGAAACTTTGAAAAGTAATAAATTCATAAAATCGTTTAATTTTTAATGAGCTATTAATTTATTGAATTATATTATGAAGCGTTATTCATAACCATTATGAACTAATCAGTCAGAAAATTCCACGTTGTTAAAGAATTGAATAACAATTGAAGGAAATATCTGATGGCTCAGAAAAATAGATTAAAAGAGAGTAAAACATATCCACAATGAAATATTTAGGTATATTGAACTGCAATTCACAAAAACGAGCTAATTTAGTCAAATTACAATGTTTATTAATATTATGTCTAAGCATATAATTTATTGTAGCTTAATGAGCGTATATCTTAGTAAGCCCATAGAGAGAGGAATTTCAAGTGTATAATGAGAATACATCACTTTTAAAACAAGTAGCAAGCTTTGATTTGATTTTATCATTAATATTTATATCCATAGGATATTTTATATTTGGAAAAGCCTGCTTATTTTTTATGTTAGGAATAGGAATTGCACTAATTAACTTATTAGTAAATAGCTTAGTGTTAAATATATCGGTGAAAGAAAATAACTCAATGTCAAAAATGATTTTAATACTGAGTCAAATTTATAGAATAGTTATAGTTTCATTAGTTGCAGCTTATATAGTTAATAGAAGCACTATTAACTTTTTCATATTTATTGCTGGATATACTTCTCAAATTATTTCATTAATATTATATGGTTTTAAAGCTAAACAATAAGAAAGGGGTGTTTACATGGAGGAAGTTTTACCTATATTTACGTTAAATATATTTGGGTTTCCGTTTGATATTACATTAAGTTTAGTAATTCAATGGATTTTTATTGGCGTAACAGCAATATTATCTATTCTTTATAGTAAGACAGTTAAAAGGATTCCAGGAAAGATTCAAAGTGCCATAGAGATAATAATTGAAAAGCTTAGTGGAATAGTTAGTGAAAATATGGGAGAAGATAAACTAGCCTTTGTTCCTTATATTGGAGCATTAGCATTATATATATTTTCATTAAATATGATAGGTATGTTTGGATTAAAGCCACCGACATCAGAGCTGAGTGTAACCATAGGGTTGGCACTTACAACATTTTTAGTAATCCAAGGTTATACAATTAAGAAGTTAGGATTAAAAGGGTATTTTAAAGGGTATGCTAGCCCTATAGCACTATTATTACCAATAAATATATTGGAAAGAGTAATGTTACCAGTATCATTAAGTTTAAGATTATTTGGTAATGTATTTGCTGCAACAATGGTTATGGAGCTTTTATATGAAGCACTAGGTCATATTCATTTTATTGCAACTATAGGAATTCCAGTTCCCTTTGCTTTTTATTTTGACTTCTTTGATGGGATAATTCAGACCATAATATTTGTAATGTTAACTATGATTCATATCAAGATAACATCAGAACACTAAAAAATTATAAATAAATTAAAGTATTTTAAGGAGGATTTTAATTATGAATATAGATTCAGGTGCATTTATAGCAGGTATGTCAGCAGTAGGTGCTGGAATAGCAGCATTATCAGTTATTGGTGGAGGTATAGGAACAGGAAACGCAACTGCTAAAGCTGTTGAAAGTATAGCAAAACAACCAGATGCAAGCGGAAAAATAATGAACGCATTAATCATAGGGGGAGCTTTCTCAGAAGTTACAGCTATATATGGTTTCCTTATAGGATTATTACTAGTTCTATTTGGCGTAAAAGGCTAAAAATTTATTAAGAAGGGTAGGTGAAAATCCTGGTCTAGGATATAGAACCAGGATTTTATATGGATATAAATTTAAGTATAGTTTTAGCTGGAACAATAAACTTTTTTATATTCTTTTTTATACTAAGAAAATTTGTTTTTAAGCCAACAATGGAAATGATAGAATCAAGGAAGCAAGAAGTTGAGGGCTCTTTTGCAAAGGCTAAGCTTGAAGAAAGTAGAGTCGAAAGCTTAAAAGCAGAGCAAGAAGAAAAAATTAAGAGATATAGAGAAGATGGTCAGAAGCTAATAGAAACTTATAAGGTTAAGGCTGAAAGAGTTTATGACGAAATGATTGAAGAAGCTAAAAAAGAAGCAGATATAGTTCGTGCAAGGGCTAAGCAGGACATTGAAAGAGAAAAACGTAAAGCTGAAGGTGAAATTAAATCACAAGTTATTGATTTATCTTTAGTTTTAGCTGAGAAAGCATTAGAGAAGAAAATTGATGAGGATGAGCATAAAAGACTTATTGATGAGTTTATCTCCAAGGTAGGTAATTAAAATGTATGAATTTCTAGACAGAAGATACGCATTAGCATTATATGATGTTTGTGAAAAGCGAGGAACTTTAGAACAAACTTTAGAGGACCTAAGTATCATTGTCGAAAGTATGGAAACTGGTGATGAACTTATTAAAATAATAGAACATCCTCAAATACACAGAGCAGCTAAAAAGGAAATTTTCACAAAACTTTTTAAAGATCAAGTTAGTGAGGAGCTTTTGGATTTCTTAATTTTATTAATTGAGAAAGATAGAATATTATATTTAAAAGAAAAATATAACCAAATGAGACTTATTTATTTTGAACGTCATAATATGATTGAAGCTGAAGTTAGAACTGCTGTAAAACTAAGTGATGAACAAAAATTAAGTTTAAAAGAAAAACTAGAAAAAAAATATAATAAAGAGATTGTAATTTCAGAAAAAGTTGATGAAAATTTATTAGGCGGTATGTTTATAAAAGTTGGAGATGACGTTATAGATGGAACTGTAAGGAATAGATTTGAAGCAATGAAAGGACTTATGGAAGAAAAGAGAACAGATAAAGTTTATTTGGAAGATAAGTTTAAAGTATTAACAGGAATAGTTAAAACCGTTAATCCACTTACTGAAATTCAAAGAAAAAATCTAATAGCTAATCTTGAAAAGTTCTATGAAAGAAAGTTCGTTATTGAGGAAGTTATAGATAGTAGTATTTTAGGTGGAATTCATGTAACTGTAGGTGAGGATGTAATTGATGCTACAGTAAAAGGAAAGCTTAGTAACTTTAAGCATAGAGGAATTTTATTTAAAGGACCATTATCAGACAGAAGTTTTGAAGAACTTGATGAAAGTATAGACGAACAACAAAAATTAAGAAACTATGATAATAAAAAGAAAACTATTGAGGCTGAAGTTAGAACAGCAACTTCTTTAAATGATACTCAAAGAAAAGACCTAGAAAAGAGATTGTCAGAATTCTATAGCGTTAATGTTGTTATAAGAGAAGTTATTGATGAAAATATTTTAGGTGGAGTTTATATCAAAATAGGAGAAGATATAATAGACGGTACCGTTAAAGGTAAGATAAAGAATATGAGACAATCCGTACATTAAAAGTAGATATGTCTTTATATAGGATTGAGGTGAAATAATGCATATTAAACCAGGAGAGATAACAGCTCTTCTAAAAAAAGAATTAGATAAATACGAAAATAAGATTAATACCGTAGATGCAGGCACCATAATTCAAATAGGTGATGGTATAGCTAGAGTATATGGATTAGATGATTGTTTAGAGGGAGAGCTTTTAGAATTCTCTAATAAAGTATATGGTATGGCTCTAAATTTAGAGCAAGACAATGTAGGGTGTGTTTTACTTGGTTCAGAAAAAGGAATCAAGGAAGGCGATATAGTACACAGAACTGGTAAGATTGTAGAAGTACCAGTAGGTGAAGAACTGATAGGTAGAGTTGTAGATTCATTAGGAATGCCTATTGATGGTAAGGGACCAATAAATACAACAGAATTTAGACCAGTTGAAGTAAATGCGCCAGGTGTTATTGAGCGTCAATCAGTTAAACAACCATTACAAACAGGTATTAAGGCAATTGACTCAATGATTCCGATAGGAAAAGGTCAGAGAGAGTTAATTATAGGAGATAGACAAACAGGAAAAACAGCTTTAGCTTTAGATGCAATATTAAATCAAAAAGGTAAAGATGTTATTTGTATTTATGTTGCAATAGGTCAAAAACAATCAACGGTTGCACATATAGTTAACACTTTAAAAGAAATGGGTGCATTAGATTATACAATTGTAGTAGCTTCTACTGCTTCACAATCAGCACCACTACAATATTTAGCACCTTTTGCAGGTTGTAGTATGGGTGAGTATTTCATGAATAAAGGTAAAGACGTTTTAGTGGTATATGATGACTTATCTAAGCACGCTGTTGCTTATAGAACAATGGCATTACTACTTAGAAGACCACCAGGAAGAGAAGCCTATCCAGGAGATGTTTTCTATTTACATTCAAGATTATTAGAAAGAGCTGCAAAACTTTCTGATAAGTTAGGTGGAGGGTCATTAACAGCTCTTCCAATAATAGAAACTTTAGCAGGTGATGTTACAGCATATATACCTACTAATGTCATTTCTATTACTGATGGTCAGATTTTCTTAGAAACAGAGCTATTTTACTCAGGACAGAGACCAGCAGTTAATGCAGGTATATCAGTTTCTAGGGTAGGAGGAAATGCTCAGATAAAAGCTATGAAGCAAGTATCAGGAACGTTAAGATTAGAACTTGCTCAATATAGAGAGTTAGCATCTTTTGCTCAATTTGGCTCTGATCTTGATAAAGAAACTAAAAGAAGACTTGAAAAAGGTAGAAGATTAGTTGAAATACTAAAGCAAGATCAATACGTTCCTATGCCAGTTGAAAAGCAAATTATGATTTTATATGCAGGTGTTCATGGACATCTAATGGATATACCTGTATCTAAAATTAAGGATTTTGAAAGAGATTTCTTAGAATTTATGAGTACACATTATAAGGAAGTTGGAGAACTTATATTAAAAAGAAAAGAATTAGATAAAGAAATTGAGGATAAACTTGTAGCTGCTATAGAAGAGTTTAAAAGTGAATTCTCATTAGAACTATAGGGGTGTAGAAAATGAGTGCAACAGGACTTATAGTAATTAAGAGAAGAATTAAATCTATAAAAAACACTAGGAAAATTACAAAGGCATTAGGACTAGTTGCTACCTCAAAGCTTAAAAAGACGAGACAAAAATTGTCCGCTAATAACTACTATTTTAAAGAGTGTGAAGAAGTATATAATGAGGTTTTAAAAAGCTATGAAGATGAGAGTATTTACACCGTCAAAAACAATAGTTCTAAAAAATTATATATTGTACTTACTTCTGATATGGGTTTATGTGGTTCCTTTAATGGTTCTATAGTAAATTATGTTATAGATGAAATTGAAAATAATAGAGAAGATAGTTTAGTACTAGTTGTAGGAGCAAGAGGAAAAACATTGTTCAATAGATATAAGGTTGACACAGTGGCAGAATATGTTGACGTAGGTGATGTACCTACAGTTAAAGAATCCTCAGCTATATACAATCATGCCTTTGATTTATACAGAAAAGGAGAAGTTTCAGAAGTTCATATTGTTTATACAGAGTTTATTTCTCAACTCAAAAAACAGGTTAGAATGGAAAAAATACTGCCAATTAATATGGAGAATTTTACTCATTCTAATGGAACTTTGGAGTTTAACACTAATTCAGAAACTTTAACTGAAAATGTAATAGATTTATATTTAAATGGAAAAGTGCTAAATTCTATGCTTCATTCTAAGGTTTGTGAACAAAGTTACAGAATGGAAGCTATGGATGGAGCAACTCGTAATTCAGATACCTTATTGGATGAACTTAACTTAAAGTATAATAGAATAAGGCAAAGTGCCATAACTCAAGAGCTTTCAGAAATAGTAGGTGGAGCACAGGCACAAGAATAATTTTAAAAAGACTGATGAATTTGGAGGGGTAATATGTCACAGCGAATAGGAAAGGTCGTACAAATTATAGGACCTGTTATAGATATAAAGTTTGAATCAGGATCACTTCCAAATATATACAATGCTATAGAAATAAAAATGGATGGTAAAACTATAATTGCAGAAGTTGAACAACATATAGGTGATGATATAGTAAGAACTATAGCGATGGAAAGCACAGAAGGTTTAAAAAGAGGAGTTAAGGCAGTAGATACAGGAAGAGCAATTGCAATCCCTGTAGGTAACCCTGTACTTGGAAGACTTTTTAATGTACTAGGAAAGCCAATTGATGATCAAGGTGAATTTAATGGAGAAAGCTATTACACAATTCACAGACCAGCACCTTCCTTTGAAGAACAATCTGTAGAACCTGAGGTTTTTGAAACTGGAATTAAGGTTATTGACCTTATAGCACCATACCAACGTGGAGGAAAAATAGGCCTATTTGGTGGTGCAGGAGTAGGAAAAACTGTATTGATTCAAGAGCTTATAAATAATATTGCAAAAGAACACGGTGGACTTTCTGTTTTCACTGGTGTTGGAGAAAGAACAAGAGAAGGTAATGACCTTTATAACGAAATGAAGGAATCTGGAGTTATTAACAAGACAGCTTTAGTTTTTGGGCAGATGAATGAACCGCCTGGAGCGAGAATGAGAGTTGCGTTGACAGGTCTTACAATGTCTGAATACTTTAGAGATCAAGGTCAGGATGTTTTGTTATTTATAGATAATATATTTAGATTTACACAAGCAGGCTCTGAGGTTTCAGCATTACTTGGAAGGATTCCAAGTGCTGTTGGATATCAACCAACACTTGCTACGGAAATGGGAGCACTTCAGGAGAGAATTACCTCTACTAAAAACGGTTCTATAACTTCTGTTCAAGCAGTATATGTTCCAGCAGACGACTTAACAGACCCAGCACCAGCAACAACATTTTCACACTTAGATGCAACAACAGTTCTTTCAAGATCCATAGTTGAGCTAGGAATATATCCAGCAGTAGATCCGCTGGAATCAAGCTCAAGAATGCTTGATCCTAGAATTGTTGGAGAAGAACATTATGAGGTAGCTACTAATGTTAAACATATATTAGAAAGATATAAAGAACTTCAAGATATAATTGCTATATTAGGAGTAGATGAGCTTTCAGAAGAAGATAAACTTGTAGTTGGTAGAGCAAGAAAAATTCAGAGATTTTTGTCTCAACCATTTACTGTAGGAGAACAGTTTACAGGAATTAAAGGTAAATATGTGCCTATAAAGGATACTATAAGAGGTTTTAAGGAAATCCTAGAAGGTAAACATGATGGGTTACCTGAATCTGCATTTTTATTCGTTGGAACTATTGACGAAGCAGTAGAAAAGGCTAAAACTTTAGAATAAAATTTATGAAAGAGGAAAGCTATGGAGAAGAGTTTCAAACTTATAATAATGACTCCAGATAAAGAATTTTATAAAGGTGAAGTTGTGAAATTAAACTCAGAAAGTAGTGAAGGAAGATTTGGAATACTTCCTAACCATATATCTATGGCATCTGACTTAGTACCAACTATAACTACCTTTCAAGATATAAATGATAGAGAATTTCATGGCTTTACATCTAACGGAGTTATAAAAGTAAAAAATAATGTAGTGACAATGTTATGTAGTGTGGCTGAGTGGCCAGAAGACATAGATGAAGAAAGAGCTAAAGCTGCTAAAGAAAGAGCAGAAGAACGGTTAAAAAATAAAGATAATATAGACATTAAAAGAGCAGAAAGAGCTCTTAGAAGATCTTTAATGAGACTTAAAATATCTTCAATAAAATAATTAATCAGTATTTTGATATATTGTATATAAATACTGAAATGTAAGCTTCCACAGATAGTATTACTATTTGTGGAAGCTTATTTTTTGTCTAATATAAATATCTTTAGAATTTTTAACTAGCTATTTTTAGAGAAGGCTTAAATTGCGGTTAAAAGAACTTTGAAAAAGATATCTTTTTTATTAGACAATGTGTTAAATATAAAATGTATAATCTTGTCGATTTCCTAGGAAATATATATTTAAGGATAAAAATTTCTACTTTAATACATACTATGTATATATTATCTTAGAAAGGAAGAGGAAAATGGAGAATAATAGAATTAAAGTGCCGGATTCTTCTGTAGTTAATATTGAATACGAGTATGAGGAAGCAGTAAAGCAGTTTATGAATAATAGCATAGAATTAGATGGAGAGAAGTATATTGATTTAAATACTGCCATTAAACTATTAAAAAATGTTTCTACTTTTTCTTCGTTATTTAATTAGTATTAAATAAAGCTACAATTATGGATTTTTATTATGATTTTTAGGAAAAGTGCCTAGTCACTTTTCTTTTTTTATGTAATTGATAAATATATTTTGAGATTTTCTTTAAACTTAAAATAGTATTATATTTAATTTTTATAATATTTATTATCTTAAATCTTTAATTATATATGTGAAAAGTTATGATAATTAATAATATTTTTTTATTTTTCTACATTATTAAACAATAATGCACAATTTTGATGCTTTGGTTATATATTAATAATATATAATATATCAATTCCCTAATTATTAACCCTCTTCTTAGTTGAGGAGGGATAATTTATTATTTTCCTGAATAAGGGAATAAAATTTTATACCCAAGTCAATAATTTAAGTGAATGGGGGAATTGATATGATTAAGAGAAAAAGAGCAGTAATTTTTTTGATAATGACTATAGTTATAATTAATTTTAATATATTTTTCTTTCAGGCTAAAGAGAGGACAGACGTATTTAATGAAATCTTATCTACAACAAATAGTAATATAGTGGAAGTTTCTATTACGACCACCTTTAAGGCAGATAAAAACTATGATTACTACTATGAAAACTTGTTACTATTATTAAGAGAATACACAACTTCAATAGAAGAGAAAACAATATATGATAACTCTAATTATAGAGAATTTAAGTTTGATAAGATTTATGGTTATATTGAGAAAACTTGCTATAAAGACGAAACTTTAATAACTATAAATTTAGTAGAAAAGACCAATGAAAATAAATTAGAAGATTTAAAAGGGGTATTAGATAAAGTATTATCAGAACATGCTTATAATGTACAATATTATCGTCAAGTTAAGTCTATGCTTGAAGAAAAGAATTTGAAAACTATTAATTATAGTATAATAAACGCTTTAGAAAACAAGAAAGCTATAGGTTTAAATACTGTAAAATTGAATAATGGTTATAGCACTATTTGTAATACTAAAAATTATGTTGCTAAAAGAGTAAATAATGAATTAATAGACTTCCAATTTGCTGTTGTAAGATACTCTTCAGGTAATTATTTAATTATGGGTACCCCAGAAATAACCTTAGCGTTTTAAATCAGCACTATTGATGGAGGATTAACATGGATAAATTTATTTTAAAAGGTGGTAAAACATTAAGAGGAGAAGTGAACATAAGTTCAGCTAAAAATTCAGTGTTGCCTATATTAGCAGCGACCATATTAAGCGGCGGACAGTGTACTTTGAAAAATGCACCTATGCTAGAAGATGTTTATGTGCTTTGCGATGTGTTAAGGTCACTTTATGCAGACGTAGATATAGATTCCAAAAGTAATATTGTAACAATAAATACTTCAAGATTAAATGATAGTAATGTTGATCATGAATTAGTGAGAAAGATGAGAGCTTCCTTTTTAATAATGGGAGCAATGATTGGACGATTTGGAAGGTTTAAAATTTCTCTTCCAGGAGGATGTAATATAGGATCAAGACCTATAGATTTACACTTGAAAGGATTATCGGCCTTAGGAGCGGATATTACTATGGGTCATGGATATGTAGAGGCTACGGCAAGAAAGCTAATAGGCAAAAAAATATATTTAGATTTTCCTTCTGTAGGAGCAACAGAAAATATAATGATGGCGGCGGTTTTAGCAGAGGGAGAAACCATTATTGAAAACGCAGCGGAAGAACCAGAAATTGTTGACTTAGCTACTTTCCTAAGAAAAATGGGTGCAGATATCCAAGGGGAAGGAACAGACACCATAATAATAAAAGGTGTAGATGCATTAGATGGAGTAAGTCACACGCCTATATTTGATAGAATTGAGGCAGGAACGTTTATGATAGCCGCTGCTATTACTAAGAGCAGAATAAAGATAAATAATATTAATGAAGAGTGCTTAAAACCAATTATTGCAAAATTAAAGGAAATGGGAGTTACAATTGAATGTGATAGTAATAGTTTAATTGTTGATGGCAATAGTATATTGAAACCTATAGATATAAAAACTATGCCATATCCAGGGTTTCCAACAGATATGCAGTCTCAAATGATGAGCCTCTTATGTACGGTAAAAGGAACTAGTCTAATAACAGAAACTATATTTGAAAATAGATTTATGCAGGTTGGAGAGCTTATAAGAATGGGAGCAAATATTAAAATAGATGGAAGGTGTGCGGTAGTAGAAGGCGTAGATATTCTCACAGGTGCAGAAATAAAAGCAACAGACTTACGTGCAGGTGCGGCGTTAGTATTGGCAGGACTTTGTGCTAAAGGGGAAACTATAGTTTCAGATGTATTCCATATAGATAGAGGATACGTTTCTATAGAAAATAAATTGAGAGAACTTGGAGCAGATATTGAAAGAATTAAAGTATAGATAAAAGAGATTATGGATTTTATTCATAGTCTCTTCTTATTTTGCTTAAAAAAATTCTTTTATTTTCTTACTTAAAGGTATTAATTATATTACTGTAAACATCAATTTTAAATTTAATATTACTATAATAATTTTTAAAATAAATTAGTGGTTATATTATTAGATATTTATTAATAAATATCTAATAACTTTAATAATATCTTAATGACAATATTATAAACATATATAGCAAATTAACATTAAAGCTTATGAAATACTGAGTGGGAGGAGAATAAAATGAGATCTACAAATAACTATAAAAATATAAACAAATGTAAAGGGATAGTCTCTGAGGATTTAGCTTCACAAATTATTAGAGTGTTAATATTTTTAGCTTTAGGATTTGTATTTTTATTATTATCAACTTATTTCATTTTAGGAGATAATAAGGAAGAGACCACTAATCCCTTCGAAATAAAAGAACAGGAAGTCAAAATAAAGGATGGTAAGAGTGAAAAGGGGACAGCAACTACTTATAATATTAACGTACCTGTAGTAAAAATTTATCTTAGTAAAGAGAATAGAGTTGTAGAACTACCATTAGAAGAGTATATAAAAGGAGTAATCAGTAGTGAAATGCCTATAAATTTTGAAGTAGAGGCTTTAAAGGCACAAGCAGTAGCTGCAAGAACATATACCATCGCACATACTAAAGTATTAGGAGGAGGATGCTCAAAAGGAAATGGGGCAGATCTTTGTGATACTATTCATTGTCAAGTTTATATGAATAAGGAAAAAAGAATGGAACTTTGGGGAGATTCGGCAAATGAAAATTGGAAGAAAGTTGAGGAAATTGTGAAAGCAACAGAAGGTCAAGTTATTACTTATAATAATGAATTAGCAAGAGGCGCATATTATTTTTCAACTAGTAGTGGAAGAACAGAAAATTCCGAGGATGTATTTGTTAATGCTCTTCCATATTTAAGAAGTGTTGAAAGTGAAGGCGAGGAACAGGCACCTAGATATAAAAGCACTGTGAAAGTACCTTATGGCCAGTTAGTAGATAAAGTGAATAATGAATATAATGCCAATATGGTAGTAAGCAATATTAAAAGTCAAATTAAAATACTAGGACGAACTGAGGGGGGAAGTGTCAAGGAAATAAAGTTAGGAGATACCGTTATAGCAGGAACTAAATTTAGAGCCTTATATAATTTAAATTCCGCTAATTTTAATTTGAATTTTTTAGATAGTGAATTAGAAATAAGCTGCAGCGGTTTTGGACATGGTGTAGGTATGAGTCAGTGGGGTGCAAACGCTATGGCTAAAGATGGTAAAGATTATAAACAAATATTAAGTCATTATTATAAAGGTGTAGAAGTAACTAAAATTAATAGGTAAATTTAAAAATAAAAATTAGTTATCTTTAAAAATTAACTAATCAGCATACTATAGATAAACTACCTAAAAAGTTAATGTATAGCTAATATAGTTAAACTGTTGCATACTTTAATCCACAACTCACAATGCAAAATTCACAATTATGATTGAAATTAATTCTTTATAAATTAATTTCTTAAACTAATTTTTTACTAG
>NZ_DDOV01000071.1:345-89414 GCF_002341865.1 Clostridium sp. UBA2485 | reverse complement strand
TTTGATTAAAACTAATTTCCACTACAAATAGATTTTTTGATAAAAGTGTTTCTGTCATTTTTAAAATAAATAAATTTAAAATTTCTCTCTTATGAGAGAAATATCAATAATTGTCCATTGTCAATAGTTAATTCGTATTGTATAAGTGTAAACTTAAATAACTAACAGTACAATTTTATGAATGGATAGATTAATTTTAAAACTAGTATATCTATATATAGGGGGAAGGGGTGGTAATATGAATGATTATATGAATTTTGTTACAAAAGCTTGGAATGAATTTGTAAAACATAATAAGGTTAATAAAGAAATTAAAAAGGATATAAGAAATTCATGGATAAGGTGCAAGGAATATAATGTAGATTATATGGATGGAAGAGGTATTGAGGAATACAAAGTTCCTGTAGAAATTAAAATAAGAAAGAATGTGGAATTAGTTTCAGTGGCACATTCTATAATGGAGAATTTATATAACACAATATCAGGCTCAGGTTTTGCACTGTTTCTTTCAGATAAAGATGGATACATATTAGATGTTATTGGCGATGAGAATATTTTAGAGAAAGCTGAGGAATTAAGATTTATAAAGGGAGCATTGTGGTCGGAAAAAGCAGTAGGAACTAATGCTATAGGAACCTGTTTGTATTTAAATAAACCAATACAAACTATAGGTGCTGAACATTATGGAATAGAACAACATTCTTGGACATGCTCTTCAGCACCTATTCATGATAGTGACGGCAAAGTATTAGGATGTATTAATATGTCTGGTATATGTAAAGATGCTCATCTGCATACTTTAGGAATAGTTATTGCAGCAGCTGAATCTATAAAGAAACAATTAGAACTTATATTATCCTATAACCTATTAAATATAACTTTTGATTCTATTATAGAAGGTATGATAGTTATAGATGAAAATTTTAATATTAAGAAAGTAAATCATAGAGCGGAAAATATCTTAGGTATAGATAGAAATGAAATATTTAAAATAAATATAAAGAAAGCCTTGGGAAATTTAAATTTTAATTACATTATAGAAAACTATGATGAGTCCTACAATAATATAGAATGTGATTTTCATATTAAAAATAGAAGAATAAAGTGTATATTGAATGTAGTACCAATGAGTGTTAATAATAAGTTTATGGGAGTAGTTATAACTTTTGGGGAAAGTAAATTTGTACATAAGTTTGTAAATAAAGTAGTAGGTTATAATGCAACTTATACATTTAAAGATATTGTAACTAGTAACGAGAAAATGATAAATATGATAAATTTTGCAAAGAAAGCTTCAAAAAGTGATTGTAATATACTAATAGAAGGGGCTAGTGGTACCGGAAAAGAGTTGATAGCTCAAGCTATACATAATTACAGTGAAAGAAATAATGGTCCTTTTGTAGCTGTAAATTGTGCTTCAATACCTAGAGAGTTAATGGAAAGTGAACTTTTTGGATATGATAGAGGTGCTTTTACTGGAGCTGCTAAAGAAGGGCATCCAGGAAAGTTTGAATTAGCTGATGGGGGAACTATTTTCTTAGATGAATTAGGAGAACTTCCACTAGATATGCAATCTAAACTATTAAGAGTTTTAGACAACAATACCATTGTTAGAGTTGGCGGAAATTATGAAAAGAAATTAGATGTGAGAATAATAGGAGCAACTAATAAAGAATTAATAGAAGAAATAAATAGAAAAACCTTTAGAGAAGATTTATATTATAGGTTAAATGTAATGAACATAAAAACGATTCCTTTAAAAGATAGAAAAGAAGATATAGAAATACTAGCAAAATATTTTGTTAATAATCTTAATATAAAAAATATGGATAAATGTAAGCTTATAAAAAAAGATTATATAAATCAATTAAAAAAGCATGACTGGCCTGGCAATATAAGAGAACTTAGGAATGTAATAGAGAGGGATTATTACTCTAGTGAAAATGATATGATCTATATGCAGTATTCAGAAAATGATTCCATAATAGAAAGTAGTTTTAATAATGAAGAATCAAAGGATTTAGATAAGATACTTCCTATAGATGTTTTAGAAAAAGAAAGTATAATAAAAGCTATTAATCTTTGTGAAGGTAATATAGTAAAATCTGCGGAAATGTTAGGAATAAGTAGGGCTACTATTTATAGAAAGATAAAGAAATATAATATAAAAAATGTGTAGCTTTGTTTGTTTTTTAACTATCAATAAATAGCATTGTGTATGTATCAAAATGAGAATAAAATAAAGATAATCTCAAAATGAAACAGTAAAATATGTATCATTTTGAGATTATTTATTTTAATAATTATTTTTCATATTAAATTGAATTTTAATTATAGAGATTTGAATCATAGGAAAATGGCTTGATACAACTGTTTATAACAAAGTGAGTAAGAGAAATTAAATAATATCTAAAAAAGTATCACAATTCGATGTCTTGGTATAATAATTGCTTTATAGGTATGTGAGAAAATTAACAATATATGATGATTATCTTTAGGAGGTATTTTATTATGAAGGCAGCGTTATGGTACAATAAAAAAGATATTAGAGTTGAAGAAATAGAGGAACCAAAGGTTACTAAAGGAAATGTAAAAGTTAAAGTTAAATGGTGTGGAATATGTGGTTCAGATTTACATGAATATTTAGGAGGACCTATTTTTATACCAGTTGGACAACCACATCCTTTAAGTGGTAATGTGGCACCAGTAGTTCTAGGTCATGAATTTTCAGGAGAGGTCGTAGAAGTTGGAGAAGGTGTAACTAAGTTTAAAGCTGGAGATAGAGTTACTGTAGAACCTATAGTAGCTTGTGGAGAATGCCCAGCTTGTAGAGAAAGTAAATATAATCTATGCTCTTCACTAGGATTCCATGGACTTTGTGGCAGTGGTGGAGGACTTGCAGAATATACTGTATTTCCAGAAGAATTTATACATAAAATACCAGATAGTATGTCTTATGAACAGGCAGCATTAATAGAACCAATGGCTGTAGCGCTTCATTCTATTAGAATTTCTAATTTTAAAACAGGAGATACTGCTATTGTACTTGGTTCAGGACCAATAGGGCTTGCAACAATTGAGTGCTTAAAAGCAGCAGGAGCAAAATTAGTAGTAGTATTACAAAGAAAATCAATTAGACAAGAATATGCAAAGAGAGCAGGAGCAGATGTTGTACTTGATCCAAATGAAGTTGATATAGCCGAGGAAGTTAAAAAACTTACTAATGGAATAGGCGTAGATGCAGCATTTGAAACTACAGGAGCAAAGATAGGCTTTGATGTAGGATTAAATAGCTTAAAGTATGAAGGAACTCTTGTAGTGACAAGTATTTGGGAAGAGGATGTAAGTTTTAATCCTAATGCCTTAGTGTTTTCTGAAAAGAAAATAGTGGGTACCTTAGCTTATAGACATGAATTTCCAGCAACAATTGCACAAATGAACGATGGAAGAATTAAAGCAGAAGGATATATAACTAAGAAAATAGTTCTTGATGATATAGTAGAAGAAGGTTTTGGTGCATTAACTGGCCCTGAAAAGAAAAAACATGTAAAGATTCTTGTAACTCCAGATAAATCTCTTTTAAATGAATAAAAGAAATAACCTAATCATTTTTTATAAAGAAACTTAAGCATATAACCAATATATACAACGATAATGAAATAGTTAAATAGAAAAATACCATAGTAACTTTTTTATAAAAAGATTACTATGGTATTAAAATTTTTATTTATTAATGACTAATACTAGTATATGGATATAATGTAGTTCCCCAAATTGAAACCTTTATTTCATTTGTTAATGGAACATTATATTCATTAATAATTGTTCTCCACCATTCCCATGCAAGGCCTGTGCACTCTCTTGCCAAAATTCTTATATTTTTTGAGTTAGGTGGAAGTGATATTACTGTAGAGTAATGAGCTGTTTTGTCTTTATAGTTTCCATCCCATGTTTTATGGTTTAGTATTTCTTTTCCGTTCTCATCATATGAAAACTCATCCCATGATACTTCAAATTGAGCAACATATGCACCGCTATGGTCAAGAATTATTTTACCTCTAGAATATTCTGTAGATGTAGTTTCAATATAATCTGTTTTATTATGAACAGCAGCAACTGAATTATCTTTTAAGAAAACACTTGTATATGAAATTGGATATGCTGGATTTTTAGGACTAAATTCAGCATTTTCCTTAATTATATTTCGTATTTCATCAAAATCTTTTGTGATAATCTTATTGTGTTCCTTTGAATCCCCGCCTAATACTACAACAGTAAATGAACTTTCTTCAAAAATATCTTTGTATTGTCCACTAGCCTCTACGTTGTTATTCTTAAGTAATGCTTTAAATGCAGCTTGTACATCTTTACTCTTAGATGATGTTTCTAATTTTACATAAATTGTTCTACCATAAGCTACATTGGACACCATAACAGGTGGTGCTTCATTATTTACTCCTTTACGAGTTAATTCTTGAAAAGTAACACTATCATCAAAAAGATCTGATGGATTATTAGGTAATTCTGCGCTTACAGTATAGAATATTTGCTTATATGCAGCAACCATTACTTTTTTCTCACCATTTGATATAGCGTTAAAGTCTATTCCAAGTGAATTATCAAGAACTTTAGAATTAACATTAAGAGCACTTGATATTTGATTTTTGCTATAAACCATAGACTCTGAATACTGTGTTCTTGCAGGTAAAGTATGTGTGGTTGAATATTTTTCATTCCAAGTAGATACTAATCCATCTATTGCTCCAGATACATTACCATATGTTGGGTTTTGCACTGCTATTGTGTTTCCATTTTTCATACCTGGTAAATCTATAGAGATATTTAAAGGTTTTCTTTTACACATTAATATATTAGGTCGATTTTCAACAAAAGCATCATTTGCAAGTTGTAATGCTCCTGGGAATGTGCGATCAGTTACAGAATCGATAATTGAAATATCTACTGGTGATGTTGTAAGTGATTTCTTATTACGTTCAACTACTATAAATTTTCCTTTTGATTCAAAACCTTCTTTTGGAACAAAGCTTTCTATATTATCACCATTTACTGCTAGAATTGCATTTCGGTCATAATTTAAGTTTGCTATACCAGAATCGATATCACTTGAATTATTTGTTGCAACCGGTGAGTTAACTAGTGTTTTACCAAAGGTAACAAATGGATAGGAAATAACACATAAACTAAGAAATAAGCATACTAATAATTTTTGTGTTTTAAAATGTTTTTTTAGCCTCATAATATTTATCCCCCTCTTGTATATGATGTCAATTGAGTTTATCAATTTAAACTATTGTGATAGTTAAACTAATAAATTCACTTTAACATGAATGCTAATGCAACAACTAAAGTAAAGATTTAAAGGATTTTTATTGTAAGGATTACTATAACCTATAATATTTACCAGGAAATGATATGGATTTAAACTAAAAAATGTAGAATTATCATCACTTTTATAATGACTTATATTTAAATAATTATTAATACTATTGTAGGTGAATTTATTGCTATAGATTCTGAAAAGCATCAGTGGATTTTTTAGAAAAAATTTAAGATATTTATTTTCTAAATTTTGCAATAAACTTTCTTAGTCAATAGTATGTGCGGATTTTTTTATAAAACGTCTAATATATTAACTTCTTATAAATAATGTATATTTATAATCTTCAGAGAAGCTCAATATATCTTATGCTTTAGTAGAGTACCCTTTATGCTTGTTAATACGAAAAAAAATTAAAATATTGCCCCATAAACTTTGTTATCTTATTGATTAAATAATATCGATATCCTTTCATGGTATTTTAACCCTAAAATCCTTAAAATTACATTTATTGCATAAATAATTCATGTTATGTAAATTATAGCATGAATTATTTATATAAAACAATAATATTATTTATAAAATTATAATTTTATAAAATATTCTTAAAAATTCATATTTATATAATTGCTCCACAATATTAATATGGAGAAGAAAATGTAATATATTGATAATATTTGAACAATTATTAAATTATTTAAATTTAATAATGTTTCTTGTATTGGAGTTAAACTATAATGACAACTAATTAGAAGGTAATGGAAAAGTATTTTGTTTAAGGGACGGTTCATAATTATATTTAAGTAAAGCTATATTATTTTATAAGAATTAAAATTTTAAAGAAGACAGAGTAATCAATATAAGATTAATAATTGGAGAATTAGAGAAGAAACCATCAAAGTTAATAAAAAGTGCAATTAAAGCAGATGTGGTAGTAGAATCATCAATAAAAAATACCATACTTTTTTAAAATATATTTTTAAAGAGAGAGAATACTTATTATCTCATATTACAAAAATTTATATTGCTTGAAGCAATAAGATTTAAAGTAACTTTAATGTAAAGAGTATTTTTGCTATAATTATAAGAAGCTTATATTAGATTAATATTATAAATATTTATATGCTTTAATTTTTAATATTAATCTTTATAAAACCATGGAGGTATTCTATGAAAAATTTTTTTACTATTAGTGAAATTTCAAAAATCTTTCATGTTACTGCCCAAACATTACGTTATTGGCAACAAGAAAATTTAATTCGTGTCGATAAAAATGCTGAAAATGGATATCGCCAATATGCCTTTCCAGAAATGCTTCAAATATCTGATATAATATTTTATAGAAGCCTTAATGTGCCAATAAAAAAGTTAAAAGACTTAAGCAAGTTAAATCTTTCTATGATAGATTCAATGCTTAATGAAACACAAGTGGATCTTGAAGAAGAAATAGATAAACTAATTAATATAAATGAAAAATTAAAATCAAGAAGAAGAAAAATTGATGAATTGTTTGAAATTAAGAATAATAAATATAAGCTTGATTTTCCGGATATGGATAAGATAGTCTCTTTTAATTTTACAGAAGAAGATAAATTAAAATTATATTTAGAAGATCAATATCATTACACAATTTTTTTTGATAAACATAAAAATGAATTTCTATGTAATTGCATTTCTGTACCCTATGATTTTTATAATTCTGAGATACTTTGGGATAAAAATGCAACTAGAAATAAATTTGCTCTATGTATAGTTAGGTCTGCATTTAATGATTGGTTAGATAATGATTTAGATGAACACTTATCATTTATTAAAAATCAAGGCTATTCAACTGGAACTGTAATTTGTAGATATTTACTATCTGCTTATGATAATAAACAATATGACTATTTTAAAACTTGGATTGAATTATTAGATTAAATTTAATTAACAAAAGGACTTTTAACTCATAATAAAAGTCCTTTTAATTATGCAATTATAACTAAACTTTACTTACCTTTGGTATGTTTCTAGTATTACAATGAATTCCACCTCCATATAAGTTTAATGGTAATGTATTTATTGCATCTTTGATTTTTATAATAACAACTTATAATAACATCTACAATTCCACTAAACTTTTAACAATTTCTATGCTTACCGTATCTCTATCATATTCATCAGTCCTTGTAGAATATTTAGTTAATGGCCACATTAAGCTTATCGACTCTTATGTTTCAAACTCTCCAACTATTTTAAATATATTTTTTCCCATAACTTATCACTCATGGTTAATCTATTATTTAAATATCAATTTTTAACTATCAACATTCTAATTCTAAAAATAACTTTAATGTCGAATATAAAACAAAATTTTTTAATTGTTTATATACTAATATTTTTATATTTAACTTAGATAATATTCGATATAATAATTAAGTTTTAAAATTATTATACTAACTGAAATTATTATGATACTCATGATAGATTTTATAGAGCAGCGTAACTATTTAAGGTGCATAGAGAAGAAATATTTACAATAATTTAACAAAATTATTGAATTTATATATAAATATACTATAATTTAATTGTATGTTAATAAAAGGGGAGATTGGGAATGATATGCACAAAATGTAGAGCTGAAAATCAAAAGGATAGTTTGTTTTGTAACAAATGTGGTACAAAGTTATCATCAAATAATGAAAAACAAAGCAAAAGATTAATTAAGGACAAAATAAAATTGCTTAATAACAAAAAAAATCTTATTATGTTGTGCACAGTTTTAATAATAATAATCTGTGCAGTATCTGGAATTATTTATTTTAATAATCCTATATCAAAATTTAAAAGTGAAATTATAAATAATAAACAGACAGAAGCGGTTAAACTCTATCATAATAAAATTAAAGGAGATTCAGACAAAGAAGAGAAAGCAATTTCATTTTTAAAGGGTGAAATTGCTGAAATTGAAAAATCATTTGTGGATGAAAAAATAGATTATGATAAAGCCAAAAGCAGGCTTGAAACAATAAAAAATACACGCTTAGTGCCAACCGATGCTACTAATTCAATCATTAAAGTTAATAATCTTAATAATTCAAGAATTGCATTTAAAAAAGCAGAGGAGTTTTTTAAAAACAATGATTTAAAAAATGCTATAGAAGAATATAAAAATGTAATATCTGATGATAAGAACTATGAAAAGGCTAAAGAACAGATTAAAAATAATGAAAAAAAGTATAAAGATCAAATATTAAAAAGTGCTGAAGAATTTGCAAATAAAAAAGACTATGATAAAGCAATAACAACATTGTCTGAAGCAATATCAGTTTTTTCAGATGATGTGGATTTAACCGCAAAAAATGAAACATATAAAAAATTGCAACAAGAAAAATTAGAAGCTGAAAAGAAACAAAAAATTGAAAAATTAAAAGGAGTGCAAGAATTAGTTGTAGTTAGTAGCAGTGTAGTTTCAGACTATTTTAATATTCACGATGAAGCTCAAGTTATAGTGAAAAATAATACAAATAAAGTTGTTAAGAATTTTACAGTAGGTATTCTTATGTATGATGGTAATGGATATCCTCTTAAGTCAGGAATACTTGCTGGAGAAAATCAATTATTTAAAGGTAAATCTGAGTCAGCAAATATACAAGCAGGTGAAACATTTGGTTATAATAGATCATGGAACTTATATACAAATTATGGAACTGTAAAAGAAGTAATTGCTTGTGTTAGAGATGTTGAATACTATGACGGAAGCAAATGGACAAATGATTACTATAATTATTGGCAAGATGAACATTTAGGTAAACCATATAAATAATTATAACTAAAACCTGTACTAAATATAAAAGTACAGGTTTTTTGCATTTTTGAAAAGAGAGGTTAATATTTCAATAATGAATATGTTTAATTATTGAAATAAAAGAAAAGTCCACTTTTATGTAATTATTAATTTAAACTATTAATAAGAAGAGACTTGATTATTTAATGGTAAAGGTTAATAGGTTAAGATAAAGAGGAAAAGGAAGGGAGATAGTTTGTAAAACTATCTTATTTATTTTCCTCTGAATAAAGTAAATATATCATTTAAAATACTTTACTGTGTAAAAGCTAAGAAGTACATTTGGATTTTAGAAATAAATATACTACTTCATAATGCATTATAAAATGTCAGTGAAGTAAAATTCTTTTAAAAGATTTTTTATTTAAGGTTCAGTAAAGGTATGACATTAATTCTTTATAGATTTAGAAAGTGGAATGTAAAGTACTACAGCTACAAATATAGAGAAGGAACCATTAATTAGTGTTGCAGGTAAGCTTACAGCTGAACTTAATAGAGCTGCTGTAAATCCACTTCCGGCGAATAAAAGTGTTATGATTCCAAATAAAAATTCTCCTACAAGATTGAAGGCTATGCCTGCTACAGCACCTAAAATTGCATACTGAACTTTAATAGATAGTTTTTTAGCTGAGATACATACACTACCTAATCCTATGCCAAGGATAAGAGAAAATATATATAACACAGGGTTTACTACTAGTTTTTTCTCAATTCCAGTTACAGTAATTTCATTACCAAGAACCATTGAAATAATAAAAAGTGTAATACCTACGCAAATAAGTATGACTGAAGCAATGGATATCAATTTTATAGGTGATTTTGCATCTTCTTTATCTCCTTTTGAGGCCACTATTCCTACAATTGCTCCTATACCAAATTTTAGTAAAAAAGTTTTTGGAACACTAGAGGCATATCCATTCATTAGGTCAAATAGACCCATACCAATAGAACCAGAAAGTCCTCCTATGGTGCCTGAAAAAAGTAGTGCAGCTAAGATTACGAACATGTTTCCCATGTGTAAAAACGGTTTCCCAACAGGAGATGGTATTGGTATTTTAAAAAGTAAGGCTACATAGCAAAGAGCAGAAAAAAGTCCAATTAAAACCATAGTGTGTATAGAAAATTTATGTTGTTTTGTATCCAATGTATTTGCCCTCCATTATTAATAATTTAATAAAAGATTAATATAAGCTTCACATTACTACGTCAGTTTCAGTCACTCCAGTGCTCATTTACCTAAGTAAACTCNNCTTCGTTCCTTCATTTCCTTGTTCTGTTCGCTTATATTAACTTTTCAAAGATTAATATAAGCTTCGCATTACTGCGTCAGTTTCAGTCACTCCAGTGCTCATTTACTTTAGTAAACTCTGCTCTTCGTTCCTTCATTTCCTTGTTCTGTTCGCTTATATTAACTTTTTAAAGATTAATATAAGCTTCACACTACGTCGTCAACTGCATTCGCTATGGTGCTCATTTACCTAAGTAAACGACCCTCATCGCTCACTTGTTTCCTAGTATTGTTCGCTTNNAGCCTCATGAAGACTAATCCCTCTTACTACTGCAGCTGAAAGAGCACTAGTAAAAAGGTCACCAGTACCGTGATAACTGTTTGGTATCTTTGTTGTTAAAGAATAGTGAACTTCTCCACTTACTGAATCATAGCAAGCAGCACCAATCTGATCATCATTAAAAGATACTCCAGTAAGTACAATTTTTGATGGGCCAAGGGTAGAAAGTTTCTTTAATAAACTCTCCACGTACTCATGGGTATATGGCGGCTTTACATATTTTTCTCCTAGGAGTAAAGCAGCTTCTGTAAAATTAGGTGTTATAACATCTGCAATTTTGCAAAGTTTTTTAAAACCTTTACACATTTCGTCATCTAATTTGCTGTAGTATTTTCCGTTATCAGCCATTACAGGATCAATTATAACTATAGTTTTTTCATTTTTAATTAAGGCTACAATATCTTCTAGTATCTCTGCTTGATGAGGACTTCCTAAATAACCTGCATATATAGCATCAAATTCTAAATTTAAAGAATGCCAATGTTCTGCCATGTTATACATATCTGAACTTAAATCACGAAAGGTATACCCAGTGAATCCGCCAGTATGAGTTGAGAGCACTGCTGTAGGCATGCAGGTACACTCTACCCCAGCGGCAGAAATTACAGGTAAGGCAATAGTTAATGAGCATTTTCCAAAGCCTGATAAATCATGTATTGCAGCAACTCTTTTTAATTTTTCCAATATTAATTTTCCCCCCTCACTTGAATAATTTATATCCCTTGATATACTATACATAATATTTGTCGTTATTAAAATGTACAAATATTAGAATTTTAACAAGGACAGTTTAGGGAGAGGGGTTTTTTATATGGGTAAGATTAGTAAAATTACTATTAATACTGAGAATTCATTGGGAATACCGTTATATATTCAGCTTTATAATCACTATAAATCACTTATTGCTTCAGGAAGCCTTAAATCAGGTAGCAAACTTCCATCTATAAGGCGCTGTGCATCAGAGCGAATGATAAGTCGTACAACAGTTGAAGCGGCATACTTACAACTTGCCGCTGAAGGTTATATTACATCTAGAGCAGGTAGTGGCTTCTATGTGAGTGATCTAAATTATACGGATATACAAACTCCATCCCTTTTAAACTATACAAAGTCATTAGTAAAAGAAGAACCATTATATGATTTCGTAAGCTCCACTGTCGATCATAAAAGCTTTAACTTTGATTTATGGAGTAGATATATTAAGAGTGCACTTCGAAGTGGAGACAGGCTTTTATCTTATGGTGATGCCCAAGGGGAGTATGATCTTAGAGTGGCTATAACACGTTATGTAGCTGAACGCAGAGGAGTTATATGTACTCCAGAGCAAATTGTTGTTGGTGCTGGAATACAGAGTTTGTTACACATTTTATGCTCCTTAACAGGGGTACGGTCACCAGTTTTTTTTACAGGAGGAGAATTTGAACAAGGGAGATCAATTTTTCAAGATAGAGGTTTTGAGACATTTATATATGGTCCATTGACTAATGATCTATCTGAATTTGGGAAAGCAAAGGCAAAAATAATATACACATTTCCATCCAATAGCACACCATGGGGAGATGTTATGCCTATACAGACTAGACTTTCGTTGTTATCCTTTGCTAAGGATCAAGATTGCTTGATTATAGAGGATGATTATGATAGTGAATTTAGATATTATAGTCGTCCTGTTCCATCTCTACAAGGGCTAGATGGAGGACATAAAGTGGTGTATATGGGGACTTTTTCAAGACTCTTACTACCTTCTTTAAGAATTAGCTTCATGGTATTGCCTATGAAATTAATGGATGCCTATAGTAAGTGTGGAGAGAATTATAATCAGACAGCTTCAAAAACTGAACAAATTGCTCTATGCCAATTTATACGAGATGGCCACTTAGAGAAACAGATAAAAAAGGTAAGAAAACTCTATATGGATAAAAGTAATCAGCTTTGTCTTGCTGTAAATAAGATTTTTAAAGACAAAGCCAAAGCAATATCAGGCTCTGGAGGATTTTTAATTCAAGTTGAGGTGAAAAGTAATCTCTCATCTAAGGAACTGGCAAGGCGTGCTGAGCAGGTTGGGGTTTTAGTAAAAGCCTTTGATTCTGTAGAGAAAAGCAAATACCCAACATTGTTGTTATCTTGTTCAGGAGTTTCTGAGGAGGATTTTGAAAAAGCGTTAAGGTTACTTAAAGACGCATTTTTTAAGGAGTAGCATGGTGAAAAGCAGTAAATTGATCCTTTTGAAGATTTACCATTTTTGAATTTGGGATGGTGGCTTCAAAGGCTTTCCTTTTATTTGGCAGAATAGGTTGAAGAACAGATTTAAAATAATGAAAAAGAGTATAAAGAGTAAGTACTAAAGGGTGAGGAAGAATCTGAAAATGAAACATTAGTCTATAACAATGTATGGAACTTATATACAAATTATGGAACTATAAAAGAAATAATTGATTGTGTTAGAGATGTTGAATACTATGATGGAAGTAAATGGACAAATGATTACTATAATTATTGGCAAGATGAATATTTAGGTAAACCATATAAATAATTATAGATAAAACCTGTATTAAGTATAAAAGTACAGGTTTTTTGGATTTTGAAAAGAGAGATTAATATATAAATAATGAATATGTGGTAATATCCGAATTATTTGAAAAACAAATAGCTAGAGATTTGCTATAAATATTGGCTATTCGACAACATTTCTGGTGTACTATATAATTTTAGTTATTGAAGTAAAACCAAAAGTTAAACTATTAACGGAAAGATAATTTTCATGTAATTACTATGTTTGTAAATGCTGTATAAAAATAGTTGCTTAGATGTAAATAAATCTGTGAGGAGAGATTAGTTATGTTTAATAAAGATTCTATGACTCCAGTTGAAAGAGGAGCCGCTATTGCCAAGGGAATGGAAGTGGACAGATTACCATGTAACCCCAATATTGCAAATGGAGTTGCCAGGGTATATGGCTGTAAGATTTCTGAGTTTAATCACAATCCTAGAGCCATTGCAGAAGCACAAATGGCAACCTATCGTAAATTTGGCTGCGACAGTCTTCGTATTTTTACTGATTTGTTCACATGGGCGGAAGCCATGGGGGCAACTGTTACTTTCCCTGATGATGATACTGCTGATTTGGCAAAACCGGCAATTTTTAGTGTAAAGGATATTGATACTTTGCGTCCTGCCAATCCTTATAAGGATGGACGATTGCCAATACACCTTGATGCAATGAAATATCTTCAGGAACTTGCGAAGGATGAAATAAAATGTTCTGCTGGTATTGTTGGACCTTTTACTAACGCATTTTTCTTGTTTGGTGTCAATGAAACGCTGAAGCTTATCCACAAAAATCCTGAAGCACTGCATAAGCTTTGTCGCGCTTCTCTTGAAACCTGTAAAGCTTATGCAAAGGCAGCAATTGATATTGGACTTAGCCCTACAATATCTGAGCCTATGTCTTCTTGTACAGTTGTAAGTCCTAAGGATTTCAGAGAATTTTCTTTGCCCTACTTAAAGGAGTTTATTGATTATATTAAAGGATATGGTAGTAATGTAGTAGTACATATCTGTGGACAGACTGATAAGATTTGGAAGGATATTGGGGATTTGGATATCGGGGGTATGAGCATAGATAATATTGCAAGTTTAAAAGATTGCAAGGATACAATTGGCGATCAGACCAAGATTTTAGGCAATGTTGACCCGGCTGGAATTATGTATTCTGGAACTCCTAAGGACGTTCGCATTAAAACATTAGAGGGGATTTTGGATGCTTACGACTCTCCAAAGGGTTATGTTGTAATGTCGGGATGTAGTCTGCCAGTGGAAACCCCATTTGAGAATATTGAAACTATGATGAACACTGTTCGTGAAGTGGGTTATCCTGTTCAGCCAGAAAGAGTTAAAGAGCTTTTAGATCGTTATAGCAAATAATATATACTACAAGTTAAAGATAATATAAAAATAGACTTGATTATTTAATGGCAAAGGTCAATACATTAAGATAAAGAGGAAAAAGAAGGGAGATAGTTTGTAAAACTATCTCCTTTATTCTGCTCTGAATAAAGTAAATATATCATTTAAAATACTTTCCTGTGTAAAAGCTAAGAAGTACATTTGGATTTTAGAAATAGATCTACTATTTAATAATGTCTTATAAATCACCAATGAAGTAAAATTCTTTTAAAAAACTTTTTATTTAAGGTTCATTAAAGGTATGACATTTATAATTAAGTCATAAGGTAGCTACTTATAAACAATTTAATGGAGGTATAGATAGTATGAAAAAGATTATGAATATAACAAAAAAGAAAGCAGGTGCGTCTATCCTTTGTGGTGCACTTGTTCTAACATTAGGAACAGGAAAAGCTTTTGCTAGTGATGTTGATGATTCTGTTCAAGTAAGAAATGAAAATGGAGTTATAACGTACTCTATAGATGGAGGTCAAACATGGAGTGAAGATGCTCCTGAAAGTCTGAAAGGATTTGAGAGCGAAGATGGGAAAATAAAAATTAAAAATACTAATATATCAAAAGGTGATATTGGCATTAGTGTACAAGTAAAGTTAGAAGATGGTGTTAAGCTATATTCTACAGATGGAGGTCAAACATGGAGTGAAAATGCTCCTGAAGGCTTGACAGAACTTAAGAACGAAGATGGGAAAATAGAAATTAAAAATGCTAATATATCAAGGGATGATATCGGAATTAATGTAAAAGTGAAGTTAGAAGATGGTGTTAAATTATATTCTACAGATGGAGGTCAGACGTGGAGTGAAAATGCTCCAGAAGGCGTTGAGGCATTCACTAAAGAAGATGGAAAAGTAGGAATTAAAAATTCTGATCAAACAGAAAGTGGACTTTTTATAGGTGGACAGGTAAAGTCTGAAGATGGTATTTTATCTAAAGGCGGTAATAGTTTTATGGTGAAAAATGAAAATGGAACAAGACTTTATTCTGAAGATGGCGGTCAGACTTGGAGTGAAGATCTTCCAGAAGGTATGTCTATAGAAATTAAATAAGAATTTAATAAAGAAGAAATCAAAGAGTATCCGCAACAAATTGGTATGACAGCCTTTTTGGTGCGGATGCTATTATGATATAATATTAAAAAAATAAATATTAGTAATTTCAATATAACTGCTTAGGATAAAGTTATGGATTAATTATTATATCAATAATTTATGCTTTTGACGTAGTGAAAAGGAGAGATGTATGTGCGAATTTTAATGGTAGAAGATGAAAAATATATGGCGGAAGCTATAGAACAGGTTCTAAAGAAAAATAATTATAGCGTTGACTTAGCTTTTGATGGTGAATATGGATTAGACTGTGGGCTTTCTGGTATATATGACATTATTATTCTCGACATCATGCTTCCTAAAATGGACGGAGTAGGCGTATTAAAAGAATTGCGTAAAAACGGTATTGAGGCACCTGTTATCCTGTTGACAGCAAAGGGCGAAACTGAGGATAAGGTGATAGGTCTTGATAGTGGAGCTGACGACTATTTGGCAAAGCCCTTTAAAACAGAAGAACTAATGGCACGTTTACGTGCTTTAAGCAGGAGAAAAAATGAACTGATAAAAGACAACATTTTACAATATACAGATATTGAATTGAATCCGCTTACTTTAAACCTTAGTTGTGGCAGTAAAGAATTTAAATTGACTTTAAAGGAATGTCAACTGTTAGAGCTTTTAATCAAGCGAAAAGATATTATTATTTCAAAGGACTCTATCATTGAGAAGTTATGGGGTTATGAAACCTGCGCAGAGGATAATAATGTGGAAGTGTATATATCTTTCTTACGTAAAAAATTAAGCCGTATAAAATCTCAGGTTATCATTCAAACGGTGCGAGGCGCTGGATATGTCTTAAACACTGCAAAGGATGGAGATTGATATGTTTAAAAAGTTACGTAATAGGTTCATTATACTAAATATGTCAATTATCTCTGTAGTGATGATTAGTGCCTTCGTAGTTATTTATTTTACAACGTATAATAACACACAAACAGAAAATAGAGATAAACTTGAAACGTTATCTTCAAGAATAAACACAGGGGCTCTTAGTTTGCCAGATAGTACAAAAAAAGATAATATAATTATTAGTATGATTCCTTCCGACTCTTCTTCTTCTTTTCGTATACTTGTAAATTCAGATGGTAACATTGTTAAAATAATTTCACATATTGACATGTCTAAGGAAATATATTTTAAGGCAGCAGAACTTGCTTGGAATGAGAAAAAAGATTATAGCATCATTTCCCTTGAAAACAGGAGATGGCAATATAAAATATCTCCTATTGGAAGAAATTTTATAACTCATGAAAATGGGAGCAAAACTATAATAAACTTTAATGATGGCAATTATCAAATTACATTTTTAGATGTAACAGATTCTCACAAAACATTGATGGAGCTCTTTACTACATTATTTTTTGTTGGGATTATTATGCTTTTTGTCATATTTGCAATCAGCCTTTTCTTTGCAAACAGAGCTATTAAGCCTATTTCAGAGGCATGGCAGAAGCAAAAACAATTTATTGCTGATGCTTCTCATGAATTAAAAACACCTCTTGCTATCATAAACGCCAATTCCGATGCACTTCTTGCAAATCAGGAGGAAACCATTAAAAGTCAGAAGAAGTGGCTTGATTATATAAAAAACCAAATTGATAGAATGAGTAAACTTGTAAATGATCTTTTATACTTGGCTAAGACAGAAGATACAAACAGCAAAATATTTTATATACCTTTTAATATTAGCGAAGTAGTAAGTGATGTCATATTATCAATGGAGGCTGTGGCCTTTGAGAAAGACATTAGACTTTTACAAGATATAGAAGCAAATATCATCATTAAAAGTGACTGTGAAAAGATTAAACAGGTAGTTACTATACTAGTTGATAATGCAATAAAATATACAGATGAAAAAGGGCGTATTGATATTATGTTGAAAAAAACAAGACATCAATTAGTGTTTTCTATTAAAAACAGCGGCAAGGGTATACCGAAAGAAAATATAACAAAGCTGTTTGATCGTTTTTATAGGGCTGACTCTGCAAGAACACAAGAAAATGGTGGTTATGGTTTAGGATTGTCTATTGCTAAAGCCATTATAGATAGATTGGATGGTAAAATTTACGCCGATAGTGTCAAAGATGAAAGTACGACTTTTACTTTTACACTTGGATTATAATACAGGTTTCCTTAATGGGAATTTAACTTATACATGATTTTAATTTCTATAATAAAAATTCTTATTAATGAATTAAAAATGAAGAATGAAAAATGAAGAATTATGGTTAAAACTCCACTGGCAAAGCCTTTGGAGTTTTTTAAATAAATTTTATTTTAAGAAATTCACTAGAGGTGAATTTCATCATTAATTCTTCATTATTAATTATTAATTTCTAGCAGGTTAAGCTTTCATTTAAGGTTCGTTAAAGGTTGAGAAATTATAATGGTAAATATGGAGTGGTTATTCACAAAATATAAGACGTTAAAGGAGAGAAAATCAATATGTATGTTTTTCAAAATGCATTAAAAAATATAGTGCGAAATCGTGGAAGAAATATTTTGATGGGTATTATAATTTTTGCCATTATTGTTACAACAGTAGTTGCCCTGATTATCAATAATACTGCAAGTGGAATTATTGATGATTATAAGACTCGTTTTGGTTCAGAGGTTACTATTACTCCCAATATGGAAAAAATGAGACAGCAGGCTCAAACACAGATGGATGGTGGTAAAAACACTGTTAGAATGCAGCGTCCACCTATATCACCAGATCAATATATTGCCTTTGGTGATTCAGAATATATTTTAAATAGTACTTATACGGCAGCTGCTGGTGTTAAGGGAGAAAATATTACCCCAATGGATGCAGATGCCGCAGAAGATAAATCTACAATAGAAGGCAAACCTACAATGATGGGACGGGAAGGAGCAAACGGCTTTCAGCCAGAAATGCGCCTTTACGGAAATCTTTGGGAGGATTTTGAAGCTGGAGATCGTGAAATTGCAGAGGGCAGGATGGTAGAAAATAAAGATGAATGTGTTATAAGCACAGATATTGCTGAGCTTAACAATATTTCAGTTGGAGATATAATTACTTTAGATGGAATGCTTACTGATGAAGAAGATAATACCCATAATATTACGTATACATTAACTGTTGTTGGTACTTTTTATGATACAACAGAAGAATATTCTAACTCAATGTTCAAAAATCCTTATATGAATAGACGTAATGAGATCTTAGCTGATTTTGATACAGTTTTAGCTCCTATGGATTTAGGACAAAGAGGTATCGAGATTACTGCTACCTATTATTTAAAAGATCCAGATATGATAGAAAATTTTAGAAATGAGGTATATGAAAAAGGTCTAAACGAAATATATGATGTTGCAACAGATGAAGCAAGTTATCATAAAATTGTGGGCCCAGTTGAAGGTCTAAAGAGTATTTCTGTTACTTTTATGATTATAGTTTTGATTCTTGGTGGAATTATCCTTGCACTTCTTTCTTCAATTTCTATTCGTGAAAGGAAATATGAGGTTGGCGTTCTAAGAGCTATGGGTATGAAAAAAGGAAAGGTAGCTTTAGGACTTTGGGCAGAAATGCTTATCATAACCTGTATCTGCTTAGTGATTGGAATAAGCTCAGGAACAGTTGCAGCACAACCTGTAGCAAATATTTTACTTGATAATCAAATTGTAGCAGCAGAGTTAGCGGAAAGTAAGGCAAGCGAAGGAGGGCCTAAAATGACAATAGTAGGTGGAAAACAGGCAAAAACTACAAATGTAGAACCACTAGATAATATGGACGTTTCGCTTGGACTTAATACAATAGGAGAAATTATTGCCATTTCATTACTTCTTGCTTCAGTTTCAGGAATTGTTTCCATAGGTAAAATCACTAAATATGAACCTATTAAAATACTGATGGAAAGGAATTAGGTGAGATATATGAGTGTATTGTCATTAAAAGATGTAAGCTATAAATATGAAGGTGGAAAAAAGATAGTTTTAAATGGAGTGAGTGCAGAATTTGAATCAGGAAAGGTTTACACAATTGTAGGAAAATCCGGTTCTGGCAAATCCACACTGCTTTCCCTTATTTCAGGTCTTGACGTTTGTACAGGCGGCGAGATATTGTATAGACAGGGAAATCTTAAAAATATTGATCGTGACAAATACAGGTCAAAGGACATTGGAGTAGTATTCCAGGGGTTTAATCTTTTAACAAATGCAACTGCGATGGAGAATATTGTCCTGTCCATGAATATCAGCGGTAGTGATGAAAAGGATAAAAAAACTTTTGCATATATGCTTTTGAAGAATGTAGGTATTGATAGAGAAACAGCAGATCGTAAAATACTAAGGCTTTCTGGTGGAGAACAGCAGCGTGTGGGTATTGCAAGAGCCTTATCTCATAGTCCAGGTGTTATAATTGCAGACGAACCTACAGGAAATTTGGATAAAGATACTGAAATGGAGATCCTCAAAATTTTCACTGCCCTTGCTCATGAGCAGAATAAATGTGTTATTATTGTTACTCACTCTAAGAAGGTTACTTCTGTTGCTGACGTAGTTTTAGGTATTAATGAAGGTAAGCTACTAAAGGTCAGTGAATAGTAAGGAAATTTGAAAAATAATAATCTAAATAAAAAATAATTTGACAAGAAGATGCAATGGAAAATTTAATTTTTATAGATTAATATTTAATAAATTTCTTTTAAAGTTTATAATAAAATTATGGACAAGCAGTTTTTCTTTAGTGATGGAGTGCTAAAGAAAATGATTAAAAGATTAAACAAATTTAGATGTAGGCAGATAAAGGTTCATTTTCACATATAGAACATAATACAAAGGAGAAAATTTAAAATGAAAAGTGAAAAATTGCAATATAAAGTAAACTTTGTGAAGATAGTAAGTTTTTTATTAT
Organism: Clostridium sp. UBA2485; assembly: GCF_002341865.1. Lineage (GTDB taxonomy): Bacteria > Bacillota > Clostridia > Clostridiales > Clostridiaceae > Clostridium_J. The sequence continues at coordinate 68,734 of NZ_DDOV01000071.1, read as the reverse complement.
TAATTACTGCGTTTTTTATTCTTTGGAAAGTAATAGACAATCAATATATTGCTAAGGCTGCCGGAAGAAAAGAAAGCAAAACAGTTATTAATTCTAAAGATAATGTTTCTAAAGTAAAGCAATGTTTAGAAGTTCCGCTAATTATGCAAGAACCAGAGCTAGCACGAGGATGTGAAGTAACTAGTCTTGCAATGCTTTTGCAGTATATGAACATAGATGTGGATAAAATGGAGCTTTCAAAAAGGATGAAATATGTTCCATTTATAGATGAAGATGGGCAACGTGGAAATATGCATGAAGGTTTTGTTGGTGATATGGAGACTTTTGATAATGATGGTTTAGGTGTTTATGTGGAGCCAATCATTGATTTAGTAGAAAAATATGTTTCGTCTGAAAGAATTATAAATCTTACAGGAAAAAGTATGAAAGATTTATATAATCAAATTGATCAAGGTCATCCAGTCTGGGTGATAAACAACTCCAGTTTTCAAGTATTATCTTCAGATGAATTTGAAACTTGGAATACAAAAATAGGTGAGATGCAAGTTACATATAATCAGCATAGTGTGATTATTACAGGTTATGATGATAATTTCATCTATATTAATGATCCACTTTATCCAGAAGCTAACCAAAAGATAAATCGTATAAATTTTGAAGAGGCATGGAAGCAAATGGGCTCCCAAGCAATGACAATTAAAAAATAATCTTTTAATATATCAAAGAAAGAGTATATAGGAGATAGGATATTATAACTACTCAAAAATGTGAATACAACTAAACAAATTGTAAATACAATTTATTTAGTTGTATTTAAGTAATAAACTTAAAAAAGTTTTAATTTGAAAATCAAGCTCTTCAAAAATAGCTAAAACTAGTGATAAATATAAATCAGTATAGTTTACTTTAAGTTATAAGCAGAAAATCATAACAATTGATAAATATCTGCCTTAAATAGAAAAAGGCTAATTTTTGTAGGTGAGCTGAATAAAATTAAATAAAGATTAAAATGAGAGAAGTCAATTGGACTTCTCTTATAAATTTTTAACAATAAATAGATTAAAAATTTATAAATCCATATTAAGAGTATTGAGGTATTTATAAAAATAGCCACTGGCTATAAAACAAAAAATATTGTTTTATAGCTAGTAGCTATTTGTTTTTATATATTAAAATGTCATAGGAGAATCTATAGTAAATATAGTTAAAGATTTAAATTTTTACGAAATTCATTTGGAAGTAAGCCTGTATTTTTATAAAATAATTCAGAAAATCGACTTGCATTTTTATAACCTACAATTTGTGCTACTTGATTGATATTTAAATCTGTATTTAAAAGTATATGTTCTGCTTCATGCATTCTTTTATTTTGTATATATTGGGTAATTGTACATTTGTAAACACTTTTAAATGTATATTTGAGCTTAGTTGTACCCATGCAGGCAATTTTGGCAAGTTGTTCTAGATGAATATCAAAAGCGTAGTGATCATCAATATATGAAGCTACAGTTCTTATACTTTCCATATCCTGATTGGATATTTTTTTAGCTGGTGATGTAGAAGCCAGAGTTTTTGATTTATCAACTATTAGAGAGATGGCTTCAGCTACTTTACTTTCATAAAATAGTTTTGCTGACATACCAGTTCCGCGATAGTTTTTGAGCTGTTTCAATAAATGGACTAATTCAGGAAAATTAGTAGCACCATCTATACTTAAAAAAGCGGAGCATGGATTTTTATATTCTCCAGGGTACTTTGTTTTTAAATAATCGTTGTAGTATTCCGGCATAATTTCAATGCCAATAGAACGAATAGGAATATTTTTATGAAATAGAGCTTGATATAAATTATAATTTCCAATAAAACCTCTGATACAGCCGCAATTTATTCGTTTATATGGTTTAAATTCTTCTCCTGATCCTGATTCAAAGTAACTAATGCTTAAATATTCTGGTATTTTATATTCAAGAAATATGTCTTCGGAAAATACAAAATCATGAATAGAAATAGAAAATAAGTTTTTATGAGTATAAACCCAATAATGACCAGAACTTTTTTCAGAGAGAATAGAATATGTTATACCTTCACTGTTAAAACCTTTATATTCCTTATCTAAATAAAAACCATACTTCATCAGACAGGGGTCATGTATTTCTTTTAGAATATCCTCCATCTCATTACCTCCTTATACCATAATTAGACGAATAAACACCTCAAATAGATATATATTAAAATTAAATTGACTACTTATGGATAAACCACTAAAAAGTTAATGTGCAACTAATAACTACATCATTAAATATTTCAATTTATAACTTAAAATAATGCACAATTCAAAATTCAAAATTCACAATTAAGGTTGAAATTAGTTTTAATCAAACTAATTTCTTTAATAAAATTTTTACTAGCAATACAATTGCTAGTTTTTCCACCTCTGGGGAACAGTAGTGAAGCCCTTTAGGGTTCCCCTGAGGTGCAGTATAGTTCGGAACGACATTAATAAATTTAACTAATACTGTTGAGATACTACAATTGCTAGTTTTTTTATTAAAAAGTTACTACAGCACTTTAAAAACAAATCAACTCTAAATTTTTCAGCTTCTGCTAAGAATTTATCATAATTGTCGTGGTCAATCTTTAATTTCATATTAATGCAAACTTAAATAATTTAATAACACAATTCTATGAATTCATAGATTAAATTTAAAAGTAATATATATGTTTATATTTCACAGAAAAGTTAGTTAAAACTAACTTTAAATCATTATATCGTCTAATCAGTAAATAGACAAGAAGATGAGAATAGAAATTGAAAATAAGCTGTCATATGAATCATTTAAAGAAGAATTTTTAAAAGAAAAATGGAGAGTATTTCCTAGGAATAATCTATTGGAATAGGATAAATATAAAAATTTATAACTAGAAGATATGCATCATCCTCTAGCTTTTTTATGGTTGTAGATAAAATATTTGTTATGCCACGATTAGACGAAAATATACCATGATTAGACGAAGGTTATAAAAATAATTGAAAAGTGAAAAAAGCTAATGTATCATCATACTTGGTTAGTATAGACTAACTCTCGAAACCCAGGAGGTGAGAATGTTGAATAAAGTGGAGTTTAAAGCATCAAAACCTGATCCTAGAGTATTGATATTTCAAGTGATTGTTGTATCAAGCCTCAATTTTGTAATAAATCGTCCTATAGAGCTATTATTTTTATTTATTGTAATGGATATCTTGATGATATTTCAAGATATGACTTCAACAGCTATTAGGTTTGCAATTACTTATATATTGTTATATGTAGGTAATGCTTTGCTTATATATCTACAAGTGCCGCTTATTACCATGATGTTTACAACATTGATATTCTTGTGTCTTCGTTTATTTCCAGTTTACATGGCATGTATTATACTACTTGAGAAAGTCTATATGGATGAGCTTTTGTATGCATTGGAAAAGATGCATATTCCGAAAGTAGTAATTCTTCCATTAGCTGTAGTGTATCGTTATGTTCCAACCATAAAGGATGAAATAAAACAAGTAAGAGAAAGTTTAAAGATGAGAGGGATAAATACTTCTTTTATTGGAATAATAACACATCCTATAAGTGCTGTAGAAAACTTTATGATACCGCTGCTAATACGAAGTGGTAAAGTATCTGAGGAGCTATCAGCTGCATCACTATGTAAAGGGTTTGATACAGAACATAAAAGAACATCATGTACTGAAGTGAAATTTCAAATAAGAGATGCTATTTATTGCCTTGGATGCATAGTTATTTCCGTCTTATTTATAGTAATTCATAACAGTAATATTTTCATTTAAATAATGGAAAGAAATGAGGAGATTGATTTGGATGAGAATCAAAGTAAGGAACAATACTAATGAAAATGTAATTGAATTTAATAATGTTAATTTTACATATAAAGACAGCAAAGAAAAAAGTCTACTAGATTTTAACTTAAAGATAAAACAGGGAGAGTTTATTGTACTGACAGGAGAGAGCGGCTGTGGGAAAACAACAGTAAATCGATGTATTAATGGTTTGATACCAGAATTTTATGATGGTGAGCTAGAGGGACAAGCTATTATTTATGGTATGGATATAAGTACCACTCCACTTAGAGAAATTTCAAGAGAGGTAGGTTCTGTATTTCAAGATCCGCGGTCACAATTTTTTACCTTACATGTAAAAACCGAAATTCCATTTCCAAGTGAGAACTATGGAATTAGCAGAGAAGAGATACAGAGTAATGTAAGAAAGTCCATAGAGGATTTGAAATTAGATTCTTTAATGGATAGACAAATTTTAAATTTATCAAGTGGTGAAAAGCAAAAGATTGCAGTTGCGTCTGTTTATGCTCTAAAACCTAAAGTATATGTTTTAGATGAACCATCAGCAAATATGGATGTGGAAGGAACTAAACAACTTTTTGAGATTTTAAAAATATTAAAGTCTAAAGGACATACAATTATAGTTTCTGAACACAAACTATATTATTTAAAGGATTTAGTAGATAGAGTAATTATAATGAAGAAAGGAAAAATAGAAAAAATCCTTGGAGGAAAAGTTTTTAAACAGAAATCAAATCAATGGTTTGATGATATGGGACTTCGTCATATTGCATTAGATACACTTCCATCTCCACAGGTTAAAAAATTTTCAGCAAAAGAAAAAAGTTATCCATTACTTCAAGTAAATAATCTTAGCTTTGCTTATAAGATGGGAAAAGCACTATGGTCTAATATATCTTTTAATGCCAATGGAGGAGAGATTATAGGAATTATGGGGAGAAATGGTGCTGGAAAAAGTACCTTAGCAAGAGTACTTATGGGGCTTACAAGACAAAAGTATGGAAAGATATACATAAATGGAAAGCCTGCAGGAAAGAGATGTCGTATTAAAAATTCTTTCTATGTTATGCAGGATGTAGATTATCAATTATTTGCTCCAAGTGTATGGGATGAAATGCTTATTGGTAAAAAAACTACTAAAGATATAGAGGAAAAAGTAGAAAAATATCTTAAGTTATTTAACTTAGAAAACTATAAGGATTCTCATCCTGCATCACTTTCTGGTGGGCAAAAACAACGTCTGGTAATTGCTCTTGCATGTATGCAGGATAGCAAGTTTTTATTTTTGGACGAGCCTACTAGTGGATTAGATGCAAAAAATATGAAAATAGTTAGTGATGTTTTAAAAGATATGGCAAAGGAGGGAAAATGTATTTTTGTAATTACCCATGATTATGAGTTTGCATTGAATACATTTAATCGTTTATTATATTTTGATGATAATAGAAAATTTAGTATTTTACCATTTAATGAATATTCAAGTGAATTAATTTATTCAAGAACTATGGAATAACTTTATAATAAAGGAGATGTTATTATGGCTAAAAAGAAAGATAACAATAATGCTGTAAGAAAGCTGATAACAATTGGGATATTTAATGCCTTGATAATTGCAATATTTTTTCTTTTAGGATTTACTATAGGTCTGTTTCCACCAATTTTAGTAGTACTGCCAATTATTTTGGCACTTGTTGGGGGGATTATCTTTATGCTTATGATTGCAAAAGCTGATATGACTGGAATATTTGTTATAAGTGGCACACTTCTTGGACTATGCTTTTTAACTATGGCACCTGGTGGTGTTATGGGGATTTGTACTTTCTTTGGAGGAGTACTTGGAGAAGTTATATTTAGCATTATGGGCAGAAAAAAATTCTTAGCAGCAGCTACAGGTTTTGCTACATATATGCTTGGATTTGCTCTAGGAGAATATATTCCTTTTGTTTTTATGAAGGAGGCATATATTGCTCAAGAATCCGCAAAGGGTTCACAGTCCATAGAAATATTAAAAAGATGTTTAAATATAGTAAATGTTCAAACTATGATTATCTTAAGCATTATAACAATTATTGCTGCATATGTAGGAAGCTTATGGGGCAAAAAACTTCTTCATAAGCATTTTGAAAAAGCAGGAATTGTATAAGAAATAATTGAAGAAACTTATATTTAATATGGATTTTAGATAAGAAAAAATATTAGATGATTCTGTAATACATGCATATAATATTTAGTAACTTTAGGCATTTGTCTATAACAATTGTTTAAGTTTTTTTCTTAGCTTTTAGCTACTATAGGCATATAAGAGAAAAAACTGAATTCATTGAAAAAACTACCTAAGTGTTATATTATAGTGAATACAATCACTAACTAGTGGAAAAATATGTTCACTAGCAATATAATATTATATTTTATATTATGGAGGGTAGCAATGTATGAATCAGGAGAAAATTATTTAGAAACAATTTTAATATTAGAAAACAACAACGGTAGAGTAAGATCCATTGACATTGCAAAAGCACTTAGTTTTAGCAAACCAAGCGTAAGCCATGCAGTGGGATTGTTAAAAAAATCAAAATATATTAATGTAGATAGTAAAGGATATATAACTTTGACTGAGATGGGCCGTGAGAAAGCAGAAAGTATATATGAACGTCATCAGATATTGACTGAATTCTTTGTTCAAACAGCAAATGTATGTGAAGAAATAGCTGAGAAAGATGCCTGTAGGGTTGAACATATAATCAGTGATGAAACTTTTCAAGGAATTAAGAAGTTTTTAAAAAAATAGTATGAAAAACAAATTGTGAATGCAATTTGTTTTTTCCATTATATTATGTTTTCTTGAACTTAATGTATAAAATTTATATCATAGAAAAAATATCGCATATATATAATCTTTAACTCTAAAGATAAATAGTGAGTAAAGAAGTATATATAATTGATTATGATTTCTGGCATGACTTTCATCACTATCTACTAAAATATGCAAGAAATAATAGAGATTTTGAAAAGAAACTTAAAATTGATGAACAGTATACTTACTTTGGAGNNTTGGAGGTACTAACGATGAGTCTATATTATAAATATAAAAAAGAAAAGTTTTTAGAAAAGTATAAATGTGCTACATCTGCATTAGAAGATTTAAAAGCTTGTTTAAGTGAATATAGACAAAATAATAACAGAATTATAAGAAGAGCTATATTTGCCTTTTTCCAAGATTTTTCTGAATATATCATTGATATGTGTGAAAGTTATATAGTAATAAATAACGGAAAAATAGATATAATCACGATTATTACAAAAGAGAAATGTTGAAAAGCAGATAGAAGAATTTTGCTATTCTCAAATTATTTATCTAGATATCTTTTTAGAAAATAGTAAGGATGATATTATATTAAAATATAGAAAAAATAATTATTCATTGAGATTATAGAGAAATTATAGGTATAACACCTTGTACTATTATATTCTAAATTTCTTAAATACTGTATTATTCAGAAATGAATTTTATAGTATTTTTATTTTTCTTCAAAAAATTTGAGCTAGTTTTAATTAAGAAAAGAGCTTAGCTAAATAATTAAGCTCTTTTGCTGTTAAAGTAAAATTTTGTTATTCAATAAAATCTAAAAGGGAAGTTTGGTAACTTTATAATCAATTCCGAGTTCTGCATACCAATCATTTAGGCCAAGCCATAGACCTTCACAGAGCTTATAAATATATTCTTTATCATTCAACTTCCCATCCATTACACAAAAAACCAATTCTTCGTATCCAGAAGGTTTACTGTTCATTTTTAAAGATTCTTCGAAGGTTCTTGCTCTTGTACTATAATATTGCTTATTAGCAAGTCCAATAAGTTTTGAGGTTTGCCAAATCAGATCTTTGGCACCAAGAGGTAGGTAATTAAAATTTTTGCAATTGTAATTATTTCTTATTTTAGCCATTGTTTCATAAGGCTCCCAAATCATAAATTCTCTCATTGTTTCTTTGATAGCCGCGTCTGGAACATGAAAAGGAAGTTTTCTTACGTCATTAAAAAAATTATTTGGGTCATAAATGGATAAAATGTTTATGAACATACCTACCCGTATTGCCCAAGAGTCATCAACCATCATGGCTTCATTTAAAAATTCATTTTTTTGCTTTGTATTAATCTCAATCTTGAATTTTTTATAAATAAATTCGTAACTTTTTATTTTAATTCCATCTTTAGTTACAACGTGCATTTCAATATCTGAAAATGGCCCATCATTTCCTAAGGCTAAGGAACCATAAACTCCAATAGCGATTATATCTGTTTTATAAATAGATAGTAATTTATTTTTTATAAGATTAATAATTTCTAATTTCTCATCCCTAGAAGTTGAAGCAGGATATGAAAGCATTGACTTCTACCTCCTTAAATATATTAACAATTTTACTTAATTTTATCATTTTAAATTCAATAGGAAAAGAAAGATTTCATATATTGTTATACTTCTGACAAAATAATATAGTATATGGGATTTAGCTAAGTATTACAAAATAATGTAATATCTATGAAATAAATGGTATAATTATTGAAAGTTTATATGAAATAAATTTAACGTACTATTTGGGAGGGAATTATGTTAAATATATCTATAGATTTACTTAAAGAATTCGATGGAGAAGAACTCTTTAAATTTGAATGTGAAAATAGAGAGTTTTTTGAAACTATGGTTCTATCTAGAGGAGATAGTTATTACAACTATGATAATTTTAAAAGTATATTAAAGAATATTATTGATGAACAAGAAAAGGATCTTCTATATATGTACTTGATAAAGGATGATTGTAATAGGATTATTGGAAGAATAAATCTAGTATCTATAGTAAGGGGAAGCTTCAATAAAGCTGAATTGGGGTATAGAATAGGTAAAGAACACATTGGTAAGGGCTATGCAACTAAGGCGGTAGGTCTTGTTTTAAATGAAGCAATTAATAGGTACAAGCTTCACAGAATAGAAGCAGGGACATCACCTGACAACATAGGTTCACAAATTGTCTTAATTAAAAATGGCTTTCAATTTACAGGGAGAAGCAATCAGTGTATTTATCAAAATGGAAAGTGGTGTGATAGTGTAAGTTTTGAAAAAATATTAGATTAAAAGGTTGAATATTAAAAATTTATAGGATGCTTAAATAAGTGTAATCTTATTAATGTATATAATAAAAATCTAAATAATTGAGGAGATAGAAATGGTAAATTCAAAAGGATGGGAATGGGAAAAAGTAAATCAGTCACCTTGGTTAAAGCCAACTGAAGATAGTTATTATCTGTCTAATAAATGGTTAGAATTAGATTTTAAAAATATTTTAGATTTAGGTGCTGGATTAGGACGACATTCTATATTTTTTGCAAAACAAGGTTTTAGCGTATCAGCTATAGATTTATCAGATTACGGGATGAACAACCTAAAAGAATGGGCTGAAAAAGAAAGTTTAAATATTGATATTAGAGTTGGAGATATGAATGCCTTACCTTATGCCGACGATTCTTTTGATTGTGTATTTGCATATCATGTTATTTCACATACAGATACATTAGGTGCAAAAAAGGTTATAAGTGAAATAGAACGAGTGCTAAGACAAGGTGGAGCAATATATACATCAATGTGTTCTAAGGAAGCTTGGGATTTTGCTAAAGCTGGATTCCCTAAAATAGATGAAAATACAGTAATAAATAAAGAAGATGGCCCAGAAAAAGATGTACCACACTTTTATGCAAATCGGCAAGATATTTTAAATTTATTCCACAATTTTGATATAGAAAAAATACGTCATATAGATTATTGTTATTTAAATGGTAAAAAGCAAGATTCTAAATATTATTATATAAATGCACGTAAGAAATAGATGATATTTAAATAAATATTTAAAAATACCGATAGGAGAGATGTTGTATGGATATTAAATTAAGAGATTTACAGCCATCTGATAAAGAATATTTCTTTTCTTGGATAAAAGATAAGGAGGTAATAAGATATTCTTTATCTACATTTCAAAAAATGAAAAGCAATGATGAAATATCAAATTGGTTTGATAAACTTTTATTAGATAAATCATCTTGTAATCAAGCTATTGTAGATAACTCTAATGAAAAGCTAATTGGATATGCCGGTATAGTTCAAATCAGTGAAATAAATTTATCTGGTGAATATTTTATATTTATTGGAGATAAATCTTACCATGGAAAAGGTGTTGGTACATTTGTAACAAAAGAAATTGTTAAATATGGATTTGAAGATTTAGGTCTTAATAGAATAATGCTTACTGCTTCCGAAAAAAATGTAGGAGCACTTAAAGCTTATACTAAAGCTAATTTCAAAACAGAAGGTATTATGAGACAAGCATTTTATAGAGATGGTAGCTTTCATGATAAAATTATTATGGGGATTTTAAAAGAGGAATGGATTAAATGATAATGTTTATAGAGGTATAATTATTTAAGATAAACTTTAGGAGGCACAAGATTTTATACTTTTAAGCTTTCTATTATTAGGTTTCTCATTAAGATAGAAATGGAGATGGGTCAAATTGGATAGATTATCGGAAGAAAAAGCTTTTTTTGGTAATAATATTACTGTAATAAAAAAAGATGAAGATTGTACTATATATAAAATGGAAGACATCACTGGAGAAGGTACCATGACCTGCTATAATGTGTTTCCTGGCATTGATTTGATGTATAATGATTTTCACATGCAAAATTGTTTCTCAGAGTTTTTACCTAAAGTTAAGATGATAGGAATTGATCATTGTCGAGAGGGTCGTATCGAATGGGAACTTAAGGGCGGCTTATATATGTATTTGCAGGAGGGAGATTTACAAATTAATTCAAGAAATCATCATGCTATAGGATTTGGACTTCCTCTAAAACATTATCATGGAATTACAGTGGCAATATATATTGAGGAAGCATCGAAAACATTATCAAATATTTTTGGCAGTCTTTCCATTGATCTACAAGAATTATATAGCAAATTTTGTTTAGGAAAATTGCCTTTTATTATGCGTGCAAAGAACTCCATTCAACATATCTTTTCCGAACTCTATACTGTGCCTGATAAAATTCGTATAAATTATTTTAAGATTAAGGTTTTAGAGCTACTACTGTTTTTAACAGTAGTAGATGTATCGGAAAAAGCTGAAGAACGACCATATTTTTCTAAAAAGCAAGTGGAAAAAGTAAAATTAATTATGGAATATATGACTGATAATATAGAAAAGAATATTACCTTAGAGAAATTGTCCACCCAATTTGATATACCACTTACTTCTATGAAGAATTGCTTCAAAGGCGTTTATGGCACATCAATGTCTGCATATATGCGATCTTATCGCATGCAAATAGCGGCGTTAATGCTCCGTGAAACCAATGAAAGTATTACTACCATTGCAGGGAAGGTTGGTTACGAGAATTCAAGTAAATTTGCCTCTGCATTTAAAAAACTTATGAATATTTCACCTTCTGAATATAGAAAAACTTTTGTATAAATGGAGTGGTCTTCTTCTTTTATCTTCTTATAATATTACCATATATATGTTCATAAGTGCCGAAAGGCGCTTTTATTGGACATTAGAGTTAGGGTATCCTAACTCTAATGTCCAATTGGAGCATGTTTAACCTTTGTGGAGTGGCAGGCATATTTATGAATGATTAAAATAGGGATTAGTTAGTTATAACTAATCCCTATAATTGTTTTAAAAGACTAATTATATAGACATAGAACTTTTAGATTTAATCTATGCATTCATACTGCAATAGAAAGACAAGAAAAAGGTATAGTCTTTAAAACTAAAAAATCTGTGAGAGGTGAGAGTGTAAAATGAAAGAAAAAAATTGGTTAGGAACAGTTTTGGCTTTTGCATCAGAGTGCAGGGTGAAAATGATCTTTTCAGTAATATGTGCCATAATCAGTGTTGCGGGTGGAATTGTACCTTATGTAGGAGTTTATCAAATCATAGTTTCATTTTTCGATGGAAGTCAAACAATAAAGAGTATATTATTTTGGTCGGGAATATGTCTTGCAGGGTATGTTGTGAAGCTTAGTTTCTATGCCATATCCACTATGTTAGCTCATTTTTCTGCATATACCATATTAGAAAATATGCGGCTTAAGATTGCTGATAGATTAATGAAAGCCCCGCTTGGTACTGTGCTGAATCAGCCAGTAGGAAAGCTTAAGAATGTTATTGTAGATCGTGTTGAAACTATTGAGCTTCCATTAGCTCATCTGATTCCAGAAGGAATCTCTAATCTACTTTTGCCTATAGGGGTGTTTATCTACATTATTATGATAGACTGGCGCATGGCACTTGCAGCATTGATTACAGTACCAATTGCAGTTGTAGCTTATGCATTTATGATGAAGACATTCAATAAACAGTATGCGGATTACATGGAGTCCAGCAACTATGTAAATAGCGTGGTTGTAGAATATGTAGAGGGAATTGAAGTTATTAAGGCATTTAATCGGTCTTCATCCTCTTATGAAAAATCTGAAAAAGCAGTACAATCTTTTAAAACATATACACTAAACTGGTTTGAAAGTACTTGGAAACTTATGAATTTTGGTGGATCAGTTTTACCATCAACTCTACTTGGTACTATGCCCATTGGTATGTATCTTTATATCAATGGCTCTTTAAGTCCAGCGGACCTTACAATGTGTTTAATATTGTCCTTGGGAATTGTAGCACCATTGACTAGTTTTACTGTATTTGTAAATGAGATTAAAGCTATAGAATATGCTGTAAAGGATGCATATGAATTTTTAAATTTGAAAGAACTTGAAAATTCATTAGAACCAGTAACCCTTCATCAATATGATATTGAGCTAAAAAATGTATCTTTTTCCTATGATACTGATAAAAATGATAATTTAAATAGTGAAGAAAATGATGTGCTTAATAATATTAATTTAAAACTTCCACAAGGAAACTTTACAGCACTGGTTGGTCCTTCAGGAGGAGGAAAGTCCACTGTTGCAAGATTGATTGCAAGGTTTTGGGATGTGAGTAGTGGAGAAGTGAAAATTGGAGGTATTAATATAAAAAAAATTCCACTGTCACAACTTGCTGATACAGTGAGTTTTGTAACTCAGGATAATTTCTTGTTTAACTGTTCAATTATGGAGAATATACGACTTGGTAATCCTAAGGTATCAGATAAGGAAGTAATTAATGCGGCAAAAGCAGCTTGTTGTGATGAGTTTATTCAAAATCTTGATAAGGGATATGATACCAATGCTGGAGAGGCAGGAGGAAAATTATCTGGGGGAGAAAAACAAAGAATTGCTATAGCAAGAGCTATATTAAAAAATGCACCTATTGTTATCATGGATGAAGCAACAGCTTTTACTGACCCGGAAAATGAAGATAAACTTCAAAAATCTATTGGTGCCCTTACCAAAGGTAAAACCTTATTAGTGATTGCTCATAGATTGTCTACCATCAAAAATGCAGATAAAATTATCGTTATGAAAAAAGGATGTATTATAAATACAGGTACTCATGACGAACTTCTTAAGGAGTGTGAACTTTATAAGGGAATGTGGGAGGCTCATATTGGTGCAAAGAAATGGGCAGCTAACAATGAGAAAGGAGTAGTGAAGTAAGATGTTTAAATCAATAAAAAGAATTATTGAGTGGTCTGGACAGCGAAAAAAGCGTTTATATATAGGGTTTATATACTCCTTCTTTAATACTATGTTTACAGCCATGCCAATTATGGGAGCTGCATATGGATTGAATCTAATTATAGAGGACATGCAGGGGAATAGCAAGCTAACAATAGATTGGGTATTCTATATGTTAGGATTTATGATTTTTACTGTGATGGGTAGATTTTTGTTTGCTTATCTTCGTGCATCTACTCAAGAAAGTATTGGACATGAAGTAGCAACAGAACAAAGAATTAAAATTGGTGACATATTAAAAAGAGTATCTTTGGGCTTTTTTAGCAAAAAGAGTGCTGGAGAAATTGCTTCAGCAGTAACAACAGATTTGTCTTTTATTGAGATGTACGGAATGAAGATGATTGATGTTGTAGTAAACGGATATATTAGTGCATTTACAATGGTGTTTTGTCTGGCATTTTATAATTTATGGATTGCTCTGATTGCAGTAGTAGGTATATTGTTATCTGCACTATTCTTAAAATTACTTGGTAATAAGAGTAGTGAAAATGCACCGATACATCAAAAGGCACAAGATAGCATGATTACAGCTACTATTGAGTATATCAGAGGAATGCCTGTAGTTAAGGCATTTAAACGTGATGGAGTTTCCATAGAAGGTATTAACAATGCCTACAAGATGAGTAAAGATATAAATATGAAAATTGAAAAGAATTATGTTCCTTATAACTGTCTCCATTTATTCGCTCTTAAGGCAGCATCTGTTGGCATTGTTCTTGCATCAGCAATAATGGCGACAAATGGAGCTATAGATATCCCTACCATGCTTATGATGGCTATTTTCTCTTTTGTCATCTTTGGACATATTGAAGCTATAAATAATGCAGCTCATGTATTAGAAATTATTGATGCCACATTAGATAAATTAGATAGTATAGAAAATGCAGAATTTATTGATAAAAACAGCAAGGATATGGAATTATCCGCATATGATATTCAATTTAAAGATGTTACCTTTGCATATGAAAAGCGAGAAATATTAAAGAATATATCATTCACTATGCCAGAAAATACTACTACAGCAATTGTTGGTCCTTCAGGAAGTGGAAAATCAACTATATGTAATCTAATTGCTAGATTCTATGACGTTGATAAAGGAAGTGTATCAGTAGGAGGTATCAATGTAAGAGAAATGACTTGTGATAGCCTTCTCAAAAACATCAGTATGGTATTTCAAAAGGTATATTTATTTCATGATACTGTACTTAATAATATTCGATTTGGAAAACCAGAGGCAACCTTTGAAGAGGTAGTGGAGACAGCTAAAAAAGCTTGCTGTCATGACTTCATTATGAGTCTTCCTAATGGATATGAAACAGTGATTGGCGACGGTGGTTCCACTCTTTCTGGAGGGGAAAAACAACGGATATCTATAGCTAGAGCAATGTTAAAAAATGCTCCTATTGTTATTCTAGATGAGGCAACTGCCAGCATAGATCCAGAAAATGAACATGCAATACAGAAGGCTATTAGTACTTTAGTACATGGAAAAACCATTATAATAATTGCACATCGTCTTGCTACTATTGAAAACGCAGATCAAATACTTGTAGTGGATGAGGGGCAAATTGTACAGAGAGGAACTCATAAAGAATTAATAAATCAAAAAGGTGTTTATAAAAGATTTTTAGATATAAGAAAGACAGCAGAAGGATGGAGTATTTAAAAATATTTGTACTGCATAAATACAAAAATAAGAGGAGCTATTGCAGCTTCTCTTATAAACTTTTATACATAAATATAATACAAGTTCATAAATGCATACTGAAAATATTGTTACATTATATTAAGAAAGGTATAATTATTTAAGATAAACTTTAGGATGTACAATAATTAATAGTTGTTACATGCATTAGAGGAATGCGGGAAAGGTTAAGAGGGTATTTATCTATAACAAACTTTAGAAAATGTTAATTGATAAAAATATGAATATGGTAGTATTTAGAGATGCTACAGCAATTGATTATTCTACCTATTAAATTTAGCAGAGCTGGTATAGATTATTCCCTAGAATCAATAAAAATTTTAATAAAGAAAAAGAAGAAAAAAAGCAAATTAGGTAAAATTGAAATAAAAAATTAAGAAAAGGTAGGGTGAGAATAAAATGACTAAAGATGAAGTAATGATATATTTAAAAGAGCATGGCAATGAACAAACCAAAAAAATCTATTTAAGCCATGGGGCAAAAGAACCTCTATATGGCGTAAAGCTTGGTGATTTAAAATTGCTAAAAAAGAAAATTAAGACTAATCATAATTTAGCCTTAGAATTGTATAACACTGGCAATAGTGATGCAATGTACCTTGCTGGACTCATAGAAGATCCTAAAGAAGTTTCTATTGAGCAAATGGATGAATGGATAAAAGCTGCTAATTGGGATATGCTTAGTGACCGCTGTGTGGCTGTAGTCGCAGCAAAAACCCCCTTTGGATTTGAAATTGCACGAAAGTGGCTCAATAGTAGTGAGGAACTAATAGTATGTGCAGGCTATGCCATTTATTGTACTTTATTTACTATATTAGATGATAATGAAATAGATTTAGAAGAGGTTAAAAACATTTTAAATAAAATAGCAAATAATATACATAATGAAAAAATTCGATTACAAAATTCTATGAATAATTTTGTAATAATGGCAGGTATTTATATAAAGCCACTACATGAATTTGCATTAGAAATTGCTGAAAGAATTGGAAAAATTGACCCTGTTATAGCTAAAAATAGCTGTAATACTCAGACAGTAGCAGAATATTTAAAAAAATATGCGGAAAAAGGGAAAATAGGCATTAAGATTAAAAACTTAGGACGTTAGAAAAAAATAGAAAATTACTTCTATTAATGAATTTTGTGGAACTCTTATCTTTAAAGTAGTTTTTTATATGTGAACCCTAGCAGGTGAACTACCTACTAGGGTATTTTATATTATAATTTATAGATCTAATTTAACTTAACTTTTAATCCTGTTTCTCATATACAAATTCTCCATCTATCATGGTCTTTTCAACCTTAATGTCTTTGATTTCAAATTCATCTATGGTGAATATGTCCCTATCCAATACGATTAAATCAGCAACATAACCTGGTTTTAATCTTCCTTTAAAATCTTCTTTAAACTCATTAAAAGCACTACCAATTGTGTAGGCATCAATAACATCTTCAAGATACATCCTTTCATTTGGATAAAAACCTCCCACTGGATTACCATCTAATGTTAGTCTTGTTACTGCACAATAAATATTTGGGAATGGGCTACAGTCTTCTACTGGAGAATCTGTTCCTAAACTTATTGGAGCTCCCAATTTATATAAAGTATTAAAAGCATAAGAAGTACTTGATAATTTCTTTCCAACACGTGCCTCTACAATTTTAATATCGTAGTCTAAGAAAATAGGTTGGTACATAACAGGGATATTCAATTTAGCAATTCTCTTTAATTGTTCCTGACTTGTGATTTGACAATGAACAATGCCGTGACGAAGAGGATTTTTCTCATTCTTCATAGTTTTTTCATAGGCATTAATAACACTTTCTATGGCACCATCACCAATTGCATGGGTTACTACAGTAATTCCATGTTCTGTTGCTAAGTCGCATAAATCTTGTAACTGTTCATCGCTTAATGCTGCTACACCTCTAGTGCCGGGAGCATCCTCATAATCCTTTAACATTAAAGCAGTCCTAGCACCTAAGGAGCCATCTTTAAATAGTTTTAGTGCACCTTTTGATAAAAAATTTTCATCATATTGTCCTGTCTTATGCTCAGTTTCAAGATAAGCTTTGAAATCATTTATATTTTGAAAATTATATTGGTGACTATATCTCAATTTCAATTTTTTATTATCATAGATATTATGAATTATATTGAACATTGTTTTAAAATTATTACTCATGACATCACATGATTGAATAGAGGTGATTCCAACACTTAAAGCATAATTTGCAGCTTTTATAAATTCATTCTCTTTCTCTTTATCATCCTTTTTGGGGATGACCGATTGAATAACACGGACCGCATTTTCGTTGAATATACCATTTGGTTTTCCGTCATTTCCAACTTCAATTACGCCGCCATCTACAATAGTGTTTTCATCTACACCTAGTACTTCTAAGGTCTTAGTATTTCCTACTGAAACATGTCCACATACTCTATCAAAGACAATTGGAATTTCTGTAGATATTTTATCTAAATCAAAGCGATTTAATAGACGTTTTTCACCAGAAGTGAAATAATCTTGATTCCATCCTCTACCATTTAAAACCCTTATATCTTTATTTTCTTCAATGAATTTTTTACCCAATTGAATGATTTCATCAATTGATTTGGCAGATGTTAAATTACATGAACTCAGAGCATCTCCCATATGTGAAATATGAAGATGGCTGTCGTTAAAACCTGGTAAAACGGTTTTTCCCTGAAGGTCTATGATATTATCAGCATTGTTTTTTAAGATTTCCTCATTGGTACCAACTTGCTGAATAACACCATTCTCAATAAAGATTGCTTCCTGAAAATTATTTTTTTCAACATAGATTTTGCAGTTTTGTAAAATTGTTTTCAAAATATCATCCCCTTATATTTTCTTGTAAAGTTTTATTTTTTCTATCAAAATAGAAGTAAAATAATGTACCAATGGCTGGCACCAATAAACCAATAATTGAGGTTTGAGGATCTTCAATAAAGGTATTTATCATTAATCCTACGAAGATAAGAGTTGTTAAGATTACTGTAATAGGATAGCCAATTACTTTATAAGGTCTTTCTACATTAGGACGTTTTTTCCTGTAAATCATAACTGCGTATACACCTAAAGTATTAAACATCATTCCAGAGAATACAACTAAAGAAGTTAATTGATTTAAGTTTCTAAGTAATACCAGTATCACAGATATTACACATTGTACTATTAAAGGAGCATAGGGCACTTTGTGTACAGGATGCAATTTTCTAAAACTTTCAAAGAAATGACCTTGTTCACTCATTGCATAATACATTCTTGGGAAGGCTAAGATACAACCATTTAAAGCTCCAAACATAGCAACTACCATTCCTATTACAACTAAAATACTACCAGTGTTTCCTAGCAATTTTTCTGCTGCATAAGTTCCTAAATAATATTGATTATTAGATATTAAACTTTCAATTTCATCAATAGGTATAACCTTATATATAGAATAATTAAATAATGTATACAGTGCTGTTATGGAAAGGATAGAAATAATGATAGCAAGGGGTAAATTTTTCTTAGGATTTTTTACTTCTTCAGCTACGGTATTTAAATTAGTCCAGCCTTCGTATGCCCACAAGCTTGCTACTACAGCAAAGGCTATCATACTAATAATTGAGCCAAAGCTTGCATCTGCTGTCTTGGGAACTAGGCTTAAATCAGGTGATACTTTTCCAAATAAAAGTCCTAAGATCATTATGATTCCGATAGGAATTAATTTTGCAATCATAGATAGATTTTGCAGTTTAGAACCAAATTTAACACCGAAATAATTTACAATGGTCAATGCTATGATTAAAAAGATAGCAAGAATTTTAATCGTCCATTCTTCAAGAGGCATAATAATGGTTAAAGCACTTGGTAGTGCAATTGCTATGGCAGCAATAGAGCCAGGACCAGCGATTAACCAACTATTAAAACCACCTAAAAAACCAACCATAGGTGAATAGGCTTCACTTAAATATACAGCTAGTCCACCAGCACGAGGATCTGAAGCACCTAGCTCAGCATAACAAATACCACCTAATAAGGAAACTAAGCCTCCCAAAATCCAGCTTAATAAAGCCAAGCCAGGACTCATTCCAGTTCTCATTAATACATATGAGCCTAGATAAAAAATCCCTGATCCTACCATTATACCTCCTAAAATACTGACCCCACCAAACAGACTAATTTCTTTTTTAAAACCTGAATTCTTTACTTGAGCTAAATCATTTGAATTATTAGTCATATATTCATCCTCCTTTTTAAGCAATTAATCACAATATGCGTTCATTAAATTTACAATATTGTAAAAAAATTAAAATTAATAGTAAAAATAAAAACACCTAACAGGTCTGTCAGGTGCATATATGCGTATAGCAAAGCTAAAGACATTCCTCTCTCCTTTCTGGCTCAATGTGAGATAGCGCAACATCAAAGTATCGAGCAAATACGATGATGACAGTCCTGTACCTATTAAATACAGACNNTCGGCGACGGCTCCTTTCACTATATGTCATAGGTTTCCGACCTCGGTATAGTTAATATTAGCAATCGCGCCTCTACCCCACCCTTAAGGATGAGGATTTTTATGAAATTTTAATTTTTGATATCGTAACATGATATTTACATCTTGTCAACTCTATATGATTATATATATTTAAGGGACGGTTCATAATAATATTTATAAATTATTATTGACATGTGCATGAATGTGCATATATAATCTTAATTAGGTGATATATATGAATGAAAATGATTTAATTTTAGACTGCGCCAAAGAAATAGAAGAAAGTATTGATTTTGAATTTTTTAAGACTTTATTTGATCCAGTACGATGTGATATTATGAAATATCTTGCTGTTAACGGCATTAAGAATATCAAAGATATTTCTGAAAATTTTACACAGGACCGTTCAGTTATTTCAAGACATTTAGAATTAATGCATAGATATGGAATAGTTAATAAAACAAAAGAAAATAGAAGTGTTTTTTATGAATTGAACGATAAATATATTCTTGAAAAATTTGAGTTAACAGCAATCAATTTAAAAAAATTAATGCAGCAGTAAAATTTAAAAAGGCAGGTATGCCTTTTTAAAAACATCATAATATGCATGTATGTGCATAAGAGTATTCATTCACCGAATTAATTGAAAGGAAAGAATAAATATGAATATATTATCTGTTTTAGCAAGTCCACGAAAGCAAGGAAATACAGCTATTTTATTAAAAGAGTATTTAAAAGGTGTAGAAGATTTAACACCATCAGCCCAAATAGAAACAATTTATCTCCAGTCAAAAAATATACAATATTGTACAGGTTGCAACACCTGTCAAAAAAGTAGTCAAAGTCAATGTGTATTAAAGGATGATATGCAGGATATTTATAAAAGTGTAGAAAAAGCAGATGTTTTGGTTTTTGCCACTCCTGTCTATGTTTTTAATATGAGTGGACAGTTAAAAACTTTTTTAGATCGGTTATATGCAGTAGATCATAATATTTTATTAAATAAAAAAATTGTATTATTAACTACCTATGGTGATATCAATGAAGCCAATGCAGGGGTTCAAAACATCGTTAAATCCATCGATATGCTTTCCAATTATCTTGGTATGGAGTTTATACAAAACCTTAATGTAAGCACATATGAAGTGCAGGTTTATGAAAATGATCAATATAAAAAGGCTGCCTATGCATTGGGAGCAGACATTTTAAAATATTTATAATATTTATTGAGAGGTGATTCAAGATGGTAACAATTATATTTTCTCATCCATGGCACGGAAGTTTTAATAAGGCTATACTGGATACGATAACAACTGCTTTAGAAAAAAAGAAAAAGGAATACCAGATAATTGACTTAAATAAAGATAACTTTAACCCTGTTATGACTGAAGAGGAATTGGCTTTGTATTCAAAAGGACAACATAAGGACCCTTTGGTAACAAAATATCAAAATATGCTAAAAAAAACAGATGAAATTATTTTTCTATTTCCCCTTTGGTGGTACAATACTCCTGCTATCCTTAAAGGTTTCATTGATAAAGTTATGTTGAAAAATTTCTCATATACAGAATCAAGTACAGGTTTAAAGGGTAAATTAACCCATATTAAATCTGCGAAAGTGATAACAACAGGTCAAGCTCAACGTTGGTATGTAAAATATTTTGCTGGTAATATGATTCAGAAAACATTTATCAATGCTACACTAAAAGGTGTTGGAATTAAAAATGCCAAGTGGATTCATTGTGGGGATGTCTCTAAGGGTGCTCAAGTGAAGAGAGAGAAATTTTTACAAAAGTTGGCGATTGACATTTAAGTATTGTATATATTCATGATGAAATAATAAGTAAAAACTTTGCGAATACGTAGTTATCTTGCAAGGTTTTTATTTTATAGTTCTTTTACTTTATATGGAAAAAATGAAGATAAACTATTTGTTAGAAGAGTGAGATGGAAATTTAGGAATGTAATATAGACGTATATTTTAAGAGGATTGTAAGTTTGTTAAATGGAACTGAAGTTGAATATAGAATTAAATAATAAGTTGAATATATAAGTCAGCAGGGATTTTAAATTGAAATCTTTACTGTTTTTTTTAGTAAATATCTAAAAAAATTAATTTGTTTTAAATTAATTTCATCATTTTTAATTTAAGTGTAACTTCTTCAAGTTTTTTTCGTGTAAGCTTATGAAGGAAGAGTTAGGGATTAACTTTTTTATTGAATGGTGGTGATTTATATTTGTGATGACAACATGCTAATGGAGCAAACTAAAAATGGTGATACAAAAGCTTTTGAACAACTTGTTCTAAGACATAGGGAAAAAGCAATTGGCTTTGCATTTAGCTTTTTGACAGATGCATATATGGCAGAAGATATTGTACAAGAAAGTTTTGCAGCTATATACATAAATCGTCATAGATACAAGGCTAAAAATACATTTAAAACATTTCTGTTTGCAGTGGTAAGAAACAAGTGTATAGATTTTATACGCAAAAATAAAGATTCTAATATTGTAAGTCTAGAAGATGTAAACTTAGTAAGTACAGAACCAACCTTATATGAGTTAATAGAACAGCAAGAAAGGTTAAAATATTCAGCAAATCTACTTAATAGTCTAAAGGTTGATTACCGTACTGCATTTTGTCTTTACGAGATTTATGGATTTAGCTACAAGGAAATTGCAGAAATTATGGACAAGTCATTACCACAAATAAAAATCATCCTGTATAGGGCAAGAAACAAACTTCAAAAATATGCTGAGGGGGATATGCAAAATGAAAAGTGAACGAGAATTTTTAAATGGTATGTGGTGCAAAGTCAATATTTTAGAGTATGAAGAACTTGAAAAAACTCGTGTAAAAGCCATTAATCGTAGGCTTACTATGAAAGCCATAGGCACTGCAATTTTCACTATAATAGCTTTTTTATTTGTTATATTGTGCCCACAATTTGTTGTTGATTCAATATATCCTCTAACCATTGGGGTATTGTCTATTGCATTTATTATTGAATATTTATCAACTAATACATTGGAGGATAAAACTTATGGAAATTATGATATCTAATCTTACTAAAAAGTTTGGCACAAAAACAGTACTTGATAATATAAATCTTGAAATACCAAGTGGTATGTTTGGACTACTTGGTAGAAATGGTGCAGGAAAAACCACATTAATGCGCATACTTACCACACTTCTAATTAAAAATGAAGGAAGTGTAACGATATGTGGTATTCCTATTGAAAATACAAAAGATATTCGTAAAATGGTAGGATATTTACCACAAGATTTCTCTATGTATCCTAATATGACAGTATATGAAGCTATGGATTATTTAGGTGTACTGTCTGAAATACCAAAACAGCAACGGAAAAAAATTATCTTAAAGCTACTCGATAAGGTTAATTTATATGATTGTCAAAAGGTACGAGTAAAGGCACTATCTGGAGGTATGAAACGACGACTGGGAATTGCTCAAGCCATTATGCATGCACCTAAGATTTTAATTGTTGATGAGCCAACAGCAGGGCTTGATCCTGAGGAACGGATACGTTTTAGAAATTTACTTTGTGAAATTGCAAAGGATCGAATTGTTATACTCTCTACTCATATTGTAGGAGATATTGAAGCAACTTGCGAAAATATTGCAGTTTTAAATAATGGCAAAGTTATTTACAAAGGCACAACTGGAAAACTTGCTGAGTTTGCAAGTGGTAAAGTTTATACAATTACTGTACCACAAAAGGATTTAAATAATATTAAAGATAAACATATGATAACCTCTATGCTTTCACAAGGTAGCAATGTCACTCTTAGAATTCTAGCAGATAGTAAGCCTTTTGATACTGCTATACCATGCGACTCTACCATTGAAGATGGTTATATGCTACTGATGGGAGGACAATCAAAATGAGTTTATTTTTTAAAGAGTGCAGAAATATATTGAAAACATATATATATTATATTTTTATTGTAGTTGCAGTATTATTTTATATTTCACAAATGGGAATTACTACTTCGGAGGATTTAAAAACATTACTTTCTCCACCACCTAAAATAGATATGGAAACACATTATGCTCCTTATGGTGAAAAAGAGTCTATACCGTCAAAGGAAATGATACCAAAGACAGTAGATAACTTATATCGTGAATATAAAGAAAATTCATATGTGGCTTATCCACTGGGATTTTATAAAATTGTTAAGTTAGACGATAGTGAAACAAAAAAAATAGAACTTTTTTTGGAAGAGATAACTGGGAAAACTATAGAAGAATTAAACTTACTATGGGAGAATACTAATTCCGCTTCTTTACCAGTTAGTGAAGATATAACACTCGAGAGATTTAAGGAGTTAATGGCAAGTATTGATAAGCTTTTAGGAGGAGGCTCTGCCTATGGAGAAGATTTTATCGGTAGGTTTACTCGTATACCTGTTACCTATGAGGAAGCAGTTGAAGAACATGAATATATGATACAAAATGATAAATTAACCAACGGATATGCACGATTATTCTGTGACTATATGGGCATTGTTATGGGGATATTTCCTATATTTGTAGTGGTATTTACATCAATTAAGGATAGACGTAGTAAAATGGAGGAGCTTGTTTATTTTAGGGAAACTTCTTCCTTAAAGCTTGGTTTATCACGGTATTTTTCACTTGTTTTTATGATGATGTTGCCAATTATAATATTAGGAATTAAAGAAACTATAACTTTTATGTCCTTTGCAAAAAGTGAGAATTTGAGTATTGATTTATTTGCCTTTGTAAAATATATAGTGTGGTGGATATTGCCTACACTTATGATTGTTACAGCTATAGGAATGTTTCTAACTACACTGACAGATACACCAATGGCTATTGCAGTAGAGTTATTTATATGGTTTTTCAGCATAAACAATATACAACTTACAGGTGACTATCCACTTTTAGGATTGTTTATTCGTCACAATAATCGTGGCAAGGGTATGTTGATTGTAGAAAATTTTAGTAAAATTATGACAAATCGACTTGTAATAGCAGGGCTTGCACTTCTAATAGTTATAGTAACTGTATTTATATATGAACAGAAAAGGAGGGGGAAGCTTGACATTAGGAGAAAAATGGGAAAATGGTTTAGCTTTAATAAAAATAAATCTAAAGTTAAGTACACTAGCTAATTTAGCATTTTCAGTTGTATTTTTATTTGCTCTGCCCTTCATTCAAGGAACATCAAACCTTAATGCAGTGTCCAGTGCAATTTGTCTCGAAAACTATGTGGCTATCATTGGCATCATACTTCTTGTGCCAATATTTGCTCCTGAGGAAGAAAGAGAAATTGATGAAATAGTGGAATCAAAACCAATGTCACAATTTATACCTTACGCAGTTAGAATAATTCTAAACTTAGTAATTATTTTTGTTTTAGTAGGTTCTTTTACATTGATACTAAAGTATAAGGGCTGTGATTTTCCACTTATAAAATATATGTTAGGGGCTTTTTTATCTGCTGTATTTTTAGGAAGTGTTGGGCTTTGCTCATCTGCTATATCAGGTAGTACTATACTTGGTTATATGGCTTCTATTGGTTATCTAATTTTAAATATGGCGACAAAAAATAAGTATGTAGGCAATTTTTATATATTGTCTATGAAGAATGGCAGTTTTGATGAAAAACATTGGCTGCTGGGCGGTAGTATTGTTTTAATTTTAATAGCGATTGTTACTAAATGGTTAAAAAGAAAGCTAAGTTAAATAATATTAATATATAAAAATATACCCCTTAATTCAAAGGGGTATATTTTTATTATTATAATTTTCATACATTGAAAGTATATGTAATATTATATACAATAAGTATTGGATAATATAAGTATATTATATATATTTATCCAGTAGCATTATATATAACAATAACTTATTTATAGTTTGATAACATAAAAATGGAGGAAAAATGGAATGAAAAAGAGAAGTAGGTCAATAAATATTTGTGTAACATTTATAATATTAATCTTACTAATAGGGAGTATGTTATATAAAAATAGCTCACTTTATATTAGTTCAGATAGCTATCTATCAAGTGAAGAAGCAAAAAAAAGTGT
Source organism: Clostridium sp. UBA2485 (assembly GCF_002341865.1). GTDB lineage: Bacteria > Bacillota > Clostridia > Clostridiales > Clostridiaceae > Clostridium_J. The sequence continues at coordinate 42,852 of NZ_DDOV01000071.1, read as the reverse complement.
TTATTCTACGAAAAATGAAAAAGACACTGAAGATGGAAAAAGCTTTGAGTTTGATAGATTTACAGGTAAATGGTCAATAATAGAGTTTACTTCAGACAAAGATAATAAAATAACTATAAATGATAATACAAAAATTAACAAAGGTAAGTTTTATATTGTAGTGTTAGATTCAGATTATAATATAATAGCTAAAAAAGATGAATCAAATGAAGGTGGAGATATAAATTTTACTACACCTAAAAGTGGGAAATATATTATTAGAATTGTTGGAAAAAATGCAAGTGGCAATTTAAATATAAAAATAAATGCAAATAATGATATAAAGATTTCTCATAAAGGTTTTTTTGAGTAATTAATTTAATAATTCTTTAGTAGTAATAAAAATTTTTTAGTATAACTGCTACTTACTTTAATAATTGAGAGGAAATTTCTCTTTCAGAAAATTAAGAAAAGTACTGTACAAAGTATTTTTTTAATGTTATATTAAATAATGTAAAAGTTAATAAGAAAATAAGTTCTTCAGGGCAGGGTGAAATTCCCTACCGGCGGTAAAGCCCGCGAGCGGTTCATGTACATGGACTGCTGATTTGGTGAAGCTGATAATTGATTATCTGGCAATTCCAAAGCCGACAGTAAAGTCTGGATGGGAGAAGAAGCAGAGAGAATATCTCTACTTATTTTGATGCAGTCGTTATATTTATTTTGCGGATGTTTTTATTATGCAATTTAAATTTAATTAGCTATCGAATTTTATGCCCTGAATATTTTTATATTCAGGGCTTTTTGTGTTTTAAAATAAAGAAAAATTCTCCTAACTATTGCCTGAAGTAAAAAGGAGAGGATTGCTTGGATGAAAATTATATGGCAAGAGCTTTAGAACTTGCAAAACTGGGGACTGGATATACATCTCCAAATCCAATGGTAGGATGCGTCATCGTAAAGGATGGACGTATCATAGGTGAGGGATGGCATATGAAATACGGTGGTCTTCATGCAGAGAGAAATGCATTTTTAAGCTGCATAGAAGACACGAAAGGGGCAGAACTGTATGTGACTTTGGAACCATGCTGTCACCATGGGAAGACACCACCCTGTACGGAAGCCATTGTGGAACATGGAATAAAGAGGGTGATTGTAGGTTGTACTGATCCTAATCCTCTAGTTGGTGGAAAAGGAATTGAATTTTTAAGAGAACATGGCATTGAAGTAACAATGGGAGTATTGGAAGAGGAATGTAGGAAACTAAATGAAGTATTCTTTCATTACATTTCCACGAAAGAACCTTTTGTCGTATTAAAATACGCAATGACCTTAGATGGAAAGATTGCATCTTGTACAGGGAATTCCAAATGGATAACAGGAGAAGATACTAGAGGACATGTGCATTATCTACGAAAAAAATACACAGGAATTATGGTAGGAATAGGAACAGTATTAGCAGACGATCCAATGTTAGACTGCAGAATAGACCATGGAGTAAATCCTATTCGAATCATATGTGATTCAAACTTAAGAATTCCACTAGAGAGCAAAATTGTAAAATCATCTCATGAAATTGAGACAATAATTGCTTTCTGCAAAGGAGATGAAGAAAAAAAGTATAAGCTTAGCAAGGCAGGGGTAACTCTTATGGAATTTCAAGATGATGAAAGAATTAATTTAAAGAAGCTCATGGAAAGGCTTGGTGAAAAAGGCGTCGATAGCATTTTGCTTGAAGGGGGAGGAACCTTAAACGAGGCAGCTCTAGAGGCAGGAATTATAAAAAAGGCATATGTTTACATAGCGCCTAAGATAATTGGAGGAAAAGAAGCCCTTACGCCTATTGAAGGTAAGGGGCGGAAACAGATGAGTGATGCTTTTCAACTAGAAGATACCACAATAGCAAAGTTTGAAAATGATTTCTGCATAGAAGGATATTTGAGGAGTTGAAATTATGTTTACTGGAATTATTGAGGAGATAGGAACTATAAAGTCAGTTAGAAATGGAAGCAAATCATCTATTTTAACTATTGAATGCAAGGAGATTCTAGAGGATACAAAAATCGGAGATAGCATTGCAGTTAATGGAGTATGTCTTACCGTAACTGATATGGCAAAGGATGGATTTACTGCAGATGTCATGTCTGAAACAATGAACAGAAGCACTCTTGGGAATATTGGAAGCGGTTCAAAAGTAAATCTAGAAAGAGCTATGCTTGCCAATGGAAGATTTGGAGGACATATGGTATCTGGACATATTGATGGGATAGGATGCATATCGCACATAAGAAGAGATGACAATGCTGTTTGGTACACCATTACCACAGATAAAAAACAGCTTTGCTATATTGTGGAAAAGGGATCTATTGCAATAGATGGAATCAGTCTGACCATTGCCTGTGTAGATGAAGAGGGATTTAAAGTATCAATTATACCTCATACGCAAAAAGAAACTATTTTATCTTATAAGAAAATTGGTGATAAGGTAAATTTGGAATGTGATATGGTAGGAAAATATATTGAAAAGCTTTTAAAATCAAAGGAATCAGAAAATAATAGTAAGATTACGGAACAGTTTTTAATCGAACATGGTTTTTAGGAGGAGGATATTATGAAAAAAATAAACACAATAGAAGAAGCAATAGAAGATATCAGAAGTGGAAAAATCGTTCTAATTATCGATGACCCTGACAGAGAGAATGAAGGAGATTTAGTATGTGCAGCAGAATTTGCAACACAGGAAAATGTAAATTTTATGGCATGTTATGGAAAAGGGTTAATATGTATGCCTATGAGTGCCAAGTTGACTAAGAAGCTTGGACTAGAACAGATGGTAAAAAATAATACAGATAATCATTCTACAGCTTTTACTGTTTCTATCGACCATGTAGATACCACTACAGGGATTTCTGCTTATGAAAGATCCATTACTGCTATAAAGGCAGTAGAAGATGATGCTAATCCGGAAGATTTTAGACGTCCTGGTCATATGTTTCCTTTAGAGTCAAAAGAAGGCGGTGTAATTGAAAGAAGGGGGCATACGGAGGCAACTGTTGATTTGGTAAAGCTTGCAGGACTTAAAGAATGTGGATTATGTTGTGAAATTATGAGAGAAGATGGGATGATGATGCGTACCACAGAGCTTTTGGAATTTGCAAAGGTACATAAATTAACGGTGATAACTATTGCAGATTTAGTATCTTATCGATTAAAAGAAGAAAGTTTTATAAAGAAGAGTGCAAAAGCAAAGCTGCCTACGAAGTACGGCGAATTTACCATTTATGGTTATGAAAACACATTAAATGGAGAGGAGCATGTAGCTTTAGCAATGGGAGATGTAGCTGATGGAGATCCTGTTTTATGTCGCCTCCATTCTGAATGTTTAACTGGTGACATATTAGGCTCACGTCGCTGTGACTGTGGTGAACAACTTGATGCTGCTATGAAAGCTATTGCAGAAGAAGGAAGAGGGATTATTCTGTATATGCGTCAAGAGGGAAGAGGAATAGGACTTATCAATAAGTTAAAGGCTTATGAACTTCAAGAACAGGGATATGATACGGTAGAAGCTAATATCAAGCTTGGTTTTCCAGAAGATTTAAGGGATTATGGAGTTAGCGCTCAAATATTATATGATTTAGGAGCAACAGAACTTTTACTTTTAACAAATAATCCTAAAAAGATAACAGGACTAGCTGATTACGGTATTACTATAAAAAACCGTGTTCCTATTCAAATTAATCCTAACAAAGATGATAGATTTTATCTTATGACTAAACAGATAAAGATGGAACATATGACAACTTATTAGTGTGATATGGTGAAAGTATCCGAGGTTAATAGAAGAGATTTATAAAGAATAATTGGAGGAAAAGAAATGAGAAGATTGGAAGGAAATGTAGTAGCAAGCAATATAAAAGTAGGAGTTGTAGCAGCAAGATTCAATGAATTTATTGTATCAAAATTAGTATCTGGAGCTCAGGATGCATTAATACGTCATGGAGTTAATGATGATGATATTACCATTGCATGGGTTCCAGGAGCTTTTGAAATTCCATTAGTGGCACAAAAAATGGCGTCATCCGGAAAATATGATACAGTTATTTGTCTTGGAGCAGTTATTAAAGGTTCTACTACCCATTATGATTATGTATGTGCAGAAGTATCAAAAGGAGTTGCTTCTATAGGTTTATCAACAGGAGTTCCTACGATTTTTGGAGTACTTACAACAGATAATATTGAACAAGCTATTGAAAGAGCAGGTACAAAAGCTGGAAATAAGGGATATGATGCTGCTTGTACAGCAATTGAAATGGTTAATTTGATTAAGAATATTTAGTTTAAGTAATAATTAATTTATCCATTTGATTAGATTTTTATAAAAAGCTTAATTAAATAAACAAAAAACCATACAATTTAGATTCTTGAGAATTTAAATTGTATGATTTTTATCATAGAATATTAAAAAGTATTTGCTAAATATAACCATAATGTGATAAAATGATTTTGGAAAATTGAATATATTGAAAATAGGTTTAATAGATATTTTAATATCTATTAATTAAAAGGGAAGTGGGTTGAATCCCACGCGGTCCCGCCACTGTAATAGATGAGTTCCTGCAATTATGCCACTGGGAAACTGGGAAGGCTGTAGGAATGTTGATGCTTAAGCCAGAAGACCTGCCTATTTTAGTATACTAATAACTCTACGAGCGATGGGGGGTATAAATATTTGAAAAATATTTTTTTTGATAGATAGCCCTTTAACTGTTGTTAAAGGGCTATTATTTATGAAAAAATAATTTATTTTATAGGAGGTGAAAGGTTTTATTAGAGAAAAAGGTTTGTATAATGCAAATAATGTGCATTATCAATTAATAATATGCATTTTAAAATGCTCATAAAATTATATAAGAATGATAAAATTTTGAAAAATAATCTTAATTACATTACAATTATCGGAAAATTTCAAATTACCGAACTACTTTAGGAGGAATACTTATGAAAAAAGTATTTAGTATTATATTAACTTTATTAATGATTATAAGTTTAGGGGGGTGCTCACAAGGAGATGGGAAAAGTGAGTCTGCAGAAAGTAAGGTTATTGAAGTAGAAGATATTAACGGAGATAAAATTGTTTTAGAAAAACCAGCAGAAAAAATATTCTTAGGATTTTATATAGAAAATTATATTGCTGTATCTGGAGATTTTAAGTTAGATAGAATCGTTGCAATGTCAAAAGGGGAAACAAAGGATTTAATGAATGCAATGTGGACTAAATATGCAGAAGTAATTCCAAACTTAGAAGGATGTATAGACACAGGTTCAATTTATTTAGATAGTTTCAGTATGGAAAAGCTAATTGATGCCAAACCAGATTTAGTAATTCTTGCACCTTATCAAGCAAAAAAATTAGGAGATGGTATTAATACAATTAAAAATCTTGGAATTCCTATAGCAGTAGTTGATTACAATTCATTCACTTTAGAAAAGCATATAAAGAGTACAGAAATACTCGGTAAGCTTCTTGGCACAGAAGAGAGAGCAAAAGAACTTATAGAAAACTATAAAAAGCAGACAGAAGATGTTGAAAATAAATTAAAAGAAATGCCAGAAAGTGAATTTAAATCTGTTTATTTTGAGCTTGCAAGCCAAGGACCAGAAACCTATGGAAATTCTTATGGAGATTCCCTATGGGGAAATATACTTAAAACTGCAAAATGCAGTAACATAGCACAGGGAAAAGTTACAGATTATGGACCATTAAATCCTGAGTATGTTATATCTAGCAATCCACAGCTTATAATTTTTTCTGGACAAACTAATTCTAAAGATCAAGGCAAACAAAGATTTGAAATGGGATTTGATGTTAAAAGTGAAAGAGCTTTAGAAACAATGAATATGTATTTGAAAAGGCCGGGTTGGGAGAATTTAAATGCAGTGAAGGATAAAGAAATATATGGGGTTGATCACAGTGGACTTAGAACACTTTATGATTACGTATATCTTCAATATATTGCAAAAGCTATTCACCCAGAAAAGTTTACAGATGTAGATCCACTAGTAAATCTAAATGAGTTCTATACAAAGTATTTACCTGTAAAGCCAGAGGGTACTTTTATGATAAAGGAGGAATAGATAATGACAAATAAAAAAGAAGCACTAGAAGAGTTAAGTAATGGAGAACATATATACAAGAATATCAATCAAAAAAGACTTCTTTTATTTGTTATTGTAATTTCATTATTAGCTGTATTTTGTATCATAGATTTAGCTGTTGGACCATCTGGTATGTCTTTATCTGATGTAATAAGTACATTGTTGCAAGGACCAAAGAATAAAAGTGTACATTCAGCTGTAATGTGGTCTATAAGACTGCCGATGACTCTAACATGTGTATTTGTCGGAGCTTCATTAGGTCTTGCAGGGTCTCATATGCAGACAATACTTAATAATCCTTTAGCAAGTCCATATACTCTTGGTATTTCTTCAGCAGCAGGGTTTGGAGCTTCACTTGCTATCTTAACAGGGTTTACTATTGGAAATATAGGTTGGATTTCTATACCGCTAATGGCGTTTTTATTTTCATTTATATCTAGCATGTGTATTTATTTTATAGGAAAAAATAAAGGAATGAAATCTATAACAATGATATTAACAGGGATTGTTATTCATTTTTTATTTCAGGCACTGCAATCCTTAGTTCAATATATGTCTGCACCAGAAGTATCTCAACAAATTGTATTTTGGATGTTTGGAAGCTTACTAAAATCTACTTGGGTTGGTGTTTTTGTTACAATGTCAATTTTTATTATATGCCTTTTATTAACTACAACAGTAGTGTGGAAAATAACAGCATTATCTGCTGGTGAAGAAAGAGCAAGAAGTCTTGGAATAGATGTAGACAAGCTAAAACTAAAAGTATTTACAATTGCAACCTTGCTAACAACTGGGGCAGTTTCTTTTATAGGGCCTATTGGATTTATAGGATTGATTTCTCCTCACTTTGCTAGATTATCAGTTGGAGAAGATCAAAGGTATTTATCTCCTGTCTCTGCCATGTTTGGAGCTCTTATTATGGTGGTTGCTTCTATAATATCTAAAATAATAAAACCAGGTGCATTAATACCAATAGGGATTGTTACATCTATTGTCGGGGTACCATTCTTATTATTTTTATTACTATCGAAAGGAGCAGAATAATGAGTTTTATTACAGCAGAAAGAGTTTCAGTTAAGTTTAAGAATAAAGAAGTCTTAAAAGATATTACCGCTACCTTTCATGAGGGAGAGATAACTTCTATCATCGGTCCAAATGGTACAGGAAAGACTACATTTATAAAAGCTATGTCAAAAATGATCAATTATGAAGGGACTATACATATGGACAGAAATCCAAAGGAAAAAATTCCTATAGAGAAAATGGCCTATGTTCCACAGATGAGTAATAGTAACTCTAATTTAACTGTATTTGAAATGGTATTGCTTGGACATATGAAGGATCTAAGATGGAAGATTTCTAAAGATAAGCTAGAAGAAACAAATAAAATATTAAAGAAAATAAATTTAAGTCATCTAAGCTATAATAAGTTTTCTAGTTTAAGTGGTGGAGAAAAACAACTTGTGATTATGGCACAAGCTTTAGTTTCAAAGCCAAAGATATTACTACTAGATGAACCAACCAGTGCGTTAGATATAAGGCATCAATTACAGGTTTTAGATCTAGCAAGAGAATACACCACAGAAAACAATGCTATTACTATTATAGTAATCCATGATTTAGCGTTATCTACGAGATACAGTGATAAGTTTATACTACTTAGCGAAGGATATGTGGCTAAAGAAGGAAAGCCGGAAGAAGTGTTAGATCCATTACTATTAAAAGAGGTATATAAAGTAGAAGTAGAGGTTTGTTGTACAAAGAAAGGTTATCTTAGTGTGACACCAATTAATTGCAGTTAGTATTGATATAACATTATTTTATTAATGTTTAAATATTAAAAGTATAAAGAGGTTGAGAGGTTAATGTATATGGAAAAACATAAATTTTTATTAGATTTAAAATTAATAAACGTGGATATTAATGAAATTATGAGTTTATGTAAGGAACATAGTGAATGTTTTATAGTTTTGAAAGATAAGCTTGATTACGTATGCGATTTTATATTAGATAGTTCTAATAATTTAAAATGGAGCAAATATGTATCAAAAGAAGACTATGATACTTTAGTGAAAGAAGTGAGAGAGGCTAATTCAAAGGCTTTAGGATGGGTTGAAAAATGTCAAGCACGCAGTATATTAAATAATAACTTAGATTCATTTAAGTATTCTGATGAACTAAGGCTAGCAGTAGAAAATGAAATATTAGAATTTGATATAAATAATAAATCAAAAATTTTATTTATAGGTTCTGGGGCTATGCCTATAACAGCATTCACTATAAATGATGAAGTTAACTCTGAAGTAGTTTGTTTAGATGTTGATAATGAAGCGCTTGAGCTATCAGAGAAGTTATCTGATAAGTATGGCATTAAAAATATATCATTTTCATCAGAAGATATAAGTAATTTTGATTTAAATAGTTTTAGCCATATTATAATAGCTTCTTTAGTTGAACCCAAATTAGATATGGCAAAATATTTATTAGAAAATATTGATGGTGATACAAAGGTTATTTTGAGATATGGAAATAAATTAAAAAGTATATTTAATTATCCTTTAGATATAAAAGAAATAAAGAACTGCCAAAAAACAATAATAAAAGATAATAAGTATATTTATGAAAGCGTAGTTTTGGAGAAAACTTTATGATAAATAAGAATATGCATAATAGTTTAGAAAACACACTAATAATAGGTTCTGGACCAGTGGCAATTAATATGATAATTAATTTATCCAAGGGATTTTCAGATGAAATTGGAATAGTTATTAGAAATAGTAATAAGTCTATATGTTTTGTAGAACAATTAAAAAACAACAATTTCATATTAAAAGGAAATGTAGCTAAAAAAGAATTAGCTATGATGGAAGGAAGGTATAAACTACAAAACTTATATATAGATTATTTTAACATAGAAGATATCTGGGAAACTATTATATTATGTGTTCCTTGTGACTGTTATATAGAAGTGTTAAAAAAATTAGATTTTAACAAACTAAAAAAAATCAAAACTATCATTTTAGTGTCACCAGAATTTGGGTCAAGCATCTTGGTTTCTAATTATTTAAAGTTATATGAAAGAGATATTGAAATAATTAGTTTATCAAATTATTTTGGAGCTACAAAATATATTTCAAAAGAATCTTTATTAGAAATAACAACAAAAGCTTTAAAGAAAAAGATATATATAGGTTCAACTTTTAAAAATAGTTCTAAGCTACTAGCTCTTAAAAACTTTTTAAAAGAAATTGGAGTTATTTGTGAAATATTAGATGAACCATTGGAAGTAGAAAGTAAGAACATAACTGTATTTGTACATCCAGCTTTCTTGATTAATAATATTAGTCTAAATCAAATATTTGATTATGATAAAACAAATAAATATGTGTACAAGCTGTATCCAGAGGGTCCAATAACAATGAAAACTATTGCCACAATGTGCTCTCTATGGAAAGAAATATCTAATGTATATAGCCATTTAAAAATTAAACCTATGAATCTTCTTAAGTTTTTAAATGATGATAATTATCCTGTGATGGAAGAATCTATATCCAGAGATGATATAGATAACTTTACTCAATACAGTAAAATAAAACAGGAGTATTTACTCTATGTTAGATATTCTTCAATATTAATAGATCCTTTTTCTATTCCTGATAGGGAGGGCAAATATTTTGAGTTTTCAAAGGTTCCCTATCCTAAAATTTACAAAGATAACTTAAGTAAATGGAATATACCTAGAATGCCCTTCGAGGACTATAGAAAGATTAAACTTTTATATAATATTGGGGCTATGCTAGATATAGAGATGAAAAATACAAAAGACCTAATAGATGTGTTTGATATGCATTTGAATAGATTTATTAATGATAAAGGCAAAGAAAATATGAATAATCATATATTTAAAGATGATATCTTAAATAATGCAAAAATTATAGTTGAGGAGCGATTTAATGAAAGTAAATAAAGGTGTTATGTTAGCAATACTGTCTTCTTTTACATTTAGTATAATGAATGTTTTGGTGAAGTCTGTAAGTTCTCGAATACCATCTAATGAAATAGCATTTTTTAGAGGTATAATTGGAACAATATTAATATTAATTTTAATGAAAATTTCTAATGTAAAGTTTTCTAAAGAGCAAAAACCATTATTGTTACTTAGAGGTATGCTTGGAGGACTTTATATGGTAACTTACTTTTTTGCTATTTCCACAATGAAGTTAGGAGATGCAGCAATACTTGTCCACTTATCTGGATTTTTTGTAATGATATTTGCATCTATTTTTCTAAAAGAAAAATTACCGAAAAATGGATGGATATTTATAATTATTATTCTATTTGGTGCGGCACTCATTATAAATCCTTTTAGATATTCTACTTATTCTTGTTATGCTATCTTTGGATTATTAAGTGCAATTTTATCAGCGAGTGCTTCAATTACTATAAGAAAATTGGCCAAATCTAAGAAACATCATCATTATGAAATTGTGTTTTATTTCTTAGCAGCATCTACTATAGTAGCTGCTATACTAATGAGAAATAATTTTGTAGTACCAACAGTAAGAGAATTTGTTTTGTTATTTATTTTAGGAGCTGTATCATTGTTAGCACAAATATTCTTAACAGGTGCTTTTGGAAATACCAATGCTGTAATTGTGGAAGTAGTAAGATATATAGGAATATTTTTCAATACGGCTTGGGGATTTATTTTATTTGGAGAATCCTTATCTATGTATTCTATTATAGGCGGAATACTCATTGTTGGAGCATCTATTGTCTTATCTAGGCAAAAAACAACGACATAAAAAATTAATACTAAAGTGGTATTATAGGAATTATTTCACATAGCGGAAAAGTTAGATAATTAATATCAATTTAGACATTATAATTTTTATAAAATTAAGCAATTTAAAAAAGTGGTTATCTTAAAAATTTGTTTTGAGATAGCTGCTTTTATTTTTAAAACTAAAAAATATATTTTAATTTTTTGGACAAAATAATTATATATAGATTTTATAACTTTAAGAATTTTAAAATACTTTTATAAGATATCTGCTTGAAGTTTTATAATAAGTTTGACCTTTACAATAAAATATTAAATTCATGTGAAAGTATAGGTGATATGATTATGAAGTATAAGAAAATAGTGGAATGTATTTTGATGGCAACTATAGTAGTATCAACTATTGGATCAAAAGCTTTAGGAATAGTAAGTGAACAAGATACAAGCATATCTACATTATGCTCAATGTCTAATGAAAGCATAGAAACTACAAATTATGAGGAGAGTTTAATAGGGTTAAAAGAAGGAAATGTAATAGAAACATTGCCCTCAAAAGGTAGTAGATTTATAGCTGCTAAGGGTATTGGTAGAGCCAGAGTAATACCTACATCTAAGGATGGAGAACTTCAATCTTCTATAGAAGTTAAAGTTGTAGAGAAGACAGATTATACAATAGACAATCCTTATAAGAATATAGATTGGCGTACAGCAAATCAATTAAAATCTAATCTCCATGCTCATACAAAAAAGAGTGATGGAAAAGATACAATACAAGAAGTATTAAATAAGTACTCAGAGCTTGGATATGGCGTATTAGCAATAACTGATCACGATCGCTTAACCTATCCTTGGAATGATCCTAAAAAAGGTGATAAAAATGTAATCATACCAAAAGGGTTAAATGGTATACCAGGCGCTGAGTTTTCATCTAAACATCATCATATAAATGGTTTTTTCTTAAAAGAAATTGAGAAATTATCAACAGAAGAAGAAGCGTTAAAATATATAGAAAGTCAAAATGCTTTAGCACATTTAAATCATCCAGGAAGGTATGATAAGCCACATACATGGTATATAAATTTATATAAACAATTTCCAAATTTAGTTGGATTAGAAGTTATAAATAAAGATGATAGATATCCTAATGATAGGAAGTTATGGGACGATATACTAACAGATATAATAGAAGAGAGAAATGTATGGGGATTTGCAAATGCTGATTCACATCGCCTTAATGAGGTTAATACAAGTTATAATAGAATGTTAATAGATGGAGAGTATACTGAAGAAAAATTTAGAAGAGCTATGGAAAATGGAGAGTTTTATTTTACAGCTAATATAAGTGCAGAGAATAATAGAAAAAATAATCCTAACATTCCAGCTCCAACTATTACTAATATTATAGTTGATAATGATAAGGATACCATAACAATAGAAGGGGAAAATATACAATATATTGAATGGATAGGTTCAAATAGTAGACAGCTAGGGAGAGGAAATTCTCTAAATTTAAATGAAGTTACATCACCTACTCCATATGTACGTGCAGTAATAGTAGGAGAAGGCGGAGTAAGCTTTACTCAACCATTTAAGGTTACTGCACAACAAGGAAAAATAGATTGAATACATTAGAATAAGTGAGCCTTATGATAAGTTTATATTTTTTTATGAAAAGAACAAATAAGTTTTTAAAGCCTTGATTAATCAGGGCTTTTTTTGTATGAACAAAATATTATAAAATAACATATAATATATTATTTACAATAGTGTACGTTATACAGTATAATCATAATAGGAGGTGATATTGTGGATAAGATTACAGAAGATGAGTTAATAGAAGGTTTAACTCTAGAGCTTAGAAGAGGAACGTTGGTCTTAAGTGTATTAAGTCAATTAAAGACACCACAATATGGCTATTCTCTTGTTACAAGTCTTCAAGATAAAGGAATGACTATAGATGCAAGTACGCTTTATCCTCTACTTAGAAGATTAGAAAGGCAGGGAATTCTGGAAAGTTCATGGGATACTGATGGAACGAAACCTAGAAAATATTATGTGATGAGTAAAATAGGGGAAATTGTTTTTAAAAGACTTTGTGATGTGTGGAAAGATATCGTGAAAACAACCAATAGTTTTATTGAATAGTAGGAGGGGTTTTATGAATGTTATTGATAGATATGTATATGCTGTAGTTTGCAAACTACCAGAAAAGGAAAGAAAAGAAGTAGAGGAAGAAATTAGGGGGCTTATCGATGATATAATCAACGGTTATGACGAAAATTTAACCTATGAAGAAAAGGCATATAAAGCTCTTAAAGAATTAGGAGATCCTGAAGTGCTTGCAGATAATTATAGAGGAGAGAAACGATATTTAATTGGGCCAAAATATTTTGATAGGTATATTTATGTTTTAAAAATAGTATTTTTAGCGGTATTTTTAGGAATAACAGTAGCGACCATAGTTGGTCGAATATTTAATGAACCTGCAAATGTATCTCAGATAGCTAACGTAATTACAGTGTATATTACCTCACTTTTCTCTGGAGCTATTCAAGGTGCAGCTTGGGTAACAGGAATTTTTGCAATTATTGAATATAAAGGTGTAAATATAGATGGGAATGGTAAAGATAAAAAAACTTGGGATCCGTCCAGCTTGCCAGAAGTACCAAATGAAAAAATTAGAATTAAGACATCGGAATCTATAGTGGGTATTATATTTACAACTATATTTTTTATTGTAGTTTATTTTATGCCACAACACTTAGTAGCATATATAACTGTTAATAATGAGACAAGAATGATTCCTATTTTTAATTTAGATGCAATAAAAAGTTTAGGTTTTATTATAATCATCCTATTTATATTAGGAATATCTAAGGAACTCACAAAACTTATTGCTGGTAAATGGACCATAAAATCAGCTGTAATTTATTCAATTTTAAGTGTGACATCTACAGCGGTATTAATTATATTCTTATTAAATCCAAAGATTTGGAACTCAAATTTTATAACTGAGATATCAACATTATTTGATATACAAAACTTACCTATAATGAACTGGGGTAATATGTTAGATGTATGTATTATCATTATAATAATAATAGCTATATTAGATATCCTTTGGGTTTTCTTTAAGTATATAAAATACGCAAATCATAAATAAATATTAAATAAGATCTTAATATTATTGTTTTATATCTATTTTTACTATTTATGTAATTATTTTAAATGGATGTAAGCAAATATTATATGAATTTTAAGGAAATAAAGGAATAAATAAAATACTTCTATCATATAAATTAATGAAATATTATTGTATATAGAGGTATTTTATGGAATATAAGTCATTATCAGCAGCACAAAAATGGATTCTAAAAGGTATCCCCATTCTTTTCTTAATTGGTAGCTTTATGCACTTTTTTTATGATTTTAGTGGGAAAAATGTAATAATTGGCCTCATCTCTCCTATAAATGAAAGTATTTGGGAACACTTGAAAATGATACTTTTACCTGTAATCTGTTGGTGGGGAATTTATTATCTAATAAAGGGTAAAAAACATAATATTGATAAAAACAAATGGTTTACTAGTGCTTTGATAGCTTTAGTAACATCTATTATAACAACTCCAATGCTATATTATTTTTACACTCAGGCATTTGGAATTGAGGTATTAATTGTGGATATTATTATATTATTTGTAAGTATTTTATTTGGCCAATTACTAGCATTTCATTTTTATAAATATTCTAAAGGTATAAATTCGCATATTTCTATGTATATTTTTATATTTTTAATCTTGATTTTTATGGTATTTACATTTTATCCACCTCATCTACCAATTTTTAGAGATGGTATAACAGGCCAATATGGAATAATTAAATAGAGCAAATTTATTATTTGATAAAAATAACAGACAATATTTAAATCATAAAAAAACTAAGGGGAAACTCTTAGTTTTTTTATTTTTAAAGTAAAAGCATACAAAAGATATTATAAAAAATAAATTTAGAAAATATGAAAAAGTACTTTATCTGTCGTAGTAATTATGGTATAGTATAATTACTACGACAGATGAAGTACGTTAGACGTAGTAATCGCACAAAGCATATGAAGAAAATATATGACCCATACTAGTTGGTTATTTTATTGAATGTGCCTTAATATAGTAGGAATAATAGTTATCTAATAAAATAAATTAGCATAGTTATTGAATAGGAGGGAGAATAACATTTGATAAGTAGTGATGTCATTAGAGGTTATAATGATACAATTATTCTTTTTACACTCTTAGATAAAGAATCCTATGGATATGAGATATCTAAAACAATAAAAAAGCTTTCAGAAGAAAAGTATGTCATCAAGGAAACAACATTATACTCTGCATTTACTAGATTAGAAAACAATGGATATATAGAGTCTTTTTATGGAGATGAGACTTTTGGAAAGAGGAGAACCTATTACAGAATCACCTCAAAAGGTCGTGAGTATTATAAGGATAAATGTGAAGAGTGGAAAGTTATAAAAGAAGTAATGAGTAAATTTATTAAGGAGATGAATGAAAGTGGAGACAATTAAAAATTATTTAGATAACATCTTTGCAAGTTTGCCGAAGAATGCTGAAACTATGAAGTTAAAAAAAGAGTTATTATACAATATGGAAGATAAATATAATGAGCTTAAAAAAAGTGGAAAGACAGAAAATGAAGCCATTGGTATTGTTATCTCAGAATTTGGTAATATTGATGAACTGATTGAGGAATTTGGCATTGATACTACAAAGGAAGCAAATAATATTAGAACAATTTCTATGGAAGAAGCAGAAAGCTTTATGGTTGATAAAGAGAAGTATGGAAATATGATTGCTATTGGAGTATTTTTATGTATTTTAGCTCCAGCAGCATTAATCTTTATTGAAGGGCTTGTAACAAACAATATGTCTATAATAGGAATTTATGAGGGAATTTTCAATGCAATTAGTATTGTATCACTACTTCTTTTAATTGCTGCTGCTGTTGGTCTGTTTATCTATTCTGGTACTAAGCTTGAAAAGTACAAGTATTTAGAAAGAGATTTTAATATTCCATCATATGTGAAAAACAAAGTTCAACAAAGAAAAGAAGAATTCTCATCAACTTTCACTATGAATATTATTATTGGTGTTATTCTTTGTGTATTATCACCTGCGCCATCAATTATTTTGTCTTCAATAAAAGGAAATGAATATAAATTATCCAGTTATGGAGTAGTTATATTATTAGTAATGGTAGCAATTGCTGTATTTATGTTTGTAAGAGTTGGAAATATAAACAGTAGTTATAGCATACTTTTACAAATTGAAGAATATTCTAAGAAAAGTAAAGAGAATAATAGAGTAATTGGTGCTGTTGGAGCGGTTGTATGGCCACTTACTACTGCAATATTCTTGATTGGCGGGGTTGTATTTGGGGCATGGAACATTTGCTGGATTGTATTTCCTATTACTGGTGTGCTTTTCGGAGCATTTAGTGGTGCATACACCATGATGAAGAGAGAGAATGAAAAATAATTCTACTATAAGTTTTGATTTTATATAAACATTTTTATGTCAAATAATTAATGGAAAATATAAATTATTTTTTATATAAATTCAAAAGAAAGCAGGAGAATTGATTAATGTTATAGTAGATATAAGGTACATGAAAAAATAAACAAGTCAGTATGCTAGTATATTTTGCGTCATGCTGCGCCGGAAGAACCCACTGATAGATATACTACCAGCTGAACTGGCCTCCTGCTTGATGTAAATATTCAGCGCATCTTTGACTTATTATTTAGTTTCATGTACCTAAAATTATTTTATATACTTTCAATGCAGCGGCAAAGAAGAAATATGAAATTAGAAAAATTAGAGGTTTTTAATGCTTACTTTATGAAATAGGAAGGAATGAATGTAAGTTGTGATTGATATAAAACTTGAAACATTTATAACTGTGGCTAATACAAAAAACTTTACAAGAGCTGCTAATATATTAAATATGACTCAGCCTGCAATTTCTCACCATATAAAGCTTTTAGAGGAATATTACAATGTAAAGTTAATAGAAAAAAAGCATAAGACTATGGAACTTACTAGGGCAGGGAATATATTGTATAAATATGCCTTAGAGGTAGATAAAATAAGTAAGTTGGTTAAAAATCAAATAACTAATGAGGCTTGCACTATAAAAAGATATGATGTAGGTGCTACTCTTACCATTGGAGGATACGTACTACCTCCTATTATAGGCAATTATAAAATGAGTAATAAAAATATAGATATAATACTTCAAGTGGAAAATACGGAAACTATAATTCAAAAGCTTTTTAGTGGAGAGATTATTTTAGGAGTTATCGAAGGACCTTTTGATAAGAATAAAGTTATTTATGAAAAGCTCAAAGATGATGAACTTGTATTTGCAATTTCAAGAAAACATCAATTGGCTAAAAGAAGAAGTATAACTATTGAAGAGGTTCTTATGGAAAAGCTTATATTGAGAGAAAGAGGATCTGGTACGAGAAAGGTTTTTGAAGATTATATAGCTGAGCAGGGATATGATCCTAAGAAAATTATTCCCTACATGGAAATTGGGGATATAACTGCAATCATATCTCTTGTAGAATCGGGATTAGGGGCTACGGTAGTATCTTGTGAAGCCTTAAAGCCTTCAGTGATAAGTAGAAAGATTAAGATATTACCAATTAAAAATTTAACAATAAAAAGAGAATTTAATTTTATATATTTAAAGAATTCAAATATGGAATTCATAAATAATTTTATTGATTTTTGTAAAAAGGAATGTAATAAGGCTGAACTAGGGAAAGAAATCCTCTAGTTCAGCCTTTTCTTATGAAGATTTTATGCTGCTTTAATTAATTTTAATATAAAGAATTTTTATTCTACTATAACTATTCTTAAGTTCAGTTTGTATCATAGAGGCGATATAATAAATATGATGATGTTACAAAAAATTCAATTTAACCTATTATGTTTATAAATTAACAAATTAAGTTGAAGGTGGGGGTAATGTGAAAATACTGGTTATAGGAGGGGTTGCTGCAGGGACCAAGACTGCTGCGAAGCTTAAGAGAGAAGACAAAAATTATGATGTAACTTTAATAACAAGAGACAAGCATATATCCTATGCAGGATGTGGACTTCCTTATTATATTGGTGGAGTCATTGAAGATAAAAAAGATCTTATAGTTAAAACACCTGAAGAATTTGAGAAATTTACCGGAGTTCAGGTATTTACACAATTGGAAGCAAAGGAAATATCAAAGAATTCAAAAGAGGTAGAAGTACAGGATTTAAGCAGTGGAGAAATAAAAAAGTTAAACTATGATAAATTAGTTATTGCTACTGGGGCATCTCCCTTTGTGCCAGCAATGGAAGGAAAAGATTTAGAGGGAGTTTTTACTATTAGGACTCCTGAAGATGCAGTGAAGATAAGAGAAGCTGTAGAACAAGGTGATGTGAAAAGAGCAGTTGTAATAGGTGGAGGTTTTATTGGAATAGAGGTAGCAGAAAATCTTATAGAACAAGGGGTAAAAGTTACACTAATAGAAATGGCACCACAAATATTACCAGGGTTTGATATAGAGATAGCTCATATTGCACAGGAACATCTTTTAGACAAAGGAATAATGCCTCTTATGGAAGAACAAGTAATTTCCATTGAAGGAGCAAATAGAGTAGAGAAAGTAATAACAGATAAAAGAAAAATAAAGGCAGACATGGTAGTTATGGCAATAGGAGTAAGGGCTAATACGGAGATTGCACAAAGAGCAGGAATAACCCTTGGAGAAAGAAATGCCATAAGGGTCAATGAATATATGGAAACCAGTGAGAAGGATATATATGCAGTAGGAGACTGTGCAGAGAATATAAATATTATTACAGAAAGCAAAGTGTGGTATCCAATGGGTTCAACCTCAAATAAGATGGGACGTATTGCAGCTCTTAATATATCAGGAGAGAGAGCGGCTTTGGATGGGGTTTTAGGTACTACTGTAGTAAAAATATTTGATATAAATACAGGCAAAACTGGATTATCAGAGCAGGATGCGAAATCTTCAGGATTCAATACCATAAGTATATTAGTTCCAACTAATGATAGGGCTCATTATTATCCAGGAGCTAAAAATATTGTTACAAAGCTTATTGCAGATAAAGACTCTAGAAGAATATTAGGAGCACAAATTATAGGTCCAGGAGTGATAGATAAACCTATTGATATATTGGCTACAGCCATAACCTTTAAAGCAAAAGTTGAAGATATAGAAAATTTAGACCTTGCATATGCACCACCATTTTCCATGGCAATGGCATCAACTATAGTGGCTGCAAATGTGCTTTTAAATAAAATGAATGGAAAAGTTGATACAGTAACTCCTATAGAATTCAGGCAGGATAAAGATAAGTATAGGGTAATTGATTTAAGAAGTGAAGATGAGTTTGAAGAAAAACATATTGAAGGTGCAATCAATATTCCTTTTGATAATATTAATGAGCATATAAACCATATTGAAAAGAATGAAAATTTAATTTTAGTTTGTAGGGTCGGTAAAATAGCGTATATAGCTTATAAAAAGCTTAAGGCTTTAGGATATAAAGATATAAAAATATTAGAAGGTGGAATGACAATACCACAAATATAGGGAAGGGTAGTGAAGGGAATGGCAATAAAAGTTTCGGCAGAAGAAAAATCAAAATTAAAGGGACAGGGATTTATTCCTCAAAGGGATGGAAAACATTTTGCTTGTAGAGTAATCACAGAAGATGGAAATTTAAATTCTAATGAAACAAGGGTCCTTTCTGATATAGCTGAAAAATATGGAAGAGGATATATGAGCTATACTACAAGACTTACAGTAGAGATACCATGGTTAAACTATGAAGATATTCCAAAGATAAAAGGTGAATTGAAAGATGCTGGGCTTGAAGCAGGAGGAACAGGACCAAGAGTTAGACCGGTAGTTTCTTGTAAAGGGACCGTATGTGTATTTGGACTTTTAGATACGCAAGAGTTAGCAAGAAAAATACATGAGAGATTCTACAAAGGATATTATAATGTACTTTTACCACATAAGTTTAAAATAGGTATAGGAGGATGTCCAAATAATTGTATAAAACCTGACTTAAATGACTTTGGTATAATGGGACAAAGAGTTCCAGCGTATGATGAAGATTTATGCTCAGGATGCAAAAAATGTTCAGTGGAAGAAGCCTGTAGAAAAGGTGCAGCTAAAGTTATTGATGGAAAGCTTCATATAGACATAGAAAAATGTAATAACTGTGGATTATGTATAGATAAATGCCACTTTGATTCAATAGAATGTGGAAAAGAAGGAGTTAAATTGTTTATAGGTGGAAAATGGGGAAAAGTTCCAAAAAGAGGACAAATGATTGAAGAAATTTATTCCTATGATGAAGCTATGAACATAATAGAAAAATCAATTTTATATTATAGAGAAAAGGGTAAAACTGGAGAAAGATTTGGAGACATGGTAGATAGAATTGGCTTTGAAGAAGTTTCAAAAGCTATATTAGAGAATAAGATTCTTGATAGAAAAGAAGAAATATTAAGTGCAGAACTTCACACTAAAAGAGGATATTCCTGCTAGATGATAGATAAATAGAAAATAAAAAAAAGGCGTGAAATTTAGATTTATATCTTAATTTTATGCCTTTTATTTTGTAAATAATATTAATGCTAGTACTATTTTAATATTTCTCATATGATTATTATCATTTATACTTTAGGGGAGAACATTGTTCCCCCTTACACAAAATATATTTTTATTTATTAATTTAAATTTGTATTCAATTGTACATTATAATCATACTCATAATCTGATAGGTATTGTCCTTACAGCTGCTGTAATAGTGAGAATCAAAAAAATGATAGTATCTATAATTACAGAAGTATTAATTAGAATACCTATTATGCAATAAACACTATAAATAGCTGTTGCCTTGAAAAAAATTCTTAAGTGGATTATAGCAAATTTTTTACGCCTTTCACTTGTTGCAGATTTTGCAGCCTCATAGCTTGTTCCATTAATCCAGTAAATATTCTCTGTTTTATATATGATATAAAATAAGATAAGAAGAACAATGAGGGTTAGTAGCAGGAGTATTTTCGATATAACTAATGTTGAAAATTCTGAAAAATATTTTGTCACTACAATACTTGTTGATATCATCAATACTAAAGCGCCAATTGTCCACATTATTAAAAGTTTATATGATTTGGCTCTATATTCTTTCTCCATGAGAAATTCCTCCGTAAAACTAATATAAATAATTTTTACATCATTCTTTATTATAATTATATCTAAATTATAGTCTACTAATATACTAATTATAGCATTAATTACAGTATAATGGATACAATTAAACAACTATCAACAATTGTGAATTGCGAATTTAAAATTTAAAATAGCTACTAAAAAATAGCAGCTATTTTTACTTATATGTTAATATTAGCACCGGTATATCTATATTATCTTTTATACATCATTTGCTAGATCAATTTCACCGTTAGGATTAACAGTAATAATAATGATGCCATCCTTATCGGTTCGTAAGACAGTTGCATTTAATTTTTTTAGCCTATCTAGAACTTTTGTTGAAGGAGCATTGTCATTATTTTCATCACAGGTAATAACAGCATACTTAGGATGTACCATTTCAAGAAACTTTTTAGATGAAGAACCGGAACGGCCATGATATGCTATTTTTAGTATGTTGGAGGATAAATCTGTTGTTGTATCTAATAAATCATTCTCTGCATCATTTAAAATATCACCGGTAAACAGCATTGATTTTCCGGCATAGTCTACCTTTACTACAATTGACGTATTGTTTACATCATTATAATCATTTGATAAAGGTGCAAGAAAGGTAACTGTGGCACTGCCCAGTAAAAAATGGCTTCCAGGTTTAGGATTTTCCACATGAATATTGTAATTTTCTATAGCTGAAAGCATTGCAGAATAGTCATCGGAATTATTTTTTACTACGTCCGTTTTATATAGAGTGCCTATATCCATTCCACTGGAAATAATCCCTGATATCCCACCGATATGATCTTTATCAGGATGAGTTGCGATAATGGCAGAAAGGCTTCTTATATTTTGCTCGGAAAGATAAGAAAGTATATCATCAGTATTTTTAGAATAGCCTGCATCAATTAACATAGCCTCGCCTTCACATTGCAAGAGAATACAGTCACCTTTGCCTACTGGATAAAATGTGGCTGACAGGCCTCTTTCGGAAGCTGGATGTTGAGGGGTAGAACGACAACTGGTAAATAAAAGAGAAAAAATTAGCAGTAGATAAACTAAAATAAAACGATGCTTTTTCAATATATTCATCCCTTTCTGTTGTTTTATCATTATTTAATGTTTCTATAGTGGTTATATTTTAGCATAAGTTAATTATAATGAGTTTATTTTTATACTTTTTGTTTTGAGTTTTTATGTTTTTCACAATAGCACTTAATATAGGGTTTCACAATAAAAAATTAATTTATACATGATTTTAATTTCCATAACAAAAATTCTTTTCTATGAATGAAAAATTAAGAATGAAAAATGAAGAATTATGGTTAAAACTCCACTGCTAAAGCCTTTGGAGTTTTCTAAAAATAAATTCTATTTTAAGAAATTCACCTCTAGTGAATTTTTTCCTGAATTCTTCATTATTAATTGTTAATCCTTAATTTCTAAGGATTTAAGCTATTTTTTAGAAAAATTATTTTCCAGAGTATATTTTNNCTAAATTATTATTCAGAGTAAAATACTATGATTTAATAAATGCTATGATAAGAAATAGTAGCATAAGGTAAACTAACAGAGAGAAGTCCTCATAGCTGAAAGGGATTTTAAGTGTAACTTGTGTGAATGCATCTTTGAGCACTGTCTCGAAATATAGTAGACGACAGCGTGTACGCCCGTTACAGCGTTGAGGTATGATTGTACCAAAAATGAGATGTCATTGTATATTTTTGTTATACACATGATAATTAGAGTGGAACCGCGGAAGATAACTTCTGCCTCTAAATTTTTAGAGGCAGGGGTTTTTTTATTTTTTAAAATAATATATAGGAGGATTATTATGAATTCTTTACAATACTTTGATTCCATAGCTGAAAGTTGGAACGTTATACGAAGCGAATACTTTGAAGAAAGATTAAAGTATAAAATTTTATCAATAACAAATGTAAAAGACAAAGTTGTGGCTGACTTAGGCTGCGGTACAGGTTTTGTTTCTCTGGCATTGGCTAATGAAGCAGGCATAATATTTTCTGTTGATAGTTCTAGAAACATGCTTAAGGAATTATCAACTACTATTTCAAAAAAAGGTTATAAAAATGTCTACCCTATAAAATCTTCACTTGATAACTTAGCACTATTTGATGAGTCACTAAACACAGTGTTTATAAATATGGCACTTCATCATATAAAAGATGCTAAAAAGGCAATTGAAGAGATGTATAGAGTTCTAAAAAAAGATGGAGTAGTTGTTATTTCAGATGTCATGGAGCATAAAGGAGAATGGGCAAGAGAAGAAATGTTCGATGAATGGCTTGGCTTTTCAAATGAGCAAATGACAAAATGGCTAGAAGATGCTGGCTTTAAGAATATAAAAATAGAAAATACAGATTTAAGCTGCAAAGGATATTCAAGTAAAGGTGAATACACTGAAACAGGAATTTTCTTAGCTAGCGCAGTAAAATTATAATTATATTTAATTTAGGAGGAATAAAAAATGAAATTTGAATCATTATTAATTCACGGTGGAATAGATGGAGATAAGCATACAGGAGCGGTAAATGTGCCTATTTATCAGACTTCAACTTATAAACAACCTCAATTTGGTGTAAATAAAGGATATGAATATTCTAGAACAGGCAATCCAACAAGAGAAGCATTAGAAAAGCTTGTTGCAGACCTTGAAGAAGGATATGCAGGTTTTGCCTTTGCTTCAGGAATGGCTGCTACAACTGCAGTACTTTCACTATTTAAATCAGGAGATAAGATAGCAATTTCGAATAATGTATATGGTGGAACCTTCAGAGTTTTAGATAAGGTATTTAACAACTTTGGTATTGAATACTCTATAGTTAATACTTCAGATTTAGATGAGGTAAGAAACAGCATTGATGAAAAGGTAAAGGCCATATATATAGAAAGTCCTACAAATCCTCTTATGGATGTAACAGATATCGAAGCAGTTTCAAAGATAGCTAAGGAAAAGGGTATATATACAATCGTTGATAACACTTTCATGACTCCGTATCTACAAAAGCCAATAACTCTTGGAACAGATATAGTTATTCACAGTGCAACTAAATATCTTGGAGGTCACAGCGACATAGTTTCAGGTGTTGTTGTTGTAAATAGCAAGGAACTAGCAGAAAGGCTTCATTTCGTTCAGAATTCTACTGGTGGAATTCTAGCTCCTTTTGATTCTTTCCTTTTAATAAGAGGAATTAAAACCTTGGCAGTAAGAATGGATAGACATAACTTAAATGCAAAACTTGTTGCTGAATTTCTAAGAGATAGAGAAGAAATAGAAAAGATATATTATCCTGGTTTTGAGGATAATCCAGGTTATGAAATTCAATCAAGACAGGCTAAGGGTTATGGCGGAATGTTATCCTTTGTTCTGAAAGAAGGTTATGATTATAAAAAATTCCTTGAAAGCCTTGAAATGATAACCTTTGGAGAAAGTTTAGGAGGGGTTGAGTCTTTAGTTTGCCACCCTGCTTCTATGACTCATGGTTCCATACCTTATGAACTAAGACAAAAGATTGGTATTGTAGATAATTTAATAAGATTATCTATAGGAATAGAAAATCCTGAAGATTTAATAAAAGATTTAGAAAATGCATTAAAGGAGAGTAGATAAAATGGTTAAAGTAGAAAGCTTTTTATTAGATCACACAAAAGTTAAGGCACCTTTCGTAAGAAAATGTGGAACTCAACAAGGACAAAAGGGAGATACAATCTCTAAGTTTGATTTAAGATTTTTACAACCTAATGAGGAAGAACTGCCAACAGCAGCAGTGCATACCCTAGAGCATCTACTAGCAGGATATATGAGAGAAAAGATGGATAATATCATTGACATTTCTCCAATGGGCTGCAGGACAGGATTTTATATGATAGCTTGGGGAGAAGTTGAAGTTAATACTGTTATTGAAGCATTAAATTATGCATTAAATAAAGTTATAGAAACAGAAGAAGTTCCTGCAACTAATGCAGTACAATGTGGAAATTATAGAGATCACTCTCTATTTTCAGCAAAAGAGTATGCAAAACATGTTTTAAAGAAGGGTATTAGCGGTGAAATATTTAGATAGTGTTAAGGAGCTTATAGGTAATACCCCTATTATAAAACTTAACAATTTAGGCATTAAGCCTAGAGTTAGCATTTTTGCAAAGCTTGAAAATTATAATCCAGGTGGAAGTGTTAAGGATAGAATAGGAGTGTACATGATTAAGCAGGCTGAAAAAGAAGGAAGGCTAAGACCAGGGTATACAATAGTTGAAGCTACTGCTGGTAACACTGGAATTGGTGTGGCTCTCGCTGCAATAAATAGTGGTTATAATATAATCTTTGTAGTTCCAGAAAAATTTTCAGTTGAAAAACAGGCATTGATGAGAGCACTAGGAGCTACCATAATAAATACATCTAGAAAAGCTGGTATGCTAGGTGCCGTTGGAAAAGCCGAGGAATTGCTGAAGACTATAGAAAATTCAATAAGTTTAAGGCAATTTGAAAATAAATCGAATCCATTTGCTCATTATGAAACCACTGGTCCAGAAATATATGAGGCTATGGATGGGAAAATAGATTATTTTGTCTGTGGAGCTGGTAGTGGAGGAACTTTTTCAGGAGTTACTAAATTTCTTAAGAAAAAAAATTTAAATATTAAAGGAATTTTAGCTGACCCTCAGGGATCTACTATGGGTGGTGGAAGGGAAGGTTGCTACGATATTGAAGGTATTGGTAATAACTTCATACCTAACACTATGGATATGAGCTTAGTGGATCAGGTTATAAAAGTTACTGATGAGGAAGCTTATGAAATGGTTAAGGTTTTAGCTCTAAAAGAAGGGCTTATTGTTGGAGGTTCCTCTGGGGCTGCTGTTGCTGCTTCCTTAAAACTGGCTAATCAAATTGATAGAGGTAATATAATTACTGTTCTCCCTGATAGAGGAGATCGGTATTTCAGTAAAAATATTTATTAGTTAATATGGATGATGGTAAAGCTATAATTCATAATTTGAAACTGGTACAGAGATTTTAAAGTTAAATGATCCATTTTGTAGATATTTTTAAAACTAACTTTTATATAAAATACAAATTGCAAATGCTATAAAAATATGTGCTTGACGTAAAAAGCTACAATACATTAAAATTAAGTACTATTTAAATGCTAATTTTAATAACATGCTTATAAAGGTCAAGCACATATTTTAGTGTTTGATATTTAATATTATATAAAAATATAGGAATCTAGTTTTAAACTATTAAATCTTAAATTTTTCTTCCAAAACTTTCTATAATAAAATTAAAATTTTTATACTCCAACACTAACTGTCTCAGGAAGAGTGCTTCCACCATCTATAACTATCTGTGTCCCTGTAATGTAAGAAGATTCATCAGATCCTAAAAAGGCAGCAAGTTCTCCTACTTCTTCAGGCTCTGCTAATCTTTTTAATGGAACAGCATCTGCAATTCCATTAATAACAGCATCAGGATTTTCAGAATTAGATTGAACTGCGATACTTTGAGCCATTGGAGTGCTAACATATCCTGGACAAATAGCATTAACAGTTATATTATGCTCTGCCACTTCTCTTGCTAAAGATTTAGTGAATCCAATTAAGGCTGCTTTGGTAGTAGCATAAGCAGTTTCTAAAGGATCAGCTACTATGTCTCCTGTAACAGAGGACATTATGACTATCTTGCCGTATTTTTCCTTTATCATTAATGGTAGAACAACCTTTGTAACATTCCACACTCCTTTAATATTTACATCTATATGAAAATCCCTATCTTCATCTGACATATCTAAAAATTTACCAAGTTTACATACACCAGCATTATTTACAAGTATATCTATTTTTCCAAACTTATCAGTAGATTCTTTTACTGCCTTATTAATGCTGTCCATATCTGATACGTCAGCTTTTATGGCTAACGCTTCAAATCCTTCTTTATTTAATGTTTCTGCTAAGGTTTCTACTGAAGAAGACCTTGCAATTAAAACAACTTTTGCACCATGTTTTGCATATACCTTTGCAATTCCTTCACCAATTCCTTTAGAAGCACCAGTTATAAGTGCAACTTTACCTTCTAATTTTCTCATAATTCTCCCCCACCAATAATAAAATATTTTGCTTAAAATATAAGTAGTTTATACATATATTTTACATTTTATTAAAAATATTACTTTACGTCAAATTTAACTTTATTTGGGAAGGTTCATTTTTATTCTCATTAAATAATATAATGTTATAAATATATAAATATAATTATGAACTGTCCCTTAAACATATGTATATGCTAACTGTTGAGATATTGGATTATTAAAGATCTATTAGGAGAGTATTAAAGGTTATAGCAATTAAGAAATTATAATATCAACTTAAAGAACTTTATAATTATCTATAAGTTTTCCTCTCCCCATTTATTCATAACTTCTAAAACAAGGAATAAGGTTTTACCCTTCTTTGTTAAGAAATATTCAACTTTAGGAGGAATTTCATGATATTCTTTACGATTAATTAAACCATCCTTTTCTAATTCTTTTAGTTGCTGGCTTAACATTTTATGAGTAATTCTATTAAGTCTTTTTTTAAACTCTCCATATCTCATAATCTTACCTATACTTATGTGATATAGTATAAGTATTTTCCACTTACCTCCAATGGTACTTAAGGTATATTCTATTGGGCATATATGATTATTTTTATCTTGAATAGGCATAGATTCTATTTCTCTTCTTTTGTATAGTATCTTACTTAAAAGTGCATACTTTAAAGCTTATGTCATATCAATTATAATAAATATATAGTATAATATATGTTAAAAAGTGGAATTAAATAAAAGTATATTAAGTAGGGAGGCTTAATTATGAACGAAATTTTAAAAACTATAAGAAATAGAAGAAGTACTAGAGTTTTTTTACCAGAGCAAATAAAAGAATCAGAACTAAATGCTATATTAGAAGCTGGGATTTATGCACCTAGTGCTACAAATAAGCAACCTTGGCATTTTACAGTAGTTCAGAATAAAGATCTAATAGATAGATTAAATTATAGCTTTAAAGAATTTGCTAAAAAATCTGATAACGATTATATGAGAAAATTTGGAAGTAATGAGAAGTTTCATGTGTTTTATAACTCGCCAACAGTAATATTAGTTTCTGGAGAAATAGGTAATAAATATGCTTCAATTGACTCTGCAGCAGCAGTAGAGAATATGTTAATAGCAGGAGAGTCTTTAGGAATTGGTTCATGTTGGATTGGATTCATTGAATACTTATTAAATAGTGATGAAGGAAAAGATTTTATTAATGAACTTAAAATACCAGAAGGATTTAGACAGATACATGCAGTATCATTTGGATATAAGAGAAATGCTTTAGCTAATGCACCTGCAAGAAGGGAAAATACTATTACCTATATAAAATAGAATGTAGAAGCTTTTAAGATAAGATTGACTTACGAATATGTAAATCAATCTTATTTTTTAGAATGTATCTTAAATTTTAAGGAACAGTTTTTAAGTTTTCTGATATTTCCATTTGTTTAAGTATTCCTCACTAATTAAAAAATGAATGGAAATGGTAATAAAGATAATGCAACTATAGAAGCAAATGGAAATCTTCTACGTCTAAATCGTCTGAACATTCTTCTACGACGGCGAGGTCTGAATTGTCGATATTGATCTGGATCTGGATCTGGACCGTCTTCCATCATATCTTCGCCAACCAACATAGTAACGCCATCCATATCTACATCGTCAATAATTCCGTCAAACATACTTCCATCTGTCATTGTTATAATAACGTGAAAGCCTAAATACATGTTACATCTATCGCGTAAACTTTGCATGTCTCTGTAATAATTATTGTTTTCTGGTACCATTTTTTACCAACCCCTTTCTAATATCATAGTATTCGTTTGTAAGGAGGATGGTACAATTTTAATGAATAAATCTTGAAAAAAATTCGACAAATAATTTATCTATTTATTTCATTTAAAGCTACGTGAACTGCTACTAGTTACTTCGTTGAAGTAGTAAATTTAAGGGACGGTTCATTTTCATTAAACAATATAATTTTATAAAACATAATTATGAACTGTCCCTTACAGAAGATATGAAAGAGGTGTAGATGATGAAAGAATGGTTAAGAAATGCTATGAGTAAAAATAAAAAATGTCAAAGAAGAGGGACTTCTTTTTTACTGCTACTTTGTATATTTTCCATATTATTTTTAGTTTCATGTACCTCAAAACAGTGAGAGAATGATGTTATAGAAGGAGATATTGTAGAAGGATATATTACAATTATTCATGATATTTATCCAGCGAAAGATGATGTCTTGAAAGTAATTGCCTTAGATTTAGAGCAAGCTACAAACCTTAGTGAAGAAGATAAGAAGATATTATTGGAACAGCTTTCAAAAGATTATTCAAGTGAAATAAAGCTAAAAAACAAAAAACAATTAAAAGAAGAGGGATATATAAACGAAAAAGGATTTAAAGATGGAGTTTTAATTAAAATTGATAAAGTGAGCAATGAATCAGGTGATAAGGGGTTTAAATATTCTATTACTAGATGGCACGGTCCAAAAGGGGCGGCTGGATACGATAATAGTATAATCTTATATGAAAATGATATATGGAATATTCGCAAAGGGAGTTTGTGGGAGGCATAATATAGATAAACTTTATACAATTGAAAATTGACTATTGACAATGGAGAATTATGGATACTTCTCTTTTACAAGAGAAGTTTTAAATTCATTTATTTTAAAAGTGACAGAGTCACTTTTATTGAAAAATCTATTTAAAGAAATTAATTTATAAAGAATTAATTTCAACCATAATTGTAAATTATCCATTCTCAATTCTCAATTGCATAAGATGCTCCTTAGAAGTGTGGAGCATCTTATTTTTTACTAAGTAAATTATTGAAGCTTACCGCCTTCAATAATAACTTCTTTAGGATCAACGTCTTTTCCATAGGAAGGAAGTAAAGTTTCGTCATAAGCTTTTTGAATAAAGTTTTCTTTACCAAGTTCTGTTAATTCATCGTTAATCCAATTAAGAAGTTCTGTATTTCCTTTTTTTACAGCAGGTGCAATTGTATCTTGATTTCCAAGGCTAGTAATGCTTGTTGTATAGCCTTTATTTTCTTTTGCCCAAGAAAATAGTAGTGTGTTGTCATGAGCAAGTGCAGCGCCACGACCATCTTTTAAAGCTTGGAATGCTTCTGTATTTTGTTCGTATTTTAATAATTCAATATCTGGATAATTTTTTGTGAAATATGCTTCAGCAGTTGTACCTTTATTTACAATAAGTTTTTTACCCTTTAATTGATCTACATTAGTTATAGGTGCTCCATCAGGAGAAACAACACCTAGTGATACTTTCATGTAAGGATTAGCAAAATCAACTTTTTCTTTTCTTTCATCAGTTACAGTAAAGTTAGCAAGAAGAATATCAACTTTGTTAGATTCAAGATATTCAACTCTGCTTGCAGCTTCAACTAATACAAATTCAACTTTATTTTCATCACCAAGTAAATCTTTTGCAAATTGTTTTGCAATGTACACATCAAAACCTTGATTTTTTCCATTAGAATCTACATAACCAAAGGGTGGTTTGTCACTAAATACACCAATTCTGACTTTATCATTTTTCTTAATTTGCTCAATTCCAGTTGCAGTATTAGAGTTTGAGCAACCAGCCAATATACCCATTACAAGAATAAGAGTAGATAATATGTATAATATTTTATTAGATTTTTTCATTATAAAGCACCTCTTTCAAAATTAAATATATTCAAGAATCCTTTTGCACGTTCTGTTTTAGGATTATTAAAGAATTCTTCTGCAGTGGATTCTTCTGTAATTTTTCCTTTATCGATAAATATAATCCGATTAGCTACAGCTTTTGCAAACTCCATTTCATGGGTAACGATAATCATTGTCATGCCTTCTTCAGCAAGTTCTAGCATGACATCAAGTATCTCGCGGACCATTTCTGGATCTAATGATGCAGTTACTTCATCAAATAGCATGATTTCTGGATTCATACAAAGAGATCTTACAANNAGCTGCCTTGGGTATGTATCTTTTTTATCTAGCAATCCAAATCTCTCTAATAATTTTAATGCTTGATTAGTTACCTCAGACTTGTCCCTTTTTTGCACCTTTAAGGGGCCAAGCAAAATATTCTCCATTATAGTCATATGAGGGAATAGGTCGTAATTTTGAAAGACCATTCCAATTCTCTCCCTAATTGAATGCCATTTTGTACTATCTTTATTAATTACTTGACCATCTAATTTAATTTGACCTGATTGAATTT
Organism: Clostridium sp. UBA2485; assembly: GCF_002341865.1. Taxonomy (GTDB): domain Bacteria; phylum Bacillota; class Clostridia; order Clostridiales; family Clostridiaceae; genus Clostridium_J. The sequence goes on along the minus strand of NZ_DDOV01000071.1, from coordinate 11,290 downwards.
CTTCTAGTCCATTAATGCATCTTAATAGAGTACTCTTACCACAACCAGATGGGCCTAAAATAACAACAACTTCTCCTTTATGGACATTAAAAGAAATGTCAGATAATGCCTTTGTACCATCATATTGTTTATTTAAATTCTGGATTTCCAATAATCTATTTTGCGATGTCATAACAACACCTCCTTAGTTCTGCCACTTTTTTTCTAATGTTTTTGAGAAAAGAGATATAGGATAGCAAATTATAAAATATAGAAAAAATATAAATCCATAAACCCAAAATGATGCTGATGGATTTTTAATAATTGATGCTTCTATTATTTGCTGACCTACTTTTAGGACTTCAACAACTCCAATAAGCACCACTAAAGATGTTGTCTTTATCATACGGGTAGCAAGATTGATAGCTGCAGGAATTAGACGACGTAATGCTTGTGGAATAATAATATAAAAGTAAATTTGAGCATCAGTAAGCCCAATTGCTTTACCACTTTCTTTTTGATGTTTTGGAAGTGAGGTAATGGCCCCACGTACAATATCACCCATCTCAGCACTTCCCCATAGGGTGAACACAAGTATAGAAACAAGCTCACCATCTAAATGGATGTTCAATGCCTTAGTAAGTCCAAAGTAAAAAAGAAACAACCATACTAGTGTAGGAATAATTCTTACTGCTTCTAGATAAATTCTTAGTATAAATCTTATGAGTTTATTATTAGATGTCATAAGAATACCCAAAATAACACCAAGTATTAAGGAAATAGAAATAGAAATAAGTGCAATTCGTGCAGTTACCCATAGTCCTCCAAAAAGTCTAGATAAATTAGTTCCCTGAAAGAAAACATTAATTCCCAAGCTCTGCATAACGTACTCTCCTTTCAATTAGGGTAAGTAGGAGTGATAATGGCAATAAAATAATCAAATAAGCTCCTACAAGCATAACTAGGGCTTCCGTTGTTTTATAATACATTCCAATTAGATCTTTAGTTACAAACATTAAATCCCCAAGGGCAATAGCACTGACAATTGATGTTTCTTTTAATATAAAGATTGCATTAGCACCTAGGGCAGGTATTGCAACTGTAAAAGCTTGTGGTAATATTACATATCTAATCAGTTGTGCTTTAGTAAGTCCAATGCTAAGACCAGATTCAATTTGAATTTTGTTTACTGCTTCAAATCCACTGCGAAATGCCTCAGCCATATAGCTTCCCCCTAGAAAGGCAAGGCTAATGACAGCACAGGTATAGGCTTCAAGTTTTATACCCATCTTAGGCAATCCATAATAAAGGAAGAACAGTTGGATTAAAAGAGGGGTATTTCGTGAAAGTTCAATATAACCGCTAACAATATGCCTTAAAACTTTTACTTTATAATAAATGATTAAACTACAGATAAATCCGATAAGTACTGATAACGCAACACCCCAAAAAGCTAGAGTAAGGGTTAGTTGTGTAGCTTTTATGTAAAGGGGAATGTTTTTTAAAATAAAATCAATATCCATATAACTCACCTCCTAAGGTTAAAATGTATAATACATATATGTTTAGTATGAATAAGATTGTAGCTCTGTAAAGATGAAAAGTCAATAGGTTTTCAAAATTCATTTTTATAATACATATATGATTAGTATGATATTGACTTTAATATTATTTATAGGTAACATATAAATAATATTAAACAACTATGAAATGGGTGAATATAGTGAGAATATCAGCAAAAGGACGTTATGGTTTGGCAGCAGTGATTTATATGGCACAACTTCATCAAAATGGAGAGTACATTACAATTGTGAAAATATCGGAAGCACTTGGTTTATCAAAAATTTATTTAGAGCAGACATTTTCATTATTAAAAAGAGCAGAAATAGTTACATCTATCAAGGGTGCACAAGGAGGATATAGATTGACACGAATGCCCAGATATATAAGCGTATTTGAGGTTTTGTCAGCGATCGAAACTTCTTTATTTGAAAAAACAGAAGAAACTGTTGAGAATAAAGTATCAGCACTAGAATCTGCTATGCAGTCATTCGTCTTTGAACCACTTGATAGTGCAATTGAAACAAGTTTAAAAAAAATTACATTATATGAATTAGCAAATGAATATGAAAAACAAAGAGAAGATAATGACTTTATGTTTTTCATTTAGTCATCATAGTTAACACTTGTTACCAAATAACAACTAAAGAAGATATGTTTATATTATTTTATGAATGAAAATTATAACATCACAATACAAACTCCAATGGAGTAGAAAAAGATACAACTACTTTTGTAGTTGATGGTGACGTATTAAGTGGTTCATTAAACATTATGGGTGAAAAAATGATTTTTCCAATGGAAAATTAAATGGAAATGAATTTGAATTCTCAGGAAAAATCAAAAAACTTATTAAAAAATACCATATATAGCAAAAGGTTCTGTTGAAGGAGATATATTAAATGCTATTGTAGACACAAAGTATGGTAAATTGCCTATAAAAGGAACTGATATAAAATAATAAAGCAAAACTTTTTAGTTATTAAATATAAGTATCATTAACAAAAATAAATTTAAAAAGCGTCACAAATTAGTGACGCTTTTTTTAGTATTGCTGGCATGGGGCATAGTGATAGCTATTAGTTTAAAATAAATGAATATGTAATATAGATTTTTAAAACTTAAATAAGTAGTGATAGGCTAGATAAATTAATTTGATGTTAGTTATATGAAAAGTATTTATTAGTTTTATAAGTAATATTGACATAACATGTAAAATATGTTATAAAAATAATAGCTGTTAGCACTCAAGGGAAAAGAGTGCTAATAATCATGCTATATGAAAACAGTAGAGTGCTTAATAATAGTTAAATTAATTTTTAAAAAGTAATTTAAATGATAATATAACTTGTTTTCAAAATTTTATAATAGTTAGCTGAAAGGTCACATTCTTTAAAAACGGGATGAAAGACTTTTATTTGTATATATTTTTTATTGTGAAGGGAGAGATTAAATTTGGAAACAAAACAATTTAAGGCAGAGTCTAAGAGACTTCTAGATCTTATGATTAACTCAATTTATACTCATAGGGAAATTTTTTTAAGAGAACTTATTTCTAACGCCAGCGATGCAATTGATAAAATTTATTATAAGGCATTAATGGACGAGTCTTTGACTTTTGAAAAAGATGATTATTATATTAAGGTAGCTTCTGATAAAACAACTAGAACAGTAAGAATTTCTGATACTGGTATTGGAATGACAAAAGAAGAACTTGATGATAATCTTGGGGTTATAGCAAAAAGTGGGTCTTTACAATTTAAAAAAGAAAATGAATTAAAAGATGGATATGACATAATCGGGCAGTTTGGAGTAGGATTCTATTCTGCATTTTTAGTAGCTGATACTGTTACTGTTATAAGTAAAGCTTTTGGTAGCGATGAAGCTTACAAGTGGGAATCTAAAGGTATCGATGGATATACCATTGAACCATGTGAAAAAGATTCTATTGGTACAGAAATCATACTTAAGATAAAAGAAAACACAGAAGATGAGAACTTTGATGAGTATTTAGAGGAATATAAACTACAGTCTATAATTAAGAAGTATTCTGATTTTATTAGATATCCAATAAAAATGGACATAACTAGAGAGAAACTTAAAGAAGGTACTGAGAATGAATATGAAGAGTATCTAGAGGAACAGATTGTAAATAGTATGGTTCCTATATGGAGAAAGAATAAAAACGAGCTTACTAAGGAAGATTATGATAACTTTTATTCTGAAAAGCACTACGGGTTTGATAAACCAATAAAACATATTCATACCAGTGTTGATGGTGCTGTAAGTTATAATGCAATTTTGTTTATTCCAGAAAAAACACCATATGATTTCTATACAAAAGAATATGAAAAAGGTTTAGAGCTATATTCAAATGGTGTTCTAATCATGAATAAGTGTGGCGATTTATTACCTGATTATTTTGGATTTGTTAAAGGTATAGTAGATTCAGAAGATTTATCTCTTAACATATCTAGAGAGATATTACAACATGATAGGCAATTAAAACTTATTGCTAAAAATATAAAAACTAAAATAAAAAATGAGTTAGAAAACATACTAAAAAATGAGAGAGATAAATATGAAGAATTCTACAAATCTTTTGGAACACAATTAAAATATGGCGTTTATAGTGATTTTGGAAGCAATAAAGATGTCCTGCAAGATCTATTAATGTTCTATTCTTCAAAAGAGAAAAAGATGGTAACTTTAGCTGAATATGTTTCTAGAATGCCAGAAGATCAGAAATATATTTACTATGCTGCTGGTGAATCAAATGAAAGAATTGAGAAACTACCACAAACAGAAATTGTATTAGATAAAGGATATGAAATATTATACTTTACAGAGGATGTAGACGAGTTTGCTATAAGAATGCTGATGAAATATAATGATAAAGAATTTAAATCTGTATCAAGTGGTGATTTGGGTATAGAAATGGAAGAAAACGAAAAATCAGCTAGTTCAGATGATAAGGACAATAAAGAACTCTTTGAACATATGAAAGATATTTTATCAGATAAAGTGAAAGATGTTAGAGAATCGAAAAGATTAAAGAATCATCCAGTATGTCTATCAAACGATGGTGAGCTTTCAATTGAAATGGAGAAAATTTTAAATGCTATGCCTAACAATGAAAATATAAAAGCAGATAAAATTTTAGAAATAAATACAAATCATGATGTGTTTAAGTCATTAAAAGAAGCTTATGAGAGTGATAAAGACAAGCTTAAATTATATACAGATTTATTATATAATCAAGCATTACTTATAGAAGGATTAACTATAGCTGATCCTGTAGAATTTACAAATAATATATGTAAAATAATGATGTAGGCAAAAAGCATGTAATGCTTATTTATAATTGATTCCGAAAAATAAACAAATAAAAACCTAAAAATCTATATAGATTTTTAGGTTTTTATTTGTTTCAATCTTAATTTTTCTATGTATTTGTTAATAAATTATTTAAAAACAGGAGCTTGATATATATTATTAAGCTCACATTAAACTAAATAATATATTGTTTTAGATAAGGAATTCATTAAAATGAATTGATTCTGAAAATAAAAAGAAATATAATTTAAATAAATGAAAATGAATTACAATATCACTATTAGAAAATCTTAATTTTATTAATAAATAACAAGATATTCTTAAAAATATATAATTAATTTAAGTATTTTAGAAATTTTATAAGGAATGTTAATTAATTGTTAAATTTCTTTATAGCAATATATTTTATGAGAATAGGAGGTGATAATTTTGGAGATTAAAAAAGATATAGTAGACATATATTATAAACATGTTGAAGCAAAATATTGTTGTAAAACTTCAGATGAATTATTAGGAAAGAAATATGTTATAGGAAAACAATTTGGTGTAGGAAATTTTTCAAGGATGAGAATAGAAGATGGATTGGAAATATCAAAAATCGACATTGATTATAAAATGGAGATGGCTTTTAATAACAGGGAATTTGATGGAGATATTTTAGAATTGGGATATTGTTATAATGGTAACATGAAAATTTTTTCAATGCCTGATAATAAAAAGTATACACTGGAAGCGGGAAATATGTTTATTTATAAGGCATTAAATGATGTGGACTATTTTAAGTTTAGACATAATAAGTGCAAGATTATATCTATTCAAATGAATTTTAACACCATTAAAAGTGCTATAAATCCAATATGGGAAGATAAAGTAATAATAGATTGGGAAGAGAATATAAATAATATATTTAAAGAAAATATATTAGTAATTGAAAAAGCTAGCTATGATATAAAAAAAATAGCAGAACAAATAGAATTTATTTCAATTAAAGATATAATGAGCTATATGAATCTTAAATTGAAAACAATAGAGTTTTTAGCTACTGTTCTTGAAGAGAAATCTAATAAAAGAGTTTTAGAAAATTCAAAAGATCGAGAAACGGAGATTGTAACTATGGCTAAAGAGATAATAAATAAAAATCTTCAGAATTCACCATCTGTTAAAGAATTAGCTGATAGTTTAAACATAAGCTTATATAAATTGCAAGAAGGATTTAAAAATGTTACAGGGTATACTGTTTATGAATATATACAAAAATTAAAAATTGAAAAAGCAAAATATTTATTAAAAAATACCAATATGTCTATTATAGAAATTGCAAACGAAGTAGGATATGAAAATCCAAGTAAATTTGCAAATCTATTTAAACGCTATAATAATATAACTCCATCGAAATATAGAAAATTATAATAAAAACGTTAGATAAGTAGTTCTCGTATTTTCTTAAATAATATAGTAGAAATGTTTCAAGTTTAACAAAAATCATATGTTTGATTTTTGTTTTTGGAGCATTTTTTATTTTTTTGGAGCAGATATTGATAATGATTATCAATTATAATTATATTGTAAATATGTTGGATATGTTTTAAAACTTTATAGAAAGAAGGGATGTATATGAGATTATTTAGCCAAGTTTAAAACAATATTTAAAATAAAATTATATTTTAGGAGGAGGAAAAATGAGAAAGAAATCAAACTTTGCATTTCTTCTTGAGGTATCTGGCAAAGAAAAAAATAAGCTATATATATCTGCTATATTTAGTGTAATAAGTTCTCTTCTTGCAATAGCACCGTATATTCTAATGTATAATATAATACTAGAATTTTTTAAAGTAGAAATGAATTATGAAAAAATTAGATATTTAGCTATAGTTGTGGGAATTGTTGTGGTGGTTAGAATGATAATATTTTTAGCATCAGGAGTATTTTCTCATGTAGCAGCATTTACAATACTTTACGAACTTAGAATGAAAGCTGTAAATCATATATCAAAATTAAACATGGGATTCTTTACAGAACATACTATTGGAGAAGTAAAAAAAATTATAAATGAAGATATAGAGAAGCTAGAAAATTTCATAGCACATCAAATTCCAGATTTAGCTTCAGCAATTGTTACGCCAATTATAGTCATCTCTTATCTTATGTATTTAAATTGGAGATTAGCATTGGTTTTATTTATTCCAATTATCCTAGCTTTTATAAGTCAAATGGCTATGTTTAAAGGTATGAAGAAAAGAATGGTGAAGTATCATCATTTACTTCAAAAACTCAATTCTACCATAATACAATATATAAATGGAATAAATGTAATGAAAGCATTTAATCTATCTGCAAAGTCTTTTAAAAATTATAAAGATGTTACAGAGGAATATGCAGATTATTGGATTGATGTAACCATGAAAAGTGCTCCACTCTACGGAATATTTTTAGTTCTTATAGATTCAGGACTCTTATTTATGATACCTATAGGTGGAATTATGTTTTTAAATGGAAGTATAAATGCTTCTACCTATATATTATTCTTAATTTTAAGTGCAAACTTTCTTGCTTCTTTTAAGCAGTTACTAGAATTTGGAGGAACTTTTTCAATGCTTTTAGAGGGAGCAGGAAGGGTAAGAAGTATTATTGAACAAGCACCTCAGATGTCAGGAAGTAAGATTATAGATAAAAATTCTAAGGGAAAGATAGAATTTAATAATGTTACATTTAAATATGATAAAAAAGAGATTATAAAGAACTTATCCTTAACTATAGAATCTAAAAATGTAGTTGCACTGGTCGGACCTTCCGGTTCAGGAAAGACTACATTAGCTCAATTATTAGGAAGATTTTGGGATATACAAAAAGGGAGTATTACAATTGATGGTATAGACATAAGAGAAGTTAAGATGGAAGAGCTGATGGATAAAATATCTTTTGTATTTCAAAATGTCTTTATGTTACAAGATACTATATTAGAAAATATTAAGATGGGGCTAAATAAAAATGATGAAGAAGTTGTTGAAGCTGCTAAAAAGGCACAAATTCATGATTTTATAATGACATTACCTAAAGGATATAATACGTCTCTTGGAGAAGATGGAGTTAAGCTTAGCGGAGGCGAAAAACAAAGAATATCTATTGCTAGGGCAATATTAAAAGATAGCCCTATTGTAGTTCTTGATGAAGTAACTTCATATTCAGATGTAGAGAATGAGGGGAAAATACAAGAAGCTCTTAGAACATTATTAAAAGATAAAACAGCTATAATAATAGCTCATAGATTATATACAATAAAGAATGCAGATAAAATTATAGTTTTAGAAGAGGGAAAAATTTTAGAGCAAGGAACTCATAGTTCTCTTATGAAGAAAAATGGACTATACAGGCATCTCTGGGATATGTATGACTATGAAGCTATAGAATCAGAAAGGGGAGCTTGATATGCTTACTGATATAAAGAAATTATTAGGTGAAGAGAGTAAAAAACTTAGAAAGCCTATAATTCTATTGACTATAGATACTTTATTTCATATGTTTTTTTATTCAATGTTATATTTTGTATTGCTTGATTTAATCAAAGAGGATTTAAACTTCTTAAAAATTAAAAAATATTCAATAATGATGGTGGTCGCTTTTATTACTAGAGCTTTAGTTAATGTAAAAGGATATACTGGCATACAAGCAAAAGGAGCTCGTGCTATAGAAAATATGCGTATTTCACTGGGGGATCATATTAGAAATATAAATTTAGGATTTTTTAATAAAAATAGTATAGGAAGCTTATCTAATATAATGACCAATGATTTACAAGATTTTGAGAATGTAATAACCCACAGTACTAGTGACCTAATAAAAACAGTATTTCTTAGTGTATATCTTCTTATAATGACTTTCTTTATCGATTTACAATTAGGGCTTATTCAATTAATAGTAGTATTTATTGCTATGCCGATTATTTATGTGGGAGGAAAGAAAGTTACAACTATAGGAAATCAAAAGAAAAAGGTAATGAATGAAGTTATATCAAGATTAGTCGAATATATTAATGGGATACAAGTATTTAAATCCTATAATTTAGTAGGAGAAAAATTTCAGAGATTAGAAAAATCTTTTAGTGACTTTAAGAAAGAAAGTATAAGAACAGAGGTTGCAATTGTACCTTTTGTACTAATCTTTCAAATCATAGTTGATTTAAGCTTTCCAATATTACTACTTATGGCAACAACAAAATTTGGAGCAGGAAGTATTGGAAAAATAGAATTTTTAACATTTATTATAATAAATATAGCGCTTACAAACGTATTACGAGGGTTTGGAGCACAATATGGAGTATTTAGATATTTTAAATTAGCATCACAAAAGTTGATAGATACATATAATCAACCTGAAATGAGCTATAAATATGAAAATTTAGATTTTGATAATTATGATATTGAATTTGAAAATGTAGACTTTAAATATGAAAAAGGAGAAAATACTATAGACAATTTAAGTTTTAAAGCGAAGGAAGGGACTATGACAGCTTTAATTGGCCCTTCTGGCTCAGGAAAAACTACAGTTATAAGCCTTATAGCTAGGTTTTGGGATGTTAATAATGGAAGTATAAGAATTGGCGGAAGAGATATAAAGGATATAAAACCAGATTTATTATTAAAGCATATAAGCATGGTTTTTCAAGAGGTCTATCTTTTAAATGATACAATATACAATAATATAAAATTAGGGAATCCAAAAGCTACTAAAGAAGATGTAATAAGAGCAGCTAAAATTGCAAATTGTCATGAGTTTATAGAAAAACTGGATAATAAATATGATAGCTTAGTTGGAGAAGGTGGATCTACTCTATCAGGAGGAGAAAAACAAAGAATATCAATAGCTAGAGCTATACTAAAGGATGCACCTATAATATTATTAGATGAGGCTACAGCATCTTTAGATGCAGATAATGAATTCGAAATAAGAAAAGCCATAAAGAAACTTACAACGAATAAAACAGTTATAGTAATAGCTCATAGATTAAATACTATAAAGGATGCTGAGCAGATTATAGTTTTAAATGAAGGTTCTTTAGAGGAAAGAGGGAATCACAAACAGTTAATGGAAAATAAAAAAAGATATTATAATATGTATAATGAAATGGAAAAAGCTAAAAACTGGGCAATATAATTTATATTAGGTGATGATTAGCATGCAGCAAAAAGCGCCATTTTCTATAGGGGATATTTTATGCCTTTTTTATAAGTGAATATTTACCTATTAATACAAAATTATATTTTGAATAATAAATGTGGAGAATCATAATACTTAATGAGCATATATTTTATAAAAGAGAAACTGTCAAGCTAAGTGTACACTTAGCTTGTTTTTCATTAAAATCTTATAACTATGTCTCATATTCAAGATATTTTTGTGATTTATCATTTAAGATATTTTCTTAGCTATAACTTCTTCTTAAATTATAGTTGAAAAATCAATTATTAACTTCATTAGTACCATGTTACTATCAACTATAGGAATCAACGAAATATATACTTACATTTAGTCCTTTTATATTATAAGCTACTTGGATTGAAGATAATTATAAGGTTTTTTATAGCTAATTAGTTTCACACATAAAATTGCAATTATTATACAAATAAATTTAATATTATTTAAAATCTTTACAATTAGTAACTTATTATAATAAAATATATGCATAAAAAGAACGAATAATGTAGTAAATTTATATATTTGTATTTAAAATTAAAGTTATATACAAAAATATTTTCTATATTAATCTTAAAAATATAAAGAAGATACACGCTAAGTTTTTAAGTAGTATGTTTTACAATGAAGTTTAATCATTTAATAATTCAATTAAAGGTGTGCCGTCTATAAAATAAATCTATTATACTTATTCCATTAAATTGTATATAATCAGTTAGTGTTAGATATGTTAATAAGGCATCTTCAAAAAAATAATAGACCAGTATGTTATCCTATTTTTCATCATACTGCGTTGTCAGAACTTGCTCATAGCACCACTATGAACAGAACCTGACGCCTTGTCTGATATAAGGCATATTCAAAAAATAACTAGTCAGTA
>NZ_DDOV01000071.1:0-266 GCF_002341865.1 Clostridium sp. UBA2485 | reverse complement strand
CTGAGGCTATGGGTTCTAAGGTAGGCTATCCTGATTATGGTATTTCATATTTATTAGAACCGGCTATTAAATCTGCAGACCAAATAGAATCTCTTAAAGTTGTTAATCCATTAAAAGATGGGAAGCTACCAATTTTAATCGAAGCCCTAAGACTTACTAGAGATGCGCTTATAAAGGAAGTAGATGTTGGCGCGGCGATGTCCGGTCCGTTTAGCGTAGCAGCTTCTGTAGTAGGAACAGAAAATCTGTTAAAATGGATGATCAGA
>NZ_DDOV01000101.1 GCF_002341865.1 Clostridium sp. UBA2485 | reverse complement strand
TTGACAATTATGGTGGAAATTAATTCTACAAATTAATTTCTTCAAATAGATTTTTGATAAAAGTGGATTGCGCCACTTTAAAAAGAAATTAATTCAATAATTCTCAATTGTCAATAGTCAATAGTCAATTTTCAATTATATAAGGTAGAAATTCAAATAACAATAACGTAATTATATAAAGTATAAATTAAATTTGAAAGTAGTACATATAGGGATGCAATGTGAAAATTTAAAGTATACTCTAGAAATAAGTTTTCTATAAAAAATATTTTAAGTCCTTAGAAATTAAGGGTTAATAGTTAAGAATGAAGAATTAAGGATGAAATTCACTAAATGTGAATTTCTTAAAATAAAATTTGTTTTAAAAACTCCAAAGGCTTTGACGGTAGAGTTTTAACTGCAATTCTTCATTATTCATTCTTAATTTTTAATTCATAGTAAAAATTTTATTATAGAAATTAAAATCGTGTATAAGTTAAATTTTCATTAAGGAGCCTATAGAAGTATGAGGTGATTGTATGTTTAAAATAATGGTTGTTGAAGATGATAAAACTATAAAAAATATAATATTAGAAAATATAGTTAGATGGGGATTTACTCCTATTGATATAGATGATTATGGTGAGGTGTTTAATACTTTTGTTAAGGAAGAACCACACTTAGTTTTATTGGATATAAATCTTCCATCTTATGATGGTTTTTATTGGTGTAATAAAATAAGAACTGTATCAAAAGTTCCTATTGTATTTATTTCTTCAAGAAATAGTAATATGGATATAGTTATGGCGATGAATATGGGAGGCGATGACTTTGTTCAAAAGCCATTTTCTATGGAAGTTTTAATGGCAAAAATTAATGCATTGCTTAGAAGAACATATGATTACACTAATGTAGAATCAAGCGTTGTTGAACATAGAACTGTAGTATTAAATTTAAAGGATAATAATTTAATATATAATGATAAAAAAGTAGAGCTTACAAAGAATGAGTTTAAAATACTTTATATACTTATGAAAAATAACGGAACTATAGTTAGCAGAGAAAAAATAATGAGGAAGCTTTGGGAAGATGAAAGTTTTGTTGATGATAATACACTAACAGTAAACATAAACAGACTTAGGAAGAAGTTGTCAGACATAGACCTTGAAAATTTTATAGAAACAAAGAAAGGTCAAGGGTATGTAATATTATAAAAGGTGGTAGAATGAATGAAATTTAGGCATTATTTATACGATAATATAAGTTTTATAGTTTACTATATAGGATTAATGAGTTTTATTACTATTTCCTTATATATAGATCCTAATAAGAGTATAACTGTAAATAATTTAGTTTATATAAATATAGTGGCTTTTTCTTTTACTTTTATATATCAAGTATATAAATACATGAGTACTAGAAAATACTACAGTGAACTAAAAGTCATTGTAGATAACTATGTTCAAGATATTTCAAATACTTTACCAGAACCAAACAACTATGAGCAAAAAATTTATGTTGAATTATTAAAAAAGATGTATGAAGAACAGAATGAAAAAATATATGAGCTTCGTCATGATAAAAAAGAAAATCAAGAGTTTATAACATCATGGGTTCATGAGGTTAAGGTTCCTATTGCAGCGAGTAGACTTATTATGGAAAATGATTTAGGGAAAAGTATTGATAAGGTTACAGATATGTTAGAGGATGAACTTGATAGAATAGATAATTATGTAGAGCAGGCATTATATTATTCTAGAATAGATGATTTTTCTAAAGACTATTTTATAAACGAAATTAGTTTGATAAAAATAATAAAAGAGCTTTTAAAAAAACACGCTAAAATGTTTATAAATAAGAAAATATCAATAGATATAAAAGATGTTAACTTTGATGTATTAAGTGATAGAAAGTGGCTTAGCTACATAATTGAACAAATATTAGCCAATTCCTTAAAGTATACAAAAGAGGGTGGTGAAATAATCATAACTGGGAAAGAAAAAGACGGAGATAAAGTTCTTATAATAGAAGATAATGGGATAGGTATAAAAAATGAAGATATAGGTAGAATTTTTGAAAAAGGTTTTACAGGATATAATGGAAGACAAAATTATAAATCTACTGGAATGGGGTTATATCTTGCTAAAAAAATGAGCAATAAACTAGGACATGAAATAACTGTAGAATCAGAGTATGAAAAATATACTAGAATCAAAATTTATTTTCCTAAAATAACCAATTATTTAAATGTTACAAAACTGTAAGCTCATAACATGCTTTTGTAAGTTTAAAAAATTGTTTATAATGGATAAGTTTTATAAAATAAGCTTGTAGATAATAAATGCAAGCTTATTTTTGTGTATTAAGGAGATTATAAAAATAAAAAATTAAATTTGTAGATGATTTATAAGGAAATTAACGGCGAATGGCTTATAAGAATGAGTAGTTTTTAATTATTTATTTTTAGTTTAACAGAACTTTAAATTGTATACTGTTAGTTCTGTGTTTAAAAAGTTGGAAGCTAGTTGATATATATTTTATAAAAGTTTTAGGAGGATAAATTATGAAAAATGTATTAACAGTAAAGAATGTTAAAAAAGTTTATGGTTCAAGAGGAAATGTATACACTGCTCTTAATGATATAAGTTTAGAAGTAGGAGAGGGAGAATTTGTTGGAGTAATGGGGCCATCTGGTGCAGGTAAAAGTACATTACTTAATATTATTTCAACTATTGATAAACCTTCTTCCGGTATAGTTAGTGTAGATGGAGACGATATAACAAAGATGAATGAAGATAAGCTATCTTCATTTAGAAGGGATAAATTAGGATTCATATTCCAAGATTTTAACCTTCTAGATACATTAACTGTAAAAGAAAATATAATATTACCGCTAGCACTTTCAAAAGTTAATATAAGAGAAATAGAAAGTAGATTAAAAAGCATAGCACAAACATTAGGAATAGCAGATATATTAAAGAAATATCCTTATGAAATATCTGGTGGTCAGAAACAAAGAGCGGCAGCAGCAAGAGCAATTATAACAAGTCCAAAGCTTGTACTTGCAGATGAACCTACAGGAGCACTTGATTCAAAATCTGCTACAGAACTATTACAATGTTTATCAGATTTAAATGAAAAAAATAATGCAACAATAATGATGGTTACTCATGATGCTTTTTCAGCAAGTTATTGTCAAAGAATATTATTTATAAAAGATGGTGTTTTGTTTACAGAACTTGTAAGAGGAGGTTCACGTAAAGAGTTCTTCCAAAAAATAATAGATGTACTTGCGACTCTTGGAGGTGGAGACAAGAATGAACTTATTTAGTATTGCTATAAAAAATATTAAAAGTAATTTTAAAAATTATTTTCTTTACTTTGTATCGATGGTATTTAGTGTAATGATATACTTTACCTTTACATCAATACAATATAATGAACAAATTGTGGAATTAGTAAATAAAAGAGCGAAAATTATGGGGGCATTTAATGCTTCAGCAGTAATAATATTATTATTTTCTGCTGTATTTATATGGTACTCAAATTCTTTCTTTACGAAAAAAAGAAAGAAAGAAATAGGATTATATTCAATGCTTGGGGTTAAGAAAAAGCAAATAGGAAGAATGTTATTTTATGAAACAATAGCAATGGGAGTTTTGGCGTTGGCTGTAGGAATAGGGCTAGGTGCATTACTTTCTAAGTTCTTTATAATGATACTTGTTAATTTAATGGGATCAGCTATAGTTGTTAAATTCGCAATATCTATGAAGGCTATAATTCAAACATTTATAGTATTTTTAATATTATTCCTTATAACCTCAATACATGGATACTCATTAATATATAGATTTAAGCTTATAGAACTTTTTAAAGCTGAAAGTAAAGCAGAAGGAGAACCAAAAGCATCAATAATACTTGCAGTATTTTCAGTAATATTATTATCAGTTGCATATGCTGTGTCTTTCCATATTTTCGAAGGTAATTTCTTACTAAGAATGATGTTTGTATTATTTGCATCTATTATAGCTACATACATACTTTTCTCATCTTTTATAGTATTTTTAATTAAAAAATCAAAGAAGAATAAAAGAAAATATTATAAAGGTATGAACATAATATCTACATCACAGCTTTTATATAGAATAAAAGGAAATGCAAGAACACTAGCTACTATAGCTATACTTAGTGCTACGACTATAACTACTATGGGAACAGCAGCAAGTTTTTATTATCAATCTGTGATAAAGACAAGAGATCAAGTGCCTTTTGATTATGCGTATAGTCATAATCAATATAAGGATATAGATAATGAAATTGAATCAATAATTAATAAATATGAAGATAATAAATTAAAGAATAAAATACAAGTAAAATTTATAGAAAAGGATATTAAGTTACCTAATGTAATTAAAATGGCTGATAAATCAGATGAAATTCAAGAAGCTTCTGTAAGTATAATTTCTGAAAGTAGCTTTAAAGAAATAGATAAAGCCTTAAATAATAAATTTAACTTTGAATTAAAAGACGATGAAATGGCATATTTCCCTCAATTCTTCTCACCAGCACTTATGAGAAAGTTTGAAGGAGAAAAAGCTATAATTAATTTAAATGGACAATCTGAAGAGCTTACAGTAGCAAAATTTAGCGAAAAGCCATTAATACCTGTATATATGACTGATGAAATAGTAGTAGTTAAAGATGAGTTATATAATAAATTATATTCAGAAGACAATTTAACAACTATTAGTTTATTTAATGTAGAAAATTATTTAAAAGCGGAAGGACTTACTAATGAACTTGAAAGCTTTATTGATTCTAAGAGTGTAAATAATGAATCTTATCTTCGTGAATTTACTTCATTCTATTCTGTATATAAACAATCAATGGAATTTGGAGGGCTATTTATATTTATAGGAAGTTTCTTAGGATTAGTATTCTTAATTTGTACAGGAAGCATAATATTCTTTAAACAACTTTCCGAAGCCAGTGAAGAAAAGCCAAGATATATTATATTGAAAAAAATAGGAGTTAATCAAAAAGAAATTAAAAAGTCAATTGGTAAACAAGTTTTAGTAGTATTCTTATTACCACTTTTAATGGGAATAATGCACAGTTTATTCGCCTTAAGAATATTAGATGGAATGATGGGTGGATTGATGACACCAATAATGATAACAATAGTAGTTTATGTCATAATCTATTCTATATTCTATGTATTGACGGTAATATCTTATAATAATATAGTTAATGAAAAACTTTAATATAGTAAATTTTAAATTATTTATTAAGAGTATTTATCAGTTTCTGATAAATACTCTTTTTTTAGGGAAAAATATTTAAAATTCTATATTGGTTGGTGTGCTATGAAAAAAAGAAATTATAACTATGATGAAGAATACAAAATTGCAAATAGAATAATAGAACTAGAGAATTATGAGAATGACGATATAGATAAAATATTTTTCTCTAATACTAAGTATATTTCTTGTAATTTTTCTAATATAGTTTTTGAAGGCATAAGGTTTTATAATATGATGTTTGAAAATTGTACCTTTGAGTTTTGTAGTTTTTCTCATTGTAATATAGAAAATAAAAGCTTGTTACAATTCTTTTCTAGTGAAATTTTTAAATGTAATTTTAAAAAATGCAATCTTAAAGGTATATCTATTAAAAAGAGTAGATTTAAAGATGTAACTTTTAAGGATACCTTTCTTAAAGGGTGCAATTTTATAGGGAATTGTTATAGTAGAGTAAAATTTATTGATGATTGTAATTTAATGGATTGTGTTATAAGAGATAGCAATTGTAGGTTCGATATATGTTTTATCAATAAAAAATCGTATACAAAATTTAATTTAGATTCCCATGTTGGAGAATTTAACTATAATGATAAGTATTATTGTAAGGACGATAAATACTATGATAGTGAAAAAAGATATGTGGATATCTGTAATACTTATTTATGTTTTGGAAGTCAATATTTGAAAAATGATATTATGGAAAAACAAGGAGAATGCTTTTATGAGAGTAAGAAGGCACTCTATAGAACTTTAAAAGGACCAAGAAAAATAACTTCTTTTTTATCTTATTATGTTTGTGGATATGGGGAAAAACCTTATCGAACTTTTAGTTTCTCATTAATAATAGTAATCTTTTGTGCCATATTATATATGTTTACAGGTTTGCAAGGAAAAGATGAATTAATTTTATATGGATTTAATCTAGATGTTAAAGGTATAAGGATTTTAATTAGAGATTTTATTTACTGTTTTCATTTTAGCTTAGTAACTTTTTCAACAGTAGGCTATGGAGATTTAGTACCTTATGGTATTATGAGTACAATAATATCTAGTATTGAAATAATATTAGGTGTACTAATGATAGGAATTTGGACCTCGACTTTAGTTCGTAAAATGACAAGATAAACATTCTTATAAAGAATTCTGATGATAAAGTCATCAAGCCAATATTCAATTACAAGTTCAGAAATTTTTAAAAGCAGCATTTGAAAGAACTATGGGAATAGCTAACAATATGTATTAATAGACTTATTTTGCATATAGAATTATTTCTTTGTGGAGGTGTAAATAAATTGTGAATATAATTTATTTTAATTCAATTTTAGTAAGCTTAATGTTATAATAAGTGTTATTTTACAAGGCCTCACAGTTAAGTTTTTAGAAATTTTCCCCAAACTTAAAATTAAATTTATATTGTAGATAGCTTAGTAAGATAAAAATTTTAGGGTTAATAATTCCATCATATTTAATAAAATTTAGAAAGTTGGTGCATTATTGGCTATAAAGAATAATATTATTTTAAAGAAATACTTTGAATTGAAGAAATCTTTTGACTTAAAGAAATACATGAAAAATTTCGATATTTTTTTATTTATTCTGGTAATTCTTGTATCAATTTGTGGAATTGTTATGATTAGTAGCGCAACATCTAATTTTACTAATAGCAGAAGATACATTACTATTCAAAGTCTTTCAATTATAATTGGGCTGGTTCTTATGTTTATAACAATTTGCATAGATTACCGTAATATTGGACATGCCTATAAATTTATCTATGTATTTAATTTTCTATTATTGGCAGCTGTAAGTCTTTTTGGGACAGGAAAAGAACAATGGGGTGCACAAAGGTGGATACAAATTGGAAGTATTGGAATACAACCATCGGAAATTGTAAAAATAGGGTTTATTATTACTCTTGCAAAATTTCTTGAGTCAATAAAAGATAATGTGAATCAAGTAAAATATCTATTGGCAACTCTGGCTTATATTGGAGTACCTATTATACTTGTGATGGCTCAACCTGATTTAGGTACTGCTCTGGCATTTGTTTTTATTTCTATTGCAATGTTATATATTTGTGGTATCGACTATAGATATATATTAGCAGGGGTTTTATCATGTGCTATTTTTATACCTCTTGCTTGGCAGTATCTACTTAAAGAATATCAAAAAAATAGAATTTTAGTTTTTATTAATCCTGATTTAGACCCCATGGGTGCAGGATATCACGTTCTTCAGTCTAAAATATCAGTAGGTTCTGGTGGATTGTTTGGAAAAGGCCTATTTAAAGGGGCTTACGCGCAAAATTTTGTGCCTGAAAAACATACAGACTTTATATTTACTATTATTGCTGAAGAATTAGGCTTTATAGGGAGTGCAATTATATTATTACTTTTATTAGTAATAGTTTTAAGATGTATTTCAATAGCAAAATCTGCTAAAGATTATTTTGGTTCTTATGTTTGTGTTGGGGTTGCTAGTATGATTATATTTCAGATATTTGTGAACATTGGTATGTGTATTGGTATTATGCCTGTTACAGGTATCCCACTACCATTTATTAGCTATGGTGGTTCATCGCTTATTACCAATTTTATAGCAATAGGCTTAGTTTTAAATGTAAGACTAAGGCACAAAATTATTACTTTTTAGAAAAGCTAGAGCATAATATCATCAATAAATCCTCTATGAACTTTAACCGAAAGGTCGTACTTTCTTCTAATAGCATAATAACTAATGAGTTCTTTAATTTGCCTATAATAATATTAGTATTAACCTTGTATTCGTACTTTAGATTTTTTTCATTAGGTTCTTCTTTAATAATTGCATTAGCATTCATTTTTGTAAGTGAAACTATATTTTGTTTCACTTTAAGTTACCATTTGTAAATTCTACATTGGTTAAGTTTTATATAATGTTATAATATAAGAAAGATATAATTAGGGGGTGAGGGTATGGATCTTTCTAAGAAACAACAACAAATAGTTAATAGTAAGTTTAATGGATGCTTGATAATAAAAGGTGAAGAACATAGAGGTAAAACTCTTACTGCAATACATAGAGCAATATATTTAAAAAATAATTATTGCTTATATAATGATGATAATATAATAATGATTATTCCTAATGATAAAGAAAAGGAAAATATATTAAATATTTATGAAAAAGAACAAGAATCTGGGGTATTAAGTTTATTTTCTTATAATAATCAAAGTTTTAAGGTATTTACAATTGATGAAATAATAGAATTAAAGTTTAAGCAATTTAAAAATAATAAGTCATTAATAGATGATAATATAAGAGCTGAAATTTTAAAAGATTGTATTGTAGAACTGAAAAAACAGAAGAAAAGATCAAAGATACTAAGAGAAGAATATATAGCTTACTTCTTAGAAGAGTTTGATTATATAAAATCTAATATGATTTTTAGTATAGATGATTATCAAATATTTATAAGAAAAGGAAGAAAAGATACTATTCATAATGGTCCTAAGTCAGTACCTAAAAATTCTTCTACAAGAGAAGTAATATTTAAACTTATGGAACTTTATGATGAAGCTCTAAAAAAGAGAAATTTAATTGATTGTATCGGAAGAGAAACTTTGGTATTAAAAAGCTTAGAGATAAATGGCATAAAATCATACACTCATATAATTGTAGATAAAATTCATAAATATAGTAAATTACAGCTAGAAATCATAAAGCTATTAAATAATAAAAAAGATTATACAAATTTTATTGTAACCTGGGATATAAAGGATATATTAGAAAAAAACTCACTTGGAAATCGTGGCATTAAAATTAAAGATTTATTTTATGGCATGAAGATTAAAACCATGGTACTGAAAGAAAATTTAAAAAGAGAAAATAAAATAGCTTCTTTTGATATATCAAAAGAATATAAAAATCAAGAAAATATATTTATGGAAAGTTATGAGTTTTTTGATATAAGGCATAATAGAAAATTTGATTTTGCTATAGATACAAGCAGTGAAGCAGACTTTATATTAAATCCTAAAGGTAAGGGTGAAAATTTACAGGTAGATGATCTTCTATCATTACCTATGTATAATGATATAGCTGCTGGAGAACCTATAATGATTAATGAGGAAGTCGAAGGTAGTTTTTATCTTCCCAAATATTGGCTTAAAGGTATTAAAGATGCTTTTTTATTAAAGGTAAAGGGAGATAGTATGATAAATGCTAATATTAATGATGGAGATTATGTTGTTATAAGAAAGCAATATAATGCAAATAATAATGATATTATTGCGGTGGACTTAGATGGAAGCGCTACTTTAAAAAGATTAAGTATTAAAAAAGAAGGTATATTTTTAATGCCAGAAAATGATAAATATACACCGATTGTAGTAAACAATGAGAATACGATGATAATAGGAATAGCAATAGCAATAATAAAAAGAAATTAAAAAGTAGCAGTATTTCACTGCTACTTTTTATAAATAAATGCAATAAATGCTTTCTATTTATACTAAAAAATGTTGAAAAACCTCATTATGGTGTGTTTAATTATGACTTATTATTTTATAAATAAGTTTCTTGAGCTTATTTTTCATATAAATGTATAAAACTGGTACTCCATAGGCTAAAGAAAGAGAGGCTATAGATTGCTTATCACAGTACCCCAAGAAAATTCCACATATTCCAAAGCTAAAAGAAAAAGAACCTATGAAAATTAGTAATACTATCAGTAAAAAAGTATATATTTTATTATTTGTAGAATTCAATTTAAAAATTATATATAAAATTACTACAGATAATAATGCTAATAGAAGTGATGTAAAATTGTGAACCATATTCAATGTGTCACATCCTTTGTATTTCTATGGTAATATATTATAATTTTTTTTATATTTGGTGAGTATTTTTACTAAGCAATATACTACTCTTACGATGGCGGTAGAATTGAATCAATAATTTCATTTTTAAATTATTACTTATATATTATATTTATTGTATAATTGAACTATATTATACTATTTATAAATGATAAGGGGAGAACATTATGTTACAAAGGATTAAGTTAAATCTTGAAGCAGTTGAGGCTATGCTTTATTATTGGCAAGCAGCTAGTGAAAAGGATAACATAGCAGAAAAATTTTTCTATGACGTATCAGATATGCCTGCATTAAGTGCAGCTTATGACGAGGATTTTAATGGGGAGTCAGTAAGGCGTGCATTAAGTGCTATAAAAAATAGGGAACCTTTTGAAGGAAATAAGAAGGAAAAGAAATTTTGGAATAATAATATGTGGATGATGGAGGACTTAGAATATACTAAAGCAATGGCCACTCCATTAAAAAAATTAAATTTAGACTCCTTAGTAGCAGAACTTAAAGATTGTAACGGTGCAGATAAGTATGAAGAAATAGAGGTAATATTTTCACCACTACATTCAGATGAATATATAATCTTTGATAATAAATTAATAATTAACTTCTTTAGAGTTAAACCTAGTGACATAGATGATAGAACATTTATAGGAGATGTTGAATTAATAAAGTATATAGCAGACAGAATAAAAGAATTATTGAATAAGTAATTTCTATTATTAAATTTCAAATAAGCAAGCTAAATTTGAGGAATTGAATTTAGCTTGCTTATTTTATCATTGAAAGAGATACTTTTAATCAATATTACAATTTTGGAGAAAAATGCAATTATACTAATTGTTTGTAAATATAATATATAATACTTAAGTTTTTTTAAGTGATATTTTATAGAGGTTTATAATGGATAGATTGGATAGCTAGGGGAAAAAGGAATAGGGAAGCTATTACTTAAATTTTCAATAGGAATGAAAATTTATTTATTAGTATTGGCGGTTATAGGATTTCAGACTGTAATAATAATAATTTATTAAAATCTAAATTAGAAGTAAGTAGTGAAAACTCAATTAGTGATTAGGACAATTCACAGTGTGTAAGATTACGAAGATTGTCTTTCATTTCGTTTAATAAATAGTTTTATATATATTATCTTACCGTCCATAATATATAAGAAATTCCTACTGCTTATGGACATAGTACTAAGTTTTTCTTATAATTATTAAATTTATACTTCAATAATTTGCTACACTATTTATTATAATCTTACACACTTTATATAGCATAATGTAAAGATTTTAATATGCGATAAGAATTATAAATTTTATTATTTATAATTCTTATTTTTATTGCTTTAAAAATATTGGTAGTAGATAATTAAGGGTTGATAATTGGTGTCAAATGTTGTAGAATTTAAAAGGTTAGTTAGGAGGCTAAATAAATTCGTTAAGAATTAGGCTTAAGAGCAAAATGTTGGATTAACTAGCTACTGATAAAATGACAAACATGTATGATTCAGCACTTCGGGAGCATATTTAGGTTCTTCTCAATCCTCAATATTATATTAATTATCCAGAAAGCACTAACAAATTTAAAAAGAAGTTCAAAAAACTAGAAGATACACTAAGTGTCTTTACTGAACTGTTATCTTCATTGGACTATAAAGGATATCTATTTAGATTATAGAATAAAAATATTCGATAATTAATAGATTCTATTTGGTTGTTGTAGATAAAAAATGGTAAAACAAATAACCGTATTAAAAAAATCTAAGGATGATTTATATGGGAATTTTTTAATAGATGAAATAACTTTATTAGTTAGATAGATAAAAGAAACTTAGAAAAAAGTTAAGGAGGAATACAATGGATAAATCAGCACAATTAGGAAAAGAAAGTATAGGAAAATTATTATTAAAATTTTCTATACCAGCAATAATAGGTATGCTTGTTAATGCATTTTATAATATAGTAGATAGAATATTTATAGGGCGGGGAGTTGGAGAAATAGCTCTTTCTGGAGTTACAATTACCTTTCCAGTTTCAACAATTATTATGGCTTTTGGTATGCTTATAGGTATAGGTGCTGCAGCGTTAATATCCATAAGGCTTGGACAACAAAAGAAGGGTGAAGCAGAAAAGATATTAGGAAATGCTTTTACTTTAATAGTAATTATAATGATTTTGCTTACAGTAGTATCACTAATATTCTTAGAACCTATGCTTAAAATTTTTGGTGCAAGTGATGTAACATTACCTTATGCTAAAGATTATGGTTATATTATATTATTAGGAGGTATTCTTCAAAACCTTGGATTTGGGTTAAATGGAATAATTAGATCAGAAGGAAGTCCTAAAGTTGCAATGCTTACTATGTTAATAGGTGCTATAACTAACATAGTATTAGATCCTATTTTTATATTTACTTTTGGATTAGGAGTTAAAGGTGCTGCAATTGCTACTGTTATAGGTCAAGGATTAAGTGCAGTTTGGGTAGTGTTCTATTTCACTAAAGGAAAAAGCGTATTAAAGTTAAAAATAAGTAATATGAAGTTAGATATGAAAGTAATAAAAGAAACATTTTCAATAGGAATGGCACCATTTTTTATGCAACTAGCTGCAAGTTTAGTTACAGTAATTTCAAATAATGCATTAGTAACTCACGGTGGAGACGTTGCAGTAGGTGCTATGGGAGTTATATCTAGTGTATCAATGGTAATACTTATGCCTATATTTGGTATAAATCAAGGTTCTCAACCTATAATAGGATATAACTATGGTGCTAAAAGTTATAATAGAGTTAAGGAAGCTCTAAAATATGCTGTAATAGCTGCTACTACTATAACAACAATAGGGTTTTTATCAATACAATTATTTGCACCACAAATAATAAGATTGTTCAATAAAAATCCAGAACTTGTATCAATAGGTACTAAAGGACTAAAAACTTTTATGTTTATGCTTCCTATTATTGGATTCCAAATAGTTAGTTCCAACTATTTTCAAGCTGTTGGAAAGGCAAAAGTTGCAATGTTCTTAAGCCTATGTAG
Source organism: Clostridium sp. UBA2485 (assembly GCF_002341865.1). Taxonomy (GTDB): domain Bacteria; phylum Bacillota; class Clostridia; order Clostridiales; family Clostridiaceae; genus Clostridium_J. Next base: position 13,376 of record NZ_DDOV01000101.1, on the reverse strand, counting down.
GCAAGTTATAACTTTAATCCCATTATTATTGATAATTCCACCTATATTTAAATTAAATGGGGTATGGTATTGTGGACCAATATCAGATTTTATATCTTCTTTTATAACAGCAATATTTTTAATGAGAGAAATGAAGCATATAAACAAATTGAGTAAAGAAAAAGCTATATCTTATGAAATGGATGATGAAGTAGCTGTAGACAGTATAGAATAGTACTTAGAGGAATATAGTTAATATAATATGTTAATAATTAAGAGGGTAGCAATATATAGATTTCTTAGTTAGGAATTTAATTTATATAATAGTTTAATTTCTATAATAAAAGTTATTTTATAGGAATTTTATTTTAAAGATATATTTTAAATTTTTATATAGAGTCTCCATATTGTTATCCTTTATTAATTTTTATTAGTATGATATATTTTAATAATGATTATTTTAAAATATAATAAATTATATAAATTAATTGTTTATTATATAGGCTTATTACAGGGTGGTGGCAATATTGAGTTTCAATAGTGAAAGTAGCATTGGATTTTTTGATTCAGGTATAGGAGGATTAAGTGTATTAAAAGAAACAATAAAAGTATTACCTAATGAGAATTACATATATTTTGGAGATTCAATAAATGCTCCTTATGGAATAAAAAATGTTAGTGAGGTTAAAAGATTAACTTTTAATGCAGTAAAATTTTTATTAAGTAAAGATGTAAAAGCTATAGTCATAGCATGTAATACTGCAACTAGTGCAGCTATAGAAGAGTTAAGAACACAATATGCTCATATACCTATAATTGGAATAGAACCAGCACTTAAGCCAGCAGTAGAGCTAAATAGAGAAGGTAGTATAGTGATTATGGCAACACCTATGACATTAGCAGAAAGCAAATTTGCTAAACTTCAATCAAAGTATAAGAAAATAGCTAATATCGAGCCACTTCCTTGTGCAGGTTTAGCAGAAATTATTGATGAAGGAAAAATAACAGGGAAAGAAATTCATAATTATCTTGTAAATAAATTAAAAGATATAGAAAATATGAAAATAAGCTCTATTGTTTTAGGGTGCACTCATTATCCTTTAATAAAGGAAGAAATTATAAAAGTTATAGGGAATGAAATTCCAGTAATTGATGGAAGTCTAGGAACTTCAAAGCAGTTAAAAAGAATGTTATCTTCAAAGAAAATATTAAACGCAAATAATTTTAAAGGTAATGTTGAAATTTATAACTCATTAAAATCACAAAAAATAATAGATTTGAGTTATGAATTATTAGAGGCTTAGAAAGGAAGTCTGTTTATATAAAATAAAGTTTTATATAAAGAGACTTTCTTTCATTTATTTTACTAAATATCCTTAACAATATTTAGTAGTTATTCATACCCTATATTATGAAATAAAACTTAGGTGTCTGAAATAAAATAACTAGTCAAAAATGACGACCTATTTTGTATTAGCCAGGTTAGTGAAATACATTAATAGTGACGTGACTAGAGGTTTCTGTTGACAAGATATAGCAGAAAATAGGTTATCATAATGACCAATTATTTTTTGAAGATGACTTATAGAAATAAGGTGATTAAAGGTGAAAATATTTAAATTTCGCAAGGAGAAAAACTACAAAGCTCATGATAAAGTAATAGAGCTTGATTTGGATAAGGAAAAGGAATTTAGGTATATTACAATAACCAATCCTATAGATAGTAATAGACTATATATAATAAGCAATATAATGTTAAATAATATTAATAAAAATAATGAATTATACTTTTATGGATATGATAGTAGCAAGGGATTAGAAGGCAGTAGTAAGGAAGGGGTTTTAGATATAAAATCAAAAATTCATGAAGGAGATAATAAGGACAAGTTATTATTATATAAGTCAAAAATTAATAACCATAATAATCTAAGCTTACTTGGCGAGGATTATTTTATTGTTTTACCTGGGGGTACATTATCAATTGAATTTTCTAATTATGATAAAGATTTATCAGTAAAGGTAGCCGTAGAAGAAGAGGAAATATAAGGCGTCTGAAATAAAATAACTAGTCAAAGATACAACGGATATTTTGTGTGAGACAAGAAAATATAGCCCGTTCATAGTTGGGCTATGAGGGTGTTATGTTGACGTAGTATTATGCAAAATAGGCTAGAATACTGCCTAGTTATTTTTTTGAAGATGACTATATTTAATTATAAATTAAGCCTATGAAAAAAGTTTATATGTGACTGAATAAAAAAGAGTAAAATTATATAGAGATTCAGAAGCTGTATGATTATCTGGGAATATAATAAATATTTTACCAAATCATATAGCTTTTTTTAGAAAAAGTTTAAAAATAATATACTTAACACTTATAGAGTTAATAATTATGGATATAATTCTAAATACAAAGGCTATAAACTACAAAGTTTTAAAATTATATAATTTATTATAATATTTCTATGATATAATCTGATTAATAAATTATATAAGGCATATTCGAAAAAAATAATAAGCAAGTATGTTATCCTATTTTTCATCATACTGCGCTCACAGAACCCGCCCATAGCGCCACTATGAGCAGAATCTGACGCCTTGTCTGAGGTAAGGCATCTTCAAAAAAATAACTAGTCAGTATGCTTATCTATTTTGTATCATACTGCGTTGTCAGAACTCCATGATAGCTTATACTATCATGAAAACCTGACATCTTGTCTGATGCAAAATATATTTCGCATCTTTAACTAGCTATTTTATTTCAGATGCCGAGGCATATACTAACATCTTTGATTTATTATTTTCTTTCAGACGCCTAAAAGGAGAGATAAGAATGGAAAATCCAATAGTTACATTTAAAATGGCAAATGGAAAAACGATGAAAGCTGAATTATATCCAGAAACAGCACCTAATACAGTTAAAAATTTTATAAGTCTTGTTAAAAAAGGTTTCTACAATGGACTTATATTTCATAGAGTAATACCAGGATTTATGATTCAAGGAGGATGCCCTGATAAAAGTGGAATGGGTAATCCAGGGTACAGAATAAAAGGAGAATTTTCAGCTAATGGTTTTGCAAATGATTTAAAACATACACCAGGAGTATTATCAATGGCTAGAACTGCAGTGCTAGATTCAGCTGGATGTCAATTCTTCATAATGGTAGCTGATTCACCTCATCTTGATAGACAATATGCTGCTTTTGGTAAACTTATAGAAGGTCAAGATGTAGCAGATGAAATTGTTAATGTAGATAGAGATTTTAGAGATAAGCCATTAGAAGATCAAGTTATGGAAGAAGTTACAGTTGAAACCTTTGGTATAGAATATGATGAACCTGAAAAATTATAATTAGTCATGTGAAATAAAATAACTAGTTATAAATATTTAGGATATTTAATATCCAATAAAGGCATTGATATTTGTAATATTAGTGAACATAGTATAATGTAAAACATCATAACTGGTTATTTCTAAATATGACTGGAATGGAGAGTAGGTATGAGTAGTTTAAATGATAAAGTAATTTTAACTTATGCATTATCTGATGATGAAGTAGAAATACTTAATAAAGAGTTTGAAGGTAAAGTTGATTGTAACTGTATAGTGATAAAAGAAGCTATGGGTGACTCAAAAATTAAGGATATTCTAGATGGAGAATCTAAAGAAGACGATGAATTTACAATGCCTTTAGAGAAAACAATAATATTTAATAATTTTCCACCACAACAGCTTCAAGCTTCAGTTAAGAAAGTTAGGGCTATTTTAGAATCTAGACCTATACTTGCAACAGTAACTCCAATATCAATAAATTGGAGATTTCATAAGTTATTGGAACATTTAGTAGAAGAAAGAGAGCAATTTAAAAACTCTACAAACAAAAAATAGCAAAAAATCCTCTATGTTAACTATAGAGGATTTTTTTATTTATGATAGAATATATCTATAGCTAAATTTCAAGTTTAAGAGAGGTATATAACATGAGCAAAGTAGGAGAGAACATTAAAAGAGCTAGAAATGAAAAAGGTATGAGTCAAAAACAATTAGCCAAAAAGCTTGGAGTTTCTGAAAGTTTTATTAATGAAGTAGAAAGTGGAAGAAAGGTAATAAATGAAAAGCTAATTGAAAGAATAGGTAAAGTATTAGGAGGAGATATTCAGAATATGACTTCTATGTTCCAGAATATTGCCTATGAAGAGAGTAAGAATGAAAGTGTTGCTCCAAAGAATAAAGCTCCTGAAACTGTTAAGGATGTATGGAATGATGCTTTTGGCTCAATTTTAAAAACTATAGGAATATACAGATATGATTTAGATAAACCTATAGCAAATCGTCAGATGCCTATAATATCTAATAAAATAGAAGGATATAATTCAGATAAAGTTTTATTTATTGAAATAGAAAATGATGATTTAATGGGCTTTAGAATATGCAAAGGAGATATAGCTTTTGCAAATTTAACTACAGAAATAGAAAACAATGCTATATGTTTAATTGACTATAATGGTGAGAGAGTTTTAAGACAAATTAAAAAATTAGATAGTAATAAAGTTTTATTAATAAGTAATAAGGGAAGTCTTAGAACAGAAACACTAGGAGTAAAAGATATAAAAGTTATTGCAAAATTAAATAGAGTAGAAATTATAATTTAATAAATAAAAAACTAGCAATGCACTGCTAGTTTTTTTATTTATCAGATTCAAAATTCACAATTTTGAATATTTTTCAGCAAAAGCTGAGAAATTTAGAATTGATTCTCTTTGAAGTAACGTAGTCACTTCTTATAAAGAAACTANNTGATTAAAACTAATTTCAACCTTAATTGTGAATTTTGAATTTTGAATTTTGCATTATTTAAACTTCTCTCTCATAACATATTAAGTGAAGGAGTGTTTTTAGGGAGGGATTATTACGGAAAAAGTTAGTGGAAGATTAAATTTATTTTTGAACCTACCCAGAGGAATTAGAAATAGAGTAGCACAGGTTTATAGAGAGCTTGAGATAGGAGAAGATAGAATTGAATTAGTAGTTTTATATGGTGAGAATGCACCAATTGTTAGAGAACAAGTGGAAGCCTTAGGGGGGACCTTTGAAGATCTAGGCTATGGCTTTGGAATTATAACCGTAAGCTTTGATAAAGTTGTGGATGTTGGAAATATACAACAAATAGATTATATGGAAATCCCTAAAAGTTTATATATTAATTCAGAAGTTAGCAATAGAGCCATTTGCCAGCCAGCAGCTCGATTAGTTTATGAACTTACTGGTAAAGGAGTTTTAATAGGATTTATAGACTCTGGTATAGATTATACTCACCCTGCTTTTATAGATGCAGAAGGTAATACGAGAATTGATTATATTTATGATTTGGCTGCCAATAATGCAGTATATAATAGTACAGATATTAACAATGCATTAAAATCTTCAGATCCTTTTAATGTAGTTCCTCATGTTGATACAGCAAGGCATGGTACTCATGTAGCTGGTATAGCCTGTGCTGGTGGTAACATACCTCCACGATATTATGGTGTAGCACCTGAAAGTTCCATAGCTATGGTTAAACTTACAAGAGAGATAATGGGAGGATATACAAAGAGTACTCAGCTTATGAGAGGAGTAAAGTTTTTAATAGATAGAGGCAGAGAACTTATGAAACCTTTAGTTATAAACTTAAGCTTTAGCACTAATGATGGAGCTCATGATGGAAATAGTTTGCTTGAAAGATATATATCAACAGTATGCGATCTTGAAAGAATAAGCTTTATTGTTGCAGCAGGAAATGAGGGGGATAAGGCACATCACGCATCTGGAATTTTAGCCTTAGAAAACAGAGTAGATTTAAGTATTGGTGCCAATGAGACAGCAGTAATATTTCAACTATATAAATCTTTTTTAAAAGATATTAGCATAGAATTAATAGCACCTAATGGTTCAAGAAGTGGGGTTATACCACTGATTAGAAGTTATGTGGAAGGAAATATAAGAAACGATTACTATTATATTTTTAATTCTGGACCAACTCCTTTTAATATATCTGGAGAAATAGTTATAAGTTTAGTAGGATTTAATCAATTTATTTCCCCAGGGACTTGGTCTATTATTATATATTCAAGAGAAGTTAATGAGGTTAGTCCATTTGATATTTGGCTTCCAGTAACTGAAGGATTAAATATAACTACCAGATTTCTAGAACCATCAGTTTTCAATACAGTAGGAATTCCTGGTACTGTACAAAATGTTATTACAGTAGGTAGTTATAACGCTATCACTGGAACTATATCTAGTTTCTCAGGAAGAGGACCAGCGGATAGATGCGTAATTAGACCAGAAATAACTGCGCCAGGAGAAAATATAGAAGCACCAGTTCCTGGTGGGGGATATGATTCACTATCAGGAACGTCTATGGCTGCCCCCCATGTAGCAGGTGCTGCTGCAATGCTTATGCAATGGGGATTAGTACAAGGAAGAGATTCATATATGTATGGAGAGAGGCTAAAGTATTTCTTGCTTAAAAGTGCTATTAGAGATAGACCACTTGTAGTTTATCCAAATGAAAGTTGGGGCTACGGAACTTTATGTATAAGTAATGCCTTAGAAACTTGGCTAGAAGAAGCACCTGTAAGGAGTAGAAGTATGAATAGAGAAATACCTATACTAACTCCACCTGAACGTACTTGTAGAGATTTATATTTAGACGAAAACTATGAAACTTTTATGGTTGAATATAACGGAGATATAATAAGTGAACTTGAAAAATTTGATTATGCTTGTGCTTTTCTTGCAGAACCTTTTTATGCTGTTATATCTGTTCGAAGAGGAAGAAGAGCAGAACTTCTAAGAAACGTAAAATCCATCATAAACGTAGAAAGGACCAAACTATATACTTTGGCAGCACTATCGCCTATAGACACTGCTAATATCACTCAATTCCATGAAAATCCTTACTTAAATTTAAGAGGTAGAGGAGTAATAATTGGAATAATTGATACAGGAATTGATTATTTAAATATTGAGTTTATGACTGAAGATGATAGGACTAGAATAGTGAGCATGTGGGATCAAACAATACAAACGGGAACACCACCAGAAGGATTTGCCTATGGAACTGAGTATTTAGATACTCAGATAAATGAAGCAATTGCTGCTAGTTTTAGAGGGGAGGATCCATATGCTATTGTACCTTCAAGAGATGAAAATGGTCATGGAACAGAGGTAGCAGGAATCGCAGGAGGAAGAGGGAGAGCTGGAGTAACTGGTGCAGCACCAGATTGCCAATTTGCAATAGTTAAGCTAAAACAGGCTAAAAAACTTACATTAGAAAGTAGAGGAGTTATTTTTCCAGTTGATACTCCTATATATGAAACTCCAGATGTAGTATTAGGGCTAGGTTATTTGACTTCTATTCAAAGAAAATTAAATAGGCCTATGGTGATTTGTGTGCCTATAGAAACAAATTATGGTGGACATGACGGCAGTGCTATTGCAGAAAGATTTATTGACTATTTTTCAATAACAAGAGGAATTGTTGTTGTTGCAGGTACAGGAAATCAAGGAGCTAGTGAAACTCATGCTAGTGGTAAATTTAAAATTACAGGGGAAACTCAGACAATAGAATTTAGTGTTGATTCAAACCAGGTAGGATTAGAAATAAATATATGGTGTAACCAGCCAGACAAAGTATCTGTAGGAATGGTATCTCCAAGTGGAGAAGTTCTAGAAAGGGTTCCAGAAAAGTTACAAGGAGTAGAAGATATAAGGTTTATACTTGAAGGAACTACTGCTTCTATAACCTACTATTTACCAGAAGATATTACTGGTGATGAACTTATTAGTATAGTATTGAGGAACGTTACAGGTGGTGTATGGCAAATAAATTTAATAGGTGATTCTATAGTTGATGGCAGGTATAATGCATGGATGTATCAAAGAGCTCTCTTAAAGCCAAATACTAGATTTTTAAGCCCAGATGCGGATATTACACTAACCATACCTTCCACTAGTAGAAGTGCAATCACAACAGCTTATTATAATCAAGATAATAATACTATAGTAACTTCTTCGGGAAGGGGATATACAAGAGATGGTAGGATTAAGCCCTATGTTGCTACAGGTGGAGTTGATGTAGTAACTACTAAACCAGGTGGGGGTACTACTACAGTCACAGGATCAAGTGCAGCCACAGCAGTACTATCTGGTGCAGTAGCGTTGATATTACAATGGGGAATAGTAGAAGGAAACGATACTACTTTATACGCTCCTGAAATTACAACTTATCTTATCGCTGGAACTAGAAAGAGACCAGGCGATATTTATCCTAATAAATCATGGGGATATGGTATGTTAGATTTATCTGGGGTGTTCAAAAATATAAGATCACTTGGGTTACCAAAAAATTTTGAAAATAAAGAAATAGTTAAATTTTCGAAAGAGGTATCAATAAATATACCGGAAAATATTTATCATACATTAAAATCAAAGTAGCATTCATAGTGGGAGGGGGTATATTGAAAAATCAAAAAGAAAACATTAGAGAGTCAAAGTTTGATATTAATGAGTGTGGAAAATTATATTTAAGTGATGAATATGAAAACTATATAGCTGACTATAATGGAGATATATTAGAAGAAATGAGTAAAATAGATTATGCTTGTGCATTCTTAGCAGAACCTTTTTATGCAATATTGTCTGTAAAAAAGGGCAGGGTATGGGATTTGCTAGAAGATATAAAATCTATTGTAAGTATAGATATAGATAAGCTATATACGCTTAATTCAATGTCTCCTATTGACACCTCTAATGTTTCAGATTTCCATAAAAATCCTTATTTAACACTTAGAGGAACTGGAGTGATTGTAGGAATACTTGATACAGGTATTGATTATTTAAATAAGGAATTCATGACGGAAGATAATAAAACAAGAATAGTAAGCATATGGGATCAGACAATTCAAACAGGAAATCCACCAAAGGATTTTGCTTATGGAACAGAATATTCTATGGATCAAATTAATGAAGCTATTAGTGCACAGAGTAGAGGAGAAGATCCTTATAATATTGTACCGCAAAAAGATGATATTGGGCATGGTACAGAAATATCAGGGATTATTGGAGGAGCTGGAAGGCAAGGGGTAAGAGGAGCTGCACCAGAGTGTGAGTTTGTGGTAGTAAAGCTTAAGCAAGCTAACAGGAGTCTTATAGTTGATTATCCCGAAGTTAATGTAGATATACCAGAATATCAAAGTTCAGATATAGTTTTAGCATTAAAATATTTATATGATATTCAAGCTAAATTAGATAAACCTATGGTAATATGTATAGCTTTAGGAACTAATTACGGAGGGCATGATGGCAGCTCTATAGTAGAAAGGTTTATAGACTATTTTTCTCTTAGAAGAGGAGTTGTGGTAGTTGGCGGCACTGGAAATGAAGGAGATGCAGCAAATCATGTCAGCGGAAATATATCTCGAAATGGTGAGATAGAAATTATAGAGCTTAGTATAGGAGAGGATCAACTAGGAATGGAGATGAATATCTGGTTTAATAAACCAGATAGAGTAGCAGTTGGAATAGTTTCGCCAAGTGGAGAAGCACTAGAAAGGGCTCCGCATAAACTAAAAGAGGCACAAGGAGTGAAATTTGTGCTTGAGCAAACGCTAGTTACAGTGACATATAATTTACCGGAAGATATTGTAGGAGATGAACATATATCAATTTCTTTTAGAAATATTAAAGGTGGTATATGGCAAATAAGACTTATAGGAGATTATATAGTTCATGGAACATATAATGCTTGGATATATCAAAAAAAATTTTTAAAACCAGGAACAAAATTTTTAAAATCTGATCCATACTGTACACTAACCCCTCCTTCTACAAGTAAAAGTATAGTTGTTACTTCATATTATAATCAAAATAATAACACAGTTGTAGCAGCATCAGGCAGAGGATACACAAGGGATGGTCGCATAAAACCAGTGGTTTCTACTGGAGGAATTAATGTAATTACCACTAAGGTTGGAGGAGGAACAACTATAGTTACTGGATCTAGTGCAGCCACAGCAGTTTTGACTGGAGCAGTAGTATTAATATTGCAATGGGGTATAGTTGAAGGGAATAAATCTACTCTATATGCACCTACAGTAATAACATATCTTATTTCAGGAACGAAAAAAAGAAGTGGGGAGATTTATCCAAACCAAATATGGGGATATGGTATGTTAGATTTAAATGGGGTATTTCAAAATATACGCTGCATTAATACTTGGTCAGATAAAAATATAGAATCAAAGCATGATATAGTGGAATTCACCAAAAATGTAATTGTAGAGATACCAAAAGATATCTACGCAAGGTTAAATACCAACGCTCTTTAAATATCTTTATAGACATAGAAGCGGGAGGTATTTGTTTATGGAAGAGTATAGAGAAAATGTAGAGGGAATGCAAGAAAGTTTAAATGTAAATATACCACAATGCGGACAAAGATATTTAAGTGAAAATTATGAAAGTTATATTGCAGAATATAATGGAGATATTATAAATCAACTTAATCAAGTGGATTATGCTTGTGCATTTATTGTAGGAAATCAGATTATAATATTAATCGTCGAAAATGGGAGATTAAGTGATTTATTAAGAGATGTACCAGCTTTAGTATTTGTAGAAAGGAATGATTTGTATTCTCTTACTCAATTATCACCTATTAATGCTGCTAATATTTCAAATTTTCATGCAAATTCATATTTAATATTGCGAGGTACAGGTGTAGTTGTAGGGATGTTGGATACAGGAATTGATTATCTGAATAGAGAGTTTATGACAGAAGATAATAAAACTAGAATAATAGGTATATGGGATCAAACAGTACAAGAAGGACCACCTCCAGAGGGATTTGCTTATGGAACAGAATATTCTAGAGAACAGATTGATGAAGCTATCGCGGCTCAGGTTAGAGGAGAAGATCCCTATGCTATTGTTCCTTCAAGAGATGAAATTGGTCATGGAACTGAAGTTGCAGGAATTATTGGTGCAGGAGGCCACGCAGGAGTGATAGGAGCAGCACCAGATTGTGAATTCTTAATTGTAAAACTTAAAGAGGCTAATCCAGCTGTTTTACAAGAGTTTCCACAAGTTAATGTGGCAATACCGGAATATCAAACTAGTGATATACTTTTAGCATTAAAATATTTATATGATACTCAGAGAAAATTAAATAAACCTATGGCTATATGTATAGCCTTAGGTTCAAACTATGGAGGACATGATGGAAGTGCTAGGATAGAAAGATATATAGATTATTTTTCAGTTAGAAGTGGAATAGCAGTGGTAGGAGGTACCGGAAATGAAGGAGATGCAGCAAACCATACTAGTGGAGTATTTACTGAAAGTGGAGAGGTTAGGATAATAGAACTACAGGTAGCTGACGATCAAATTGGAATAGAAGTAAATATATGGTTTAATCGTCCAGACAGAATTTCTGTAGCAATTATTTCGCCAAGTGGAGAAATTTTAGAAAAAGTTCCAGAAAAGGTGAAAGGAGTAGTAACTGTAAAATTTACATTAGAGGGAACTACCGTTGCATTATTATATGATTATCCAGAAAGTATTACAGGAGATGGACATATATCTATTGCGTTTACGAATGTTAGAGGCGGAATATGGCAAATAGTTTTAACAGGAGAATATATAGTTGATGGAAGATACAACGCGTGGACTTACCAAAAAAACTTTTTAATGCCAGGAACAAAATTTTTAGAGCCAGATCCGTATACCACCTTAACTATTCCTTCAACAAGTAGAACTATAATTGTCACTGCTTATTATAATCAATTTAATAATACAGTAGTGGCCACATCAGGTAGAGGATTTACAAGAGATGGCCGCGTAAAGCCATCAGTTGCTACTGGAGGAGTTAATGTAGTTACTACTAAAGTTGGAGGAGGAACAACTACAGTTACTGGATCAAGTGCAGCTACGGCAGTTTTAACTGGAGCAGTGGCACTAATATTACAATGGGGTGTAGTAGAAGGTAATAATCCAGCATTATATCCACCTAAAATAAATACATTTCTTATAGCTGGAACTAGAAAAAGACCGGGAGATATTTATCCTAATCCAGTATGGGGCTATGGAATGTTGGATTTAATCGCAGTATTCCAAAATATTCGATCCCTTGATAACTCTTCAATTCGCTCTAATAAAAATAACGAAAATTTGGTGGAGTTTACTAAAAATATATTTATAAATATACCTAAAAATATTTATGCAAGGTTAGACTAATGCTCTTCAATAACCTTATATATAAGAATAGGAGGGTTTAGCTGATGAAAGAGCATAGAGAAAATGTAAATCAAGCTCAAGAAACTTCCACTTCCAATTTATTACAATGTGGAAAATTATACTTAAATGATAACTATGAAAGCTATGTTGCTAGTTATGCTGGTGATATTGTAAGTGAGCTTAACAATATAGAATATGCTTGTGCTTTTATTATAGGATTTAATATGGCAGTAGTTGTTGTTGAAAGAGGAAGATTAAATGATTTAAGAAGTATATCTAAGACCATAGTGCGTTTGGAGAGAGATGAACTATATTCTCTTACCGAATTATCTCCAATTGACACTTCCAATATTTCTAATTTTCATGAAAATCCTTATTTGACATTAAGGGGTACAGGGGTAGTTATAGGAATGTTAGATACAGGAATTGATTATTTAAATAAGGAATTTATGACAGAGGATAATAAAACAAGGATAATAGAAATATGGGATCAGACAGTACAAGATGGACCACCACCACAGGGATTTCCCTATGGAACAAGATATACTAGAGAACAAATTAATGAAGCTATTAATGCACAAAGTAGAGGAGAAAATCCTTATGCTATTGTACCTGAACAAGATATCATTGGTCATGGAACAGGGGTTGCAGGTATTATTGGTGCAGGAGGTCGGGCAGGAGTAACTGGAGCAGCACCGGATTGTGAGTTTGTAATTGTAAAACTTAAGCAACCTAATAAAGCTGTTTTACAATTATTTCCTCCAATAGCGGCAACTGCTCCACAATATCAAACTAGTGATGTACTTATGGCATTAAAATATCTATATGAAACGCAAAGAAGATTAAATAAACCTATGGTTGTGTGCGTAGCTATAGGGTCAAATTATGGAGGTCACGATGGAACTAGCCGAGTAGAAAGATATATAGATTACTTCACATACAGAAGTGAAATTGCAATAATTGGCGGAACTGGAAATGAAGGAGATGCAGCAAATCATACTAGTGGAAGATTTACACAAAGTGGTGAAACTATAATAATTGAATTACAGGTGGCTGATGATCAAATAGGAGTAGAGGTAAACTTATGGTTTAACAGGCCAGATAAGATATCTGTAGG
>NZ_DDOV01000047.1 GCF_002341865.1 Clostridium sp. UBA2485 | reverse complement strand
TACTATAACCAGCATGACCAAATTTATTTGCTTTGCATTCATTGCCTAGATTGTTTCTTATGCAAAGAGAAGTAAGTATATTGTTAGAACATCTAATTCCAAAAAAGTTTTGGTAACTGTTATTTAAAAATATATTGCCTGAACAAAAATTACTTAAAGTATTATAATTAGAACCTTTGAGAAAAATATTATTATCACATGAGTTTGATAAAGTGTTATGAACACATTCACTAAATATATTACTTATTGAAAACTTACCTATCGAATTAAAGTTACATTTTTTTACAAAGGTATTTCTAGAACAATTTTTATTAATTGAATTACCTGTGCAATTATCAAGAAAAACATTATTGTGAGGCTTTTGAGTGCTTGAAGTTTCTATAATATTATTCTTACATTCTTCACTAAATGTAGGAACTTCAACCAGTTCTCCCCTCATTAACTCAATACCATCACCCCATGTAGTTTTTTCATCCATAAGCAGTGGAGTGTCCAAATCCGGATAGACTTCAAAGAAAACATTATTATCTGTTGGAGATGTTGGAACATTTGTGTTTTTAGCCATCCATAGTTTATTGTCTGCTATATAAACAACATCTAACGCCGGCTTTAAACTAGCTTCCCAAATTCGATAAACCATTGCTGTACCATTTCTATAATAAGATGTTTTACTAGGCTTATACCTCGCCCATAACATAGAACGCCAGTCCTGCGGTGCGTCATTTCCACTTATAGGGTCATATCTTCTTAATATGAAGCCCTTTCTTGGTGTTGCATTATCTTCACATAAGTTATTATCTATATCATAATAAACAATATCTTTTGGGTACTTTCTACTTGCAACAATTGGCTCAAATGTTTTTCGGCTACTTGCAGTTAATACTAACACTTCTGTTTCTGTAGCAGTTTTAATGACCTCAGTGGTAGGTTGTAAGTATTTTGTTCTGTAGTCACTTAGAGCGTACTTTCTTCCTGTTATAAGTTGTTCATTATCTCTCATTGCAATTAACTCATCATAGGTTTTTGTTTGTTGTATTATTTGTGACTCAATATTATTAAGTTTTTCATCTAATGTATTTTTTTCATCTACGTACACCGCTTTTGCATGTGTTATGGGTAATATATTGCTTTTATCTACATCTTTTAATATCTTTATTCTTCCTTGCATATTATCACCTCTTATTTTAAAAATAGGCAAAATAAAAAGGCTATATGCCCTAATATCTTACCTTTTAAATTATTTAATTGTGTCGCAAAAATTATCTATTCTGCAACTGCTCCACTGTTTACTATTATATAATCCTCTACTGCTTTTCTATAATCTTTATTTGTAACATCATCCAATTCAAAAGTTCTGTTCTTTAATGGATTTATCCCCTTATTTATTATTCTTTCAGCTAAAATTCTAACAATAACCTCATTAATCATTATAAAATTCCTCCTACATTTTCATTTTCTTTCAATAATAGTTGGTTTTCTAATTCTAGTTTTTCTCTTCTAAGTCTTTCTTCTTCTGTTTCTTCCTTTTGGATATATTGTGTAATAACTATTAAGTCTTTTAGTTCCGTTGTATTTTTATCTTTTGTTGTATCTATATAATAATTTATTGCTTCTTTAAAATTATTGTCGTTGTAATTATAAGGCAAGTCTAAATAATCTATTTCTAAAGGTCTTACTTGTTTTATCATTTCTACTTTTAATCCACTATCAAACCTCTCTTCTAAATATCCATTTAGAATTAAACCTGTATTTTTGTCATAAACTATCCGTTTTCCTAATTTCATTTTGCTATTTACCCCTTTCTTATTCTAATGCTAAATATGAATGTCCATTTCCTGCGCTTTCAGTACTGAAACCATTTTCAAATACTTTAAGGCGGTATGAATCTCCCATAACAGTTCCGCCGCCTGCACCCCTTGATATGTTCCCTGACAAATATATCGTATATCTAGTAAATCCATAAATAAGCATTGTAAATTTTTCATTATTATATTCATCAATTTCAACTGTTTGTGACAGAATTATATAAGATGGTTTAAACGATAAATTAATCGTTTGATTACTGCCAACTGTTCCTTTAGCAAACTTTTTACCAGTATTAATATTAACTATTTTATTTATTAAATTATTTAAAGTGTCACTACCACTACTACTTTGTCCTTTTGCAGTCAAATTACTAGCAAAGGTATTTTTTAAAGTTTGTATCTTACTTTTCATGCTGTCAAAAGTATCACTGCTAGTTAATGGGGAGCCGATAACAGAAGATATATTCTTCTTACCATTATCGGCAAATTGAAAAAGTTCTTGTATAGCTGTTTGAACTTCTGTTGCATTCATTCCTGAAATTTTATTTAATTTAACCTTATTAGCTGATAAATCTATGTTTTCTATTTCCTTCGTCATTTCAGCCATTTGCGACTCAACTTTTTCAAATTCTTCTTTAATTATAGGATGCATTTCTCCCTCGATTATAACTGTTTCATCTAAAAGGTCTTCAGCATAGACTCCTTTTAAATCTCTAATTTTATTTTCTAATACTTCTATATCTTTTTTAGTTGCTAATATAACCGTTGGGTCTACTTTAAGAATTACACTAGAAGTATTACTAACCTCTAGAATTGTTCTTATAAGTATATCTTTACTACTTCCATCTTGTGTTTGAGGTTTATAGGTTTCTGGATATTTTGCAATAGCTACAACATTATCTTCATCATCGAGTATTGCTGCCTCTCTTATCATAAACCCCCCAACGTTACTAGGTAGTAATACCTCTATAATTATCCAATTAGGATTTTCTTCATCTATTCTTATGTTATTTATATTTCCTTCCCAAACTTTATGCCTAAGCTCTGTTTGTTCTTCTGTTGGATTGTAGTAAGTTCCATTACTATCACCTACTTGAAACTTACAAAAATTAACCTTAGTGCCGAGTGCAGTTGCATTAGCTATTTTTGCTTTTCCGACTTTAGTTAATATAGTATAAAATTGTTCTGCCATTACTAAACCTCCTTTTTAGGGTATATAGTTATATTTTCTACACCTGTATTACTTCCAAGTGCTACTTTAACAGTACCTTTAGAATTTATCTCTTTAGGACTCCATGGATAAACAGTTACTTCTTCACCTGTAGCTGTACAAATTCCAAAGTATATATTTGATTTAATCTTTTGTACTAAAGTAGAATTTAATATCATGTTGCAAGGAATAATGTATCTAAAGTTATCAATTATTTCATTAAACATATTCCAATCAAAAGTATTTATTTCTACTTTTAAAACATATTCATTGTTTATTACTTCTAATTTATAGTTACCTTCTCCAAATAAGTTTTTTAATTTATTACTTAAGAAATTATAACTAAATGGAACTTTATCTAATTTTCTATTTTTAAGCCTTAACTTTCTAAATTCTAGACTTTCATTTAAACTATTTGCTCTTATTTTAAATAGAGCTTCGTATTTCTTAACTCCATACTCTGTTGCCTTATCAATAAAGTTTTCATTTAAAATTCTTTGTTGTCCCTTTTCTAATAATTGGAGTTCTTTATCTTCTGTAGAAGTGATTTGTTTAAACTCTTCTATATTAGCAATCTCTGGTGGTAAAAAGTCTATTAGCTTATTCACCTAACACCACCTCTTTCAATATTGGAACTTCTTCAGCTCCTAATATTAAATTTTCTTCTTTATTGTTTATCTTAGTGGTATGTATATCTGCCACACCTTCTACATTTAAAATCCTTGCTTCAATTTGACTTATTCTAACTATTGTATTTTCTTCCTCAGACCACTGCTTTCTTAATTGCAGTAAATATTCATTTATCACTTTTTTAATGTCTTCTTGAACTTGACCTATAGTAACATCCCTTCTTAATACAAGTTTAGTATCTATAGTTATTTCTATATCTTTAGCACCTAACACAGTAACTACATGACCTACTGGAACTATACCTAACCCTTTCCCATTGTTAGGAACGGGGTCTAAAGTAGTTTGAACTAAATCAATTAATTCTTTAGTAGGAACGTTGTAGCTGCTATCTAAAAATACAACTTTTACTGTACCCCCGCCATTCCATATAGGAAATACTTTTACAGTTCCAACTCCATCTATAGCCCTAGTATTAATTTTGTAATCTGCTATATTTCCCCCAAATGGCTTTTCATTTAAATGTTCAACATATCTATTAAAAAGACTTTCATTATTTTCTATTTCTTGCCCTGGTATAAGTAGTTCTCCTAAGTTAGCAGTAGATAAGCCTTCTATATAATCTATAGGTATTAATTGCCCTGTTATGGAGTTGCCTTCTATACCTGTAGATTCACATTGCATTTTATAAGTACCATTAGAAACTTTTTCTATGGCCACAAAATTAAAATCATCTATGGAGAACCTACTACCTATAGGAATATCTATTAAATTATTATCTTGGTCATAGAAATATCCTTTTTTAATTGCATGAGTTGCTTCTTCCCTTTTAAGCCCTTCTTCTGCCACTCTTAAATCTAAAAATCCATCTGGCATGTTAGGGCTAGCAAAAGTATATTCTAAAAATCTATCCATATCAGAATACATTCTTGCAACTTCCATTGCAGCAGGAGCTAAAGCATTATAGATAATAGAGCCTTCTCTCTTATCTAAATCCTTTGGTACTCTTTCTAGCATCCTATTTAAAATTGTTTCCTCTGTATGTGCTTCAAACAACTACTTCACCACACTTTCAGTAAATTCTCCATAAATAGAAAAGACGGTAAAACTTACTTCTACACCGTCTTTATCATATCTAAATATAAAATTATCTACATTATTAATCCTATCATCTTGGCTTAGAGCTTCTCTTATTCTTCTTCTAAACTCACTCTCTGCTATATCCTTTTGTTGTCCTATAAGTCCATTAAGTTCACTTCCATAGTTCCAAGAATATATCAGATACTCATATCTTTCTGTATTTAATATTAATTGTATGGATTGCTTTAAGGCTTCTTTACCATCTGTAAAGCCTACTATTCTATTATCTTTAATTCTATAAGTTTTTGTCGGCTCAATTACTTCTTCTACTTCTAAATCATTTTCTATTATTGCTCCTTGTGGTAATATACTCAATTGTTACACCACCTTATCTAATACAATGTATTGTTGTCCGCCTTGCATCCTTAATAATAAAACCTTGTCACCTTGCTTAAGTCCTTCTCTTATAATAACTTTATTTAAAGCGTTGGAGGTTGAACCATTGGTATAATTATGGCTATGGGATAAATCTATTTCATACTTAGTTAAGCCCTCAGGGATAATAAAAAATTCCTTTGGTAGTATAAGTTTCTGATCTACTTTTATTTTAAAGTTATCTACGCTTAATACTTCTCCAAATAAAATATTAACTGGATTACTTGCATCAAAAGCCCCTATACTTGCTTTTTTTATTGTATCTAACATTCCCATATCTACACCACCTTTAAATCAAAGTCCATAACTAAATTACCCTTTTCAAACTTATGTTTAGCATCTTCTATTAAATAGTATTGTTTAATTCCTTTTTCTTTTATATCCACGTAAACACCACTACCAGCTCTTAGCTTTAAATCCTCTTTAATATCTGTACTAATAACATCTTTTAATTTTAATGTTTTGGTTTCTCTATTTTTAAGTTTTAATGTATTATTGACCATCTCTTGTATTTGTGCTTTATTCATCTTTTCATCTGCTTTTTTATAATATTGTAACCTTCCCCATTTAGCAATATTTTTACTATCCTGCGCTATATAAACATCTCTACCCTTAGTATCTTTATTATCTCTAACTATTTTAACCCTGTTATAGGTATCATTATCTATACTATTTTTCCAGTCATAATCACCTAAATTACTATCGTCCGAAATTATGATTCGTTGCTTCATATTATTTATATTCTTTAAACATATAAAGCCAAAATCATCATACAATGTGTAGGTTTGTTTTGTACTCATTAAAGTCTTTTCTAATGCACTATACATTATATCTAATAACTTTTTATCATCTTCTAAAAGAGATGGTATTACGTGTTTTGTATCTTCTATTGTACCTACCTTTAGCCCAATATCAGTTACTATCTGGCTTATTATTTGGCTAGCTTTCTTATTTGTAAATGCGTAGGTATCATTGTGTAATAAATACCTTGTTTGATCGTAGGCTGTTGCTTTTACTTCTATATCTTTACTACCACTGTTTTCAAAAACATATCCATAGAAAACTTTATTATCATCTACCTTAAAACTTACTACATCACCGCTATTTATAGATATGGATTTATCCTTTATAAATTTAAATTCTAAGCTAGCTGGTTTACCTTTTCTTTTAGTTTTCCATGTAACCTCTGTAACGATCTCAGATATGTTAAACATATTTCCATTCTTATTATCTAACAATAATTCAATTTGCATTGCACCACCACCTATGGAATTTTAAAAACTTGGCCTGGGTATATTAAATTAGGATTTTTAATATTATTTAATTTTGCTATTTCGGGATATCTAGCACCATTGCCAAGATACCTTTTAGAAATATGCCATAATGTATCTCCACTAACAACCGTATGTGTTTTTTGTTTTGGTTTTTCTACTGGTCTTGGTGCTTGGGCTTTAGTCGTTGTGGTCTTACCTTTAGTATTCTGTTTAGCTTCTACAACTACTTTTATAGCTGCATAAGGCCTATACCTTTTAAGGTCTATAGAATAATATATGTCTCCAACTTCTCCACCTTTTTCACTTAGTTTAAAGTTCTCTATAGTAAATAAGTCATTCACTTCTAAGGGGCTACCCCCAGTAAAAATAAATCTTATCTTTTGTTTCTTCTCTCTCCATTCTCTAATCTTTGCAATATAAGAACTCGGAGACAATAACTGCTCCGAGCTCACATATGGTCCTTTGTTTAATGGGAAATAACTCTCAAAACTTATCTCACTCAACTTAGGTTTATTTATTGTATTAACTTCTCCTAAGTTAATAACATCAAAAGTTTTGTTATCTCCACTTTCGTTAAGTTCTATTTTTTCTGGTAATACTGGAAGGGTAAATCCTTCTTCACCATTGTTTATACCTAAATACATTTTATACATTAAGCATACACCCCCTCTGCACTATTAACTAACTCATTTTCCATGTAATTCTCTATCTTAGAGATTATCTGATTTATGTCTGCCTCTTCTTTAATGTCTCCTGTAGTTACCTGTACTGTTGGGGTTAAAGTAACAAAGTTTTGAATGCTCTCTTGTTCGGCTAAATCTCTAAGCATTTCTAAGTGTTCATTACTTACATCAATTTTATCATCAATGTTTTTAAGATGGTCCTTAGCTCCTTTTGCATTTTTACCTAAGTCCCCTGCACCTCCAAAATTGTCAACTTGGGCATTATTCCAATTATCCATCACATTTGTTGGTGGTTCTGGAGGACCATAAGGAACTTTACCCATCCCTCCAAATATATCTCCTATACCTGTTGCAAAGTTAGCACCTTTGTTATATCCTTTCGTAGCCTCTTGAGAATAATCTTTCAATTCCATTCTCTTAAACTTTACAACATTCTTATCGGATTTAGGTTCTGGTATCTTGTCTATTAGGTTATCTATCCCACTATATAAATCAATTTTAACACCAGGAATCATATTCACTAGATCAGTAAGTCCTTTAGCTATAGAACCTATGAACCCCAAAGCGTCTACGGCTAAATCATATAGCAATTTTTTAATTGCATATGTTGGGTCTATAAAAAGGTTAGCTAAAAATTCCCCTAGACTTGCAAATCTATTCCATATCATAGCAATTATATTATAAACAGTGGCATATAAAACTCCGAATACTCCACCTATAAATCCTGTAATTTGTTCAGCAGTAACCCCACATTTCATAAGGATGTAGATAAATAAAGCTATCGCTCCTATAACTAGCATAATAGGCCAGTTAACCATTATCCATGCTATAGCCATAGCTACTAGTGATGTTATTGTATTCCATATTGTAGGAATAAGCATAACTAAAAAATATAGCAATATCGCAATCAATATTGGTTGTATTATAGACCAATTATTTTGTACTGTTTGGCCTATCCAATTGAAAATATCTATAATTCCTAATAGACCATCTGAAATTAAGCCTAATCCAATTGCTATTCCATCAAAGAATGGTTCAAATTTACCTTCTCTAAAAGCTTCATTTAATGTACTTAGCAATGGTTTTAAGGCTTCCATAGCCTTTTCTCCGGCTTGTGCAAAAGAAGTTTCTATATTAGATTTTAGGTTGTTAAATTGTGCTATGGCTGAGTTATTAAATTCTTCTAGAGCCTGCTCGGTGGCACCCTTTTTATCTAATAATTCATTAAACTTACTAATAAAATCTTCCATGCTTTCAGCACTTTGTAGGATTTCTCTGTCAGCGCTTCCAAAACCAAAACGACCTTTTAAAGACATAAAGTCGCCCCCCAGTGCTTCTTTTAAGGCAAATCCTGCACCCTCTAATCCTTGCGTTGGATCTAAAAATGCAAGTCTTTCAGCAGTTTTATTTAAATCCATAAGTTTGTCAGTGTTCTTTGTAAACTGAATAAATTGTCGTGTAATTCCACTAAACTCTTTTAACCCATAAACGCTTATATTCGCATAATCATTCAAATCTCCAAAAAATTGCTTACCAACCTCTTTGTTACCTAGCATACCAGAAATAGTAATAAGTTGTTGTTCTAGCCTACTAGCTCCACCTATAGTTAAATCAATGCCTTTCTTAATTGTTTGAAACCCTATATAAGCACCTACAAGATTTTTTACTTTACCAGCTAAACTATCCGTAGAGCTTGAACCTCTATTAAAAGAATTGTTTAAATTTTCTTGACTATTCCTTGTCCTATCTTGAGAACTTACTAATTCTTGTAGTCCCGCTGAAGCCCTACTAATGCTTTCTCTAGCTGTATTTAACGTATTAGTAATTCGTATATCTCTATTTGCGCTATTATTCATATCATTCATAGCACTTATAGT
This sequence comes from Clostridium sp. UBA2485, assembly GCF_002341865.1. GTDB lineage: Bacteria > Bacillota > Clostridia > Clostridiales > Clostridiaceae > Clostridium_J. The sequence goes on along the minus strand of NZ_DDOV01000047.1, from coordinate 45,738 downwards.
TAAATTTAATGCTTGTGTTACTTGCTGTAAAGGGTTAGTCATTTGGTCAAACATTCTCAAAGCTGTTGATACTGTTGCCATGCGTTCACCTCGCTTTCAAGGCATAATAAAAGCGCTTAGACAATTCTAAACGCTTTTTTAATACATTAAAGTTTTGCTAATAAATCTGTTTTTTTCGTTGTAAATTCTTCTTCTGTTAAAATTCCCTGATCTTTTAATTCAGATAATTTTTTAATTTGCTCTAATATATCTTCTTGAGAACTATTGCATAAGTTAACTTCATCTGCTCTATCTTCATTTCTGAAATTTAGTAATAGCATCTTTCTATATATTTTCTCATCTACCTCTAGCAAACTTCTTTTACCATCCTTAAACTCTATAGCAATTACATATACACCCTTCTTTTTAGCTGAAGCAACTGCTAATAATCCCACTGGTCCTAAAAATAAGCTACCTGCTACACCTCTCCCAATTGCACTGGTTGCACTAGTTTTCTTTTCACTATCGAATATTTCATATTTTTCAACTGTGTTTTCATCTATCATTACCTTTTTAAATAGTCCAGTTACAATAGTAATACCTAAAGCAGTTATTATAACGTTTTTACCGTTATATTCCCCATCAATAACTTTATTCTTTGCTCCCATGCAATCCCCTCCATAGTATAATTTTACAAATACTATGATATCCTAAAATATACGTTCCTTTCAACTATTTCCTTTTACACTTATCTATTTCTTTCTTTTCCTTTTCCACATGTAAATCTATTGAAGCATATATAAAAGCCCTCTCATTCCGACTCATAGTTGCTAATGTGCTAGGGAGAATTTTAAGTCTATGGAGAGCATAGTGAGCATAATTTGCTTCACTATCACCCTCCTTTACTAGTTTTTTGCTTCTTCTATAAGTTCCTGCATACTCCTATCATATCCATTTACCTCACTTACAACACCTGACCATTGACCATACTCTCCATCTTTCATTTTACATTTCATAGCTTCGAGTAATGCTTCTTCTCCAATTACACCCCAAGCCGATTGCAATTCTGCATTTTTAAGGTCTGGATAAGTTGTTGTTTCTATAATTAATCTTGCCATATATTTATCTTGATCTGTATCAATTACTTTTTGACCTTTTGTAAAAGTAACTTTTCTGCATTTCTTTCTTATTTCATCTCCTACAGTAGCTCCTATAGGTTTAAACTTCATTTTTCTTTTTCTTCCACCTATAGTTATTTCCCTTTCTATTTCTTCTACTTCTTCAAAACTATCCATTAAAAAATCTTCAAATTTATTCATTGTCTATATTCCTCCTACTATCCTAATACCGGTTTATTAAACTTATCTAACATGTCAACATCTTCAAATGTAAAACTCATATCTTCCTCTAATACTTCACTATCGACGTCAAATGAAGCCATACTTACTTCATCTAAATTACAATCTTTTAAAACAATTGTCTGCTTACCTATATTACTCGTTGGGTCCTCATTTGTAACAGCAAGGTCGAAATAAGTATCAATACCATCTTTCATATATCTAAGCATTAAATCCCTAAATAAAGATGTGGCATAATAAACAGTAAGTGTCCCTGTACCTTTCCAACCTGCTGCTTTATTTTGCGTTCCTCTTCTTCCAAGTGTCTTTACTTCTGTTTTCTGCTTTTCAACTTTAGATTCAATTTTCTTTGCATAAAATAACTCTTCATTTCTACCATCAATAGTTATATAAGCTCTAGCTTCTTGCCCGCTAATGGTATCTCCAGCTTTAAAAAATCCCATATATTATCGCACCTCCACATCCATATATAATTTCTCCATTGCATCAATTGGTTGTACTTCAATCTTTGCCAATACTGAATCTTTATCTTTTCCTTTTTCGATTTCAATATCTTCTGGAACAACATTTTCAAGAGCATTTATCCCCTGAAGTCCCTCCAAAAATTTAATTATATCTTTCTTAAAAAGATTTCTCCCATCCACACTGTTGTCACCTTTACCAATGTAATTAGTTTCCCATAGTGATTTTATACCATTGTTTATTTCAAATAGAGTTCTTACTACCCTATTCTTTCTATAATCTTTTCCTTTATCTTCTGTAAATGACTTAAAGGTGTTTATATCCTGTTCTATAACTACTTTCCCATTATTAGTTGTAAATACTATTTCCCCATTCTTTAAAGCTTCTTCTATTTCCCTGTTAGTATATTTAATATCTAGATCAATAGCACCCTCATATTGAAGATATGTGTTAGATTGATTTACATTTGCTCCTGCTGTAGCTCCAGTTACAAATGCAACTGCCTTGTCGGATGTTATTTTTACATTATCTCCTAGAATAACTCCATTCTTAACGCTAATAACATTTTCGCTATCGGCTTCAGGATAATTTTCTAACACTAATTGAACCTGTCTACCATCTTCTTTTAATCTTTTTATAAATGCTGTTGAAACTGCTTTTATACTTGAATCCTTAGTTGGTATTCCTATAGTATGAAACTCATAAACTTCAACTGCTGCCAAATAATCGGTATAGTTTTGATTAGTAACAGTGCCATCAATTCCACCTTTAAGTGGTAATCCAGCAGTTATTTTTAATTCTCCAGTACCTTTAAAATCAACATAATCATTAGACTTTAAATCATCTATAGTTTTAACTAATTGTTTATCAACTTTGTTACCTTCAAAAGTAGTTATAACCTCAAATCTACTTGTATCATCTATGTTGTTTTGAATTACTACAGTAATGTTATTTCCCTTAGTTCCACTGTATTTTGCATTTATAGTTAATCCTTCTAATGTTGCAGTAGCTTTACTACCCTCATTAAGTCTATATAACAAAAGTGTCTTAGCTCTCTTAAATACTTCTCTAATTAACAAGGCGCTATCATCTGCTATATTAATACCTAATACTTTTGATAAATCATCATCAGCGTGTATAGTAATAACTTCTTTTTCAGGTCCCCAAGGTAAAATTAAAGGCAATGTTGCAATTCCTCTTTCTCCTATTGGAGTTATTGCGCTTTTTTTAGATTTAAAATTTATATATGCTCCTGGTCTTGTTTTATTTTGAGAAGTCCATGTTCCTCCTGCCATCTATTTCACCTCTTTCTTGTTAAAATCATCTATAATATTTTTAACTTCCTCTAATGAATATTGCTTATCATCAAGTAAAGCCTTTAAAATATCTTTTTCTATTTGTGTAAATTTACTAGAATTGATAATCTGTTCTTTAGTAAATTTAACTTCGTAATTAACTTCTTTTTTAGTCATTTTTAAATCCAACCTCCTTATCTAAGGTTTGCATTTTTGGTGTTTTTTCTACTTCCCTAATTACTTTGTAATTAAACTGTAAAAAGAAATGTAGAACTCCGTCTATAACCTCATGTGTCATCCCTGTAGCTCTGTATAAACTATTTCCTACTTGTACATATTCAAGAATTTCATATAAACTGTCAGTCATATCATTACAATCATTATTTGAACTTTCTTTATCACTAAAGTAATGCACATCAAAAGATATATTTTTGCTATATCTTGTATTTAACTCTTTACCCTGTGCTGAAGATAAAATCTTAATAAAAAAACAAGGCTCCTCAAAACCTTGTTTAATCTCTTCTCCATATATATTTATGTTAGGAAATTCTTTGTCTAATGCCTGGTTAATTCCTATTCTTAAATCGTTTATACTTGCTATATTATCACTTCCTTAAGCTCTACCGTTAAGTATTTGATTTAATAGTTCTACTTGCTTTCTTTCTAAGAACTTAGGTAATTCTCTTTCTATTTCCTGCATAGATATTGTGGCCATGAATCTTCCTTCTACCCATGCCTTATGATCCCTAGTTCTGTGACCATACTCTACATAACTTGCATACTCCACGTTATTAAATATTTCTACTATATACGCATTTCCTTGCCTTACTACATTTCCTACCTGCCAGTTACGTCTTAAATGTCCTCCTGTCTTATTAGGGTAAACGCCTAGTGGAGTGCGTTTTTTAATTTTTCTCTCAGCTCTAAAAGCCATTTCAAGTAAAAATTCTTTAATCCATCTTTCAATTACTCTTTCATCAAGTGCCTTTTTAAAGCTTTTGGCCATATTCTTGAACTCAGAATAATCAAAACTTCCCATTCTTCCCATTACGCTTTATCTTCCTTTGTTAAAATAACTTCTTGATGTGTATTATAGGGGAATCCTTCTCCAGCTTTATATTTAGTAGTTATACTTAAGGTCCTATTCGTTACTTCTATTTCATCCCCTTGATTTATATTTATCTCTGGAGATATAAAAAGCTTAAGCTCATAAGAAATTTGATTTATAGTATCAGTTTGATTATTTTTACTTAGACTTTCTTTAGATACTTTACAATGTTGTTTTTCGTACTTAGGAACTGGATTAATTCCTGTTTTAGTTTCCTTAGTTATAGGGTCTTTATATTTTTCATATCTGCAAATATTGCAAGTAGAATCATACAGGCTTTCAATAGCTTTTCTTGCTTGTTTTCTAGCTCTTTCTATCCCCTTAAACAATTACCACACCAGCTTTCTATACTTGTTAAGTTGACCCTTATAGTCTTTTAATAAACTATCCTTAAATTCACTTGCTGCACTCCTATAACTTATAGATGTATCACCTTCTGTTATGGAAGAAATAGAACCTAAGGCACTTTCTTCTTCCCCTAGGTTCTCATTTCTATACATGTCCATGGCCATTTTTAAAACTGTAGTATTCAATTCTTTTGGTATCTCTTTTATGTGGCAATAATCTTTTACTATTTGTTCTACATCTTCTAGTGCAAATTCTAATAAAAAATCCTTAGAATCATCTTCTAAGGTCATACCTAAAAGTTTCTTTAATTTTTCTAATTGAGTCATAAACTCACATCCAATCTAACCTCTTGAAATAATTCTTGCTATTGCAATAGCTTTATGATCTATATACTTTTTAGAACTTCCTGAGCCACCATCATTAACAAGTTCCCAGTTAGCGCCATTAGCAAGTTCTTCATCTGTTGGTGATAATGTTGCTTGAGATTTCTTTATATAAGAAATTCCATAAGGTGCAAAACATTTTCTTTGGCGTGAATATAAAGTATCTTGGCCACCGTTTGTTTTTGGATCTCTGGACATTTCGTATGGGACTTTAGCCCCGATGTTCTCATAATCAAATGCTCCATCACCTAGCACGTAAGTCGTATATTTTGTGTATCCATCACCTGCTCCGTCTGCACTTTCTGCAACTTCTTCCACTGGCATTGAGTCATCAATTAGAACAGTTCTTCCATTCCATGTTGCAAGTTGTAATTCTCTTTCAATGCCCCTCTCATCTGTATATTTAAGATATGCTAGTAATTTAAGATTCTCTAAATTAGTAGCAACCACACTATGCATAATAGCTATAGTAAATTTAGATTTATTATCGCCACTAGCCTTTTGAATAGCTGTATTTAATGTAGTTGGCCCTACAACATTTTTATCATTTTCTAATATTGAAATATCTAATGTGTGATTATTAACAAACTCTAAATTTTTAGCACCTGTCATTGAGTATATACCCTTTAATATTGATAATAATGTGCCTTGGTCTATATCATCCCAATATTCTCCTACTTGATTTCCCACATTATCCATGAAGTCTACTCCACCAGTTATATCTTCTGAAAAATCACTTTCTACCCATGCCTTAGCTCTACCGACAACCACAACACCTCTTTCAAATGTAGTTGTTGTAGTTGCTGTAATATCTGTTTGCCCATCATAGTTTAATGCTGCTCCATCAATACGACCATACATAGGTAATACTGCATAGGCTGTGCCTGTTTGTGAACTGAAAGCATTTTTAATTTCCGTATTTCCTTTTAATGCTCTTGATTTTAATAATTCATTTTTCTTTAATTTTGGTACTCTTTCTACATAAGCGCCAAATGCTTGTGGGTTAAAACTTTTTGAATTAAATTTTGCCATATTACATTCCTTCTTTCTTTATTTAAATTTGTGCATTTGGATTTTCTTCTATATATTTGCATAATTCAGCATAGGACATTTTACTTATATCTTCTGTTTTTATTTTATTTGCTGCACTATCTACAGGATTCACCCCTGAGAACTGTGGTTGGCTTTGTTCCTCTATAAATAAATAGCCATCACTCTTTTTTAATTCTTCTATTTGCTCATTAATACCTATAAGAGTTTCCCCGTCTAACTTAACATTCTCTAAATTTAAAAGAGCCTTAACAGCCTTTGTATTTCTTACATTTGCCCCTTTTAAAGCTCCTTCTAATGCATAATTAAACTGCATATCTTGTATTTGTTTTTCATATTCACTCACTTTTGTTTCATAATCTGTAACCTTAGTTTGAAGCTCCTCATTATCCTTATTGCTTTTCTTTAAATCTCCAATGGTTGCATTTGCAGTTTTTAGTTGGTCATTTAGAGCATTAAACTTATCTTTAGGTATCCAATTGCCATTACTAACTATATCTATCTTGTTATCACCTACCTTTTGTATCACTTGGTTATAAAGTTCTTCTCCTAAGATTTCTTTTAAATCCATTTATATATCTCCTTTCCTGCTAACCTTTTTATACAGGTCGGCTCCTGCTTGTGGTCTTTCAGTTTAGACTCATAAATACTAAAAAGAGCAAAATAAAAAAGTCTTATTTCTAAGACTTTAAAATTATAATTTATTTTTAGGATTACGCTTTCTAAGAAGCCAATTCATAGAACTAATTATTGTTGAAAAAAATAAGAAAAATCCTATTGAGCCAATTAAATCTCCATTACTATATAAATTGTTAGTAGATACATTTGGTAAATAATATTTATCAATCCATTCTGGATAAAACGGTTCTTTGTATACATTTCTATGTTTTCTATCTTCTATTACTTCTCTTCCAAGCTCATTCACTATATTCATATCACTTGGCATATACCCCGCATTTGAATCAATTACAATATTATTTATAACATTCCCAATAGGATAACATAATCCTCCAATTATCGTAACTGCAATAATCACTGTAACTGCAAATTTATTGTTATATAGTTCTTTTTTATTAAATAAGTGATTGTTTAATAGACCAAAAAGTACTCCTAGTAATATTGAATAAATTATTAAATTCATAAAATCTCTCCTTTAACTTACATTATTTAATAAACATAATATAAGTTTCCAAAGTAAGAATCAACTGTTTTTATGTTCTATAAATGTTTACCCAATCTTACTATTTTCAGTACATAAAAAGCACCTACTATTTTAATTAGTAAGTGCTTTTACTCATTAAATTCAATTATGGCATCCGTCAATTCTTCTGACTCCATACTTTTCTTGAATTCTTCAAATATTTTCTTTTGTTCTTCTGTAGCTCCATCTTTCAAAATCCAGTTATCATTTTCATCATAATCAGTTATTCCTACAAGCTCTTTTGGTAATGCTATCACTTCCATACCTCCTTTATCTTTTCTTTTAATAGTTTTACTACTTCTTTAGCAAGAAATCTAGGTTTGTGCTCTGAAACAGCTTCCGCTAAAAATTCAAGTGTACTATGATTAGAATAATCACTTAAATTCTCTTTAACATTCTTCTTGGTATTCGCTATATTAAGATTGTTTAAGGCCTTCACTTTTATCTCTTTAGATAGCACTCCGTTTTTTATGCCATTAAAAGCTATGCCTAAATTATCTAAATCATCTAATTTATTGTTTTTATTTATTACACCATATTTCTTTAAGGTTGTAGCGTATTCTATCATATGCCCCATTTCATGCTTTATTATTCCTTTTACTCCATCTTTAGGTGTCCACCATTTATCATCTACACATCTTTCAATCATATTGTCAATAGATTTTAAGTCTGCTAAATGATTCTTAGATAAATTAAGTGTTGTATTTAATTTTCCATCTTTAAAGCTTAATATGGCACTTGCTGGAGCTTTAGCCCTTCCATCTGTTTTTATCTCCTGAACAAACCCATTCAATAATGGGTATTCCTGATAAATTTCATTCATTGATTTATTTACATAGTTAGCTACATCAACACTAATCCCTTTATAACTAACTGTGCTAAGATTAAGATTATCTACAGCCCATTTTTCAGCTTCATTAATACTCTTTATATCTGGATACCTAAACTCTTTAACAACTTTTTCTTTTATTATATCACTATTGCCATTATTTACAACATGCTTATTATACCACTGTTCATAATTCATATTACCAGGTACATAATGAATCTTATCGTTGTTATCTCTAGCAATTCTTTCTTCGTCTATTGCATCTGGAAAATAAGCAACAGTAGTAGTCCTACAATTGGGATGAAACGGTGGAGCATTAACCCCTATCTCCTTTTCGCTTACCTTAAATACTTTGCCATCCATAGACCTACAAATCTTACTTGTGTGTAAATCTAAAGTAGCAAGTATTTCATATTGTTTTACAACACCGCTACCACTATAGCCATCAAAGGTTGCTTTAGAAATAATGTTAGCACTTTCTGTGTTAACCAGCGTCCTAGCTCTATTTCTACCTACTTCCATTCTTTCAGCAATTATTTTAGAAGTTTTATCTATGCTATCACCACGAATAAAAGCCTGTGCAAGATTTGTTTGTAGCTCCATAATTAATTTTTCTTTGTTGTTCCATATTCTACTGCTATAATTTCCACCATGCCATGGCTCACTTAAAACTTTTTCTACTGCTCTTTTATCAACTTGTGCAAAATTAATACCAATACCTAGCCCTTTATGAATTTCATATATATTTCTGTAATAAGTATCTTTATAAATGCTCCCTAGAGTTCCTGTAGTGCCTTCTTGTTGCTTTATATATAAACCCTCTATGCTATTCTTTATCTGTGTCTGCAAAGCCTGTAACCTTGTTACTCTTACTTTATAAGATACATTATTTAATTCTTTTTCCCATTGTAGATTTTTATTATTTTTAGCTTTGTTAGTAAACTCTTGTAAAGACATTTTAAACTCATGGAGCTGGTTAGAATTTAATAATTTTCTAGCTTCATCTAAAGTAATTTCATTATTCTCTGCAAATCTAGCATAAAACACTTCTATATCTTTTTGTATACTGTTTAATGCCTCCATATACTCTAATTGTAGCCTTACAATATAATCATCAGTTTTCTTAAATTGTTGCCTTACTACCTGTTCTGAGCGCTTCTTCCAATAGTCTTTACTCCTCATTTCCTTCACCTTCTGACGGTTCTTCTAAAGGGAAGTTAGGATATACTCTTTCACGTTCTTCTTTCTGCTTCTTTATTTTCTCTAATTCGTCCTTAGTGCTCCATGGATGATTAGATATTATAGTATCATCGCTAATAATTCCAACACTAGATTTACAGTTATTAATACTATCAGTTTCATTTATTAATGTATCACGATTGAAGATAAACTCTACATTCTCATTAGTAAAGTCACCTTGATTAGTATTAATTAAATGTTGATTAATAAACCATAATAAATATTCCAAACTTGCCTGGAACTCTGTTTCCATTATGTTACAATCTAAGTCTAAATCATTATATAAGAACTTAAGAGCTATTCCGCTTGGAGAGTTTCCAAACTTATCTGATTGGGTGTCGACACCTCTTCCAAACTCATATATATCTTTCCTTGTCTGTTCAATATGAGTTTTATAAGCTTCAACATTAATTTCTAAGTTCCTTGTTTCAACTCCACCATCACCAGTAACTTTAACCGCCCTATAAATGCTCATGTTCCTTCTAAACTCACCTAGATTCTCACCGTCATAATCCTTAAGAACATAAATACTATTAGGCAAATCCTCTAAGTTATTACTATTGCCACTCTTATTTCTGTCATAATCATCTACTAAAGACTTAACAAACTTAATTAGTGGCTGTTCTTCATCATTATATTTGAAATATACAAAAGGCACTTTAGACCATGTAAATGATTGTTTATTCTCTTTATCATCTACCACACTAAAATGCCCTGTATCTTCTGGAGCTTCAACATCAGGTATTAATCTACCTTTATGCTCTACATACCTTAATACTTGCTTAGTATCCCAATATTCAACTTTTTGTACTGTCTTTTTAGTTTTACCTTCATAGACTATAACCTCATACACCCTAATAAGTGCATCAAGCTTTGTGTGTTCTGAATCTTTCCAAAGAGGTATTATCTCTTCACTTGGTAATCTCTTAAATCTAAGCTGACCTTCTTCGTTATAATAGATTTGAGCCCATGCTATTCCTTTATTAACTGCATCTTTTCCTAGATTTTTAATAAGCCTCATGAAAGATTTATTAAATACATTATCTAATATCTTTTTATACTGTTTATTTTTAGTCTGAATACTTAAAGGCTTTGATAATAAATATCCTACCTTCTGGTCTGTAAGCTTTCTTACAAAGTTATGAATTAATTTATTATTTGCTAGGTTTTTAACTTCTTCAAGTTCTCCACCTTCGCCTATAGCCATTCTTTTGCGTTTAAGTATATCAGCGTCACCCTTATAGTATCTCTGGCCATCTAACATTAATTGTCTTTCTTTAGAACTATTCCATCCCTTAATTTCTTCCTGGATAATTTCTTCTAAAGTCATTACTGAGTTAGCTCCCTTACTAAGTATCTTATCTATAAAAAACATTCGAACACCTCCTTAATCAAATGAAATTGATTTATCTTTTCCTATATTCTCTGCTACACCTGTTGTTGCATCTGGAGCATCATCATTCTTATTTTTACCTTCTCTTTGATATTTGAGCATAGCATTATAATACTCTGGCCACTTATCCCTCCAGTTAACAGGGTAATATATATGGTCCATAACCCATGTACTATTAGACAATATTCTTGCAATTTTATTCTTACTCTGGTGAAACCACTTAACTTTTGTTTTATTGCTGCCAAAGACTTCTTTTAATATTCTCTCTACGCTTCTTGCAAAACCACGACCACCATTATTACTTTCTATATCAGCTACATTTACACCATTTTCATAAAGTCGTTTTGCGGTCTCAGTTTCCGTAGTTTCCATAGAATCTTTTGTATAATAAACATCTAACACGTAGGCCTCTTTGTTATAAACACCATAAATTATATTACAAAGATAATCATTTCCTTGGTCTGCTGTATCACAATAGGATTTAATAGCAGTAAATAAAAGATTTCCTTTGTCATCCGTTGGAAGTTCAGTATATGTTTTAAATCTACTATATAACCTTCCTTTAAGGTCTATAGGCTCTTGTTGATAGTTGGCACTTGCTATATCCTCACCCATGGCTTTTACTTTATTTATATAGCTTCTATAGCTTAATACCTCTGGACAAAGCATTTGTTTTTTCTCTTTATCAATCAATGCTTTCATACTTACATGTCTTACTTTTAGTCCCTGCTCTTTATAATAATCTAATGCTTTACCTGCTAGATCATCACTAGCCCATCTAGTCATTATGATTATTATTTTTCCGCCTTCTTCTAAACGTGAAAGCATTGTATTAGTAAACCAATCCCAATGTTTTTGTTTAACACTTTCGTTATAGGCTTCTTCAGCATTTTTAATTAAGTCATCTATAATTAACAATGAAGCTCCAAACCCTGTAGCTGTACCTGTTGGATAAGTGGCCAAATAGTTGTTATATCCATCTTCTAAAGACCACAAGTTCATAGCTCCATCACCATGTTTTATTTTTACCTTTGGGAATACATCACTAAATACAGGTTTATACTTATCCGCTTTTTCTTCTTGGATAGAGTTCCGTACATTCTTAGAAAACATAGTTGATAGAATTTCATTATATGATCCTGTCATAATCTTTTCATTTTTATTTTTACCTAATACCCATTCAACGAATAGGCTTGCTGTTCTACTCTTACCATGACGAGGAGGTTCATTGACAATTAATACTTCATCTTCATCACTTTCATAAAAGTCCTGGAACTCATTGCATAAGTCCACTAAGTATTTTCTATTAATTCTATAAAAGTCCGGCGCTTTTAAATTGCAATAAAAAAAGAACTCACGTCTTGCAAGTTCTATTTTTGCTCCTAGCTTTATTAATTCTTTATCCATTTTCATCACTATTTGCTAATTTTAATAATTGCTCCTTTGTAAGTCCTTCATATGGATTATTAACTTTCATATTTCCACTATGTTCAATATCTCTCTTATCTCTCCATTCTTGTGGCTTTCTATTCTTTAACCAAAATATTTGGGCTGTGGTATCTGGAGTTACTTCTTTCTTAACCTTCTTAGTAACTACCATTTCATATAAAGGGAATCCATGTATATCAGTAATTGGTTGACCTCTTTCATCTTTTCGTAATACTCTTTCTTGAGTAACTTCTTCATATTCGTATCCTAATGCCCTTTTTAGAAGTGCATTTTCGACTTCAAAGTCTATTACTTCCTTTCCCTTTTTTAAGGCCGCTGAAAGTGCCGAATATTTCTTTTTATATTCTCTAAATGTTGAATATGCTATTCCTAAATTCTTTGCTATTTGTTCATCAGTGAGCCCATTTCTAGCCCACCCTTCAACTAGCATAAGTTTATCTTTAACATTAGTTTCATATTTTGATTTAGCCATGAGCTCACCTCCTTTTACTCACCAAAAATAACATCATCATCAAATTCAACTTTTAGACTACAACATATATCTTTATAATTAACTCCTAAATAATGACTACATATTAATTCTGGTACATATTGAAAAACCTTATGAAATATTTCATTAAACTTATCCTCATTGTCTATTTGAGGGTTTTCATGTGAAAGATTATTTCTTAGCTTAACAATATCCCTTATATTATTCATATCATTTATATTGTAATTAGTTTTTATATTTTTATTTAAATGATAGATTTTTATGGTAGCTGAGTTATACCTTTCTTCTAATTTCTTTTTAATAGCTGCTACTATATCTTGATAATTATTGATTCCATTTTCCTCACACAAGTATTTCTTTATTAGCATATCAAGATTATTATCGTTATTAATACCCTTTAAATTTTGGGATATAAATTCTTTATTTACAACTTCATTTGATATTATTTCTATAATCTTATATAAATATATATACGCTTCTTCTCTTAATTGTAATTCATTTGAAAAGTATACTGATTTATTAAAAAGATTTATACAACAATCTAATCTTCTCTTTTGTCTCATTGGCAGTGATCTATACTTTGCAAAGAAGTCTTTCAATTTATACATATTTTGATTTTTTCCAGTATATTCTTCTACGTCAGTCATTTTTTCATTATAATAATAAATGCGTTCATCATTTATTAAACCGATATTAAATTTATATAAAAAAGAAAATATTCTATTAAAGTCATAGAAATTAGAGAATACATCTTTGCGTTCTAATGCTCTATTTTTCCATTCTTTTAAGTAAATGCCTTCTTCATCCCAATTATAAATAAATGAAATATCATCTATCGTAATCCCCTTATTTCTTGGTAAGCCTAACCTTACTCTATATGGATTTTCTTCAGAATTTATACAAATATACAAACCATTATAAGTCATACTTTTACCTCCATTCACATAGCTAAATTTCTACATTTTAGGAGATAATTCCTTCATTTGAGTCAATTATTGTATAAAAATAGCACCTAGACTATCCTAAGTGCTATAAAAAGAAGGGGACTAAAAAAGCACCTACATAAGTAAGTGCCTTAATAAATATTTCTTTATGATACTATAATAACACGTTTCTTTAATACTTTGGTTATACAGATTTATTACTTTTGTATTAAACATTTAGTATTATTATAAGAACTTCATCATCTTTTGAATTGCTCTGATTTTAATTTTATCTATAGCTGCTGGAGTTAACTGTATCTTTCTACTTATCTCTTTTCTACTTAATATTGGATTATGAAAATATTTTAGCTCTATAACATCTTTCTCCAGCTGACTTAATACCTTAGTTGAGTTTTCTATTTTTTTAATTATGGTTTCATTCCTATCTATTATATATAGATAATAACTTATTCTATCTTCTTTATTGACAACTCTATTTTCTACTTCTTTATTAACCTTATTTGTTTTTGAACTTTTCTCATTAAAATTGATAGACTTTATATCATTATCTCTTCTAATTTCTCCGATTTCCAATATTGAATTTTCTATTTCAACCTTCATTTCTACATATGAATTTAGTAATTGTTCAGCTTTTTTATATAAATCCATAAATTTCACCTACTTAATCCTGTTAATTATATCTACAAGTTTTCCTCTCTCTGCTCTTAACATGTCCACTAATGTCCAATTCTTTTGTTTCCCTGCTTTTCTTATATCTATATCAACCTGTGCTAATCTATCCTCATACGCTTCCTTAAAGTTTACTTTAGCTCTGGCCATTACCTACCCCACCACCTTTACTCCATTTATCTTTGCTAATTCTATTAGCTGTATACCTGTAAGATTTTCAGTGCTATGATTAATGCACCACTCTAAGAAATCTTTATATCTAATTTCTTTAGGTAATGTTTCCATTTCTTTGCTTAGTAATTTTAAAAGCCTTTTATTAGAACTACTACTTGAATAAGATTTTCTTCCCTTGCCTATCCTTTTATTTTTTTCTATTTTACTTATATATTTTTTGTGTAAATTAATATGATTTTTCTCTATATACTCTAAATTATCATTAATTATCTTATATAAAGTCATGTGCGAAACATTATATTTATTCCCAATCTTTACTAACGTTCCATATTTTAGATACTCTTTAAGAAAAAATACTGCTAATTGCTCTTTTGAATATGCTTTTTTAAGCTCTTTATAGCTCATATTTACCCTCCTTAAGCACTAAATTCTTTAAAATTTATCATTTTTTGCTCTAAATTTTGATTTTTATAGTTTTCTTATATTTTTACAATCCATCTATATAAACCGTTGATATATCTATGTTTGCTAAACTTTTTATCTTGATTTTTAATTCTTGGTTACATTTTAGGTTACATATATTTGAAACCCCTAAAGCATTGATATATCAAGGCTTAAAGCACTTTTTTCTTTGGTTACATTTTTGTAAAAACTATATGCCTATCTTTTATAAATATAAATATATTAAAATATTCTACGTGTGTGTATATATATATTTATATTAATGTAACTTTGTAACTTATATATATATAATGGCTTAAATTAGCCATTTATCATGGTTACATTTTAGTTACACTTGGTTACATTTTGAATACTAAATGTAACCAAGCATATTTATTTAAATGGAATGATTTTTTCTTCGCCGATAACTTCCTGTATAAGTGGCGGTATTATCGCATCTATATTTAGATTTCTTAATCTATCTTCATCGTAGGTATCATATCTTGTTGTCTTTAGCCCAACCTTGATTACCTTATCAGACATGCCTTTTAAATACCCTGATTTTTGTGCCTGTTTCCTAAAATCTTTTAATTTCAATGGTATTATATCTGTTCCTACTTTATTTACATGTTCATATATCTGATTAATCATCTCTGATGTTTTTATGAAAATTCCGTCTCCTCTATATTTAACTACTTCTTCATAGTCGTAAGCTCTTCCATCTTCTATCATGTCATTGTATAGAATTAACATCTGCTCAACTACAGAATGAGTCTCTTCTCCATCTTCTAATACTTCAACTTCAATATTTTTTACTATATGTGTTGTGTATTTTTCGATTTCTTTCAATCCTTCAGCCCTTAGAAGAATATTTAGTATTTCTATTCCACTACATATATTAATTGCAGTATTTAGTGGTCTATTGCTTAATTTACTTAGTTTACTTTCTGATTTTTTTCTTATATCTTCATATTCTGTTACACTTAGATTTAATATTACTTCTATTAGACTTCTTCCTAGTTTGTTGAGCATCATTTCATTTTCTATTAGCCAGCTCATAGCCTTTGAGTGCTCCTCAGTACGTTCTCTTTTTGCTAGATAAACTATACAAGACCGCTCTATTAATGCTTTTTCCTGATTGGGATAGCTCTCTTCCCCTACTAATATCAAAGGCCTACTTAATTGAAAATCTTTTGACCTAAAAGACTTATCTCCTCTAGATATAGTTGACCTATCATAAAGATTCCTTAAAGTTTCACTAAGCTTTGATATTTTATACCTATCTAAGCTAGAAGGCTTAAATTCATCAAATAGAATTGGATAATTCCCATCACTTAGCCCTTTTATAAGAGCAAATGGAGTTATTAGTCCAATAGATTTTATATCTTTTTTAGGATAGTTCAATATTGGTGCAATAACATTTTCTAAAATGGTACTTTTACCACTTCCACTCTCACCTACTATAAGCAAATGATGTAACTTCTGTTTTGATTCTTGATTTTGATATACTGCTAAGTTATTTATTACAGTTCCAATTATGGATATTGTTTTCTCTGGACTCGCAAATTTAAGAATATATTTTTTTAGTTCTTTCAACTCTTCTTTAGTTATAGATTGAATATCTAAAACATCTGCATTATTTCTACCGTCTGCTTTTACATTTTTCATTATTTTATTATTGGCCATAGCTCCATCATTAGTTATGAAAATCAATTCTTCATCTTTTTCTATAAATTTAACTCCTTGATAAATTTCTTCACACTCTAATGCAAAGTATTTATTTATCCATGTTTTTAATTCTGTAAGGTCCTCAATTCTTCCCTTAAAAGCTAAATCTATTGTTCCAAGGAAGTTTTTAAAAGTCTTTGTATCGTCAAAAACTGTTGCCGGGCCAATTCTCTCTATTTGTTCACCAGTAGAAGATTTTAATACTAAATTTATACCTTCTTGGTCATCATCTACGAATTTAATTCTAGTCGCATTTACTAATTTAAAATTTGTTAAATAGACCTTCTTATCTTCTTCCTGTTTTTTATCGTAGACAGTTTTGTAAATTCCTCCACTATCTTGTTGCAGCTCATGCTTATTTTTTAAATCTAAACTTCTGTTAAAAGCCTTTAGTAATTCATTTTTTCCATTGCCGGCTTCTATCCAGTCAGTAACGTCTTTATTATCTCCTAAGGATTTTATTCCTGGAAGATTTATAAATTTAAATTCTTCGCTGTTGTTAAATAACTGCCTGTGAACTTCCCATTTATATTTTTCTCCTGCTTTTCCTGTATCTCCAACAATGTAAATTCTTCCGCCTTGAAGTATAGAATAATCTTTAGCACCTTTAAGGCTAGTTGCTTGGAAGTCCATTCCCTTAAGCATAGAATTAAGTTTATTAGCGTCTTTTTCTCCTTCTACTATAATTACTACCTTTTCATCATTAAGCGCTTGTAGCGTCTTATATAGATTATATGGAAGCTCCTCCACTCCTCTTTTAGCAATTACCTTATTCTCTTCTAGGTGATAGTAACCACATACTTTCCGTCCTTTGATATGATCCATAAACTTAGCCTTATAGTAAATTGGATTATTGTCGCTATTTACAAATGTAAATATGCCTAGCAACTCCTGTTTTTCTCTAAATTTGCTTAATTCCCAATCTATATAAGATTTAACTTTATCTATTTGGTTTTCTTCTTCTGTTTTTTCTACTGCTAATCCTAAGTATTCTCTAGCTTGTATATAATCTAAATTTTTATATTTCATAATAAAGTCTATTGCGTCCCCAGATTCTCCACATCCAAAGCACTTATATTTTTCTTTGTTCTTGTCTGGGAAAAACTTAATACTTAGGGAAGGTGTTTTTTCTGCATGAAAGGGACATTTAATATATCCCTCTCTATTAAACTTTCCTCCTGTTTCCTGTGATATTAATTCTTTTAAGTCTATATCTTGCAGTTCCAATTTCTCACCTTCTTCCTTTGCTTGATTTGTATTAATTCTCTTGAATCATATCTAGACTAAGCTCTTTTAGATAATTTCTTATACTGTAATAAAGAATTCTATATATATGAAATCCAGTATCTACATTCTTATTAAATATCGTTCCTTGGAGATATTGGTCTTGTATGCTTGTTAACCTTCCTATAAAGGCTTTTGGTTGGTATAAACTTCTGTACTTTCCTTCTCTTATATGTTCCATCCCACTTGCTTCTTCTACTATTAAAAACATTTTTATACCTTTTGCTTTAGCTCTTATAAGCTCTCTTTCAAATCTTACCTTATCTCTAGTTTCAGTCTTTTCTCCTAAATTGCTAGCTAATTCATCAACACTATTTTTTCTTTCTACTGCCACCTTAAAGTATAAATCTCTATGAATTCCCATCTTAGGCTCTTTTGTTATTATTGCTGTGTAATCACCTTCATCAATTTTTTGTTTTTTATATTTTATATTCTTTTTATCAAAGTAATCTAACACATGATTGTTAACCTGCTCTCTCGTGTCATACAGAATTACAAAGTTTTCTTTAAGCAGCTTATTTATTTCTGTATCTGTAAATTTATATTGTATTTGCATTTAACCACCTCTAATTATCCTTATATAGCCTTCTAGTTGCTTCTCCGCCCCTTATATGTCTTATTCCTTTATTAAAATCTAGTACACTTTTTACTTCTTTCGCTGTACCTGGATTAATTCTTAATAATCTTTCTGTTACATCTTTGTGTATCGTACTTTTACTTACTCCAAATGTCTTTGCTGTACATCTTATTGTTGCTTTAGTATCAATAATGTAAGATGCAGCTTCTAATGCTCTTGACTCTATATAATCTGTATAATCTGCTTTCACGTTAATCGCCTTCCTTAACTTCTATATATAAATAATGATTGAATACTTCTATCTTTGCTTTCATTCTTTCATACTGTTTAGTAACTCTTATCCTGTGTTTAAAATCTTTAAAAGGTTCAACTATAATTACTTGCATTGTAACCTCCTTAGTAAGTAGCACATTTACTGTATTACTTACATATTAAACTAATACACTAAACTTATAACTTCTCCAATAAGAAACTTTTCTCCGCAATTATTTGAATTGTGAAGTATCATTCCTCACAATCTTCTTCGCCTAAAATGACTAATATTCTTGCATTTCTAACATTCTTTCTTTTAGCTAATCTACGTTTATAAGTATTTGTACCATAAAACATAATTGTTTCAGGAAGTACATCTAGCTTCTTAGCTATTTCCTTAGCTGTTCCAATACAAAGTATCTCTTCGCCCTTATAAAGAGCATATTCCTTCATATTAACCTCTCCTCTAATTCGTGCTCTATTTGAACTACACATCTATAAATCTTGTTTTATTAAATTGTCCAATATAGCCATACTTACTATAAATGTAATATCTGTGTTCATCTTTTCCCTGTTCTGCTTCATAGGTTTCTCCATATTCTAAAAAAGTTCCGTAATATCCACCACCTGTATAAATACACTTAACTTTTTTCTTAGCCATTTACATTCTCCTTCATAAACTATTTAATTTTTGTGCCTTAATGTTTATGCTAAAATTTCACTTAATTCTTTTAGTTCTCTAATTAACCCTAATATGTTTTTCTTCATTAGGGTTACACAAGAGCTATCACTGAATTTTATACTGACTTCTTTATCTTGAATTTCATATTCTCCTATAGTTCCTCTAAATAATACTGGAACTAGTATTTTCTTTGGAACATCTATTTTTTGATTATTATCTATGATAGTTTTATTTATATTTCCTTTTACTTGTTTTTTAGCTTACTTCTTCTATAATCCTTCTTTCTCTATCATCTAGCTTTAGTATTGCAGCCTTCAATTTCTCACATTCAATATTCTTTATTGCAACTTCTTCATAGTCTGTGTCATCATGAATTATATCTCCTAATTCTAAGCTATCATCGTCATTAAAAGTGTTACTCATACTTATATTGTTTTGATGTTTTCTCTCTTTTCTGTTGTACATTTTAAGTCCATTATTGATAATAAGTGCTGCATATGTTAGAAATAACACATCCTTTTTTATGTCATAGCTTTCATAAGCCTTATTAAGACCTATGAAAGCTACTTGTACTAAATCATCTATAGAATAGGTATTTCTCCATGATTGACAAGCCTTATATATAAATTTTTCAAACTGCTTATATACTTCTTCTATTGTCATATCCTTAATGCCATCTTTTAATTTAATTGGCTTTGTTTTCATTGTAACCTCACATTTAATCTAAAATGGAATATCTTCACCATCATCAATCGGTGTTAAATCTTCATACTCTTGATTTTGAGTTGTGTTCATATTATCTGTAGCTACATTACTATTCTTACTTTGTATGAACTCGAAGTCTTCTATCAACACATCCGTACTCCATCTGTTGTTGCCATCTCTATCGACATACTTATTTATTTGTAGCCTTCCAGTAACGCTAAATAAGTGTCCTTTTCTAACGTAGTTTGCTATAGCTTCAGCTCTTTTACCAAAACATACACATGGAATAAAATCAGCTTCCTGCGGCTTGTTTTTATCAAGTCTTGGTCTATTAACTGCTAATGTAAACTTTGTTACTGCGGTCCCATTGTTAGGTAAAAAATTTAGTTCTGGATCCTTTGTTAGTCTTCCTATAAGTATTGTTTTATTCATATATATCCTCCATTAAACCTTAAATTTGAGTTGTTCTTGTCCTGGTTCGATACGTTCCTCTAATAAATAGCTTGCTTCCATATCTGATGTGTGTAATGCTGCGGCTGCTGGTACTAGATTATAAGTATTGCTTATATTCATCATCTGTTCTTTAGGCTCCGTATTTCCCATATGCCACCTAATCATTAGCATTTCTTCTTTAGTTAGCCTTATAAAGTTTTGAAGCATTATTACTGACTTTTCTCCATGTCCAATTGGAAAATCATCTATAACTTTGTATCCTTCGTAGCTCTCCCATCTATTTTTATCATTTTTTCTCCAGCACTCTTGTTTGTTATAAAAATTAATCTTACAAAAGTCATGTAACAAAGAAACTATTGTTACTGTATCGTTACTTAATCCTAAATCAAATTTCTTGTTTTTTTCTTGAAATAACTGATACACATTTAAGCTATGCTCTGCAAGTCCACCGTCATAATTTCCGTGGTACTTTGTGCTTGCAGGAGCTACAAAGAAATCTGTCTCCTCCATGTACTTAACTACTCTATCTATACCTTTTCTTTCTGTACTATTTAGCAAGTTAATTATTCTTTCTTTTACCTCTTTTATATCTTTCATAATTACCTCCTGCTATTTAACGAGTCCGGCTTTTAATTTGGTGTAATTATAGTTGTTGTCCTTTAAATACTGACCTAGTTGTGCTATATATTCTCTCGTTCCAACTACACGCAATTCTATACAATATAATGGTTCTTCTTGTTTTTCTTTTACTAGATCCTCTTTGTCTGGACTTATAGGTATAGATACTTGTTGATTTGCTGGTTCTTGTTTAACTTCGTTCTCAACTTTTGGAATTTCAATTGGTTTTGGTTTCTCCGCTTCTCTAATTATTTCAGCTCTCTTATTTATTTCTTGGATAATTTTATTAGTAGGTATATTCATATTTATTAAATTCTGAAAATCTTCTAGTTTTAAATGTGTCTTAATATCTTTATTAGCATTTTCTATAGTGTCCTTGATAATCTCTAGCATTTCTAACTCTCTCTTTTGTTCTTGTAACAATATAAGTACCCTTTGTTCTACATCCTTTTTAACGTCACTAGGCTTCGCTGTAAGGTTCATATACTTATCTAGTACATTTAGTTGACTAACATACTTTTCGTTTAATTGGTGCTCTTTAGCGACTTCTGAGATTATACTTAATGCGACTTTTCTTTTTTCATCTTTCCTAGCATTATCAAAAACTAATATACCTTTTTTTATAGGCTCTTCTGCATCTGCTATTAGATTTATTAGTTCTTTACACTGATTCTCAAAGGCATTTATAGGCTTGGACATTTCTTTCTTAATTTCTTTGCGGTAATTATCAATTTTTATTCTTAATCCTGCAAGCTCTTTTTGTGTAGCCTTGCAATCCTGTAAGCCTTCTTCAGTAACTATAATTCCTTTATATTTTTCTACTGTATCAGCTAATGAGTTTTTTACCTCTTCAAAATTCATTGTTATAACTGGTAATTGTTTATTTAATTCAATCTTTTTCATTTAAATCACCCTATCAATTTCACTTATTTTATTTTCTTTCTCATATTTTTTAACTGCTTTATCTAAAACTTCTATACATGTGTTAAAATTACCATTTGTAATATCTTCTACTTTTTTTACTTTGGCCCACTTGCAAAAGCTAGCTTCATCTGTATTGGATTTCTCAATCAAATCCTTTATTATTTTAACTTTAACTGGATCTATCTTTTTACGTTTTAATTCCGCTTCTTCATCAACTTCTGCATTATTTAATGTGTCTGGTTCAGAAATTTCAAATGCCATAATGTATAAATATCTTCTAGCAAATGTTTGTGTTCCTCCTATGTTTTGCATACCATTGCAGCCCTTAAGCTGTGTCAGTTCAATTGGGGTCGAGAACTCGATTTTATCTTCAGTCTTATCTGTATCTATTATCGTTAAAGTGGCCTGTTCATTGGTATATTTAAACACTGCTGCTAAGTTATTTTCTTTCATAAGCTGGTTGAGCTGTGGTAAGAAATCGCCTAATTCATAGTATTCATAATGAGAGTACGTATTTTTACCAGTCATTTTTAATTTTGATTTTTGTAATCCGACAATACACTCTTGCCTTTTTTGGTATATATTCATTGATTTCTTTTCTTTATTTTCACTCATTTTTAATCCTCCTTATTTTCTTCTACTGGATAAGTTGTTGTTATTAATAAGTCTTGATCAAATCCGTATACTTTAAGGGTTAATGTTATGCCTGCTGAATATCCTTTATAATTATTCATTTCTTGTGGAAGCTTCTCACATATCAAATCTTCTAATCCTCTGCCATTTATTTTTAATGAGTTTGTACCTCTCTCAATTACTACATTGTCAGAACTTATATTTAATTCCTTCATGCTATTTCCTCCATTTGCATTTTCTTTGAATTTATTCTAAAATCTAATTAACAAATTTTTATTTTTGGTGGCTTAGGCCATCTTTTTTATTTCTAAAACATTCTGTATTATTTTTATAGAATCATCTATATAATCATCATCTGGATTAGGTGACTCTATTAATCTTAAATTACATAAAACTTCTTCAAGTGCTTTTACATATTTATCTTCCATGTATGCACCGCCTTTCTGAACACACTTTTTAAGTGTTTTATTACATCTTTCTGCTATATCTAAAAATTCTTTTAAAGTTGTCTTTTTGTTAAAGCCAATGTTATTAAATTTAATATCTTTTATAATTATGTCTGATAACTCTGGTGTTAAATTTATTCCTCTATCCTGTAATAAATTTTTCAACGTTATCACCACCTCTCAGAATTAATTTGTATTCTCTATTAAATCCTCCATTGCTATCTGCCCATCCAGGATTTGCTCCCTTATGTCAATTTTTCTTAAAGAATTATTTAATCCCCTGTACTTCTTAGAGAGCTGCTGTCTCACTTTCTTTAAGTCTTCTTTATCTTTTGTATTAGATATATTTACATATAAATTTCCTGTATCTGATTTAACTGAAAAACATTCCCTTACTCCCTTTTCATCCCTATAAGAAGCTATTATTCTTTGTGCCATTCTTCTATATTCTTGTTTAATAAGCTTTTCTATGTCTGGCTTTGGTGCATATTCTTTTACTATTTCCATGAGTTCATCAACTGTAATGTTAGGTCTGTTATCCATAATTTCATTAATTTTTTCTTTTATTCTTTTGTCCAATGCCACTTATTTCACCACCTTGATTTTATTCATATCTTTTAAGATACTCTTAATTTCTTCTAACTTTTCTATAGCTTCATCACATCTTTTAATATGCTTCTCTAGTGGCTCTTTGGGAGAGTACTCTAAATAATAACCTATTCTTTCTTCATCTACTTTTAATGTTAGAATGTCAAATATAGCATCAGCTATTTTACCTGCTATTTTTGATTCCTTATCTATCTGTTTTGCTTTTTCTTCATACTGCTTGTTTAATAGCTCCTCCGCCTTATTTTCCTTTTCTTCTTCCTCCAAGTCCTTAACTTCCTTAGTAATTTTATAAGCTTTATTTATGCTTATAAAATTTTCCTTTGCTGCATCCTTAATTACTTCTGGAGCTTCCTTTTCTATAGTTTCTACTTTGCTAATTGTACGTCCTGATACTCCTGCTATTTTAGCTATTTCTTCCCTAGTATTTATAGGTTCTTCTACTCTTTTTCTTTTTTGATTTTCTGTTTCTGCCAGTGTTGACGAAAGTGATTCTCCTTTATTTTTTATCGCTTTTGGTAATGTTTCCAAAACTGATTCTTCATTCTCTTTTATCGCTTCCTCAGATTTCTGTGAAAGTGATTTCACACCTTCGCTTTTCTTATCACCTCCTGCCAATGATTGATTTACCTTAGCTTTTTTAGAAATACTTTCTTTAAGCTGTAAAGCTAAAATTGACCTCTGATAACTGCTTATATTTCTTCTTGCGAACTGGTTTTTAATAATCCATTGTTTTACTTCTTCTTCATTCTCAAAATCATAATCCATCTTAAGCACTTCAAAACTTACGTTATTTTTTATACAGATTTCATAACGGTTGTGACCATCAATTATAAAATCATTCCAACTAATTAATTTATCTCTGCACCCAAACATTAATATGCTTTTTTCTAGCCCTGTTTTTTCTTCCTCTGTTAAAGGTGGAATTAGATTTTTAAATTCTTCATTTATTTTTAAATTCAATTTCTGTCCTCCTTCTTGTTTTATACACCTTAATATAGGATGTATTTAAAATTGAATGTTCTTTTTTAAATTTATTTACTCTTTCCAATACCGTTCCTACACATTCCCTTTATCAGCCTGGTATGGGATATGCTGTTTTACCAGTGCTTGTCTAGCAAATCACTTTTATATAACTTTTTCTCCCTCTAAGAAGCCTTCTTTATATCTCCATCCTGGTCCCATTACTCTTAGTACTGCCTCTTTAGTCTTGTCCACTCCTGAAGCTTCTTTAATTACAATTATTCTTTTTTTCCCATCAACTAATTCTGTTCTAATTTGCATTTAACTTTCCCCCTATGCATTTATATATCTCTTCTACGTCTACATTTAAAACTTTTGCAATCTTAACAGCAGTGCCTAATTCAATATGCTCTCTTTTCCCATTTGCAATTTCGTTCACTGTACTCTGACCTATATTCCCTTCCTTCGCAACTCTGTACATTGTCATTCCTTTTTCCTCAATCAATTCTTTCAAATTCATTTTTCCACCACCTTTCCGTATTCGGAAGTACAAGTTAAGTATAATTCTGATTGCAGAAGCATTCAAACTTAAAGTTTAACTAAATTTAACCGTTTACGGAAATTACCTTCTATTTACTTCATATATTACTATATTTTGTTGTTTTTTCTTCTTTTTTCGGAAGTAATTTAAACATTTTCTTTCTTCTAACGGAACTTTCTTCAATAAATCCTTTGACTTTAGGCAACAATATGTATATAATTATTTCTGTAAACGGAAATAATTTTAAAAGGAGTTAACGATATGAGTACAAGTATTTTAGGCTTAAATATAAAAAAAATTAGAGAAGAAAAAGGATTTAGTGCATATAAATTAGCAAAAAAAGCTGGAGTTGGAGGAGCTACAATAAGTGAAATAGAAAGCGGAAAGAGACAAAGTTTAAACTCAATCTCAATAGAAAAGATAGCAAATGCCTTAGAAGTGACAATTGATGAATTATTAGCAACAGAAGATAATAAAGAATATATAGTTACTGATATAGAACAAACTATAAATCTGATTCTAAGCTCAGATGAGCTAGTTCTTGATGATATAGAAATGACTAAAGATGAAAAAAATCAACTTAAAATGGCTGTTGATATAGCTTTAAATTCTATAAGAACACAAAGGGGAAAGGGTGATAATTAATGAAAAAAGTTGCCCTATATGGTAGGGTTAGCTCCGATGAACAAAAAGAAAGAAAAACAATAGAAAATCAAGTGGAGATCCTTGAAAGTTATATAGATTTTAAAGAAGATTTTGAAATTTATGATACGTATTTGGATGATGGTATAACTGGAACTATACCACTCTATGAAAGACCATATGGTAGTGCATTGGTGGAAGATGCTAAAAACAAATTATTTGATATTATACTTGTATGGAAAGTCGATAGATTTGGTCGTGATACTTTAACTGGATTGCAAGCAGTTGAGGTATTAAGAGAATATGGCATTGAAATAATTAGTGTAACTGAACCATTCGACCTAAATACACCGATAGGAAGATACCAATTCATAAACTATTTGAATATGGCAGAATTAGAAAGAAATAATATACTGGATAGAATGTACATGGGTGCTAGCAGAGCGGCAAAAAAGGGTAAGTGGATGGGCGGCATAGTGCCATACGGATACATTGTAAATGATGATGGTTATTTAGAAATAGACCCAAAGGAATCACAAATTATAAAAAAAATATACTCATTATACATAGAAGAAAAAATGCCTTCTAGCGATATAGCTGTATACTTAAATAATTTAAATATTCCTACCAGTTCGATGTCCAAATATAACAATAGGCATCGTAAAAACCCTACTGAAAAATGGAGAGCTAATAGTATAATCAGAATTTTGAGCAGTACAACCTATAAAGGGATACATTTATACGGTAAACGTGCCACTAGGAGAAAAGAACCTATATTAAGAGAAGTACCCGCGATAATAAAAGAAGAAATTTGGGAAGAAGCACAAAGACAAAGAAAAGAAAACACGATAATGTGTAAAAGAAATACTAAAAGAAGATTTTTCTTGCTAAAAGGACTAATTAAATGCAAACATTGTGGTCGCTCTTTTTATGGTATAAGTTATAAAAATAGCAGTTCTGTATATTCTTGCAGCGGTAAACGAGGTGACATTGTTAAAATATTTGGGAAGTGTGAAAGTTTAAATATTAAAGCAGAGTTGTTGGAAGAAGATATCTGGAGAGATTGCTTAGATATATTAAAAAATTATAGTAAATATATAGATGCAATTGAAAATGATAGTAAAGACAATAATACAGATATTGAAGAAGATTTAAATAAATTAAATAAATCCCTAAATGATAAAAAGAATGAAAAAAATAATATATTAACTCTTTTTAGAAAAAGCCTAATAACAGAAGATGAATTAGGAGTGCAGCTAAAAGATATTAGAAAAGAGGAAGAAAAAATTTCAAATCTAATTGAAGCTTTTAATAATAGATTTAACGAAGTAAAACATAAGGATGAACTAATAAGCAGCATGTCAAATAAACTTAAATCATATGCTGAGCGATTAATCGACTTAAGCTTTGAAGATAAACATGATTTAATTAGGTTACTTGTTAAAGGGATAGAAGTGGAGACTATTGTAGAAAATGGTGAAAGATTACCTAAGACCCGTGTAGTTTACAACCTAATCAAACTTGAAACCTTCACGGACATGGATTCATGGCAGAAACCAGCATAAAGCTAGCGGGATATGTATGAGTATACTTAACTCTCGATATGGTAACTACTTTATCCTCCATAGGTTGCCTTAATGCTTCTAAAGTTTTCTTATTGAATTCCGCAATTTCATCTAGAAATAAAACTCCATTATGAGCAAGAGATATTTCACCAGGAATAGCATTATTCCCACCACCAATTAAAGAGTTTGTAGAAGCATTATGGTGTGGTGATCTAAAAGGTCTTTCTTTTATTAAGTCTCCCTTGCTTTTTATAAGCCCTGCTACACTATAAATCTTCGTAACTTCTAAAGCTTCTTCTTCTGAAAGGGTAGGTAATATGGTAGGAAATCGCTTTGCTATCATGGACTTTCCACAACCTGGAGTACCTGACATCAATATATTATGTCCTCCTGCTGCCGCTGCAATTATGTACTCAATAACATCATCTTGTCCCTTTACCTCTTTAAAATCTAGAATGCTTTCGGATCTTATAATATGTTCATCTTTATAATCTTCCATTGTATAAGTGCTGACCCCTTGAAGAAAATCAACAACTTCAGAAAGCTTATTAAAGCCAAATATATTTATATCACTAACTAAAGATGCTTCCCTTATATTTTCTTTAGGTAAAATAATATTATTAATTCCTATTCTCTTTGCCTCCATAACCATAGGCAATACTCCACTACAAGGACGTAAATCTGCATTCAATGAAAGTTCTCCAATGAATCCATAGCTTTCAAGGTGGGGAAATGTAACCTGTTTACTTTGAACTATTAATCCTATTGCCATACCTAAATCAAAATGAGAACCACTTTTTTTAATATCTCCTGGAGCTAAATTTATAATAATTTTCTTATTAGGAAAATGAAATCTAGAATTTATAATTGATGCTTGAAGTCTCTCCTTAGCTTCCTTAATTGCAGCATCACCTAGACCTACAATATTTATGGATGCTGGCCCACCTATAACATCCGTTTCTATATTTACTAAATATCCATCAACGCCGCTTATAGCAAAACTATTAACCACTGAAGCCATTCCTATACTCCTCCTTTAACCCTATCTTATATGTAATTTATATCCACTCTTAAATTATTTATTCAATAGACAACTTTACTCAATTCACAATTCACAATGCAAAATTCACAATTGTGGATATTTCTCAGCGATAGCTGAGAAATTTAGAATTAATTAACTGTAGTGGCGAACAGTGTTCGCCATAAGGTCCAAATCCATTCCATTATTAGATGTCGGACAGATAGTTAATATTTTAATAAATAATATTTCAAAATATTATCCTAATATCAAAATTGATAAATATATTATATTCCAAATCATATTTGTCCAATTGAGTGGAAAACTTGATAATATTAAATATAAAAAAATGGCGAACACTGTTCGCCGCTACAAAAATCTATTCAAAGAAATTAATTCACAAAGAATTAATTTCCACCATAATTGTCAATNNTCAATTGACTAAGTGTATTTTATACTCTCTCTTTTCATCAAAATTATTTTCCTTTATCAGCTCAGTGTAGCTATCTATATTACCATTTAAGATATCCATTGTTGAAGAAGCATGTATTATAATAACTGGATTATTATTTATGCCTTCATGAATTGTTTTTTCAGCTAAAAATAAGATATAATTATTAAATCTTTTATCTCTATTTATCATTATTGCAGGATTGCGATTATTCTCCAATGTATTCTTAGTTAAAAAATAGTTTCCATCTGAATATCTTAAAAAACGCACATCAGAATTATTAATAATTAATCCAATTTCTTCATACTCTAAATTTACATGTTTTAATCTTATTATTGAATTATTAATTTCTAATGCTGTGCCACTACTTTCTATTTTAATAGTATTGAACATAATACCTTCATTTTTAGTCATTTCTACGTTATTTATACTTACAGTAGGCTTTTCATTATTTGTCCCCTTAACAGTGATTTGATTTAATACTACAGATTTATTGGTAATTATCAAATTCTCTAGTTCTATCTTAGGATTATTTCTATTGCCACTAATTATCATAGGCCTGTCCAAAATTATTTCTCCTAAGCCTTCAATATCGTTTTCCACATGTATTTTTTGTGTCACTTTACTATTGATAGCCTTTTCAAATTCTTCCTTATTTCTTATCTTTACTTCATTGTAAGGAATTATAACCTTAACATTTTCTTCAATATTGTTATTTATTTTATTAGAATTCTTACCTTTTATAAAACCTTCTTTAATATTAATTTTTTCAACTATACCACCTGTTTTTACTATTACAACTAATTGATTTTTTACAATGTCTACTATAATATCATTACTTGCTTCTTTCTCTTTAAAAGTTAATGATATATATTTCCAAAATGAGTCCTTTGTATTTAGCTCAATATCTTCAGAGAAACTCAATTTAATAGTTTTATCTACTACTGTTATACTAGGATTTCTAATATATTTATTTTCTATACATATCTTTATTTCTTCTGAAGCTAAATTACCACATCTTATCAATCCTTTAGGTATAGTTAAAGAGTTCACTTCTCCTTTAGAATTTATTGTAACTATTTTACCTTCAACTTTAACTTGCTGAATAATTATATCTTCTCCATCTATGCAAATTTCTTCACTTATATTTTTATCTATTTCAACTTCCCTATCAAATTCTAATGCAATTTCTCCATCGTGAACTTTATAATTTAACATTTTAGGTGCTATTAAATTTTCTTCTGGTGTATTATCGTCTTCTAAAATCACATCTACTCCTTTATAGACTTTTGCTCCATCCTTTGATGCTATAGCTTCATCTTTAATTCTTATTCCACTAAAATCTCCTTGTTCTTGTAAACTTATCAATAAGTTTTCTTTTTCTATAGCTAACTCTTTTATTTCTTTATTATTTTTTGTTATTACTTCAATTTTTTCTTTATTATTAATTTTTATTTCACTATCAAACTCTATATTAATTTCATTATCATTAATCTTTTTATACCCTTTATAAGGTAGCTTCTCTAATTTATCTTTTTCAATTTCTTTATCTTTTTCTTCATTTTTATTGTCTATACTTTTTTCATCATCCTTAACTGGACCAATATCTTGTCCATCTTTATTGTTCACTTCTTTCCTATCTGCAAATGAATTATGCTTATTTAATATATCTTTAAACAAATTCTTATTTTCATAATTAAAAAAGTTTATTTCTGTATATTTATTAATACTATTTTTAAATAATTTCTCTGCTTTAGCCTCATTATCTTTATCCAAGAGAATTAACGGTGCTTTATCTACAGTAGCTAATTGTCCTATTATTAGAGCTTGAGCTAATTGATTATCTTGTCCATTAGAAATATATATCTTATTAAAACTTAGCTTGTCCTTAAAATGTTCAACTACTTTTAAGTTTGTTTCATACCTATTTTCTCCATATATCCGTTTTGCTTTTAACTTGTTCTCACTTTCACTACTAACTAACTTTTCCCCACCAACTACATAATTATTTTTATTATCATAATAAAAATTCTCTTTTATATTCCCATTATTATCTGAAACTAAAATAGCCGTTTCTTCTCTTACTGCAATTTGACCTAAAGAAATAGAATCTGGCAAGCCGTTATATCCTATAACTGCTACTGATTTATATTCTCCTAATTCCTTTGAAATATTAATACTTGTTTCAATTCTATTCATCCCCCCTAGCCTCATTACATCTATTCCATGACTTTTCAATTGAAATGCCAATTCCTCTTTTAAAATTCCTTCACCAGAAGGTAAATAAACTTTATTAACTCCCTTAATTTTTAACTTTTCTATAAGCTCATCTTCAATTTTTTCCCCATTATTGATTAATATAATAGGAGCTTTTTTCTTATAGGCTAAAGTAGAAATAGAAAGTAAATCAACTAAATTTTCATCCTTTTCTAAAGCTAAAACTGCTGTTTTTTCACCCTTATAGGCATTATCCCAAAGCTCTTTTGCCACAGTGATAGATAATTCATATCTATCCATATTCTCAAGCTTTTCAAAAGATCTTCCATAAACCTTCTTGCTACATAATATTAAGGATAGCGCTATTATCATAGCTAACCTTTTTCCTTTAAACACAGCCTCTCCCCCACTATTCAACTAAAATTTTTCATATATTTTAATTTTAACACATATGGTAATTAATGTTAAAATTATACTTGAAAATAACTAAAAAAACTGTAAATTATTTTTAAATAATTTACAGTTTAGACTTTTACAATGGAGAATGGAAAATTGACAATGGACAATTGTGGATATTTCTCAGCAGAAGCTGAGAAATTTAAAATTAATTCTTTTTTTGAAGTTACGTAGTAACTTCTTATAATGAAAAAACTAGCAATTGTATTGCTAGTTAAAAATCAATTAAAGAAATTAGTTTGATTAAAACTAATTTCCACCATAATTGTCAATCGTCCATTGTCAATTCTCAATTGCCTAACTATTTATTAGAAAAATGTTGTGTTGCAAATAATATATTATTTCTTTTGTACTTACTATAATATTTATCGCTATAAGCTACAGATATAGCTGTTTTAGTATGTTTGGAATAAAGTATATTTTCTCTATGACTTTCAGAGTTCATCCAAAGATTAAATATATGATTAGCATCAATTTCTGATAAATATTTAGTAGTATATAATATATTTTCCTTTATGGATGTAGGTGTGTAATCAAAAGCTTCAGCTAATGCTTGAGCCATTCTATTATCATAATTTATATTGTTATGTCCGAAGTATTCTAACTGCATCATTGCTCTTGATTTATATTTTGATATCTCATATAATTCCTCATCCCAAACTAATGGTGTGAGGCCTCTTTCTTCTCTTGCTTTATTACATAAATTAAATAATTCTTTTTCTAACTGTTCTAAATATACCATTTCATATTTATCTGGTAATGGTTTTATCTTAGAGTTTTCTTCAGTAAATTCTGGTGGTATATATGTTCTGTTAACTACTGCTTGTACCGCATCTTTAGATACTGTTCCACCAACTACAATAACATCAAAATATCCTTTATTTTTCACAAAATTAATTGTTTCTTTTTCAGCATATTGTCCTAAAGGTATTACCGGGGATTTTTTCATTGCTGCAATAGGAGCTGATGATAATGCATCTGCAAAATTAGAGGAAGTAGTTAAAAGTACTTCTTCAACATCTATATCTCCATAAAAACTTTTTAATATATCTCCAGTCCTTTTATTATCTACCTTTTTAAAGGCAGAAAAAATATCATAATTCAAATTTAAATCTCCTATAATGTATCCACTATTAATACCCTTTTCATTCATATAATTCTCTAAATAACTTTTGTCATCATCATATAAAATAATTGGATTTTTGTTCATAGAAGCATGGCTAGAAATTAAGGTCACATCCTTATAATCATTTCCACTACATATTATAATATTTTCTATATCACCAAGTTCTTTAGCAATTTTCACACTAGTTTCATATCTATTTATTCCACCTAATCTAGTAACTTGAATCCCCAAATTTTTAATTTCTTCTTCGACACCTTCAGATACAGCACCATTACCACCAACTATGTATACATTTTTAGTTCCTAATCTTAAAATTTCTCCTTTAGTAAATTCATTTAACTTATTTTTGTTTGTTAATAAAATTGGTGCTTTTTTACTAAAGGCTAAAGGTGAAGAAGCTAGAGCATCTATATAACTCTCTCCACTAGCAATAACAGCATATGGAGAATTTGCATAGTTAGCCTCACTTAATAGGGCAGATGTTTCATATCTATCCATACCAATAATATAATCCACTCTTTCTCCAAAACCATAAGTTTTAATACTAAAACATATTAATATCAAAGCAAGAAAAAAGAAAGTACGAACTTTCTTATTTTTCATTGTATTAATCCCTCCTTCAATATACTACTATACTATAAATTAGTGAGATTGAACATTATAACTCCATACTTATACAATTGAGAATGGACTATTGACAATGGACAATTGTGGATATTTCTCAGCAGAAGCTGAGAAATTTAGAATTGATTTTGTAGCGGCGAACAGTGTTCGCCACATTATAACTAGCAATTACATTGCTAGTTATAAACATATTTAAAGAAATTATTTTTATCAAAAATAATTTCCTCCTTAATTGTCAATTGTCCGTTGTCAATTCTCAATTAAAAAAAGGCCCCTTTTTAGAGGCCTTTATTACTAATTAATTCTCTATATTATATTTTGTTTTAGTCGTTTCAACTAAGACAGCACCGCTTTTAGAAATAAAATCTCCTTGCTTAGTTTCAAAAATATTTTTTCCTACAATTAAGTCCATAACATTACTAATCTGCTCTGTGGTTAAACTATCTTTAACATTTTTAACTGTCATATTAGATTTACTACCTTTAGTTGTTATAAATGTCATAACTAAATCTTTTGCCATAAAAATTCCCCCTATTCTTTCTATAACATAATAATAATCTTTACATGTTTTCCTAAGAAAAAAATCATTCTTTTGATCTTATTTCCTTCATGATTAATTTCATAAGAAAAATTAGTTCGAAAAGTTTTTGCTATTATAGAGGATAGAATATTATTTAAAAACTCCACTATCCTCTTTATCATAGTCTATGCCTCTATAAGCTTACTTTTATCTTCTCTAGTTATTTCTGTTACATCATTCATTAGTAAATTTGCCATAACACCAGCAACAGAATAAACCTCCTCATCCTTAGCTGTAACTTTAATTTTAGAAAATCTTTGATTCTTGTAAAGATCCTCCCCCTTTGAGTTAAGGCCATCCTTATAAGTTAATAAAACTGATGAACTTGTTTTAATTGACGATATTGCCATGTTCTAATCACTCCTTTCACTAATTAAATATGCATAGATTAGTGAAGTTTATAAAGTTAATTTAAAGATTTTATGTTTTTTATGTAATATATAAAAGTGGCGAACTTAACTTAATTCACAATGCACAATGCATAATTCACAATTGTGGATATTTCTCAGTTACCACTGAGAAATTTATAATTGATTATTTCTTGAAGTTACAAAGTAACTTTTCATGAATGATTAGCAATTACATTGCTAGTCAAAAAGTACATTAAAGAAATTATTTTGCTAAAAAATAATTTCCACCTCAATTGTGAATTGTGAACTGTGCATTGTGCATTGATAAATCCCCAGAGTTGAAAATGAAAAAACTAGCAATACAAAATTGCTAGTTTTTAAGGACTATGAAAAATCTATGTTTCTATCTGTTTCTAATGCTTCTTTTCTATTTGCCTTATTCTTATTTAAGTCTTGTATAAAGTTTGCATTTTCTTTTATTTCTATTTTATATCTTGTTTGCTTTCCTTTAGTTGCCTCTGTATTTTTAATAAGTACTTTTATAGTCTTTCCATCACTGCTTAATGATGTTGTATAGTCAATAGTTGGAGTTAATCTTACCTTTTCATCTAAAGAGCTAGTTATAATTAAGTCGTGAGCAAATAAAACTTGATTTTCTCTATACAACTCTTCTGAAAACGGCATCCATACCTCAGCTCTATCGCTATTAGCTATATCAACACTATACTCTCTCCTATCTTCTGGCACCTCTGGTGCTGTTTTATCAACAATTTTTATTTTATTAGAATTGTCTACTCCTGAACCAGCTGAAGTCCTAATGCTATTACCATCATTAATTCTTAGTATTAAATCATTACCTGTTAAATCTTGTGTATCCGTTGGCATATCTCTATCAGTTTTAATTGTAACTATACTTGAATCATTAGTTATAACATCTTGTATCTCTATTCCTTTAAGATTCAGCTTAAAGTCATTCTTAGAAGCACCTTGTATAGTTTGATCAAATTTAACCTTTATAGTTCTTTTATCTTCTGTAATTGCATTACCGTTTTTAATATCCTCAGAATATATATTAGCTACCTTAGCCTTTGATTCCTTAACCACAGGCTTTTTAACCATATAATCTTTTAATATATTTCCTGCTTCGTCTTTAAGAGTAGTCAATTGGATTTCTGTAAGATTACTTCCAAAATTAACATATTGATTATCTATTTCCTCAGGTAATATTAATCTTACCCCTTTACCACCTTGTATAGGAGTTATGCTAGTATCTCCAGGTAAAGGTATCATTATGCCATTAAAATTAATTAAGTAACTTGAAGTACTCTCTAGAGTTGAAATATCCATTTTCTTTGAGAAAGTTAAAACTATTGTTCTAGTTCTTCCATCACTTGATATTGACTCTAAAGTTGGAGGAGTAGTATCTCTAACTACAATCTCCTTACTATAATCCTTAATTAAATTTTGATTTTGAGTAGCATCTCTTAAACCAGAAATTTTAATTATATTTTTTCCTTGTGGTAACTCATTATATAGTTCAATAGTTATAATTTTTCTATCACCATCTGCAAATTTAACTCCTTTAATTGATACCCCATTATCTTTTTCATCTTTTATAGTAAAGTATTTTGTACTTTGAGAATCATCATGCATATTTTTATTAAAAATAACTGTTATTTGCTTTCTATTTGGAGATAGGGTTACATTTTTAACCTCTGGTTTAGTTTGATCTAACTCTGGTCTAACCTTTACAGTATTCTCTCTTATTCTATTTCCGCTATAATCTTCCACATAGTCTATATACATTGTAGTTTCATAACCTGGAAGCCTATTAGCTGAAGTTGAGAAATAAAACTCATATTTATTTCCTGATAATTTTTTCATATCATTAGCTTTTATTTTACGATCAGCTACTTTATAATAAACATTATCTATTTTTACAGTGCTTGGATCCACATCCTCACTAAAAGTTATAACTAACTTCTCTGAAGTTGCAACAGCTTTATCAATTCTAGGTGGTGTTTTATCTTCAACTACATTTAATTTATGTTCTGAATATATTGACTTGAAGCTATTAAAATCTGTAACTCCCTCAATTGTTAACTTATACTCACCTGGTTTCAATAAATCTTTATCATATGGAGTTAACACCACTTCTCTTCCAGTAATATTGGCAGAGCCTGAAAATTTCTTTCCATTCAATTGAATGTTGTTTATAGGTACTGTATTAACTGGCTCACTAAACACTATTTTAATTGCTTTAGTACCTAAATTTATTACCTGTTTTACTTCTGGATAGGTACTATCTATTGGAGTAAACACAATATCCTTTGCATATATCATTTCATTATTTTTAGCTAGAATTTTTTCCACTTTAATTTTATATTTCTCTTGATTTGCTAGTGGCTTTTTCATAGTTAATCTAGCTGTTTTTTCATCTTCTAACAACTCAATGCTTTCTATTTCTCCACTGTTATTAATAGAGTAGTTTGATACATCCTCTGCAGAATCTTTATCTACTTTAATTCCAAAAGTGACATCTACTTCTTTTAAATTAGTTGCCTTTACTGAACTAACTTCTGCCTTCTCAACAACTTGAGATGGATCTCTAAACTTGCCACCTAAAGCGCTAGCAATACTTTCTGTAGTATTATCACCTATACCTCCACCTACTAATGTAACTTCTTCTACCTTACTTTGAGACTTTAAGAATGTTTCTTGAGATAGAGATAGTTTACTTCCTGCTAATATTATTGGAGCACCTTCTTTTCCAGCTACTGGTCCTGCTGCTAATGCGTCAACTAATTGATTTTCTTGAACTGCCCCATCTTTAGCTACATAAACAGATTTTAGCGCTTTTCCACCATAAAACTTTCTAACAACCTCAGCATTAGTTTCACTTCTATTAGCTCCACCAAGCCTTTCAGCTTTTAAATCATCTTTTATAGAATTTGAAACAACACCTTCTCCTCCAACTACAATAGCTTCTTTGCCTTTAGCCATATCTTTAACTTCTCCAAGGCTTGTACCATTTGTTAAAAGTATTGCTATATTATTTTCAGCTGCCGCTCCTGCCACAGATAGTGCATCTGCAAGTCTACCATTTAATCCATTAACAACAGCAACTTTTTTAGGATTTAGTTTTTCTGCGACTTTTACAGAAGTTTCAAAACGATTTGCTCCTGATATTCTTTCAACTTTTAATCCATTTTGCTCTAATTCTCTAACTACATCCTTAGAGATTACACCTTCTCCACCCACTACGAAAACATTCTTAGCACCTAATTCTTTAATTCTTTTTCCTGTAGCTTCTGTTAATTTTCCTGAGTCTGTTAGTAATATTGGTGCATCCTTTAGTTTTGCAAAAGGTGTAGCAGAAAGTGCATCTGCAATAGCCATAGCATTAACCAAAACTATATTATCGCTTTTGCTCCATTTTGAACTAACTTTTACAGCTGTTTCATATCTATTATTTCCAGCTAATAATTTTTTCTCAATAGTCTTATTTGTCTCTACAGCAAAAACATTAGAATTCATTGTTGCAAAAGTAGAAGCAAGTAACAACCCTGAAATAACCTTTGAACTCTTTTTCATCTTTTTATTCTCCTTTTCATCTTTTTAAATTCAAATGTGTAATATATAGTTAATTAATTTATATATTAATCTTTTATTTAATTTCACTATATAAACCTACCAAGTAATTAAAATTACACATTTATTTAAGTAATAAATAATCTGCTTTTTATTAAAAGTCTATCTTATTTAATCAATAAAAAATTATTATAATCTCTACTTTAAATTAAAATTTAAAATCGTAATTTATCATCATCTGCACTTAATGATTTTATTCCCAATGATATAATTTTTTAACAGTTTAATTATACCAAAAAATACGAAAATATACTATGTTATACTGTAATTAAATGTAAATTTCATAGAGTTACTGCTAAAGATTCACTACAAAAATTTAATAAAGTATATAAATTTTAATTAAAGCATTCTATATAAATAATTTAATTTCTTTTAGTATACTCATAAAAGCTTTGAAATTTATTAAGAAATAGTTAAAATTTTATATTTTTTACTAATTTTAAATAGAAATTAATTTCAATCATAATTCTTTATTCTTAATTTTTTAATTACCTAATCGTAGCTGCGAACAATGTTGGCCATACTATTATTTCATTGGTAACTGTTCCTTAAGTCTGAAGGATGCTTCACAGCATTAATTTCCACCCCTGGGGTCTATATGAAAACTATAGAATTGAAATAAAATTAAATCATCTACGAAATTTAAATCTGTAACTAATTTCTATGTAGACCCCTGGGGTACAGTATGATATGCCACACTACTTACATCATTAAACAATATTCTAATTACATTGGTTATCTCCATAATGACAGATAGATTCACTGGTTTTTTCTCCAAACTATACTGCACCTCAGGGGAACCCTTATACAATTGAGAATTGACGATTGGCAATGAAGAATTATGGACATTTCTCAGTAGAAACTGAGAAATTTAAAATTGATTTCTTTTTGAAGTTACGTAGTAACTCCTTAATAAAAGAGACCATCTATTGCATTGCCAGCTAAAAAATCTATTTAAAGAAATTAATTCACAAAGATTTAATTTCCTCCTTAACTGTGAATTGTGAACTGTGCATTGTGCATTGATTAAGTTTCCTTACAATAAAAAAACTAGCAATTCTATTGCTAGTTAAAAGTCAGTAAAAAATTAATTTAATCAAAATTTAAAAAGTACATATTTATATACCTTTTAAGCTATAGCATCAATTTTTTCTCCTTCATATTTATCTTTATCATTGATATTTTCACTATAATGCTTAATATTTTGGGCAGTTTGTTGTTGCTTTATTAATAGCTTATCATCATTTTGTGTATTATCATTGTTGCTAGTATTCTTACTTTCTTCGCTTTTGTAGGTAATATTATTTAATCTATTACTTCCTACACTATTCTCAAATTTATTATTTGTATCTGTTAATTTGTCATTAATTTTTTCAGTAA
Source organism: Clostridium sp. UBA2485 (assembly GCF_002341865.1). Classification (GTDB taxonomy): domain Bacteria; phylum Bacillota; class Clostridia; order Clostridiales; family Clostridiaceae; genus Clostridium_J. The sequence continues at coordinate 6,454 of NZ_DDOV01000047.1, read as the reverse complement.
TATTTTCAATGTTCTCCTTTATCTTAGCAACAGATTTTCTCTTTTCAATAGTCTCAATTCCTCTTGACTCATCTAGCTTTATCTCATTTTCTAAAACTCTTACCTCACCAGACATTGAAGTTCTTTGAGAAGATAAAGCTTTAGCTTGAGATAAATTATTAGAAAGACTTAAAACACTAGTCATTTTTTCTTCAGAGTTATCTCCATTACTTTCTTTAGCAGAAAGTTTATTTGATTTTTCTTTAAGTTTCTCTTTTTTCTTACTTACATCCTCAGTACCAAGTGATTTACGTTGTTCTTCACATTGAATTTTACTTATTTGCTCATTGATTTCATTAATTTGCTTATTAATATCATGTAGCTTTTCTTTTGTTGCTGACGGACTTTCACCATTCTCTAAAGCTTTTTCAATAATATCATTTTTTCTGTCCATTAAATTTACTTTCCGCTCAATTAGATTTTCAAGCATATTGTTTTTCTTTGACTTTTGTCCTAAAGATACAGCCATACTACTTTTATTCATAGTATTATTTTTTTCAGTTCTTCCATTGTTATCATTAGAATTTTTAATAAAACTACTATTAGAAGAATGACGTAAACTTACTGGTCTCACGTACTGTTGTGATGAAAAAGATATTCTCATATATAGCCACCCTTTCCTATAAATTTGTAATCACAATATATCTTGTTACACTTCTTATATCGTGAAAAATTATGGAAAGTTTATTATATTATAGAAGCAGATAATAAAAATGAAGAATGAAGGGTTTATAGATATTTCTCAATAAAAGCTAAGAAATTTTAAATTGATTAACTGTAGAGACGAACTTAATTTAATTCATAATTCACAATACAAAATTCACAATTGTGGATATTTCTCAGTTAAAACTGAGAAATTTAAAATTGATTCTTTATTTAAATTTACAAAGTAATTTTGCATAAAAAAAGTGACGAACAATGTTCGCCGCTACAAAAATCTGTTGAAGAAATTAATTTTCACCAGAATTCTTCATTCTTTATACTTAATTTTTAATTATCATATTTTCTTCATCATCTACAAATTTTTCTGCAAGAGCATATAATAGCTCTAAATAATTTATTTGAAAGGAACATGTTTAATATGGATGGTATAACTTTGTTCGATTCAAGATTTATTTAGATATTTGTACTGTTATAACCATTATATTTAGCATAATGAAAAATAATATAATACCTATCCTCATTTCACATCTATGGATATATCTAATTATTTCATTTTTATTTGAATCTAAATCACATTCATTTTTCTTAAAGTTTTCAAAATCTTTTTTACTAGAATAAAACATAACACCAAAAAGTATATATGTAACTATCTTCATGAAATTTGTATTCAATGTGATCCCCCCATTTGTATTAGTTGTGAAACCTAAGACCATTATATTACATCCCAACCAATAAATACATCATTGATTTGTAATAACATATAAAGATACTCACGTACATGAGTATCTTTTGACTATCATTATTTTAATGTTGACATTTACTTTCCTAATAAGAAAAGGCCAACGATGTTCGCCCCTACAAGAATATATTAAAGAAATTATTTTGTTTAAAAGTAATTTCATCATTAATTGTCAATTGTCAAATTTCCATTCTCCATTGATAAACTTCCCCAGAGGTGAAATAAAAAAACTAGCAATTGCATTGCTAGTTAAAAATCAGTTAAAGAAATTAGTTTGAACAAAACTAATTTCAACTATAATTCTTCATTCTTCATACTTAATTCTTAATTATCATAGTTTCTCCATTGACAAAGGTCGGTATTAATTTCGTATTTTTTAAGAAACCAGAGTTTATAATGACTTTATTTTTTCCATCTAAAACACCTAAATCTGTATCTAGCAAAATAGTTTTATCAATGGTTAACGTTATTTTAATTGTTGTTTCATTTTCTATTTTAGCTTCTTCTATATGATTAACAACATTTCCATTGTTAGAAAAATTAAATTTATGGTTAACATCTCTTGTTCCATCATTAGCTACTATTAAAAGTTTACTCCAATCTATTTGAGATTTTATATCTTTACCTACAGTACCTATTTCATTAAAATTTGTTCCTGTTATAGTTAATATCCCTTTTGGATTTTGGATATTTCCATTTTCATAAGTTACTTTAGTTATTGTAACATTTGGAATTCTGTGAACATCTTCTACTTTAAAACATACAAATTTAGTTATTTTATTTTCTAAATCAAGTTCATATAGAGATACATATTTACCTAAATTAACTTTTATATTGTCTCCGCTATTATATCCTATTACTCCTTTATTACCTACTATCTTTTTACTACCTACTGTTGGTGTTGCTAGCGGATTATCACTTATTTCATAGGCCAATTTATTTCTGCTATTTATAACATTATAATCAATTTTTATTGTTCCATTGCCACTGCCAGGTAAGACTTTATAATTGGTAATTAGGTTTACTAAATGTGTTCCTGCAATTTCTCCATCTGTTGATGTTGGTTCTTTTGCTAAAGCTCTATTACCTTTTAAATCTTTTATAACTCTCACTTTACCATTATCATCCTTATTAAACTTAATTACATATCTTGCTTTTACTGCACTTTCACTCGGGTTTATTGTAACTTTAAGTTTATTTGAGTTACCATTACTATCTTTAATAAAGTCCACTTCAAATTCTGTTACTTTAAGAGGATAGTTAGGTTCATATTGTGAGAAAATATCCAAATCTGTTTTTATGAAAAGAGGACTTACTGTTGTATCTAGGTTTTCACTAAATGGTATGATTATCTCATTACCATTTTCTATTCTATATCCTCTTGAAGATTCTAAAACTACTTCTGGAGAAATTTTATCTACAATTTTAATTGGTCTTGAGGTATCTACTGAACTACCTGCTGATGTTTTAATTTTATATCCGTCAGTTATTATTAACGCATCTTCTCTAATATCTGTTGGCATGTCTCTATTAGTACGAATTTTTACGATATCTGTACCATCAGTATAAACCTCTGATATTCTTATATCTTCATTATTGTATCTTACATCTAATCTAAAGGCATCACTATATGCTTTCTCAATTGATTTATCAAATCTAACCTTTATAGTTCTTCTATCTTCCGCAACAGCATTGCCCTCTCTAATTGTCTCTGAATATCTTTCCGCTACTTTTCCCTTTGAATCTCTATCGATAGGTTCTCTTTTATAAATATCTTCCAATATATTACCTGCCAANNCTGCCATAACTTGTATCTCTGTAAGATTATCTCCTAGATATACGGTTTTACCATCTATTCTCTCTGGTAAAGTTATCATAACTCCTCTTCCATTTTGCACAGCAGTTATATCTGTTGATGATGGTAATGGAGTCATTTTATTATCAAGATACACATAATAGTTAGATCTATCCTCCAAAGTAGCTGAATTCATCACTTCTGAGAAGGTTATAACTATTCTTCTATATTCCCTATTAGTTGCAATAGATAAAATTCTAGGAGGAGTTGTATCCCCTACCACAAAATCTTCATTATAGTCTATCATTGTATTTTGAAGATGTGTTCCATCTTTTATGCCAAATATTCTTATTGAATTTCTACCTTCTGGGAGCTTATCATACATAACTACCTCTAAAACTTTGTAATCGTCCGCTCCCCAATTTATATCCTTAATTCCAAGTACCTTTCCATCTTTATCTTTTATAGTAAAAAATCTACTATCTCTAGAATCTTTATGAAGAATTTTATTAAATCTAACAATTATTGTCTTGTTATTTGAATCTACAGTAACAGATTTAACCTGTGGTCTACTAACATCTACTTCTGGCTTTACTCTTACGTTTGTCTCTCTAATTTTATTTCCGCTATAATCTTTAACATCTTCTACATATAACATAACTTCATAAGCTGGAAGTCTATTAGAACTCTCTGAGAAATAAAATTCATATTTGTTTCCTGCTAATTTATTCATTTTATTAGCTCTTATTTTATTTCCTCCAGATTTATAGTACACATTTTCAGCTCTCATAGTATCTGGATCTACATCTTCACTAAAGGTTAATACTAATCTTTCTAAGGTTGCAGTAACATGTTCTACTCTTGGAGGGGTATTGTCTTCCTCTACCAAAAACCTATTTTCAGAATAAACTGTTCTTAACCCAACATAATCAGCTACTCCATCAACTGCAAGCTTATGCTCTCCTGGTTTTAATAAATCCCTATCAAAAACTGTCAATATTAACTCTCTTCCATTGTTGGTCACTGAACCATAAAAGTTTTTACCATCTAATGTGAAATTATTAGAACTAGCTTTTTTAATTGGCTCAGTAAATATAACCTTAATAGCTTTAGTTCCAAGAGAGACCACTTTTTCCACTGCTGGTAATGTGTTGTCTAATGGAGTAAAGTCAAATTTTCCATAGATTTCTCTATTACTATAGGAATATACCTTAGAAAGTTCTAAAGTGTATTTTTCTTGATTTTTTAAAACCCTATCGTTCACTTCTTTAATATTTAAAATAATTGTTCTTTCATCTTCCAATAAAGTTGCACTTTCAATCTTTATATCTTTATTTATAGAATAGTTATCTTTATCCTCTGCACTTTCTTTATTTACTCTAGCTCCAAAGGTAATTATAACTTCCTTTACATTTGTAGCTTTCACTGAAGTAACCTCGTCTTTATCCACTACAGCTTTATATTCTAAAGCATTAAGTATAGAATTTACTGTTCTGTAGTTTACTCCTCCACCTACTTCATAAACCTTATTAATTTTCTCCTGTGATTTTAAAAATCTTTCTTGCTCATAATATAGTCTATCTCCCGCTAATAATATTGGAGAAGAATTCTTAGCGGCAAGAGGTCCTGCTGATAATGCATCAACTAATTCATTTTCCTTATAAGTTCCATCTTTAGTAATATATATTTCCTTAACTTCTTTGCTGCCATAAAAAGCCTTTAAGACCTCTCCATTAGTTTCATTTCTGTTATTTCCATATATTCTTTCAGCTCTTAACTGTTGGCGAAGCCCTTCACTAACTACTCCAGTTCCTCCAACAACAGTAATATCCATTCCCTCAACTACTCTTCTAGCATTACCTATATTACTACCATTAGTCAAAATAATTGCCATATTATTTTCTCCAGCTGGTGCTGCAATAGATAATGCATCTGCGAGTCCCTTTATACCATTAACTACAAAAGCTCTATTGGTATTTAAATTTTTAGCTACTTCTACAGAAGTTTCATATCTGTCTAATCCATGAATTCTTTCCACAGATATTCCCATATTCTCAAGTTCTCTAACTATAGAATTGCTTACAACACCTGTGCCACCAATAATATAAACTTTTCTAGTTCCAAGTTCTCTTATTCTATCTTTAGTTGTCCATGTCAATTTATCTTTACCTGTTAATAATATTGGTGCATTTTTTTCTCTAGCAAAAGGTGCAGCAGAAAGTGCATCAGCTATAGCAGTTCCATTAACTAAAACCACATTATCTGAAGACCTCCATCCCTCTTCGCTGACCTTAACAGCAGTTTCATATCTGTCATTTCCACCTAAATATTTCTTTTCAATTGTATCCCTAGACTGAACAGCAAAAGCCCTACAGTTACTCATTGTAAAAGTTAACCCAAGAATCAAAGTTGAAACAATTTTAAAACTCTTCTTCACCATATCCTCTCCCTATTTTTATCAATTTACCGATATAATTAATATATGAAATTATGGGAGGATATGACACTAATTCAATTGACAATTGACGATGGACAATGGACAATTGTGGAAACTTCTCCTTTATGGGAGAAGTTGTAAATTTATTTTCTTTTTAAGTTACATAGTAACTTTTTATAATAAAAAAACTAGCAATTACATTGCTAGTAAAAATTAATATTCATATTAATTTCCTAATCGTAGCGGCGAACAGTGTTCGCCGCTACAAATATCTATTTAAAGAAATTAGTTTTATCAAAACTAATTTCAACCATAATCCTTCATTCTTCATACTTAATTCTTAATTCCTATATGCTCTTCATTTCTTAATCTGCTTATAATTGACTTCTTTCTATATACCACATTATGATATTTTAAATTCTTTTCCTCTGCATATTGTCTTATGGTTTTTTCTTGAAAGAATATGTTTTCTAATATTTCTTTTTCTATGGGGGATAGGCTGTCTATTAATCCTTTAAGTTGCTGTAGGGTTTCTTTAAGTATATAATCTTCTTCTATGTTATCACTAGAATTTAATACATCTAGTATTTTTAATCCATTATGATCTGCTTCTAAGCTAAGGTTATACCCTTCTTTTACTTTGCTTCTTATAAGTGAATAATAATTATTTTTAATTGAAGCAATTGCATAAGGTGTAAAAGAATATTTGGTTATATCACAAGCTCTTATCGCTTTTAATAAGCTGTAAAAACCAACCTGTTCTAGATCTTCTACGTCATTT
>NZ_DDOV01000037.1 GCF_002341865.1 Clostridium sp. UBA2485 | reverse complement strand
TTTATAAGAGAAGTTTTGAAGTGATTTTTTTGAAGTAACACAATCACTTTCATTGAAAAGTCCATTTGAAGAAATTAATTTATAAAAATTGATTTCAATAATAATTCTACATTTTGCATAGTTTATCTATTCTGTACTTTAAGTTTAATCTAACAGAAAAACATTTTCCCTCTCTTTAGATTACTTTATAGCACTTAAAGTTACATTTTTGTAATATTAAAATAATCTGATATTTTATAAAAACTTATGATGAATTCAGTAAATTCATTTTCTTTTGATACTACTTTCATTTTATGACCTGTTTATCTGCCATCTTCTTAGAAAAATATAATCCCATACCTGTAGATTTGTAGGTTTTTGCTCTTCCATTAGTACCTGTATATCCTTTATTGAAAACCCTCTCTATATCTTCTTGTAATATTCCTATACCATTATCTCTAATATGAAGGTTAATGATTTTTTCATCTTCATTACTATAAATCTCAACTTTTCCATTTTCCCTAGAATATTTAATAGCATTATTAATTATTTGATCTAGTATATAAAGAATCCATTTCTTATCTGTAAGAACATTGTAATCTAAATTATTAAGTTCTAAATCAATTTTATTAGTTATAAAAGAATACGAATTCTTTTTAACCCCTTCTCGTACAATCTTTTCTAAAGAAAGTTCCTGTATTAACAAATCTTCTGAATAGCTATTTGCTCTAGTACTATATAATACTTGATTTACTAAAAAATTAATTCTATCCATTTGATTTTTTATATTTCTTGAAGCCTCTATATCTTCTAATCTATCTGTTATAAGATTACAAACAGAAATAGGAATTTTTATTTCATGAATCCATTTTGAAATATATTCATTAATTTCATCTATGTTTTCCTTTAAACTTTTAATTTCATCATATTTTATTCTATCCTTTAAAATTAGAATATCTCTTATAATTTCATCTTGAGTTGATTCTCCCTTTATATCTAAACACCCTATATCACTAGATTCCATTACTAGCTTTTTAAATTCTTTATATCTTGTATTCCATTTTTTATAGGAAATAAATATGTAAATGAGAAATATTGAAATTACTAAAAAATTTATATATAAAATATCTATTAAAACCTTATTTACACTTGTATTACTATATATAAATAAATTTAAAGTTATAAGTATTACTATTTGGCAATAGATAAAAAGTTTATTTTCTTTTAAGTATTTATAGATATTCATTCTATTATATATCCTAAGCCTTTCTTAGTTTTTATAAATTCCTCAATACCTATTTCCCTAATCTTTGTTCTAAGCCTATTGATATTTACAGTTAGAGCATTGTCATTTATAAATTCATCATTCTCCCAAAGACTCATCATAAGCTTATCTCTTGATATTATTTTTCTTTGATTTTTCATTAATACAACTAATATTTTAAGCTCATTTTTGGTAAGCTCTAGTTTTTCATCTTTATATATTAAAATTCCTTTCTCTATATCTAACATAACATTCTTATAACTTATAAAATGTCCCTTCTCATCTCCATAGGAATAGACCCTTCTTAAAAAAGCATTTAATTTTGCTATCAAAATATCTATTTGAAAGGGCTTAGTTATATAATCATCTCCCCCATTGTTAATTGCCATAATTATATCCATATTAGAATCCCTAGAAGAAAGAAAAATCATTGGGACTTTAGATATTTCTCTAATTTTTTTACACCAATAAAATCCATCAAAATAAGGTAAATTTATATCCATAATAACTAAATGAGGATTAATCGATATAAATTCTTCAATTATATTTTCAAAATCCTTTAAAACCTCAACATTAAACTGCCATTTACTAAGAGCTAACTTTATCTCTTTAGATAAATTGCAATCATCTTCAATTAAAAGAATGTTATACATATCCTTTCCCCCCTATATACTTAAAATCTTCATTTTATTTAGTTTAATATATTAATTTTAACATTTTATATATCTAAAATTATGATATACTCATATATAAAATATATCATAACTGTTAATTATTATGTAATGTTAAGGGGGGATGATCTTTGCAAACTATAGGTATAATTGGAGCAATGGATTTAGAAATTGAACTTATCAAAAATAGCATAACCATATTAAAGGAAGAAATTTATGCTGGTTTTAAATTTTATATTGGAGTTTTTAAAGATGTAAATTTGGTGTTAACTTCTTGCAGTATTGGGAAAGTTAATGCAGCAGCTTGTACTCAAATACTAATTGATAGATTTGGAGTTACTACTATAATTAACACTGGTATAGCAGGAAGCTTAAATAATGAAGTAAAAATATGTGATATAGTAATCTCCAACAATCTTACTTATCATGATGTTCGTAAGGAGCAGATGAAAGGATGGTTTCCTTTCGTTGAGCATTTTGAAACAAGCAACTTATTAGTAGAAATTGCTATACAAGCTTATAAAAATATGAAGATAAAAGAATTCAATTATCATGTTGGAAGAATTGTAACTGGTGAAGCTTTTATATCAGATAATGAGTTAAAAAGTAAAATTATAAAAAATTATTCTCCTCATTGCGTTGAAATGGAAGGTTCTGCAATTGGACATGTAGCCTATATTAATAAAATTCCTTTTATTGTGATTAGAAGTATTTCTGATAATGCTGATTGTGATGCACATATTAGCTATGATAATTTTGAGAAAATATCAGCTAATAACTCCAGTAATTTAGTATTAAATATGCTCAAAATAATCAATGATAGAATTGATTGAAAATTATATTAAATATTTAAAATTCTATAGGTTTTCAATATGAATATTAAACATTCATATTGAAAACCTATTTTTATAGAATTAACTCGCTATAAATTAAATTATAAAAGATAAGCCATACAAATAAATTCACCCTTAGTTAATTTTATCCTCAATTCGTATTCTTAACTATTAATTCTCAATTTTCAAAGAGTTAAACTATTTTTATAGAAAATTTATCTTTCAGATTATATTCTAAGCTTTCACGTTGTATCCATACAGATAAACTACGTTAAAAATTAATGTGTAGCTAAATATAACTACACCCTTAAGTATTTCAATTCACAATTAAAGTTGAAATTATTTTTAATTAAAACTAATTTCTTTAATAGATTTTTTACTACCAATACAATTGCTAGCTTTTTCACCTCTGGGTAATAGTAGGGAAGCCCTTTAAGGTTCCCCTGAGGTGCAGTATAGTTTGGAACAACATTAATAAATTTAGCTAATACTATGGAGATACTACAGTTGCTAGTTTTTCATAGGAAGTTACTTCGTAACTTTAAAAATAATCAATTTTAAATTTCTCAGCTTCTACTAAGAAATACCCACAATTATGAATTTTGCATTGCGAATTATGAATTCAACAGTTCTAATTATAATACTAAAAAGTACAATTATTTTCACATATATATTAATTTTAGAACCGGTCATCTATACACATTGTCCTAATCTAATTGAATAAGGTACTTGATTAAGAATATTATCTTAATCAAGTACCTTACCTAATTTCTAGTAATTGAGCAATGTATAGATCTACTCACTCATCAAAAGTCTATTGTACTGGTTTAGTAGTTTGTCTAATTCTTGGCTAATTTCTACTAATTCACTGTTGGTCAATGTCTCACTTTGGTTCATTAACAAATGCATTAAGTTTCTCAGTTCTTCAATCTTTTGTATTATTTCCTGTTTTTCTGACATAATATCCCTCCTTTCATTATGTAAACTATATTAAATGAAAAAATGGATATTATGTTGTTATAAATTTAATAAAAATATATTTTATAAACTAGCTTTCAAATATATAAAAAAAGATAGGCTTAAAGCCTATCAAAGGAAAATGTATTATTTATAGAATCTTTTATGTGCTCTCCATACACTTTTTTTACAACTTTCTAAACATTCACATAGTATCAAAATTTTATTTTGTGAATATTTATATATATAAGAAAGTGTGTTCGTTAGATGAACTCTTAAGGTATAAATATTATTACTATAACAATGTATATTAGTAATCCTTAAACTCTTAGAAAGTGCTAAATTAGCTTAACAATTGAAAGATAGACATCTATGGATTTGCTTTCTTTGCCACATCTCTCACACCTTTCTAAATAATTTAACAATGTGAAAATTTTATTTACTAAACAGCATATAAGGAGGTACCGTCATGTCAGATGAAGGCTTAAGATTTAAAAGTTGTAATTGTAATGAAAATACTGATGATTGTCAAACTCACGTTCATGAATTCTTAGGAAGCACTCAATTAGCTGAACAAGGAGAAGATAGGCATAATCATAGATTTGCTGGTGTTACAAGCCAAGTTATTCCTATGGGTAACTCTCATGTTCACGCTATCTTAGTGAATACTGACTTTTTCTTAAATCACCATCATGAAATAGGTGTAATTACAGGACTAGCTATTGATGTTGGTAATGGTAAACATGTTCACTTAGTAAGAGGTGTTACTACAGTAGATGATGGTCATAATCATCCATTTATTTTCACAACGCTTATTGAAAGTCCTTTGACTTAATAATAAAATGAGGGAGGCTTTTGCCTCCCTTTTAAATTTGAATACTGTTTATGGAGAATTTAAGATATTTATGAGTATGCTTATACTCATAAATACTAATAAAGGCAAAAACAACAAGCCTTATTTATAAGACTTGTTGTTTTATATTATATAGATTAATATACTAATAAATTATAGATTCGTTAGCTCATCGTATTTTGAAATAACTTGATTTACTATTCCATAATCAACTGCTTCATAAGAATTTAACCAATAATTTCTATCTGTGTCTTTCTCTACTTTTTCTAATGATTGACCAGTAGCTTCACTGATTATGCTATTAATCCTCTTACGTACTCTCAATATCTCTTCTGCTTCAATACCAATATCTGTAGCTTGACCACTGAAACCTCCTAATGGTTGATGTATCAGATATCTTGTATTTGCTAAAGAATAACGATCTTGTTTTTCAGCTGCAAGATAAATTGTGATAGCAGCACTTGCAACCCAACCAGTACCAATTACAATAACACGTGGTTTAATAAACTTAATCATATCGTGAATTGTATCACCAGCTTCAACATGACCACCTTGGCTGTTGATAAATAATTTTATTGGTTCATCTCCCATTTCTTGTAGGATTAAAAGTTGTGTAGTTACCTTTTCTGCTAAAGCTTGATTAATCTCTCCAGAAATTACAATTGATCTAGATTGCAATAGTTTTTCTAGCACTAAACTTGGAGTTTCTTTTTCTTTTTTTTGCTCTTCATTATTCATAATATCATTCTCCTATCAATTAATATATTTAAATCTAATGATAATAATATAGTTATCATCAGCTACTTTTAACTTAATTAATTATAACATAATAAGCCAAAAATTGTTAATTACAAGTTTAAAATATTAACTTAATTATTTACTTTTCTTTATATGATTAAATATATTGTAGGAGAATTGATGAATATATAGCTATTTGAAATTATGGAAATTAAATTATCAATATTTGAAAAATATTAGGTTCTACGCTTTTTTAGTGTAGGAAAATAAAAGAGGATTACTAGATATAAATACTAATAATCCTCTTTATTTTAATTTCTACTTTAATTGAATCATCATGTATCTTTAAATATTGACCATCTTGTATAGTTACATATTTTTCTATCAATTGCTTAAGACCTTTTTACTTTACTCAGACTTCTCACTGATTCCAAGTACCTTTCCTGTCCTAGTATCTACTTTTACTTCATACATTCCAATAGGAGTTCTTATACTAACTTTATAAATTAATATATCGTTCTCAGTGCCTAATCCAACTTCTACTAATTCATAAGGAATATATTCTAAAGCAATTTGGATAGCTTCTTCAGGACTAATTCGATAAGTTCCCCGATAATTATCCCATAATTTATAGTAAAAACCACCCATTATATTAATCTCTTCCTTTTTAGTAATTATATGATTATTGTATTCAAACCCTTAAATATTGGTACTTCTTAACAATATATAATACCAAACTACTTCTGTCTAACATTTCCATTTACTATTTTAAACTATCCCTTGTACTCTACCCCTTAAACCTTTCTAGAATCATAGCATCTAAGCCAGGTATTGTTTTATTGATTAATATAATTATGTAGTACCCTACAATAATAACCTATAGTTAAATATAATTTATGTTTACATTGGTATCTTCTAAGCCATAATAATTTTTTCTTTTTTAGTTAGCTTCATACCTCTCACCTACTTTTTAACTCTATACATAAAAATAACACCTAGATTATTCTAAGTGCTATAAAAAAGTGAATTAAAAAGCACCTAATTTCCTAGATACCTTTAATTATTTACTTACTTCATAAGTAGCTGTTAAATCATTATTTTCTAATTTAGTTGTTATTGTTATTCATCCTTATTTTATACTGTTACATTCCCATTTTTTTACTCTATACTTATCCTTTAATTATTTTATCTTATTCACTTTGTATTTTTTCTTCTTTGCCTCATAAAATATTTGTATTACGGCATAAAAAATATCGCAAATTCATCTCTGAATAATGCGATATTTTAATCTTGTATTTATTTTTACTTGTACATACTATTCTAAAAAAAACGCACAAAATGTTAACCAGATCAATTATTATAGAGATTTCACATATTTCAGCAATGGCTCAATCTGCTCGCGGCTCGAATAATCATAAGAATTTTGGATTGCCTCTTCAGTTCCTCGTTCTATGTCAGACTTGCTTTTTGACATTTTTAATATAAATTTAAATATGTTCATCAGCATTTTATCTGCACCTTTCATTTTTTCATAGTTTATACCACTTTGAAAATAGAAAAATGGTATACTTTCATTTTCTGGAATATTATTTTTCCTGAATTTCTCTATTTCTTCAGGAATAGGTGCTGTTCCCCCTGTTGCAAAGATAATAACTTGTTTATTTTTAAATGCAGAAAGGTTGTCTTTAATAAATTTTATACCATTTATTTTACTGGCGTGCATACCACCGCCAAAAATAATGATATCATACTGGTTTAATTTCAAAGAGTTAGCCTCACTTAATGATATTGCGGTACAACCCAAAGTATCACTAATCCACTCTGAATATTTTCGTGTAAATCCTGTATTAGATTTGTAAATAACAACAACTTTTTTATCGCTCATAATGTCACTCTCCTATCCTAAGAAAATATAAATTATCTTCGTTAAAATTCAAGTTTACCTTTACCTTGTTTACCTATTATAAGAAAATTATAACATATTACCCTAATATTTCATTATAAACTTTCAAAGAACATTTCTATTAATTAATTCATCCTATAATCAAATCACCACATAAAAATACCGTAAAATTCAAGTTTGAATAATACGGTATTTTAATTAATTTTATTTTTATATTTATCTTCGTAATATCCCAAGATTATTAATTATCTAAGTTTTGTACAAACAAAACTTAGATTTACCCTTAAATATTAACTAATATATTTCCTTTGCATCTTTTGGCAATAAGTAAACATCCTTTAAAAACTTTAAACTATTATTCGCTTCAATTTCGTTATATATAATGCTCATGTTATATGATACTTCATTGGCAATATCATTAAATAAGTCACACATAATAAAAACTGATTTCCAGATATCTTTTATATTTCCAGAAGGATATGTTTTCAAAAATGTATTCCACTCTTTGTTTTCCAACCACCTATACATATACTTTCCTGATTTTCCAACACTAACGGTAAAATTTGTTTTGAATCCTATTTTCCATTCTAATAAACATATTAATTGAGGACGAACACAATAATTTATCATATCCATTACATATGGTATTTCTTCTCGCCATAATCCCTTTGCAACATTATTTAAGCTCCACCAATATTCATTACAGGTATCAAAAAATTGGCACTCTGTTGGTTTCTTTACCCAATAATCTTCATCAGTTTCTTTTGGCATCTTAGGTAAACATTTATCTTTATCAAGTAATATTCTACAAAGCCTGTCCTCTTTAATTTCTTTTAACACATATGATAATGTAGACACATGCAAGTCCAGACGATTTCCATCAGTAAATTGAATAAGCCATCCATAACAATTCTCTATATCATTTGGATAGTAAGAACTTTCTTCAGGATACTGCATATATAATCGTTCACCAAATTGGTCAATCCAATTTTTCTGATCACGAAATGATTTTGTTTCCTCAACAACATATACGATATCATAGTCCTGAAAAATATCTTTTATAGCATTTGGATTTGTTCTGGATCCGTTCATAATAACTGCACGAATCCTTTTATCATTCTTTGCAATATCTAATATTAAATTAAACATTTCTTGTTCTGTACGCATTTTAACCTCCAAAAAGATAAATATTTTTAATCCCAGCATATAACTAATTATAATAGTATTATAATTTGCTTATTAAAATTAATATAAAGTCATAAAATACTTTAAAATAAGGCATAAAAATATCATAAATTCAACTTTGAATAATACAGTCTTTTAAATAGCTATTTGATTTTTATATTTATTGCGTTAAATAAGAATATTATGTTCTATTAACTCTTATAATCCATTCATTAATTAGGGAATTGAATAGCTCTTCTTTTTCTATCTGTAAATTATGTCCTGCTTCATCCAGTACAGCAAAAATTGCTCTCGGAAAATTCTCTAAGATATTCCATGCATCCTTATATCCTACACAGGAATCTTGTTTACCTAACAGTATAAGAGCAGGTTTATCAAATTTTTTATTTATCTTATCTACATCAAATGAGAATTCATAGCCATTTTCTTTAAGACTTTCTAAAAATCTAATATCTGCTATTTTAGCACCAGATATCATTTCTTTTTTATATCTTTCGTAGATTGTGTTACTTTGAATCACTGACATAGAACTAAATTCCTTAGCAGCTTCTAGTGTCAGTTTAGACAATAACATATTATCTTTCACTAACACAACATGTTCGGGAACATTTCGTTTTTTATTATCTGCTATTATAAGCGGACAAATTAACAAAACACCCTCTACCTTATCTGCCATTTTGTAGATTATTCCTCTTGATATATAGCCACCATATGACTCATCTACAAGTAAAAAATTTTCATTTGGAATGATCTTTTTAATAAAATCAATTATAATTTCAAGCATAATATCAGAACTAGTAATCCACCCTGCACTCTCTGATTTGCCCATGCCTGGTAAGTCAATATATATCCTTTTATAACTATCTTTAGTGCTAAATATAGGTTCATACATCCAGTCATTAGTCTGTGATCTAGAGAATAACCATGCAGCATAACAATTGGTTTCCCATCTCCTATTATTTCATAATTTATAGATATATTTTGTATCTTGCACTCCATTCTTTTTCCTCCATTTTATATAGTGCATATTTTTTACATCTTCAAACCAGTCATAGGTTAATTTTAACATAAATTCAATAGAATTGTATTTATATTTGTATAACATGGTACAATATGATTATTCATAAATGCTGTGTTATTCAATTTTCAAAGAACATTATTTTTATATCTAATATCTATGTATTTGTTATATTCTTTAATCAAATTACAACATAAAAAATACCGTATATTCACGTTGAATAATGCGGTATTTTAGTAAATTATTCGTTTTTTCAGTTATGACTCTAAATAAGAAAATTATTAGTTAAATATATTTACTTTAATTTCATATGAAGTATAGGAAACGGATTTCCTTGTGCATCAAGTTCTGACCTTTTAAATATATCAAATCCTATATGTTTATAGAATCCTACACCTTGTATATTCTGCTCATTTACATCTACATATTTTATATTTAAACTATTTATTGCGTATTCTATAAGCCTTTTTCCTATGCCCTTACCTCTACATTCATCACTTACAAATAACATTTCAATCTTACCATCATGCACACCCATAAATGCTTGTATAGTACCTTCATTATCTCTTATACACACAAGTTTGCTAACATAATAAGCGCCTTCTTTAACTTGGGGTTTTATTGATATTATATCTTCTTCATTTAAAAAAGTATGTGTTGCTCTTACCGATGATTCCCAGACATCTAATATATTATCCATATCTTCCTCATCAATATTATTTAAAATTTCTATATCAATCATATTATATATCCTCCTTAAACTGTCTTAGGGAATTCTTAATTAAGTCAATAAAATTTAATGGATGTTAATGCAAATATATTAATTCACAACATCTTACCATTTTGCCTTAACTAATGGTGATTATATCATATTTATATGATCTTATATAGTCATTTCTAACACCGCATTATCCAATTTTTAAAGAGCATTTTTTGTATCTTAAATTTCAGCAGTTACTTAATAAAATAATCAATTTGCAAACTAACTCGTTCCTGTTCTTTTAGGACAATATTGAGGACTTGTTCTTAACTCACTTGAAAAAATCTCCAAATATTTTCCTTTGTTAAACTTACAAATATGTTTATTTTTTAGTTATGAAGTCTTAATACTTCCACTGCTCTCTACCATTACAGAAGTATATTTATAATGCTCACATTCCTTTCATTTTAGCACTTTTGTACTCATATTTTACCTATAATCTTCTATTTCTTAAAAGGCGATAACCACGCTGGTCAAGTATCCTTCATAATATATTTGTATTACGACGCAAAAATACTGCAAATCCCCTTATGAATACTGCGGTATCTTAATATATTATTTTATATTTACTTTTTAAGTTCATTACAAATTGGAATTTATCTAGGTCGTTCAATACTTAGATTACAAACTATACTATATTTATAATCAATCAGATATCTTTAACTAATTGAATATACATAATATTCCTTATCAAAATGATACCCTAATTTCTCAGCAAGTGCCACAGACTCTACATTGGAGGCATCCCACTTAGGATATATATTTTTATCTAAACACTCCAATATAACCTTTGACGCACAGGCTAATGCTAGTCCCCTTTTTCTATATTTTCTTTTGGTTCCAATGGTGATGTCAATAATACCATTACAATAACTGTATGAAGATGCTCCTGAAATTATTTCATCTTCATGAATAATTATATATCCAATTCCATTGTCCTCAAAATCATCTAGGGATGAGAAATTTGAGCAACAATCTGCCATAAAATCATCTTCTAATACCTTGTTATAATTAGTTGCATCTATTTTCTCAATCTGAAATTCTTGTTCAATATTCTTAATAAACCTCTTAAGTTTTTCTCCGTCAAAAACATCTGTTTCTTTTTTTATTGCATATCTAATACTTTTCTTATGATTAGTTGCAAAATGCTTTTCTATAAATATATCCCAATACTTATCATAATTAACAATCAGTTTACCCTTATATTGTTCAAGAATATGCTTTATATAACTTTCTTCTTCTTTCTTCTCATTGATACCTAGTAAAAAACAAAAGTCTGCAACTAAAACTATTGCAGTTGATGGATTTTCTTTATTATCTACCCAAGCTACTCCCTCCATCTTTCCTTCAACTAAAGCCCGTAGTTCAACATCTCTATCTCTGCATTCCTTGATTAGCGGAATAATAGAAGTCATTTCTTGTTTTGTTAATTCTATCATAAAATCTCCTTCTCAATTTGCTTTTAAATTAGTTAACATTTATTTAAACTAATTAGTTCGTAAAATAAAATATTCACTCTTCACTCTAAATAATTAACTAATTCATAAATTCCTATTTATCTATATATCTTATACAAATAATTTTTACTTCGCATTTTATTTGTCCCTCCTACCATCACATTTGTTACTCGTGCACAACATCTTACTATTACAAATTAATTATAACATATATTGTAAATACCGTATTATTTAATTTTCAAAGAACATATTTTCATTTTAATTCGCCTTTTAATCAAATCACGACATAAAAAATACCGCAAATTCACTTATAAATACTGCGGTATTTTAATATATTATTTTATACTTATTTTTTAAATTGAAATTTGTCTAGCTTAGAGTTATACTCATAATCTCACCGAAAAACTGGGAATTAACCTCTTTTACTAATTTCATCTGTTATTAATGATTTNNAGTGCTTCTATCAATTCTTCTTTTGTATATTTGTCCATAGCATTTCACCTCAAATTCATAATTTATCTAGCTTGTATTATAATACAATTATTCTTAACCGAAAATAGCTCACTGACAAATTCTTATTTATCTATATGTCTTATAAAAATAATTTTTACTTAAAATTATTTTACTATTGCAAATCAATTATAACATATTTTATAAATACCACATTATTCAATTTTCAAAGAACATATTTCAATTTTAATTCGTCTTATATTTGAATTACGATGTAAAAACACTGTAAAACTCAAATTTGAATAATACAGTGTTTTAGTAAATGGTTCGTCTTCTCAGTTGTTACGTTAAATAAGAATGTTGTGTCATAATCGTGATATTACATGTTGCTATTATAATCTCTTGGATAAATGATAAAGCTTGTGCTCTTTGGGGCAATCTTCTAATACGCCGAAAATTTCATATCCATTTTTCAAATAAAAATCTTTCGCCTGGAAGTCATATGTACTCAGATATACAATATGGCAACCCATATTTCTCGCCTCAGTTTCCACAAGGCTCAATAATTGTTTCGCAACTCCCTGGTTACGAAATTCTTTTTTTACCCATAATGTGTCAATACTGAGAATGTGCCATAATGCTAAACATGCCAAGATTCCGCCAATAATCTCTCCGTTTTCATCTTTTATGCATCTATTAATACTGATAAATGGTTTTCCTGTGAAAGCGGCTTTAATTGAAGATTAAATTCCAGCAACATATTTCCGATATACTCAGCTTCTTCCTCCATTGGAATTGTTATTTCATATCCAAAATCCATTTTCCTCACACCTCACAAAATATAAATAATCTTTACTACATATAAAATTACTATTTTAATTTAACTAATGGTAATTATATCATATTGGCTCAGCTTTATATGCTTACTTTTGTAATAAAAGTAAAAGACCTTTACCTTTTAACACTGTATTATTCAGTTTTTAAAGAACATTGTTCGTATTTTCAATTTAAATAGTTACATCGCCTTTTATTCAATTTACGTCATTACATAAAATAATAATATCTAAAAAATAATATTGTATAACTTTATAAATAATATAAATTGTCTATAATTTCTCAAATTTAATAGTTAATTTCCTTTGTAGCATGTTTTTCATCTATTCTATTATTTATGATGTCGTAGGGGTGAACAATGTTCGCCAGTTTTCTTTTTTATCTCTT
Organism: Clostridium sp. UBA2485; assembly: GCF_002341865.1. Taxonomy (GTDB): domain Bacteria; phylum Bacillota; class Clostridia; order Clostridiales; family Clostridiaceae; genus Clostridium_J. The sequence continues at coordinate 30,971 of NZ_DDOV01000037.1, read as the reverse complement.
GTATCATCGGCTTGAATCATCATAGTTATATCAATGCTCTTAAGTATTTTTTATTGAAATCTTAAGTTGATATTTAGCGAACACTGTTCGCCGCTACAAAGATATTTCTCCTTCTAAACATGTATAGTTATATAAAATACCATAACTTAGGAAAATAAAAAAATAAGATGGTTAACATTTCTGTTAACCATCTTATTTCAATATGGTGACTCCTAGGGGAATCGAACCCCTGATACCACCGTGAGAGGGTGGTGTCTTAACCGCTTGACCAAGGAGCCATATATATTTTAAAATTATTTTATAAGTGATATTATAATCTCTACAGTCCATATATTACTCGCAAATAATCAATATGTAAATATATTATTATATTTTTCTATAGATGATACTACAACTATAGAAAAGTGGCCATTTTAATTTATCTTTAAGTTTAAGTGGCCACTTTATTTAAACAGTATCTGATATTTCACATTCTACACTTTATAAATATTAATATTTTTTATAAAAATTATAAAAGAAATTAAGTCAACCTTAATTATGCATTTTATCTTGCAAATTAAATACACCACAATACCAACTAGCAATTTTTAAATATAACTTATCTATAATTATTTAATTTTAAGACCTCTTCTTACTCTCTCTCCATATTCTCTATCTGCTTTAGTAAAATACTCTATAACTTTTAATTGAATTTTTTCCTCTACACTCCATAAATCATTTACCAAATTATCTATTAAATGATCTTTTTCTTCTTTATCATAGGAACGATATTTTTCTCCTGCTTGCTGGAAATCGTTTGTTAGCTTTATTTTTTTCTTTTCAATATTACCACATATATATTGTGGCTTTGATGGTGATGATGGCGCTTCTCTAGGTTCTCCGCAATTTAACGTATTTGGTTCATAGTTAACTTTTCCACAATTTGCGAAGTATCTCATATCTCCATCTTGTTGATCATTTATAACTGGCACTTGAGGTCTATTTATTGGTAATTGAGCAAAATTAGCACCTATTCTATGACGTTGAGTATCAGAATATGAAAATAATCTTCCTTGCAAAAGTTTATCTGCAGAAACTTCAATACCATCTATTAAATTTGCAGGACAAAAAGCTACTTGCTCAACTTCAGCAAAAAAGTTTTTAGGTGCTGTAGTTAAGGTAAGTTTTCCTACTTTTATAAGTGGAAATGCCTTTTCAGGCCAAGTTTTTGTAGCATCTAAAGGGTCAAATTCTTGTTTAAATTCATCTTCAATATCCATAATTTGTACAAATAGTTCATAATCAACGGTTTTTCCTCTATTAAGAGTATCATATAAATCTCTTGTTGCCACATCTGGATCTAATCCTGCCAATATTTCAGATTCCTGTCTTGTTATAGTTTTAATTCCTAATGTAGGCTTCCAATGATATTTTACATAAGTCCTTTTTCCTTTTTCATTTAACCATATATAAGTATTTACGCCGAAGCCTTCCATGGTCCTATAGCTTTTAATTGTTCCTCTATCTGAGAAAATCCATGTAATCATATGGGTAGCTTCTGGTGTATTAGATATAAAGTCCCAAAACCTATTTGGATCTGGTATATTAGTGTCTGGTGAAGGTTTAAAAGCATGAATCATATCTGGAAATTTCATGGCATCTCTTATAAAAAATATTGGTAAGTTGTTTCCTACTAAATCATAGTTCCCCTGTTCTGTATAAAATTTTACAGCAAATCCTCTTGGATCACGTAAGGTATCTGCAGAACCTTTTGAACCTATAACTGTAGAAAAACGGACAAACACCGGTATTTGTTTATTTATCTCATTAAGAAATTTAGCCCTTGTATATCTTCCCATAGAATTACAAAGTGTAAAGTAACCATGAGCTCCGGCTCCTTTAGCATGTACCACCCTCTCTGGAATTCTCTCTCTATCAAAACTAGCTAACTTTTCAATTAACTCCACATCTTGAAGTAAAACAGGTCCTCTCTCTCCAACAGTTAATGAGCTTTGGTTATTGGTTATACCCACACCTTGATTTGTAGTTAGATATTCACTATTTTTCAAGTTCCTATCACTCATAAATTCCTCCAATAAATTCCATTAATATCATAACTATATTATATTAATAGATATGGAAAAGTATTATACCTTTTTTAAAATAGTGGTTTATTAATAAAACTTATACTTTAATTACATTAGCCACTACTTCAAATAGCAATTTATTTCCCTCTTCACTAAGGTGAATTCCATCAGTATACAAATGCCTATTGTCTTCTTTTTTATCAAAAACATCATTTAAATTTACAAAAGAAATATCTTCATTAGAGCAAAACTTACTAAGGATATCTCCAAACTGCTCTACTAAAGAGTTTACCTTAGTGTAGTCACAACAACTATCCCAACAATTTAAAGCTAAGTCCTCTATTGCTTTTGGTGGTGATAAAACTATTGGTATAATATTATTTTCTATTGCTTCTTTCACCATTATATTTATATTTTTAAGAGAATTCTCTGAATTTCGATTAGCTAAAAAATCATTGGTTCCACCTAAAATAATAACAACATCTGGATTATTATAGACTACATCCTCCGTAAATCTATTAACCATACCAATGGTTGTATCTCCATTTACTCCTGCATTTATCACATTAACATTCTCTAACCTCTTCTTTAATAATTCAACCCAGCTACTTTTGCTATTAACTCCATATCCATATGTAAGACTATCTCCTATGCACACTATTGAATTCATATTATTTAAATCCCTCCCTTAATTTTCAATTTCCATTGGTAAAGGTAAGTAACTATTTCTAAAAGCTCTTAAATTTTATCTTTACTTTATAACAATATTTATATTTTTATTCCTTTGAAATAAAATTAATTATATTTTATAACTTATTCCGTAAATTATAATTTTCTCCTTGTAAATTTAAATAATTAAATATTAAATAAAGAATTATATAAATATAAAGACTCAATAACTTTATTTTAATTATTGAGTCTTTTATACTATTTCATTATATCTTCTAAATGGCTAACATATATATTTTGGAATTTATTATTTTCCCCTAATCCTTTAAGGTAAGTGTCTATTTTAAAGCCTTCACCTTCTAATATGGATTTCCATGAATCTTCTTCATCAGATGCCATATCGTTTTGAGCATGGTCTCCAGCTACTAACATAAATGGCATTAAAGTTATTTCCTCTATATTTTTTGCCTTTAACTCTGGAATTATATGCTCTATTTCTGGATATCCTTCTACTGTTGCCATGTAGATATTTTCCAAATCCATTTTACGAGCAACGTATTCAAATTGGAAATAACATGAGTTTGCATGATGTTCAGTTCCATGTCCCATTAACACTACTGCTGAATTTTTATTTAATTCCGGAAGCTGAGCTTTTAAAGCTTCAACAGCCTCAAAATAATCTTCATTTTTATAAAGTAATGGTCTTCCAAGTTCTATTTTTTCAAAGACCTTTTCTTCTCTATATTGATCTATGGAAGATTTAATCTTATTATATTCTTCTCCATATATTATATGTAGTGGTTGAACATAAACCTCATTAAATCCTTCCTCACGCATCTTTAAAAGTGCTTCTCCTACTGTGTCTACGTGAAGATTATCTCTACTTTTAAGCTTCTTTATTATCATATTAGAAGTAAAAGCTCTTCTAATTTCAAACTCCTTAAAATTATTCCTTATAAAATTCTCTGTAGCTTCTATACAACTTTTAAGTGGATGTTCATAGCTTGTTCCAAAGCTTACAACTAATATGCCCTTTTTACTCATATGTTCATTCTCCTTAAAATTATATTTTAAAAATCTATTATTATAAACTCCTAGCAAACTGAGAATTAACTACAGCCCTTGACTATATACATATCCCAAATTACTAATTAGTTTTATAATTCTCTGGTATAAATTTATTTACAATAAGTGCGATTATAATATTAAATGCAGCCACCATTGTTAAAACAGGTATCATACCTATCAAAACTTCATTTGGCATAAATGCCATAAATTTATTCAATATTAATAACATAAAAACGGATATAGGTCCATTAATTAAAGCTCCTACTATAGCAGAAGATATATTTGATATTAGTTCTCCTTTTTTTCTTAAAACCTTATAAGTTATTCCAAAGAAATACATAGTTAATGCCATATCTATACATATAACTAAGTGAACTGGTAATGACATTGGAAATCCACTGATAGTTGAAGTTATAAGATGACCTATTGCACCAACCACTGCTCCTGCTAAAGGCCCTAATATAATTGCTGATAAAAATCCTGGCATTGAATCAAATGCAACTGTTTGAAAAACTTTAATATTAGCTCCAATTGCACTTAATGCTATAAAAAGCCCTATTAAAACTATTTTTTTTACCTTCATAAATACCTCCATTGTTAATATACAATTCATAGTTTCCAATGCACAATTATAAACTTCTTCCTGCATTTTTATAAACAATTAGAGATAATTGTGCATTGTTCCAACTACCCTAGAAAAGAATTTTCTTAAATAAAGTTCTTTTCAATTAAATAATTTAATAATTCTTTATCATCACTAAAAGCTATTGGATAATTTATTTTCTTTCTACCTATAACAATTCCATAGATATTGCTTTCTATTATAGCTTCTAATTTTTCTAAAGTACCTCCTACTATGCCACTATCTTTAAGCAACATAGCTTTAACATCAAATTCATTTATAAAGCACAAATTAAGTTCTTTAGAAAAAGGTCCCTTCATCGCAATAATATCTTCTACCTTAACTCCTAGCTCTTCACATTCTGAAAGTACCTTTAAGGTAGGTAATACTCTATGAATTATTCTATTATTTAAATTTAAATCTAATATTTTATTGATATTTCTACTTCCTGTAGTGTTTAATATAGTTCCATCTATATTTTTTAACACTTTGTCTAATTCCTCATAGCTTTCCACTTCCATTATATTAGGTGAATTTGTATATTTATCTACAATAGAGGCTCTTTCATATCTAATATAATTAATGTTTAAACTGTTACAAATTTCTAAAGCATTATAAGTTATTTCTACTGCGTAAGGATGAGATGCATCTATTAATAATTTTACACCATTGACCTTTAGCATTTCCTTAAGTTCATCTTTCGTTAGCGGCTTATCATTTAAAATTTTGTACTTATAATTCTCTAACAGACTTCCACCATATGAACTAGCAACAGACAGTAATAAATCATCGGTATATTTGTTTAAATTTTCTACTATAACTTTTCCTTCGCTTGTTCCTAAAATTAATGCTATCACAATTGTCGCTCCTTATAATTTATATCCTCTTGGAGTTATAAATTTATTATCTTTCATAAAGCTATTACTATTTCCTATGATTACTATAGAGAACATATCCACTTTACTATCATCAAAGTTTTCTAATGTATATAGATGAACTTCTTGTCCTTCTCTTAATGCATGCTTAACTACTGCTACTGGCACATTTCCATTTCTAAATTCCTTTACAGTTTCAATAGCTTCTCTTAAGTAATGAGGTCTTCCATTACTTTTGGGATTATAAAGAGATATTATAAAATCTCCTTCCGCTGCAAGACGAATTCTTTTCTTTATTAGTTCATATGGTGTTAATAAATCACTTAAACTAATGTTACAATTGTCATGCATTAATGGTGCACCAACTACAGAAGCTGCGGCACTTGAAGCTGTAACTCCTGGTACTATTTCAACCTCTTCACCTTCTGCCATTTGAAGTATAAGACCAGCCATTCCATATATTCCAGCATCTCCTGTACTTACAACTGCTACATCTTTATCCTTAGATAACTCTAGTGCTTTTCTACATCTTTCTTCTTCTCCACGCATTCCAGTAGAAAATACTTCTTTATTTTCTATAAGAGGCTTAATCATTTCAAGATATTTAGTATATCCAACTACTATATCACAATTTTCTATTACTTCTTTTGCTCTCACTGTCATATGGTCAAGTCCACCTGGTCCAATTCCAACTACGTATAATTTACCCATATTATTTCCTCCTACTTTATAACACTCCAATACTAAGTGTCATTCCATTTAATTTCATTTTGTTTTTTATGATTTTTCCTCCACTAAGCTCTACAGAAGGCTCACATACAGAGCCTATTCCTAGTGTTTTTCGTACAAAATCACTACCTTGATACTTATGTTCAATCTTCTTAATTTCTTCAATTGTGAATATCTCTAATTCACAGTTTAGTTTATCTTTAAGGGATAAAATTGCTTTTTCCTTTGCTTTAATTTCTACAGTAACAATTTTTTTAACACTTCGAAAATCAATATTGTTTTCTCTTAATGCCTGCATTACATTCTGCTCCATAGAATTTATATCATAATCTTTTCTACAGCCAATACCAAGTACAATGTCCCTTCTTATAAGCTTTAAAGTTTTATGAGTAATATTCTCAACTTCTAACTTATGAGTTACATATACTACTCCATCAGCTTGATTTTCCTCTTCAACATATCCTTTTGGTATGTTTATTAAAGATTTTCCATCTATAAAAGCAACTTTTTTTCCTTCTACTAAAAGTGCTGCTATATCTTTAGCATCTTTCAGATTGTCAATAATTAAATTATTGTTTTTCGCCACCATATCCGGAGCTTCTATTTTTAATCCATCAGTAGCAGTAGTAATTATAGGAATACATTTAAGTATACAGCTTACTTCCTCTGTAAGAGTATTGGCTCCACCTAAGTGCCCACTTAAAAGGCTTATAGCATATTTTACTGAATTATCTACCACTACCACTGCTGGGTCCTTGTCTTTACTTTTAATAAAAGGTGCAATTCCTCTTACTGCAATTCCTGTGGAACTGATAAATATAATTCCTTGAAAATTCTCCATAGCTTCACTACATATTTTATTTAAAGTTAAAGTCTTAACCTCATCCTTAGTGTATATATGGCAACTATATTTATGATAGACTTCAAGGTTTTCTTTTAAAGATTGTGATATTCTATCTCCACTATTAGTAACACTAATTATTGCTATTTTCATCTTTTGCCTTTCTATACTCATGAGTGAAGCCTGCATCATATAATAAGCTTTTTTCATATTCACTATCTATGAAATCTCCTACTAATATTTGTGCAGTTTTTGTTATATTAGCTTCTTTAACTTTTTCTGCAATATCGTCTAATGTTCCAATAACATATTTCTCATCACCCCAAGTAGCTCTTTGTATTACAGCTACAGGTACATTTCTTCCATAACCACGTCTTAACTTTTCAGTCACTTTATCGATCATACCCACAGATAGAAATAGCGCCATTGATGCACCTATACTAGCAAGTCTCTCTAAGTCTTCCTTTTCAGGAACTGGTGTTCTACCTTCCATTCTAGTAAGTATTACTGTTTGAGAAACACTTGGTAGAGTAAATTCTTTCTTTATGCTTGCTGCTGCTGCAGTAAAGGAACTAACTCCTGGAATTACTTTATAACCTATGTTTAGTTTATCAAGCTCATCCATTTGCTCTTTAATTGCTCCATAAATAGCAGGATCTCCAGTATGAAGTCTAACAATTTTTTTATCTTCACTATGGGCTCTTTTTATCACTGCAATAACTTCATCTAAGGTCATTGAAGCTGAATTATGTATTTCTACATCCTTTTTACAATATTCAAAATGTGCAGGACTAACTAGTGAACCAGCAAAAATTATTACATCTGCTTCTTCTAATACTTTTCTTCCCTTTACTGTTATTAAATCTGGGTCTCCTGGACCAGCACCTATAAAATAAACTATATTTTCCATATTTATTTCCTCCATACTATATCTCGCTATTTCTATGAGCAATTATTAATGACATATAATCTTTTTCATTTAAAATTTCTTCTCTAGTAGACAGTACTTTTTCACCTTCTCTATATGCTCTTTGAACACATACATAGTCAAAGCCTCTTTCATCTAAGAAATCTAATACTTTTTCTTCTTGGTTGTAGAATTTCATAATAACCACATATTTTTCATCTTTTATAGAATCAATTCTACTTCCTGGAACTATTAATAATGGTTCATCTCCTATTACCAATATTCTATCTGCAATACTTGCACTGGCACAGAAAGAAGTTATCCCTGGAACAGTTTCAGTTTTATAATTTTGTTCTTTTATGTGTTTTAATAAATATATATACGTACTATAAACAAAGGCATCTCCTATAGTTAAAAATGCAACATCCTTACCATCTTTTAAATATTCTTCTATAGTTTTAAATGCATCATAAACCTTTTCTTCTTTATCTGGTTTTCCCATTGGAAAATGACTAATAATCACTTCTTGGTTATCCTTTATAAAGTTTTTTGCTGTTTCATATGCGATACTAACTCCGCCAGCTTTTGCACTTGGTGCTATAATAACATCACAATTCTCTATTACTCTTACAGCCTTTAAAGTAAGTAGTTCTTCTCCTCCTGGTCCAACTCCAACGCCATATAAAGTTCCTTGTTTCTTCATATACTTAAATCCTCCGTTAATTTCAAATTAGCTAATCTTTTCGCCACAAATTATGAATATAGGGTTATTTGCCATGAGCATGCAACTATTTCCTCTTCCTCTTGCTACTGCTATTTGGCTTACCTCAACTTTATATCCATTTTCTTTTAAAGCTTCCATTGCCTTGTATAAATTACTTATAGTAATAAAATTCAACACCATTTTTCCCTGTGGTTTAAGCATTTTTCCATATTCATAGATTATCTTATCTATATTTCCACCGCTGCCACCGATAAAAATTCCATCAAATTCTCCCTTTATGTTATTTATTGCCTCATAGGCTTCACTTTCCACTAAAGTTACATTATTTGCTTCAAATTTTTCTATATTCTTTTTAATAACTTCTATTGCTTCTTCGTCCATTTCTACTGCAACAACTTCACCACTATTACAAATTTTACTCATTTGTATAGTAACAGAGCCTGTGCCTGCACCTATATCAAGAACTCTTGAATTCTTCTCTAGTTCTAATTTAGATAGGCTTAAAATTCTTACCTCTTCTTTAGTCATTGGACAATTTCCACGAATAAATTCTTCATCTTTAATAAATTTCATCTACTTCAACTCCATTACTTTAGCTTTATGTACATAACTGCTAGCTTTCCAAAGTTATATTTCATAAGTTCTTTTGGACTTCCAAAGGATATTACTTCATCTTCATAGGAAAGATTTTCCCCAACATAAACTTCACAATTTATGTTGTTTTCATAAAGAATTCTACAAAGCTCACTTGGTGAATTCTTATTATCTGTCAAAAATATTACCTGTGAGTATTTAGAAATATTTCCTAAAAAGTCTTCTTCTCTTCCATGCATACTTCCCAAATGAACATTATGCCATGACTGATTCAACTTGCTCATAAAGTATTGAAAAGAACTTATTCCTGGGATCACTTTTATTTCACTATCATAATTTTTCTTTATATATTCGGTAATACCATAAAAGCCAGGATCTCCAGAAGCTATTATAGATATGTTTTTATCTTTATTTTCACTAATATAATCTACAATTGATACTATACTTTTAAATTCAAGTTTAGGAGTTTTTATATGGTCTATGCTTTTAATAGCTCTTCCAAATCCTACTACTATATCAGAGTTTTCCATAGTTTTATCCGCTATAGGAAGAATATAATCTTTATGTCCAGGTCCAAGCCCTATAATATAAACCATAATTATCTCTCCTTTTCTTCTAAGGAATTATAAAGTATTCCTCTCTTCATAGAATACATAATTGCATCTACTTCTAACTGGTCATAGCTATAAATTTTAATTCTATTTATAACCTTTTGACCTATATTTTCATAAAGTTTTTCAAAGCCATCACCTAAAAGCTCTACAGCACCTTCTGTGGTTTTTTCATTATAAATCTTTTTAACTAGTTCTAAGTCATAACCCATAAGTGCTAACTCTAATGCCAGTGTTTCAAGCCTTACATCACAAACTCTACTGTGAGTATTAAAAACTCCGCTAGCCACCTTGCAAAGCTTACCTATATGGCCCACTATTGTAATTTTCTTTATTCCTTTAGAAATTACAGAATCTAAGGCTATGCCTACATAATTAGAAATAATGACCATGTCTTTTTCATTAAGTTTAAGTTTATTTGCCATATCTTCGCCCATATTTCCAAATAACAATATGAGTTCTTTGCTTCCACTTGCTACCTTTTGGCTTATCTCTAATTTTACTGATTCAGTTAAAGCTTCTTCTGACATGGGCATTACTATACCAGTAGTCCCCAGTATAGAAATCCCGCCTAATATGTTTAATCTAGGATTAAAGGTTTTTTTAGCAATTTCCTCACCTCGAGGAACAAATATAGTAATCTCTACTCCAAAATCTTTAGGAAGCACTTCAGTTACTTCCTTCTCAATCATTTTTCTTGGTATAGGATTTATAGCTGGCTCTCCTTTTTTAATATAAAGTCCTTCTCCACAAACTACTCCTACACCCTTACCACCTTTTAACGAGTATCCACTAGCTTTTTTAGTGGCACGAGCAAATATTTTTATTCCATTGGTAGCATCGATATCATCTCCGCCATCCTTTATTATTGCACACTCCACATAATCTTCTCCAAAGGTAATATCGTGAACCTCTAAATTTAATTCTATTCCCTTAGGAGTATCTATTTTAACTTTATCTATTGGTGTTTTCTCTTTATCATAAAGCATCATTGTTGCTGCTTTAGAAGCTGCTGCTGCACAGGAACCAGTGGTATATCCACACCTCAATCTTTTTCCATTTGCTTCTACATATAAATCTAGCATATTTACACCTTCACTCTTAGTACTATCTTTCAACCATCATGTACATAATAGCATTCATAATTGCTGCTACCACTGTACTTCCACCTTTTCTTCCCCTAATCGTTATTGTTGGAATATTGTATTTTTCTAGTAGTTCTTTACTTTCTTTAGCTCCTACAAATCCTACAGGAGCACCTATAACAAATTTAGGTTTTGCTTTACCTTCTTCTACTAATTCTAATAATTTAAAAATTGCTGTAGGTGCATTTCCAAATACAAAGAATTCTACTCCTTCTTCAACAGCTTTTTCAACCCCAGCCATAGAACGAGTTATTTTCTTTTCCTTAGCAATAGCTCTTACATCTTCTCTTGCTACATAACACTCTACATTGCAATTAAGTTTTTTTAATGCTGGCTTACTCATTCCTGAAAGTGCCATATTAGTATCTGTGTATATAGTCACACCCTTAGATAATATGTCCTTAGCCTTTTCAATAGCATCTTCACTAAAATGAATTATGTTTTGATAATCAAAATCTGCAGTAGTATGTATTACTCTTTTAACTATTTGCAACTGTTTTTCATCAAAATTATGAGGTCCCATTTCCTCTCCAATTATTTCAAAGCTTCTAATCTCTATTCCCATTGGATCTTTTATATATTCTTTCATTCTACTTCATTCCTTTTCAAAGATTTTTTAGGCATATAAAGGAAAATAACAAGTCAAAAATGGTGGTATATTTGAATCATCTAGAATATAGATTCCCATGATAACATGGCTGTCATGATATTCTGACAAAGCACTATTATTAAAATAGTATAATATATTTACTTATTATTTTTTATAAATGCCTTAACTTTAACAAACTTTATATTGCTCCCCTAAGATGATTAACTTAATCTTAGTTTTTAAGGAATAATTTTATTTCAATAACTCTTTTAAAAAGTTTATATTGCCAAAAAAATGAATGTGTCCATAGGCGCCTAAAGTATTATTTTTTACATACCCACAACTCCAGTTTTTAATAGAACCATCATAACTGTTCTTTGTGAGGTTGTATATATAATTTTCATCTAATTCTACCTTTGATTTATGAAATTCATGTGCATTGATTGACAAGTCTTTTAAAAGTGGACTTTTTTCATCTATATTAATAGCGCAATATCCAAAATTTTGAAGTCTTGTAGTCATAATACTTTTTCCTTTAAAGAAGCCAACAGTATTAAATTCTTTACAATCTAAAGTGCTTATTGACTCTGTTAAATACATAAGTCCTCCACACTCTGCATAGCATTTTAATCCATTATCTAATTCACTTTTTATAGATTTAAGCATTGATGTATTACTAGTAAGTTTTTTAATAAAAACTTCTGGATACCCTCCTCCTAAGTATAAAAAGTCTATATTATCAGGTAATTTTTCATCATGTAATGGGCTAAAATATACAATTTCTCCTGCCTCTTTAAGAAGCTCTAGGTTTTCTGTGTAATAAAAACTGAAAGCTTCGTCTTTAGCAACTGCTATTTTTAAATTTTTATTTTCTATATGAAAATCATCTTCATATTTCTTTACTTCACTAAAAGTAGAAATTAATTCATCCATGTTTACATTGGATAAAATATGTTCGCTGCATTTGTTAATTTTATATTCTATATCTTCTACTTCACTACATTGAATAAGTCCTAAATGTCTTGACTTTAATGATATTTCCTCATCTTTAGGTATGTAACCATAGACTTTAATATTACAATGAGTTTCTATTATGAGCTTTAAAAGATTGTAATAGCTAGAAGATATATTGTTTAATATAATTCCCTTTACATTAGGCTTTTTTACCCATTCATCACAATAATCTAACAACCCTTGAATTTCAGCTGCTAAAGTTGCACTTGCTGCTTTAGGACTTAGTATAAGAATTATGGGAAGCTCTAGAGTTTTTGCTACATGTGCTGTAGAAAACCTACTATCTATTCCTTTTCCATCAAAGAGCCCCATTACACCTTCTATTACAGCCATATCTCCATAACCTCTTGAAAATGCAGCCTTTACGCCTTCTTCTCCCATTAAAAATAAATCTAAATTTCTAGATGGCTTCTTAGTTATAGTGGAATGGAAAGCTGGATCTATATAGTCTGGTCCTACTTTATAGCCTTGCACATCAAAACCAAGTTTCATTAACGCTTTCATTATTCCAAGTGTAATGGTGGTTTTTCCTCCACCACTACAATTAGAAGATATAACTATACCTTTCATCTTTTCACATCTTTCTTTTTACTATTCTTCGCTTAACCACTTACAAGCTTCAAGTGCATAGTATGTTATTATTAAGTTTGCACCTGCTCTTTTCATTGAAGTTAGCATTTCTAGTGCTGCTTCCTTTTCATTTAATAGTCCATTTTCTGAAGCACATTTTATCATTGCATATTCTCCACTTACGTTATAAGCTGCAATTGGAATATTAAAATTATCTGAAGCTGCTTTTATAATATCTAAATAAATCATGGCAGGTTTAACGATTATTATATCTGCACCTTCTAAGATATCTTCTTCAATTTCTCTTAGCGCCTCTTTACCATTTGCCGGATCCATCTGATAAGTTTTTCTATCTCCAAATTGTGGCGTTGAATTTGCCGCTGCTCTAAATGGTCCATACATAGCTGAACAATATTTTGCACTATAAGCCATTATAGAAACATAGTCAAAGTTATTCTCATCTAAAATTTCTCTTATAGCTCCTATTCTTCCATCCATCATATCAGAAGGTGCTACCATATCTGCTCCTGCTTTAGCATGAGATAATGCTATTTTAGCTATAATCTCTACTGAAGCATCATTAAGTACTCTTCCATTTTCAACTATTCCGCAGTGTCCATGATCTGTATATTGGCACATGCAAACATCAGTTATTACAAATAGGTCTTTATCTAATTCTTTTATTTTTCTAATTGCCTTTTGAACAATTCCGTCTTCTGCAAAAGCAGAAGTTGCTATTTCATCTTTATGATCTGGTAATCCAAAAAGTATTACACCTTTTACTTTTGCAGCTTTGACTTCATTTATAACCTCATGTAATCTATCTATAGACCAATGATAAATTCCTTTTAAAGAAGAAATTTCTTCCTTAATATTTTCGCCTTCAACTACGAATATAGGAAATATAAAATCATTTGGATTTAAAACTGTTTCTCTTACTAAGCTTCTTATAGCTGAATTTTCTCTTAATCTTCTATGTTGTGTTAACATAACTTCCACTCCCTTAATTCTTAGGACTCTGAATAAATTTCAATTAATTTATTTATCATTCCCTCATTACTACTCTCATCACATACAATATGCTCTATATTATGTTTGTTAAGTTCTACTGAAGTAATCGGTCCTATAGATACCACTGTTTTTTTCTTAATCTCTTCAATACCTACAAGCTTAATCATATTAGTTAAGGTACTTGGACTTGTAAATACAACCGCATCACAATCTACAAATCTGTTAAGCCCTACAGCTTCTCCCGTTTCTGTTTCATATATATGACATTCATCTACTATGCATCCTTTGCTTTCAAATGCTTCTGTTAAAAAAACTCTTGCATTCTTAGATCGTGGAAGAAGTATTTTGTCATTTTCTTTTATAAAACTTTCCATATGACTAAATAAATTTTCTGCTACATATTCTTGAGCACAAAGCTTTGGTATTACCCCATAACTTCTAATTGCACTATCACTAGCTGGTCCTATGGTTATAATTTGCGCTTTTATAGTTCTAACATCAATTTCTCTTTCTATTAAATATTCAAAGAAAACTCTCGCCGCATTAGCACTGGTTATAACAATGTAATCATATAATGATAATTTATCTAAATATGGTTCTAATTTTTCCGGTGTAGGCTTAATTTTTATAGAGTTTATTTCTGTAACTTCTGCTCCTAAATTTAGTAGCTTGGTTTTTATTTCTTTACTTTGCTCTTTAGTTCTTGTAATACATATATTTTTCCCAAAAAGAGGTCTTCTTTCAAACCAATTTAATTTATCATGGAACTGAACTACTTCGCCTACTACAATTATACTAGGATTTGATAAGTTGTTTTCTAATGCTTTTTCTACAATATTACTTAATGTTCCTATAGCTTTTTTTTGTTTAGATGTAGTTCCTCTCATCACTACCGCTGCTGGGGTATCACTACTCATACCATTTTCCATCAAGCTTTTAGTAATAATCTCCAACTTCTCAAAACTCATAAGAAATATTAATGTTCCATTAAGTTTTGAAATAACTTCAAAATTTAAGTCCATATTGTCATTACTTTTTCCTGTAAATATATGAAATCCTCTAGCTATTCCTCTATGCGTTACAGGGATTCCAGCATAATTTAGTACAGATATTGGAGAAGTTATTCCTGGCACTACTTCAAATTCTATGTTTTCTTCTAATAATCTAAGTGCTTCTTCTCCTCCTCTACCAAATATATAAGGATCTCCGCCCTTTACTCTTCCTACAATATGTCCTTTCTTAGCTAGCTCCACTATCATATCATTAATTTCATTTTGATTTTTATAATGGCATCCTGGTTCTTTTCCACAGTAATATATTTCTGCATTTGGATTTATATATTGTAAAAAACTTTCTCCGCATAATCTATCATACATAATAGCGGTACACTGTTTTAAAACATTTATTGCTCTCATCGTAATAAGTTCTTCATGTCCTGGTCCTGCACCTATTAAATATACTTTACTCATAATTCCTCCTAAGAATTTAAAATTAAAGAAGCAAGCTCTTCTCCTAGCTTAATATTTTCATTTACTGGTCCTGTTACTTCTTTTCTTACAAGGTTTCCATTAACTTCGTAAATACCAACCATATTGATTGTATTATCCTTTAACACCGCATAAGCTCCTATAGCAGCGTGGCAATCTCCTTTTAAAGCTGCCATAAAACTTCTTTCCGCTTCAACACAAACTCTAGTCTCATAATCATCAAGAGTTGTGAAAACTTCTTTATCTTTACAACTTTCATGTATTTCAATTCCTAGTGCACCTTGACCTATAGCAGGAATCATTTCATGAGGCTCAAAATAATCAGTTATTATCTCATCCATACCTAATCTTTTAAGTCCTGCTGCTGCTAGAATTATTCCATCTAAATTTTCTTTTTTTATTTTATCAATTCTAGTTTGAACATTACCTCTTATAGGTACTATTTCTATATCTGGTCTTAAAATTTTTAATTGACTAGCTCTTCTATTACTACTAGTACCTATCTTAGCACCTTTTTTTAAATCTTTAAATTTTACTCCATTTATAGATACGAAGGCATCTCTTACATCTTCTCTAATAGGCATTGCTGCAACTATAAAACCTTCTGGCAATTCATAAGGCATATCCTTCATACTATGAACGCCAGCTTCTGCGTGTCCATCTAATATAAGCTGCTCTAATTCCTTAATAAACAGTCCTTTACCACCTATTTTATCAAGTGTAACATCTAACCTTTTATCTCCTAAAGTATCCGTTAATACCTTTTCACATTTAATGTTGTGAGTCTTATCTATAAGCTCCATTACAAACTCTGTTTGTACCTGTGCTAACTTACTCTTTCTCGTTGCTATTCTCAATTCTATTGCCTCCATAAAATAAATTTATAATTTTTTCACCGTATCCCTTATTAAAAATATATAGAAAATCCTCTGTGGATATGAAATTTAAAATTTCATTCTTTCTAGCATGATTCTTTAGAGAATTTCTTAAATTTACTGAAAAATCTATATAACTATCGTATTTTTTTAGATGAGTTTCTAGATTATCCCTTATAAATAGTGAAGTTTTGGGACTAAATTTTTTTGTATGAATTGCAAAAACTGTACTTTTACTTTCTCCTACGGTAGGAGTTATACACATGCTTTCCTCTACATTAGAAGAATTTATATAAAATTTACAAAGTTCATCACAATCCATTTTAATATTACGATTTAAAAATTCATCATCAGTTGCAATGACCACTAGATGATATTTTACTAACATTTCCTTATTATAAGTAGTTTTTTCAATACTTAACTTTTCAAAATGCTGTAAAGATAGTACTTCTTTACATATATCTAATGCAATAACCTTAACCTCTGCTCCTTTAGTTAAAAAGGATTTACACTTTATATATCCTGCTTTTCCTCCACCAACTATAAGAACCTTAAGCTTATCACTTTTAATAGATAAAAAGCACTGCTCCAAATTTTTCATTTATCCACCTTCTCTAGCTAAGGGTTAAATATCCTTAATTTTTAATGGATCTATATTTTTTAAGTGCTCTATCAGCTTTTCATTAGAGCTTCTATCCTTTATTGCAAATCTAACAAACTTATCATCTAGTCCTCTGTAATTATTGCACTTTCTTATTATAATACATTTTTCTTCTAAGTAACTGTAAAGTTTATCACAGTTTATTCCCTTTAATTTGCAAAGAACGTAATTTCCATAACTATTATGACACCTTTCAATTATGGAAATTTTATTTAGTTCATCTATCATATATTTTCTTTCTGTTTCAATCCACTTAAGAGAATCTCGTATATATGCTTCATCACTTAATGCATATTTAGCACTTAATTCAGCAAAGCAATTAATATTCCATGGATTTTGCATTGAAACTATATAATCAATTAATTCTTCATTTTTTGTTATTCCAAAACCTAATCTTACGCCAGGCAATCCATAAAATTTTGTTATCGCCTTAATGATAAATAAACATTTATATTTTTCTACTAAATTCAAAAGGCTATAGTTAAAGCTTCCTGTAAACTCGATAAAAGCTTCGTCTATTAGAACTATCTTATTATTTTCTTCACAAAAATCTAAAATACTTGTAAACTTTTCTTTATCTATAATTGAACCATTAGGATTATTAGGATTTCCAATTATAAGACCTTCACTATTATTTAATTTACTTAATATATCCTCATAGTCATAAGTAAAATCATCTTTTAAATATGAATAATTTACTTCTAAATTATATCTATGACTATTATCTTCATATTCTACAAAGGAAGGTACTACTATAGTTATAGACTTTAAATATCTAACAGCTAGATCTATTATTTCGGAAGCTCCGTTCCCTAATAAAATATTTTCATGAGTTAAATTTAACTCATTAGTTTCTCCTCCAAAATAATAACTGCATTTATTCAAATAATTAATTATGTTATCCTTTAATGTTCTATATTTTATATCAGGATAAACTTGAAGCATTTCTATTCCTTCATTAATATTCTCAATAAATCCTTTAGGTACACCGAGAGGATTTATATTAGAACTAAAATCCAATAGTTTTCTTCCTTTTAATAATCCTTCACTATATATATCTCCACCATGCTTCAATTTCTTCACGTCCTAACTAGTTTTTTTTAAATTACCACCAAAATTAATGATATAAGTACTAACAATATCTCACTTGAATACATAAGCTTTATACTTTGCTTTATATCTCTAGCTTCTAAGTTTTTAATTCTATCTCCAAGAGTTGGCTTATACACTATCTCTCCAAAATAAACATTTGTTCCACCAAGCTGAATTTTCATCGCACCTGCTGCTGCTGCCTCAGGATAAGCACAGTTTGGACTCTTATGATTTTTCCTATCTCTAATCATTATTCTAAAGCTATCTTCTATATTTCCACCTACAACAAAAGAAGTTAAGCACATTAAAATTCCTGTAAGTCTTGCAGGTATTAAATTGAACAAATCATCTACTTTAGCTGGGAAAAAACCAATATATTTGAACTTTTCATTCAAATATCCTAGCATTGAATCCATAGTATTAACGCCTTTATACATCATAGCTAGTGGAGCTCCTCCTAATATAGCGTAAAACATAGGAGCAATTATACCATCAGAAGCATTTTCTGCTACAGTTTCTATATCTGCTCTTATAATTTCATCTTCTTCAAGGCTAGCTGTATCTCTACCTACTATATAAGAAAGCTTTACCCTTGCATCCTCTATATCTCTTTTTTCTAAAGATTTATAAACTTCAATAGCCGCACCATGCAAACTTTTTGCTGCTAATGTAGTCCAAATTATAAAGATATTTAAACCATGAAATAAATATTCATTAATCAATGATAATTTTAATAAGGCATAAGGAATAGTATAAGTTATAAAACATACTATTAAAACAATTAACCCTCCACAGATTCTTAAGCCTTCATCACTTTTTTCACCTTTTCTAAAATAGTTTTCTAACTTAGCTATAAGCTTCCCAATATAGATAATTGGATGAGGAAGCCAAGCAGGATCCCCCAAAACGAAGTCTATAATCATAGCTATTAATACGTAAATAATGTTAGCTTTCAAATTAAAATTAAACATTATTTTATCTCCTAACTATCTTTTAATTCCCATGATTTTATATATTTCATCCATATCTAAAGTTTTTCTTACTAAATCTGCAAGTTTATCAAGTTCTTCTTCTCTTAAACTTTCATATGGTTTTGATTCTTTTAATTCTATACCCTTTTTACTTCTAAGCTTGTTAACTATAACTTCTCTAAAATCTGTTTTATCAAAAATTCCGTGGATATAAGATCCCATTATATTGCCATATTCATTAATGGCTCCATCATTATAATTTACTTTTTTTGTATTTTGAGTCTTTATATTAAATAGTGGATTGGCATTTTTACCGTATTTGCAAATCCCCATATGAATTTCATAACCGTATACAGATAATTTATCTCTATCAGTGGCGAAGACTTTATTATCAATTAAATCTGCTTCTACTCTAGTAGTTACCTTTTTCTGTTCAAAGACTGTCTCTATGTCTAAAAGTCCTAATCCTTCTATTTCTAATAGTTCTGTTTCTACACCATATGGATCTGTGATTTTCTTACCTAACATTTGATATCCACCACAAATTCCTATTATTTCTCCATTTTTGCTATATTCTTTAATCTTATCAAAAAGTCCAGAAGTTTTAAGTGCATTTAAATCTTCAATGGTATTTTTACTTCCTGGTATAATTAATAAATCAGGATTTTTAAATTCTTCTACAGAAGTTATAAATCTTACTGAAACATCTTCTTCATTTTTAAGTGCATCTACATCAGTAAAATTTGAGATTCTAGGAAGTTTAATAACAGCTATATCAATTTTATTTGTTATCTTTTTATTTAATTCTACAGCTCCATCCTCATCTTCTAGAGCTAATGTACAATGTGGTACAACTCCTATACACTGTTTTTTAGATATATCCTCAAGCATGTCAATACCTGGCTTTAATATATCTACATCACCTCTAAATTTATTGATGATAGTTCCCTTTACTCTTTCTCTTTCTTCTTCCGTAAGAAGCATTAGTGTTCCTACTAATGAAGCAAAAACTCCACCTTTATCAATATCTCCAACTAAGACTACAGGCGCATCTACAAGTTCTGCCATTCCCATATTTACTATATCTCTATCTCGTAAATTTATTTCTGCTGGACTACCTGCACCTTCCATAACTATAATGTCAAATTGATTTTCTAACTCTTCAAATTGAGTTTTTAGCATATCTCTAAACTCTAATTTCATATTATGATATTCCATTGCTGTGCTATTTCCGTAAACCTCTCCGTTTACAATTATTTGACACTTCTTATCACTAGTTGGCTTTAATAGTATAGGATTCATATATGCTTCTGGCTCTAATCCACAAGCATAAGCTTGTAATACTTGAGCACGACCCATCTCTTTACCATCTAAAGTTATGTATGAATTTAATGACATATTTTGTGATTTATATGGACACACCTTGTATCCATCCTGTTTAAAAATTCTACATAGTGCTGTAACTAATATACTCTTGCCCACGGAAGATGCTGTTCCTTGCACCATTATCTTCGCCATATCAAAACTCCCTTTCAAATAAAAAAATAATAGAGGTAAACTCTCTAAGTTCACCTCTATTTGTATAAATAATCTGCAGAATGTCCCCTCATACTAATAGAACTTTCCCTCCGAAAGCTTTTACTTAAGATTTAGGCAGGTCTCCTGGCTTTTGATTCATTCTCTCCTTAACCTTCCCCTTTAAAAGAGTGGTATAATTTAAGGTTCGTCATCATTTACAGTAGCGGGGGCTGCTGTGGAGTTTAACCACATTCCCTTTTCACTTATAAAAGCACCTAAATTCTTATTATTTAATTTTTATTGTTCCTTAATCTCAATTTAAATATGTTACAACTAAAATTATAGATTTAAATTAATTCCGTGTCAAGTTATGTAACTTTATGAACTATTGCCAATTCCTTCATTTAAATCATAACATCATGATTAATATTTCTATTGGAACAACTTTACCTTAGTCAAAAAGTCATTCCAACCTCAATAATCACTATTATATTATTAATTTTAGTGGATTTTTATTAGCATTTATTTCTCTATAGTGGTATACCTTACGATTTATACAATCCCATTCTCTAAGTGCTAATTTTTTCACTTCCGAATTTTTATGCCCACACTATGAATATAAGAAATTTTTGGAGTCAATCTCATTAATTTAGCTATAGTTAAATTGAAAACATCAACGAAAATTTGTGGATTTCTTTCGCTATCATTTCTAAATATAGTAGCATGAGAAACTACTGAAACAATTTCTTGTAACTTTTCATCATTTTTATTACAGCTTCCATATCTCTTAATGGATCTAAAGTCTTTATTTCATAGAATATAAATTAATTTAAGATGCTCCTTAGTGAAAATATATCATTTTTTAAGATATGATCAGACTAAAAATAAGAAATTAAAGATTTCATATGAAAAATTTCTAAGTTGAAGCAAAAAATTAATCACCAAAGTATAACAGCTAACATAATATTGAAATAAATTTGGTGAATAATTCAGGTTTAATTATAAACGTATTCACAGTGCTCCCAATTATATGACACCTAATGACCAAATAAAAATTTTATTAAAAAGTGCTGACAATCCATATCCCATTCTTACTAATTATTTGCTTTTTTTCTAATGCTCCCCCTGCATAAGCTTGCGAATCTTTGTAGAGCATCTTTATTGTTTAGAATTTCTTCTGCTTCTTTTGAAACTGTTATTCCTACTACATTAGTTACAACAATAATTCTTGCTGCCTTTGATTTTGCAAGTCTTAAAACCGCTAAGGTATTGGCAGTTTCTCCTGCTTGACTTGTAACAATTAAAAGAGAATGCTCATCTATCATTGTGATTTTAATCTCATCTAATTTAATCTGCTCATTTATATCAACTTTTGATTTCATAGCATCTCTTATAACTCTTGGCTGCTCTTATCTTGTTCATGAAAAGATACAACTCCTAATGCATAGCTCATTTTCATATTTTTTAGAAGTTCTTTAAATTAAATTTAAAATTAATTCCAAGAATAGGGAAACCCAACTTTATATTGACATTTTTTGATGCTCGTTATATAAATTAATTGTAAAGTTTATGTTAAATACGGTTAATAAGTTTTAACAATAAGTTTTATTTGGCATATTTAACTATTTCTATTAAAAATTGAAATCACAAATGACACAAATAAGGAGAGATAACTTATGAATAATTTTAAAAGAAAAACTCTTGGCTTATCATTAGCATGCATTATGTCTTTTTCTTTAGTTGCATGTGGAAATTCTGCTAAAACAGAAGAAACTAAAAATGACACTAAAGTAGAACAAACTGATAACAAAAAGGAAGTTAAACTTGAAAAGGGTAACTGGGCTCCTGAAAATTATGCTGCTTTAACAGACCTTATAGAAAAATACGGCAAAAANNCAGTAAGGATTATGATGAAAAGAAAAAGCCTTACGCTGTATTTGACTGGGATAACACATCAATAATCAATGATGTTGAAGAAGCGTTACTTGCATATCAGTTAGAAAATCTTGAATTTAAAATGACTCCTGAAGAATTTAGCAATACTATTAGAATAAACATTCCAAAGGACAACTTTGTAGAAGCCTGCAATAACGATGAAGGAAAACCTGTTAACATCGAATTAGTTGGTGCTGATATTGATTCTGACTACAAATTCTTATATGAAAACTATAAAGGTTTCAAAGGAACTAAATCTTTAGATGAGATTAAAGCTACTCCTGAATACAAAGATTTTATAGCTAAAACTAGATACCTTTATAATTCAATCGGTGAATCTTTTAGTTCTGATGTAAGCTATCCATGGGTAACTTACCTATTTGCAGGGATGACTGAAAAGGAAGTTTCTGAGTTAACTGAAAAATCAAATGATTATTGGTTAAACCATGAACTTGGTGAAGAAACTTGGACTAGTCCAAAGGAATTAGCAGGTAAAGCTGGCGTTGTTTCAGTTAAATTCCACTCTGGTTTAAGAACAATAAAAGAGCAACAAAACCTTTACAAAACTTTAATGGATAACGGAATAGATGTTTATATCTGCTCAGCATCATTTATAGATGTTGTTAGAACATTTGCTACTAATCCTAAGTTCGGATATGAACTTCCAAAAGAAAATGTATTTGCTATGGAACTTGAAAGAGATGACAAAGGTGTAATTAAGGCTGAATTTAGAAAAGGCTACGATCAAACTCAAAGCAAAGGTAAAACTAAAACTATAGAAAAGTTTTTAGTTGAAAACCATGGTGGCCAAGGTCCATTAATCGTTGGTGGAGATAGCGCTGGTGACGTTGCTATGCTATCTGACTTTAAAGATACTAAATTTAGCTTAATCGTTAACAGATGCAAAGGCGATGAACTTGGTAAGCTTTCAAAAGAAGCTGCTGATACTATAGGTAAATCAGATGCTAGATATTACTTACAAGGAAGAGATGAAAACACTGGTGAATTTAGACCAAGCCAAAAATCTGTATTCCTAGGAAGTAAAGAAGAAAAGTTACTTAAATAATACAAGCAATTGTAATTGATTGCATTGTTAAAAGTATATCAGTGAAATAGTAAAATTGCTAAAATATAAACTTTATTAGAATATAAAATATGTCAAAATAAAAGGAGCTGTCGCATTAACGATTAAAAATCGCTGATGCTCAGCTCTTATTTTTTTATAGTAATTTAAATATATTTTTAAATTGGAGCATTTAAATAATCCTTTCCAATATAGAGCTTTTTTCGAAACACCTGTTTTTTAAAATTTAAAATTAGGCAGTATTTTTTAACAAAATCCAGTTCTATTTAGCTGGATTTTGCTATGTATTTTTTTATTCTATAAGGAATTATAAAAAGTCAAATATGTGAATAACTTTAAACAATTCACAACTTAAAACAATGCACAATTTAAGTTGAAATTATTTTTAGGCAAAATAATTTCTTTAATATATTCTTTTTACTAGCAATTGCATTGCTAGTTATGTGGCGAACACTGTTCGCCGCTACAGGGCAATTAAAAATTTCTTAGTGATAACTGAGAAATATCCATAATTGCGAGTTAAAAAAGAGAGTTCAATGAACTCTTTTTTAAGTTATGAGAATAGCCAAAAAAATGCTTTCAGCCAGGACATTCTGCATCCTCTTGCGAAAAAATCTTCGAAATTCCATATCTTGATTTACTTCACCAAAATATCAATTTCTTTAATAACTTCTCCTTCTAAATTTTTAATGTAAAACCTATTTCCATCAATAACTCCATAGCTATGTGGATTATTTTCCTTAGGATATGCAATAGAACCAGGGTTAAAAATAAATATGCCATTCTCACTTTTTGCCACTGGTATATGAGTATGTCCATAAATTATAATATCCCCTTTTGATATATTAGGAAGATTATTCTCATTATAAATGTGGCCATGAGTTGCAAAAATTCTTCTATTTTGAGCTAAAATCACATTGTAATCCATCATGCAAGGATATGTAAGGAGCATTTGATCAACCTCCGCATCACAATTTCCTCTTACTCCTATAATTTTTTCTGAGTATTCATTTAATAAATTTGCTACTTCTTTAGGATTGTATTCCTCTGGAAGAGGATTTCTCGGGCCATGATAAAGTACATCTCCCAAGATAACCATATAATCCGCTCTTTCTTTTATAAAGGCCTCAACACCTAGTTTCGCATATTTTAATGAGCCATGTATATCCGACATAAAAAATAACTTCATTAATACATCACCTTTTTCTAATTTTATATATTATAACTATAATATAATAAAATCTATTATTAAAGTATTTTTATCTTTTGATTATAAGTTTGTAAAAAACCTTTTATTGCAGCTATAAATTCTACAGGTTTTTCATAGATAACTGCATGGCCTGCTTCTTCAATTACAATCATCCTAGAATTTTTGATTCTTTCTTTTATTAATTTTTGATAATTTATAGGTGTTAAAATATCATATTCACTACCTATTATCATAGTAGGTAAACTTATATTTTTTATTTCTTCTACAAGATTTAAATCTGCTCCACTCTTAATTAGCATTTTAAAAGAGTCGTACCACTGTTTAGTAAGCCCCATTGAAAATGCTTCTTCCTTTTTCTTAATCCATTGTATATTTTCCTCATAAAACTTATGTGAATATATATAAGGCATTGTAGCTTTAAAAAGTATTCTTCCATCATAAGTGCTCGCTGCAAAATCCCATAGTTCTTTTATATCTTTCATTATATTGCTATTATGACAGGTTGTATTAGACAATATCACCGACTTTAGCTTATGAGGATATTTTAGTGCAAATTGCAATGCTACTTCTCCACCGTAGGATATGCCCATAATATGACATTTGTCTATATTTAATTTTTCAATAAATTTATACAGTATTTCTACTTGAAGATTTTGATCATATTGAAAGTTAGCGCTAGAAGATTGTCCTTGATCTATCAAATCAATTAATATTAAATTGTAATCATTAAAACTTTTTCTAAATGGGTGCCAGCTTATTGTACTCATCATTATCCCAGATAAAAATATAATTGGCTCTCCACTTCCGTAGCTTTCGTAATGAATATTATAGTCTTCAATATTTAATTTCGGCATATTTTCCTCCTAGTTTTCTATTCTATAAATAATTTCTATTTTTCTTCTATTAACTCCTTCTTAATTATTAATCATTTTAAATATAAATTCCTTTATATATTGTATTTTTAATTAAGCATACTTATTTATAGATAATTTAAGCACTGCTAATATTAGCAATACTCAAATTTATTTTGGCGGCATAACTGTTGCCACACCGTCGATAACAATCTTTCCTTCTTCATTTACCACAGTAGTTTTAAGTTTTACTCTATTTTTTTCTCTATTAATTTCTATAACTTCTACTTCAGCTTTTACTGTATTTCCAATCTTCATAGGAACTAAAAATTTTAAATTCTGTGCTAAATATATAGTTTCCGGTCCTGGTAAATACATTCCTAATACTGTCGAAATAAGTCCTGAAACTAAAATTCCATGAACAATTCTGCTCTTAAACATAGTTTTAGAAGAAGCTTCTTCATTAATATGAGCAGGATTTAAGTCTCAGTAATTCCTGCAAATAAATAAACATCACTTTCACTTATAGTTTTTTCAAAAGAGGCTTTATCTCCTAAATTAATTTCCTCAATGGTTTTACCTTTTATAAAATATATCCCCTCTTGTTTTTAATATATAAATTAAACAATAGTGGTGCTACAATTGAGTGTAATCTTATTAAATCAGCTGAAAAATTGCTAGAATAATTATTTAATATTTAGAAGTTCTCTCCTAATTATATTTTTATTTTATGCATTACGTGCCAAATCCTTTTAATAATTTATTTTAAGTTCTAATCCCCTCAAATCAGTTTAAGTTTATATAACCCTCCTATTTTAGAACTTCTTATATTAACAAAAATTAATATAAGAAAAAGAATCTTTTAAGATAATGGTTTCTCATCTTAAAAGATTCTTTATAAATCAGTATATAAAATTTTCTTTTCTAAATACCTAATTCAACTTTATATCTATAATTATTATATTAAAACAAATTATTACGTAAATTTAAAATCCACAAGTTTAAGATTCTTTATTTTCTTCTAAAAATTTGTTAAGATTTTTAACTTCTTTTCCCTTTATTAATAATACTTCATCTTTTTTACTGTGAACATATAGGTCATATTGCCATAGATTATTTCCTTTGTTGTCTTTTTCTATTACTTTATAATATGGTTCATTATTATAAGTAATCTCTTCTACATATACATTTTTTATATCTTTAAGCCATTGTAGTTTATTAATTTTCTCAAGAGCAGCCTTTACTTCTTTTGTATTTTTTAAATACTCTACTTTTTCCTTTTGTATTTTGTCTTTTTCTGCCAATAAATCTTTATCATTATTATTTAACTGTAAAGCTTCATCAATTTTTGATAATGCCTTTTGGAAATCGCCATCTTTAATAAAGCTATCCAATTTCTTTAACGCAAACTCTTTAGCTCTTTCAGGTATGACTTTTAATGTATCCTGTGCCTGCTCATAGAACTTATAACTTTCCCTAACTAGAGCAAACTCTTCCTTTGCCTTAATAAACTCTTTCTCTTCAAAATATTTTATTCCATTTTTATAATGCTTATCATCTTGTATATAATTAAGCATCTTATCATATTCTATTTTAATTTTTTTCGATTTATCTCCATAATATTTAAAATTAACTATAGACTCTTCTGCTTTTTCATTTTCAATAGTGTTATTTTCTAAACTAAATTTTAAAGCCTCTAACTGATCTAATAAATATGTATCTATTTTTTCTTTGTGCTTTTCTTTTTTTGTTTCGTCATAAATCTTGTGTGCTTCTACTTGATTATTTACAGTGAAATACTTTTTAAAATCGTTTAATTTTCTTACAAATACAGACTCTGTTGCGTAAAGTTTTCCACCAATTATAAGAAATATAACGGCTATAATTGCAAAAATAGTAGATAACTTATATTTCCTCCTTGTTTCTTTGTTTTTAAAACCCATATTCTTCCTCCTAAACTATGTCCTATGTAATATAAACCTTATCTAATTATAATAATATAGCCATCAGTTGTAAAATTTATGAATTTTCAAAATATTATTAAAAAAATTAGAGAAGATTTTGTTCCTTCTCTAATTAATATCATACCATTTTAAGTCAATATTTCAATTTGATTCTATAAGTAATCTTGAATATACAATAACCTATATAGCAATTTATAACATTGAAAACTTTAAAAAATAGAACTTTTTTAGTCTCAAAGCCTTAAAAAAATAAGTTTATAAACTTATCTTTTTAAAGCTTTTTTTAAGATTTTTTCTTGAATATATACTGGATATGAGCCCTAACATAGCCATATTAGTAATCATTGATGTGACTCTATATCCAATGAAAGGCAATACAACTCCAATTATTGGTGCAAGATTAAGGCACATCATAATACTAATTGTAAACTGAATAAGAAAAGAGATTGTAATTCCTAAAATTATATTTTTTCCGTAATTATTTTTTATTAATTTTATATTTCTAAATAAAGATATTATAAAAATAATAGATAATACTATTATAAAAAGTGCAGCAGCCCATCCAAAATAACATAATATTAGAGTAAATGTAATGTCATTCGCATCAAAAGATATCATATTGATTATATCTTGATTTAATGTTCTTCCTATAAATTGAGAAGAATCCATAATTTTAAATATTATATTATTTATGTAAGCTGCACCCTTATTAATGTCTCTAAAATCTATAAAACTTGTTAGTCTTGCTAAACGATAGGGATTCATAAAACAATAAAATAAACCTCCTAAAACTGATGAAAAAGTAAAAATTATTGGTATTTTTTTATTTTTACAATTTTTAATTGTTAACACTATAAATACAAAAGTAAATATTACAGCATATATCTTATTCATTTCTAAAAATAAAATATAATTAGATAAAATAAACATCCCAATAAGCCTAAATATATTATTTTTATATTTAAAGTCCATATTATTTATAATTCCACTTATTGAAATTAAATAAAGAAGCATGATTAATGATCCTAACATAATTTCATCTCTAACTATTGACATTCCACTTTTTGATATATAAGAAAGTAATCCTACTACAGTTGATATTCCATAAATATGATATGAATACTTTTCTAGCTTTCTATAATCAAAATAATATATGCCTAAAAACACTCCTATTCCTAGTAGAAAACAAAATATACTTTTAACGGTTTGATTCTCATATCTCTGCATTAAATTGCTAGTTATTAAAAAATTAACTACTATACCGAACAATGATAATAAGATTCCTATAATCAAAGTTTTATACTCTATTCTTTTCTCATATACTTTATTAAGCTTAAAACCTATTTCTCCTGAATCTCCCATATCTCTTATAGCTAATTTATAAGCTTCATCTGAAGTATATCCATTATCTACATATTCTAAGGCTAATTCCTCAATATGATTTCTTATTTCTTCTTTTATTTCATCATGGACTTCTTTACATTTAATAACACTACAAATTTCTTCTAAGTAAGAGTTAACTCCATCCATTACATCAACACCCCCTGGTATAAAAGATTGTCAACTGCTCCTTTAAAAGTTTTCCACTCCACTTCTTTTTCTTTTAAAAGTTTAATGCCACTTTTAGTAATCTTATAATATTTTCTTTTTCTTCCCTCATCACTTTCAACCCAATAAGCTTCAACTGCATTTTCCCCCTCTAAACTATGGAGTATAGGATA
This sequence comes from Clostridium sp. UBA2485, assembly GCF_002341865.1. Classification (GTDB taxonomy): domain Bacteria; phylum Bacillota; class Clostridia; order Clostridiales; family Clostridiaceae; genus Clostridium_J. The sequence continues at coordinate 1,567 of NZ_DDOV01000037.1, read as the reverse complement.
TAAGGTACCTTCTTTAAAAGTAAAAATTCCACTGGACTTTTCTTCAATTTTTTTAATCATCTCATAGCCATACATGGGCTTTTCTTTTAAAAGACTTAAAATTAAAATTACTGTACTTCCTTTTAATAATTCTTTACTAATTTTCATAGTTCCACCTCCTATACATAGATTAACAATACATAGTAAATCTATGTATCTAATAAAATATATACCCTAGAAATTCTAATAAGATATATAATTAACACTACAATTTTTTAATCTATAAAATCTATTTGTTTTTTTGGAAAATATAATAGTTCTATGAACTTATGACATTATCAAAACTATTTTTAAGATTTTTTCTTGAATATATACTGGATATTAAACCTAACATTATCATACTGCTTAACATAGATGAGCCACCATATCCTATAAAAGGCAATGCAACAATTAAAATTGGAGATAAATTCATTGACATTAATATATTAAGGACAAATTGTATCCCAAAGACTGTAGTTATACTTATCATTATATTTTTTCCATATCTATTTTTTATCATCTTAATATTTTTAAACAATATAACTATAAAAGTTAAAACTAATATTATTATAGCTAAAGCTACTATCCAACCCATTACAGATATTATTGAAGTAAATACAAGATCTGTACCGGCCTCAGGTAATGATTCTATTTTACTTGTATCGAATTTTCCTACAATATTAGAAGATGATAATATTTTTGAAATTTCCATGTTTTGATATCCCATACCATAAGGATCACTTTTATAGTTTAAAAATGTGAATAACCTCTTTCTAAAATATTCACGACTTATAATCGGAACTATAATACTTCCTAAGGTAGCTATCCCAAAGGCGCTAGGTATAAATCTATTATCACTATTCTGAAAAAGTAAAATGATAAATGTAGCAGTAAAAATAAAATTATTAACTATATTCTTCATGTAAAGTAAAGAAAAATTTCCTATAATAAAAATTCCTATAGCAATGAGTATTTGCTTTTTTTCTTTAAAATTAAAGCCTTTAATAATCCCACTAATAGAAATTAAAAATCCTATTAAAGTAAATATTTCAAAATTTGCAACTATAAAAGTTGGTCTTCCTTTTATTAGATTTCCAAATGCTACTTGAATAAATGAAAAAAATATAGAAATTCCAAATATATGATAAGAATATTTCTCTAATTTTCTGTAATCAAAATAATAGAGACCTATAAATGCCCCTATTCCTATAATAAAAGATATCATTTGATTTACTGCTGGAGAAGTATATCTACTTAATTTATTATTTAAAATAAATGTAAAACTAAGGCCGAACAAACTTAATAATATAGCAATAATCAAAGTTTTATATTCTATTTTTTTCTCATATACCTTATTAAGCTTAAATCCTATTTCTCCTGAATCTCCCATGTCTTTTATAGCTAATTTATAAGCTTCATTTTTTTCATATCCATTGTCTATATATTCTAAGGACAATTCTTCAATATGGCTTTTCATCTCCTCTTTTATTTCATCATGGACTTCTTTACATTTAATAACACTACAAATTTCTTCTAAGTAAGAGTTAAC